>NZ_CALMFY010000039.1 GCF_937863485.1 uncultured Nostoc sp. | reverse complement strand
ATTTTAGCGATCGCACCTTTTTCACCCAACCTCACAAAATCGCGTTGCTCCCTACTACAGTAAGGCAGAGCCGTTGTACATAGAGGCATTAACGATTGTTGAAGATCAATTAGGACATGGACATCCCAGTTTCCAAAATGTTTGGCAAAATATCATCCTTTTCTTAATTGAGGTGATACGAGCAAACAGGACGGGAGAACTCTCCAACCATGCGGTGACACAAATGTTCCTTCAGAAGCTCAGGTCGAGATCAGAATAGCCGTTAAAGTTGAACAAAAGCCCATGCCATTAGCAAGTGTTAGCAGAATTCCACGTTAGAGCCATTACGTGTAACACACGGTTCAAACTCTTCTGGCTTCATTCATGTCTTTGACGCGCGAGCCATACAAAGCAGAAAAAGCCCCGACCGAGCAGAGTCGTTGCGCGGTCGTAGCTCATAATTTTTCTTAGCGTACAAAAAACCTTTTCTGGCACGGTGATGCCTAGCCCGCCGCAGGCATCGCACTTCTTGGAAAACGGGACTATCACGCCATCCACTCCACCCAATCGGGCGCAAGGGCCACCAGTTGAGCAAACTTATCAGGGTCAATATCCTCAAACTTGAAGATCACGCCCCACCGCTCATCAATCGTTAGTGTACTGAGTAATTCTTTAACTGACTCCACCCCATATTCAACCCGCTCAATCGCCAACTGAGCATAATATTTAACCCGTTCCCACCAAGAAATACTGTCTGCTTCATCTGTGTCCATACCCCCCCGATTATTACTTCCATCTTCATTAATGGGGGGTGTGGACGGCGGGTTAATCCCATATTGAGACTGCATTCTAGCTGCATAAGCCACATTTCGATCTTGTTCCTGCTGACGTTTTTTTTCCTTCTCTTCCCTCTGCCGTTGACGATACTCCAGCACCTTCTGGATAAACTCTACATCAGAAGTATTCAGCCGATAATACCGAACCCTCTGACCGTCCTCCATTGGTCTTCGTGATTCAGTAGACAAACCCAGTTGCGAAAGGAACTGCCCCAAAATCCACAAAGCAGACTCCGATAGCGGGATGGTCAGATTAAGAATGCCTTTAACGTGAGAGGCATTGCGCTTGGAAAACTCAGCCAAAGCCTGAATCATCGCCTCGTCCCCTTTAATCTCAACGCCAGCCATCAGATCCATCAACACCGCTCTCAGTCCCAGCCGATGACGCATCAACCACGCGGTAGAATGATTGCTCCAGTCAGTGCAAATAGCTAATCGCTCCCGTTCCCCCAAATCCCGTTCCACAACCACAGAGGGCGGCGCAACACACGAGAGCCCCTGGTCATCAGTAATCATTTCCCCAGGCGTTGCCAATATCGCTTCAAGTGCGACAATCTTTTTAATTAAGCGTCCAGAGTCATCTTGCTCAACCAGTTCCGGGGTTACGCTCATCCCGTAAGTATCCTGTATGCGGAACTTCTCACACTCCAAAACCTCCTCCGGCTTGAGATAATCCTGATGCTGCCTACTTGTGTAAGTTCTTCTATCAATATCTTTGGCGTTAGCCACCTTGCGAAAATGTTCTTCATCGATGGCAATACCTGCCGCTTTCATCCACCGGGAAGCCCCCTCATCGGTTGCATCACCCACAGGCGCAATAGTATTACCCATTTCTGAGAGGAGCTCACGCAAATCAGCCCGTAAATTATTAATCGACCAATTCCGTTGCGCTTCAATCTGACAACTGGCATCTAATGCCCAATCCTTCTCAGCCCCACGTTTGCCTGTTTCCCGGTTAATGCGAATCAGAAAAGCGGTCATCTCGTTCTTCTGAAGAATCTTTTCCTTGATACGTCGGGCATTAGTTTCGGCGTAACCAAAGGGAGGACGTGGGGCCACCCAAACATACATGGGGACATCTGGACGATACCGCCATAATTGCTGGGCGCATTCTGTAGCCGACTGCGAGACAGCATGAAACACGCCAAACACGGCATCAAAATGATAGTTGGAAATGTCAACCCCTGTGCCAAGGCTGGGAGTAATTAAAAAAGCATCGATATCCTTAATGGCAACGTTAATCTCTCTGATGAAAATCACATTCTCTTCAGAGCCGCTATTTTCCGAGTGAATAGCCCATACCCGTAGCTGTCGGTCTTCGGCTGATTCCGGTGTTTCGTCGCTATCATCTATCGATGTCCCGTCATTCAGCGCTCGTTCCAACTTTTTGATAAACCGCTTGCTGTCACTCACCATCATCAACTTTTTACCCGACATGAGTTGAGCGTGGAACTCTGCAACGATTGCGCTGCTGTTTCGACCTTCATACCAGTGAACTTGACGACCACCTGAGCGATACTGGTTTTTGATGATGTAGGGTTTTTCACCAGCCGGTCGCAAATTCATGAAAAATTCAATGGTCAGGTCATCGAGGTGAGCATCAGCTAAAACAACCAGCTTGGCGTTGTAAACTAGATACTCAAGCACTTCCAGAATAGCTCCACGATGTGACTTGCAAGTTTTGGACTTGAGCAAGTGAGCGAGATACTGGCAGGCTTCATCAATAAATAGAATGTCATAAGCCTGTAAATCATTTGCCATTTTATACAGAGAATCCACGGTAATGCTGAGAGCCTTTACCTGACCCCAGTCCCCGCAAGAAATCGCGGAGTACATTGCTGTTTGTAAGCGATCGCTGAGATTCTTGAGCAAAGTAACCCGATGCCCATTGTTCAAAAAACTGAGTTGGGGGTTATCTCTTCTGAGAACTGCCAAGATTTCAGTCTTTCCTGTTCCCATATCGGAAACCAAACCAACTAACCCCGATTGAGGCAGAGAGTGAATTGCAAGTGATAGATAGCGGGTATTCACCGTTACATTGGGCTTGTACTTGTAAAGTCCCCTAGCTCGGTTAATGAAAAATCTTTGCTGGTATTCGCTCATTCTCAAGGCATCAGCAATCATTGTAGTGACGGCAATATCAGCCTTTTTACCCAGAGCCACAACCCAATCGTCAATTCCTTTCTCTGGACCTGGCAGTAGTGCCACTTCACACTGGCAGCAAAGTTCTACAATTGCAGAAGCTGTGCGGCGTGTGGCTTGAAAAATCTGCTGTTTGGTTTTGGGTTTGCTTTCGTAGTCGAATAGAACAACGAATTTGCGCCCCTTTTTAGAAGAAGCAGGGGGGCAGAGGGGCAGGGGGGCAGAGG
>NZ_CALMFY010000038.1 GCF_937863485.1 uncultured Nostoc sp. | reverse complement strand
AAAGGCTTAATCCTCAACCTCAAAGGCTCAACTGGCGATGCCTATAGCGGTTCCCATTCAGATGCGGTACAAAATTATATCGCCAAGTGTAAGGGCACGGCACTGCCGTGCCCCTACGGATATACCTCATGGAAACGAGAACCGCTATAACTGCAAGCCACTGCTTTTAAATGTTCCCATGCAAATCGGATTTTTACTCCAAAGAGAGGACATTTCCAAATGGAGACAAAGTAGAATCAAAAATATATTTAACAAACTATTTATGCAATGGGCTAATTTTCTAGTTAAAGAAGCTGCTATTAATGGTTTATCTCCAAAACAAACGGCAGCTTTTGCAAAGGATTTTAAGATAGAAAACTTAAGTAAAAGTGAAGCTAAACTTGCCAGCGAATTAAACGTTGATATTGCTGCTTTCAGAAAGTGGATGGGTGAGGTATATGACAAGTTTGCCCAGAATTATCGTGAGTTAGCGACTTTCAACGGTCAGGACAAACTAGAGAAGTTACAAGCTTACCTGAGGGCAAAATATAATAGCGAATTGGATGTCCTTAAACCATTGGCGGCGATGAAATTATTAAAATCGCTAATTGGTAGGGAACGACTGCAACAAGAAGCTTGGATTGGGAGAAAAATCTGTAAATTTTTGAGATATTTGCCCTTAGCGTTAGAGTTAGTGGGGCGATATCTAAATAAAATGCTAGATTTGTCTCTGAAAACAGTGCTGAAGCGGTTAGAGAAGAAACGAGTGGAACATGAATCAGTGGTCAATGCTAACTCATTGATGCATTATGAATACGGTGTAGCTGAAGTTTTTGAATTGAGTTGGGAACAATTGGATGAGAATGCACAAAGCTTTGGCTGTTTGCTAAGTTTGTGTGCCTTAGCTGATATTCCCTTATCTGTTGAGACGATAGGAGATGACAAAAAACAACGACTCAATGAAAAAGCCATAGCCGATTTACTCCAATTACATTTGCTAGAACAGGAAAGTAAAGGAATTTATCGTCTAAATCCACTAATTCGGCAACTTTTTCAAATGAAGTTGGATAAGTCAGGTGAGGCGGATGAAGCAAAAACTAAATTTGCAGTAATGATGTTAGAGGTAGCAAAGCTAATTCCGCAACAGCCTAATCCTGAAGATATTCTCAACCTCACTCCACATATCCCGCACATTATAGAAGTTGCAATCCACCTATCACAGTATCTCAGTGATGAAAATCTAATCACTCTGTTTACCAAATTAGCTTGGTTTTATCAAGGTCAAGGACTTTATCAGCAAGCAGAACTTTGGTTGCAGCAGTGTGTAGACTTGACTCGAAATCGTCTTGGTTTAGAACATACCGATGTCGCCACTAACCTAAACAATTTAGCAGGACTCTACGAATCTACAGGACGTTACAGGGAAGCCGAACCGCTATATAAACAAGCTTTAGAACTCCAGAAACGCCTGCTTGGAGACAACCATCTTGATGTCTCCACTAGCCTGAATAATTTAGCTCAACTTTACGAATCTACAGAACGCTACAGCAAAGCCGAACCTTTGTATCAGCAAGCTTTAGAACTGAGTAAACGCCTGCTAGGAGAAGCTCATCCCGATGTTGCCATTAGCCTGAACAATCTAGCAGCACTCTACCGTCATACAAGACGCTATAAGAAAGCCCAACCCTTATTTGAGCAAGCTTTGAAAATTTGTGAACAAACTTTAGGTATAAGTCATTCTACTACTATGACGATTCGGGCAAATTATGCAAGCTTTTTAAGAGAAGCATATCATTAGCGATCGCGTAGTGAAAGGAGGCGATGGATAACCGTTTTGAATTTCAAACTTGAAACTTGAGGTTCAGAAGCTCAACGTCTACCTTCAAAAGCTAATACGCTTGGGTTAAGGCTTAACCCAAGCGTATTGACGATTAATTCATCCCTAAAGTCACTTGCTTGTCAAAAAATGTTTGGATAATGGAAAAATAGAATTATTCTCGCGTTTAAATTCGCAAGTCTCAAACATGTATTAAATAATGGAATGCAAGAATTTTCTCTACGAGAGGCTACGTCAACAATTCCATTATCCAAAATTTAAACATGGTAAATTCGGTGAAATTTACTTACATCCTAAAGACTTGCGAGTATCTACACCAGTTTTAGAATTAACACCACTTGCCTTAACACAAAGCTTTTTCACTTGCGTTCCATCTAAAATCGCATTCGTAAAATCAGCACCTGTGATATCCACGCTATCAAAAGTAGAACGCAGCATCATTGCATCGGTCAACACAGCATCACTTAAATCAGCGTCCTTAAACCTTGTTAGATAGGCTATGCCTTCACTAAAATCTGCACCACGCAGATTTACTCCTTCCAATAGAGTACCGTTAAACACGCCACCACGTAAGTCAGCATTGCTAAAATTAGCATTCTCTAATTTGAGATTGGTAAACTCAGTGCCAATTAAACTTTGACCAGAGTAATCCTTGCCCTTAAGTTCATCATTAGCCACAGAACGGGTAATACTGGAAGAACTTGCAGCTTGCGCCGATAGGGGAAACAAAAAAAGAACCATAGCTAAGACAAAGCTAGCTAACAGTTGCCAATATTTCATAATGTCTTCTTAATAAATCTCAACACTTTCACCATTCACTATTAAACCTCACAGAAGGGGACAAGGGGGACAAGGAAAATAACCATGCCCAATGCTTCAGTTCAATACACAATACTGTAAAACCTAGAAAGCATCTCTTAGGATGATAGATGTTGAGGTGCGATCGCATAATAATTACCTGTGGCTAATCAAGAAGAAAATGCCCAATCTCTGGCGCGAACCCCTTTATATCAACTGGGTGTAGAACTCAAAGCACGTCTTACCAGCTTTGGTGGCTGGGAAATGCCTGTGCAATTTAGTGGCATTAGCCGCGAACACGATGCTGTAAGAAATACAGCCGGAATGTTCGATATTTCCCACATGGGCAAATTTACCCTCCAAGGTAAAAACCTGATTTCTCAACTCCAGTCTCTAGTGCCTTCAGACTTGAGTCGTTTGCAAGCTGGTCAAGCTCAATACACCGTATTGTTAAATCTCCAAGCGGGAATTATTGACGATATCATTGTTTATTACCAAGGTGAAGACATCAGTGGCATACAGAAGGCATTGATCATCGTCAATGCGGCAACATCCAGTAAAGATAAAGCATGGCTATTGCAACACCTTGACTTGGATAAAGTACAATTCCAAGACCTTTCACCAGAAAAAGCCTTAATCGCTGTGCAAGGGCCAAAAGCGATTAAATATCTTCAACCCTTAGTGCAAGAAGACTTACAACCAATCAAAGCCTTCGGACATTTAGAAGCAACCCTACTAGGGAAACCGGCCTTCTTAGCCCGCACAGGTTACACCGGAGAAGATGGCTTTGAGGTGATGGTAGACCCAGATGTGGGGGTAGAATTGTGGCGAAATCTCCATAATGCTGGTGTTATCCCCTGTGGACTTGGTGCGAGAGACACCCTGCGGGTAGAAGCGGCGATGGCACTTTACGGACAAGATATTGATGAGACCACCACACCCTTAGAAGCAGGTTTGGGGTGGCTAGTTCACTTAGATACCAAAGGCGAATTTATTGGTCGGGAAGTTTTGGAACAGCAAAAAGCCACTGGAGTGCATCGCCGACTGGTAGGTTTGCAAACCCAAGGACGCAACATTGCCCGTCACGGTTACCAAGTGTTATCCGCAGGTAAAGTTGTGGGAGAAGTTACCAGTGGCACTCTGTCACTTACACTTGGTTATCCGGTTGCATTAGCCTACGTTCCTACCCAGTTAGCAACTGTCAATCAGCAGCTAGAAGTCGAAATTCGCGGCAAAGCTTATCCAGCAGTTGTAGTTAAACGTCCCTTTTATCGGTCAAAAAATCGTGTTACCAACTGATAAGTGCCGAGGTTTTTGAGGAATAATGTGTTGTGAGTTACTCAATTTACAGTCAGGTTCATTACCAGATATGGCTTGGATGACTCTTGGGGCAATAATTTATTTGATAAGGGAGAGGAAGTGATATGTCTTTTGAATATCCTCAAGATTTCAGATACCTGGATTCTCATGAATACGTGCGACTAGATGGCGAAATTGCCACCGTTGGCATTACTGAGTTTGCTGTACATGAATTGGGTGATATCGTCTTTTTGGAACTGCCAGAAATTGGCGACGCTCTTACCAGAGGAGAAAACTTTGGCACAATTGAATCTGTGAAAGCCGTTGAAGACCTAAATTCACCCGTCACAGGCACAGTTATAGAACGCAATGAAGCCTTAATTAATTCTCCCGAAGAAGTGTCAGAAGACCCCTACGGGGAAGGGTGGTTTTTGAAAGTGCGCGTCAATGACCCTGGTGATGTTGAGGATGCCTTGACAGCGGATGAGTATCGCGCTCTGGTGGAAGGGGAGTAGGAAAGAGACAAAGGGGCAGAGGGAAAGACTTGCAGGAACTTCCCCTCTGCTCCCCTACTCCTTTACTCAAGAGCCTCTTCTCACTCCACCGGCAGATAAGTCATGAAATTTAGATAAACTGAAAAGTTATACTTACTTCTCATGAGTATTTATTGCAAAATATTAAATAGAACTATCTGGAGAGTAATTTGTGGTATTAAACGCCCCTATTCTCAAGTCTAATCAGCAGCAAGTGCTGGACGAAAAAAGTCAAAAGTTAAGTAGTTTTGCGCCAAGACACATTGGCCCTAACTCTGATGACATCCAGCAAATGCTTAAGGTTTTGGGGTTTTCTAGCCTGGATGCGCTAATCAACCAAACAGTTCCACACGCAATCCGGCTGGAGCGATCGCTAAAGTTACCAGAACCAGAAAGTGAATACGCAGCACTGACATGGTTAAAAAAAGTTGCTGCCAAAAATCAGGTTTTCCGCTCATACATTGGTATGGGATATTACGACAGTATTACTCCACCTGTGATTGGGCGCAATATCCTGGAAAATCCCGGTTGGTATACTGCCTACACTCCTTATCAGCCAGAAATTGCCCAAGGGCGACTCCAAGCGCTGCTAAATTTCCAAACCCTGATTATCGACCTCACAGGTTTGGAAATTGCCAATGCTTCGTTACTTGATGAAGCTACAGCAGCAGCTGAAGCGATGAACCTAAGCTATGGTGTCTCCAAAAATCAGGCAAATGCCTATTTTGTCTCTGGTGAGTGCCATCCTCAAACCATCGACGTGTTACAAACACGTGCTAAACCATTGGGGATTAAGCTCATTGTCGGCGATCATCAAACATTTGATTTTGATCAACCAATTTTTGGGGCTATTCTGCAATATCCTGCAACTGATGGCACTATTTACGACTACCGCGCTTTTATAGAAAAAGCCCATGCTAAGGGTGCATTGGTGACGGTAGCAGCAGATCCCTTAAGTTTAACTTTGCTCACCCCTCCAGGGGAATTTGGCGCTGATATTGCGGTAGGTAGTACCCAGCGCTTCGGTATTCCGTTGGGTTTTGGGGGGCCTCACGCGGCATACTTTGCTACCAAGGAAGAGTATAAGCGGCTGGTTCCAGGGCGAATTGTGGGAGTATCAAAAGATGCTCAAGGTAAGCCTGCATTACGTCTCGCCTTGCAAACCCGCGAACAACATATCCGCCGCGAAAAAGCTACTAGTAATATCTGTACAGCACAGGTGCTTTTGGCAGTAATGGCAAGTATGTACGCAGTCTATCATGGGCCTGCTGGACTGAAGCAAATTGCTGAAAATATCCACTCCTTGACGGTGTTACTGGCACAAGGACTGAAGCGTCTAGGTTACAGCGTCGTTTCAGAATCTTTCTTTGATACGCTGCGAGTAGAACTGGGAACACACAATTTAAAAGATATTCTGGCAAATAGCGAACAACTTCAAATTAACCTGCGGATTTTTGATGCAACTGCTGTTGGGATTTCGCTGGATGAAACAACTACACCAGAAGACTTAATCGACCTCTGGCAGATTTTCGCTGGTACAGATGATTTACCTTTTACTTTAGAAGAATTAACTTTTCCCTCTCTTCCCCATCTCTCCTTCTCCCGTACAAGTACATATCTCACCCACCCAGTTTTTAACCGCTATCATTCAGAAACTGAGTTATTGCGCTATCTGCACAAGCTAGAAGCTAAGGACTTGTCGCTGACAACATCGATGATTCCCTTGGGTTCTTGCACAATGAAGTTGAATGCGACTGCTGAGATGATTCCGGTAAGTTGGGAGGAATTTGGCAAGATTCATCCATTTGCCCCGGCGTCGCAAACGCAGGGTTATCAAATCCTGTTTAAGCAACTTGAGGCATGGTTAGCTGAAATTACTGGTTTTGCGGGAATTTCTCTGCAACCAAATGCTGGTTCTCAGGGCGAATACGCCGGACTTTTAGTGATTCGCCAATATCACGAAAGTCGGGGTGAAGCACACCGTAATGTTTGTTTGATTCCCACTTCGGCACATGGGACAAATCCAGCAAGTGCGGTGATGTGCGGGATGAAGGTAGTGGCAGTTGCTTGTGACTCACAAGGTAATATTGACGTTGATGACCTGAAGGCTAAGGCAGAAAAATACAGCAATGAACTAGCCGCCTTAATGGTGACATATCCTTCAACTCATGGTGTTTTTGAGGAACCAATTCAGGAAATCTGCGCTGTTATCCATAGTCACGGTGGACAAGTTTACATGGATGGGGCAAATATGAACGCCCAAGTGGGAATTTGTCGTCCTGGAGATATTGGTGCGGATGTCTGCCATTTAAACTTGCACAAAACCTTCTGTATTCCTCATGGTGGCGGTGGGCCTGGTATGGGGCCCATTGGCGTTGCATCTCATCTTGTGCCTTTTCTCCCTGGACATGCTGTGGTAGGGACTGGGGACTGGAGACTGGGGACTAGGAAAGAGGAAATTTCCAGTACCCAGCATATTGGTGCTGTGGCGGCTGCACCTTGGGGTAGTGCGAGTATCTTGGTGATTTCTTGGATGTACATCGCTATGATGGGTGCAGATGGTTTGACCCAAGCAACTAAAGTGGCGATTCTCAGCGCTAACTACATCGCCAAGAGACTGGAATCGTACTATCCAGTTTTGTATCAAGGGAAAAATGGTCTAGTTGCCCATGAATGTATTTTAGATTTGCGATCGCTCAAAAAATCGGCTGCGATCGAAATCGATGATGTTGCCAAGCGTCTGATAGATTATGGTTTCCATGCGCCGACTGTCTCCTGGCCTGTAGGGGGTACAATCATGGTGGAACCTACAGAAAGTGAATCTAAACAAGAGTTGGATCGTTTCTGTGATGCATTGATTTCTATTCGCCAAGAAATCGCTGAGATTGAATTAGGTAGGGTGGATATCCAAGATAATGTTTTGAAGAATGCACCCCACACTGCCGAAAGCCTGATCACCGGAGAATGGCATCATTCCTATTCTCGTGAACAAGCTGCCTACCCCGCACCTTGGACTCGTGAATATAAGTTTTGGCCGGCTGTCGGTCGCATTGATTCAGCCTTTGGTGATCGTAATTTTGTTTGTTCTTGTCTGCCAATGGATGCTTATTCCTCATAAAGCCATACAGTTTAGTTAAAACTTGCTCCCCCCAATTCTCGTTTTTAGAAAGTTGGGGGGATTTTTTTATAGTTCCTTCCTTCTTATCTTTTTAGGCTTATTATTCAATACGCTTGGGTTAAGAGCAGGACTTACCCAAAAATTAAGAAAAACGAACCACAAAGGGCACAAAGGACACAAAGGAATAAGAGTTTTAGAGAGTTTTTCCCTAAGCCCTGAAAGGTTTTTGGCGCTAACCTAAGCGTATTGGCTTATTATTGACTATTGATTAACTCCTCGAATTCTTTTCGTAAATATAAAGGCTGATACCCCAATGCAAAAGCTTTGGAACTATCCAAAGAAACATCTGCTGGTCTAGGTGCTGCCATTTTCACATCTTGTTGTCGGCAGGATTTGAGCTTGGTAGTGGGAAGTTGAAATACTTCAGCTAATAGCCGCCCAAAATCATAACGTGAAATTCGTTCTTTGCCGCCTAAGTGAATAATGCTGTTAACTTTTTCCAATGCTAATAAAAGTCCTTTTGCGGCAGTTTTTCCACTTACTGGTGTGCGAAATTCATCAAGAAATAAACTTAGTTCTTCTTCGGCTTGTAAAGTTTGAATAAATGGCTGAATAAAGCTTTTAGCTGTGGGTGTTGCTGTACCAAACATCAACGGCATTCGACACACTGCGGTCATGGGATATCGCTCTAGCATACTTACTTCAGCTATGGCTTTTTGCTCACCATAAAGATTGACAGGACACACGGGGTCTGTTTCTCGATAAGGGGCATTTAAGCCATCAAAAACTAAGTCACTTGAGGTAAAAGCACAAAGAATAGAATTATCCGCACAAAGTCCGGCAATATTGCCGGATGCTATGACGTTAATTGCGTGCGATTCTTCGGGATGGGTTTGACAAAAATTTGGTTGTGAATGTGCAGCAGTATGAATAACTGCTGTTGGTTTAATATCACTAAATATGCGCTGCAATTCCTGAAAATCTGTTAAGTTCACTTTCAACATTTTGATATCAGGAATATCTAAATAATGGGAAAAATAAGTACCATAAATTTCCCATTCTTGTTTTGCAAGCTGGCAAAGATGCCATCCCAAAAAGCCACTTGCTCCGGTGATTAGCAATTTTTTCATATTTTATTTAAAAAATTTTAATTCGGTTCAAAAGACCGCTTTGATTGTGCTATGACTTACGCAATAACTCTCTGAAACCTTATTCCTTTGTGTCCTTTGCGTCCTTTGCGGTTCGTTTTTTCATGATTTTGCGTAAGTCCTGTGTGCTTTACAAAATGATTACAACAAACTATTGAAGTAATTCCTGGAACTGCTTTTTACTACGCACTTTGCTAAAGTCTGGGTCACTTTTTGCTAACTTCTTGTATTTATCAGGAACAAGTTCGATTGCTTTATCTAAATTCTCAATTGCTAATTCTAAATTACTTTGTAAAGCATAAGAGCAAGCTTTGTTGTAATATACTTGGTGCAAATCTGGCTTGATAGCGATCGCTTGATCATAAGATGCAATAGCATCTTGGTAACGGTGCAACTTTGTCAGAGCAATGCCTCGGTTAATTAAGGCTTCATATTTGTCGGGTTTGATAGCGATCGCTCTATCGTAAGATGCAAGAGCATCTTTGTAGCGTTGTAACGATGTTAAGGCTATACCACGATTATACCAAGCTTCATATTTGTCGGGTTTGATGGCGATCGCTCTATCGTAAGATGCAAGAGCATCTTTGTAGCGTTGTAACGATGTTAAGGCTATACCACGGTTAATCCAAGCTTCAGGACTCTCAACTTTGATGGCGATCGCTTCATCGTATGCTTTTATTGCATCTTCGTAACGTTGTCCATCTAATAAATGATTGCCTTGATGAAAGAAATCTTCTGCTTTTTGCGTAGTCTTTGCTTCTATCAAAAGTTGGGTTACATTACTTTCTTGCACAACTTGTCTAGTATTTTCTGTTGATGAGTTTGCCCCACCACTACAGCCAAATGCAAAGAAAACTATTAAGCCAGATGTAACGAAGCAGCGCCGAAAAACCATGCTGTACCTACAAAACTGATAAAGATGATCTTAAAAGTTGTTTTTTTTGAGTATTATTAAAATACACTAGTTTTTACCCATTAATTTACTTATATATAATATTTTGAAAAATAACTTTTTTGACAACGCATAGAAGCTTCTAAAAATCAACTGGATGTTACATTATCATATTAAATACACATAAAGCAATTGCTTAGAGCCTATCTTACTCAAAAAATGATTATTTATGTTGCAATATAGGTAGCGTAGGCGTAGCCTGCACAACTCTTGGAGACGCTCTTGCTAGCAAGATCCCCGTAGGGGTACGACATGGTTCGACTGCGCTCACCAGCCGCTCAGTGACCATCGTAGACATCGCACACGTTTGGTAATTTCCTTTTGAATTAACGAGGGTGCGATCGCTAACTATCTGAAGCTTACACGCTCGTTGCAAACTCCAGCAAGAACTGCCTTCTTCACATTACTCTGCTATCAACGGGTAATGAAAAGTCGCGAGACCATTCATTCCAAGATCCAAAATAATTTCTGGCAGAAATTCCTGCTACTTGCAGAGCAATCAGAGTATTCGCCGCCCTAGAACCTTTAAAACAGTAAACGTATACAATAGAGTCTTCAGTAATACCTACAGATTGACAAATTTCTAAGATTTCCGTTTTTGAGCGGAACATGGAGATTTCCGATTCAGATGTCATCATCCGATGCCATTCTATCCATACAGCGTTAGGGATTCTACCTTTGCGAGGACAAAAATCAACAGTGTAAGGAGAAGAACTCAGCCCAAGCCATTCGTTGCGATCGCGCACATCTAATTTTATAATTGCTGGATTGTCAATTGCTTGCAACATCTCGGCGGCGGTCACCATCATGTCAGCGTTGGGATGCAATCTAAATATGCTGCTTTCAGGTAATGGTACTTCATCGGTAGTAGGTAATCCCGCTGTCTGCCATGCTCTATATCCTCCGTGTAAGATAGATACCTGAGCGCAACCCAAATACTTCAGTAAGAAAGCTGCTCGACAAGATTGACCATAACCTTTATTTAAAGTATCTTCATAAACAATTAACCATTCTGCACCAGATATTCCTACCCTGCTCATAATTTCTGCAAAATCCTCTTGCAATTTCTTTAATCCTGCTGGGTAAGAATTCTCTAAAAGATAGGTGAAAAAATCTCTAATATTTATGGATTGAGGAATATGAGAAATAGCATAATCTTCTGGAATTCGCGTATCGATAATGATATGTGATAACTTTTCTGCTAACAGAGACGTGAGTGATTGAGGAGAAATGAGGAGTTTTGTATTCACGCTTTCATGCTTCTGTTGTCGTACCATTAGGCATTATCGCTCTTGGTCGATTTACATTTTGGAATGCAAATTACAGAAGAATGAATGTTGAATGTTATCAGAGAGCTTTTGTAGCTGTATTATTTTATTAAAACTGACCGAATCAATTCAGTAAAATTAAAGGTTAAAGATTCCCTCACCCCCCCTAAAACAGTAATGCTAGTTTCCCGCCTTAAAAAGGGGGGTAAATAGAGGGATATTATTTGAAAAGTATTGGGCATTATACCTTAATACCATCCCCGTCTAATTATTTATCAAAAAAACTCCCCGTGTCAGCTCTAATGATAAGTGTTCAACCGGAATTGATATAATACTTTCGTATCTTTATGATACCGAAATTATATTTTTCGCACAAAGATACAAAAGCACAAAACATATAATAGGCTTTAATTTTGCAATGCCTAACTAATCCCAAACACTGACTCAACAGTTGACTTAATCGAATCTCTTGCATCCTTCAAAGTTTGACTAATAGGATGTTTTGCCTGCAAAAATGCGCGGGCACAATTGCGTCCTGGCATTCCCGAAATCGAACCGCCTGGATGAGTTCCTGCACCAGTCAAAAATAGATTATCAATTGGTGTTTTGTAGTTCGCTATTTCTGGCAAGGGACGGAAAAATATCATCTGATCTAAAGTCATGTCAACATGGTAATAATTCCCTTTGTACGCACCTAATCTTTCTCCTAGTTCTGCTGGACTTTCTACGCGACGGGCGATAGTTGCATCCTTGACATTCGGTGCATAGTCTGCCAATTTATCAATCACCCTATCTGCAACTTTGTTTTTCAATTCATCTGTCCAACCAGTACCTTTCAAACCAGTGCCTTCTGCACCCGCAATTTGATAAGGGGCAAAAAACTCAATCCATGCGGTGTGCTTACCTGGTGGTGCTAATGTGGGGTCTAAATAGCTAGGCATCACCAAATACATTGATGGGTCAGCATCAGGAATCTCTCCCAAGGTACATTTGCTATGAGCCTGTTCTACATGAGCCACAGAATCTGCAATTAAGATGGAACCAACGAGATATTCATCTTTGTGGGCGTGGTATGGAAAGCGCAGTGGTTCGTCTAAAGCCAAATCTATCTTGAGGATGGTTTCATTGTTGTTAACGATGCGGCGTTCTAATCTTTCCCATAAATTTGGATCGGCTCCATCAACATCGCTTTTATCAGTCATTTGCAAAAATAACCGCTTGGCATCAATATTAGAAATAACCCCGTGTTTCGCGCGATATTCTTTACCACCAGCAACCCGCACACCCACAGCTTTTCCATCATCAATTAAAACTTTTTCAACCTGCTGATCTGCGAGAATAACGCCACCTTTACTTTTGACTAAATTCACCAAAGCTTGCACAAGTGCACCAGTTCCGCCGCGAGGTCTTGCCATTCCGGGATTGTGACGCATTGCCATCATGATTGCACCAATAGCAAGGGTTTTTTGCGATGGTGGCGCACCAAGTTCTGCTGCTAGTCTGGCTAGTGGCGCTTTCAGAAATTCCTCATCAAACCACTCGTTAAGTAAATCCTCAGCGCTGTTCAACATTGTGCGAATAAAGTCCAGCGTTTTGTTTGGGGAACCAATAACAGAAAATAAATCTTTCAGTTTGGTGATATCGTAGTTACCAAGGATTTCTATAACTGATTTCGGCGGTGCATTAAACATGGGAATCATTGCACCTAGCGCTCGCTGCCAAAAGTCTACAAATTCGGCGTATTTTTTGGCATCACGTTCACTGTAACGAGCAATTTCTGCACAAGTTTTTTCTAGTGACTTATGTGCTAAGAAATACTTGCCATCAGGATGAGGACAGAAAACAACCGGGTCGCATTCCAGATAATGCAAGCCGTATTTTTCTAGTTCTAATTCTTCAACAACTGGCCCCAAGTGAATAAATTCATGGTCAATAGCACACAAGTTAAATTTAAATCCAGGAGCTTCTTCGGGTAAACATTCTTCAGTTGTTGCTGCACCACCAATAACAGAACGCTTTTCTAGTAATAGGACGCTATAACCAGCTTTCAGCAAATAAGCTGCACAAACTAGCCCATTGTGCCCAGCACCGATCAGCACAACATCATACTCTTCCATAGTTGTCACTTTTAAATTAAGTAGCTTTTAAAAGCTTACAAAACTTTTCAAAAATTTACATCATTCCCTAGTTACAAAAATTATCTTTAGCTAGTGTCAATACTACTAAAGAGATAGTTCAGTTAGTGATGAGGGTATTTGCTTTACATTAGCTTCTACCATAAGTGTCAAACTACCGATTTCTACTTTTATATCTTTAATAGAAAACTTTATATCCTCCCATTTAAAAACTTTTATATTCATCAATTCTTTGGCTTTTTGCATTAATGCTGTAACTAATTCTATTGAAACCCCTTCTCCTTCAGTGCAGTTAAAACTCTCCAGCATCGCAGGTTGTGAATGAGTCCGTGGGCGAAGGAGTGCAGTGTAAGCGAAAGGACGAGTATTTCCGATTTCCTTTAACAACACTCTTCCTCTACATTCTATTTTGCCTTCACCAGGTAAAAATACTTGAATTTTTTGCGGCTCAAAACTTACAATTTCACCATCTACATTTAACTCCAAGTTTTGCATCTGGGTGCGAATCAAGTCTGAGGTCAAGGCGCGGTTAATATCTACTTCAGTAACTACAATGTGACCTATAGCATTTACTGACTCATTGAATTCTATTTTACCAAAAAGAGCGCTGAAGGGATTGATGTCGATGCTATCTGTTTGTAGTTTGATTTCCTGCACGCGGATGTCATCTTGTATAACCAATCCTTTACCTGCAAACGAAACTCCATCCGCTTGTCCCTGAAGTATTTTGAATAAATCAGTTTCTACATTTATGTCTATTTTTTCTACTTCATCTAACGCTTGGGATACCATCATTTCAGCGCCCTGAGATAGAACTTTTTCTTCCAAGTTATGTTCGTCTTGCATGAGTTAGTATCTCCTAAATATTTTCCTCCTACTTACTGTAAAGGCTAGATACTAAGGAGCGAATCTACATTGCGGTATATCTAAGTCGGAGGATTGAGTAATCAAGTAAAAAGTCTTGTTTGTTTTTTAACTTTTGCCTTTTTGGTAACAACCATTTTTACACCGCCGCTAGGGACAATGGTAATGCCACGACGGACTGGATGCACTGGACGTTTATCAGTAAGACTTAGTTGAAAATGCGATAAAATTATGGCTGTTACTAATTTTAATTCATACATGGAAAATGCGCCACCAATGCAACCGCGATAACCACCACCGAAGGGTAAATATTCATAAGGGGAAAATTTTTGGTTGAGAAATCTTTCTGGGCGGAACTGTTCTGGTTCTGGGTAAGTCTCGGTTCGGCGATGGGCTAAATAAATACAGGGAACTAAAACTGTTTCTGATGTAAAATTATGCCCCATAATTTCCACTCTATCTTGTACCATTCGCGGTGTACAAATTAAAGCAATTGGATGAATTCGCAGTGTTTCTTGACAGATGGCGGTGAGATAAGGTAATTGTGTAATTGCTTCCGGATTTGTGAGATCATCCAAAGTGTTTAGTTCTTGCATTAACTGATGTTCAACCTTTGGGTGAGAGTGAATTAAATGAAATACCCAGGCTAATACGCCAGATGTAGTTTCGTAACCCAACAGCAATAATGAAACTAGTTGATCGCGTAATTCCTCATCTGTCATCTGTTCTCCATTTACATCACGCGCTGACATCAGCAGGCTGAGAATATCTGTACGCGCAGCATCATTTTGCAAACGTCTTTCAGAAATTTCTGCATAAATGAGTTTGTCAATTTCCTCTCGTCTTTTTAGGAAAATTCCCCAAGGACTCCATGCACCTAAATCTTGTTGCAGCAAAGGAAAGAAGAATAAGCTGGAATACCAAGGTTTAGTCACGTCTTCTAACAAAGAACTCAATTTTTCTTTTAATTGTTGGTAACGCGCACCATGACTAATACCAAATACCACCTGTAGGATAATTTCTAAAGTGATATCTGACATTAAGTTGTGTATATAAATATTTTTACCAGTTGTCCAATTTTGTGTAACTTCTTCAGTAATTTGACAAATTGCTTGCCCATAAGACTTTAAATTATCGCCATGAAAGGCTGGTAGTAATAACTGCCTCTGTTGTTGGTGCGATCGCCCTTCTTGAAATACCAGAGAATTCTCTCCAAACAAGGGTTTAAATACATGGGTTGCTTTCTTAAAATCTAATTTGTGTGCAGGGATGGCAAAACAATCACTAATTGCTTGGGGATGGCTAAAAAAGACTATTGGTGGCGACTTTAAACCCATTACTCGCACAGTGAAAATATCACCATACTTGGTAGCATAATTTTCTAAACTTTTTGTAGGTTGAGCAATTAATTGCAAAGTTTGTAGCAACGCTGGTGTGCGTATATTATCAAGTACTTTCATTGTTTATTCGATCCTTTTAGGATTTAGGAAACTGCAAATAATTCAATGGGCTTGGGTTAAGACTTCATCCTCTCTAACCTTAAAAAGCAGGGAATTATAGCAAGCCTTTTTAAGAGTTTGGGGGGATGTTCCGCAGTCAAGTACCACTAAGTAAACTTTATTGGCAAATCATTACCATTAATTTTTACAAGGATAATATTTTTTCTGCATCTTTAGAAGCATTTATGGAAAAACTTACTAAAAATATTTTAGGTATATACCAATAGGGTTCAGTTAGAGCTAAAAATTTGATTTTGCGTAGGTTGGGTTGAAGACAATACGCTTGGGTTAAGCCCAAAAAACATATTGCGTAGGTTGGGGAGCCACTCATGTGGGCGGGTTTCCCGACTTGAGTGAAGTGGCGTTTGAGGAACGTAGACCCAACATTTCTGGACATTTGTTGGGTTTCACTTTGTTCAACCCAACCTACAATTATCCTTAACTGAACTGTATTGGGGTTGAGGAAGGAAACCCAACCTACGATTATCCTTAACTGAACCGTATTGTGGGTATATACCCACTTACAACTATTTTCAGGTAAATAGACCACGCGGTAGGGGCACAGCAATGCTGTGCCCTTACGACAGATGTGGTTCAAATATATGAAAACTGCTGTAAATTACGCCTTTTGGTCTAAAATACCAGTTTTATAACTCATTTTTTTACAAATGTTGCAATATATTAAATTAAAATACCCCCATAGACCTCCTTAAAAAAGGACTATGGGGGATTATGTAGAAGTATTGAAAATCTATCTAAATATATAGATGGGAGTTGAAAATTTGCTGAACGCAACCATCAACCGCCGGAGTATTAAACAGTGGTTGTCTGTAGGATGGGAGACTTCACCTGACGTTGACCAGTGACAACCATCTGGATAGGACGATCTGGCCCTGTCACCAAACCACGGCGTTTAGGTCGCACTTCACCATTGTTAACTAATTCTAATTCAAGGCTGGAAAGGATTTTGGCAAGTGCTAGCTTCATTTCCAACTGGGCAAATGCCAGACCAATACAACGTCTAGCACCACCCCCAAAGGGCAAATATTCATAAGCAGAAAATTGCCGTTCTAAAAAGCGTTCTGGCTTAAACTGCTTCGCTTGAGGGTAAATATCTTCCCTCTGGTGGGTCAAATAAATAGAACCAAGTATGACTGTGCCCGGTTCTAGTTCGTAACCACCCAGCGATAGAGGTGTTCTTACTACTCTGGGAAAAGTTATTATAGCTACTGGATGAATACGTAATATCTCGCAGCAAACAGCATTGAGATAAGGTAACTTAAAAACGCTACTGGGGTCTGGGTCATCGCCCAAGCTATCTAGTTCTTGCAGTAGCTTTTGGCGCACTGATGGTAGTTTGTGAATCCAGTACAATGCCCATGCTAGGGCTGTAGCTGTGGTTTCGTGACCGGCGACTAACAGAGTCATCAATTCATCGCGCAACTCTTGAGCAGTCATGGGTTGACCTGCTTCATCCTTAGCAGCCATAAGTAAGCTGAGAATATCTGTGCGTGATGAATCTGCTTGTTCTCGACGTTCCCGAATTTCCTCATAGATGAGTTGGTCAGCTTCCTGCTGACGGCGGATATGTTTTCCCCAGAAGTTAATCGGACCAAAATCTCTTTGCAAAGCGGGGAAATAAAGCAAAGCCACAAGTAACCGAGAACTAGCCTTTTCTAAAAGCTCACCCAAAAATTGCTGTAGTTTTTCGGCGCGAGTCCCTTCATGTAGCCCAAACACAGCTTGCATAATCACCCGCAGGGTAATGGCTTGAGTAGCAGACCGAATATTGAAGGGTTTGCCTATTTGGTATTGGCTGATAACTTTCTGGGTAACATCGGTAATCACCTGGCTATAATTTCGCATTCTTTCGCCGTGAAAGGGAGGCATTAACAACTGGCGTTGGCGCTGGTGTTCTGCGCCGCTGAGAGTAATTACAGAATGCTTCCCCAGCAAAGATTCAAACAGATCATTCAGATCACCAGGCGCTTCCAATGCCTTGGTATCATTTGTCAAAATTTGCTGTAAGGCTTGGGGGTTGCTGACGATCACAAAAGGAGGAAAATTTTTCTTTAATCTGATAGTAAAAATATCGCCATAATTTTTGGCACAAGCCTCCATAAATGACATCGGATTGCTAATCCAGCGCACCATCTGTACAACGGGTGGGATTTGCGGCCCATTTGGTAATTTCATAAACTTTTTTGCTACTTAATATTTTTTTACTACTTAAACTAACTGAAATTTTGTTGTGTAACCATTTAAAGTACTTATTCTAACGTTGCAAAAAACCAATAAACTGTTACAACCTCAAAGATGTAAAATTTTTGTTAAATTCAACGAGCATCTACAGTTTCATTTCCTCGTCATAAGGTACTCAGCATGACCGCAATCACCCCAAAGGCATCTTCAGCGCTTCCCGATTTTTTTGAAGGTATTCAATATTTTGGTGAAGCGTTACCAGATTTTGAAACTCATGGTGCAACACCTGCTATAGAGTCGGGCAAAATAGCGATCGCAGATCCCACAGACAAAGCAGCTGTATATCAAACTTTACTGGCTGCCGATGCCCTCCGCTACCTGATTTTACAAGTTACCGCTACTAAAGCCTCAGGGCATCCCGGTGGATTCGCCAGCCAAGCAGAAGCTTACGCATCTCTTGTCATGCTGGGATACAAGAACATTATCACTGAAGTCGGACACCACGCCCCTGGATTTTATAGTGCCATGTTCTTGGATCGTTCGCTAGAGGACATGGGAATTTTTACAGTCCAACAATTGCGCGATCGCTTCCGAGAAAAGCACGGACTCTTAGGACACCTTTCTGGTTTCATTCCCGGTATTCTTGCACCTGCGGGGCCTTTGGGGCAAGGGCAACACTTTGCAATGGCGGCTGCACTGTTACACAAAGATAAGTTATTCCCCTTCACAGTTGGTGATGGTGGATTGGGTGAGCCTTATATTGTAAGTGCGATCGCCCATTTCCATACAGCTTATCCTGCTGTCACCAACTTCTTACCGGTGTTGGTGTGGAACGGTTACAGCCAAGAACATCACAGTATGGTTTCCCTCAAAACCAATGAACAGATGCAAGCATACTGGCAAGGTAACGGTTTTGATGAAGTTATATTAGTTAATGCCAAAGACTTTGACGATCAAAACCAACCAGGGGATTACGTTGATAGTACTGCTTTTTCCTTTGAAAAACGCCTAGAATTCACTCAAGCAGTACTTTCGGGTGTGGATAAAGCAGCGCGATCGGCCCTTGGCGGTAAACTTACCGTATTTATAATTAAACAACTCAAAGGTGCAGGAGTCCACGCGCGCGGGGCAAAATCTCACAACCTCTATCCCAAAGATACGCTAAATGCTCCCCATATTATCAGTGCATTGCAAAGCCGTGCTTTGTCTGCGGAAGCTTGGCAATTAGTGCGGACAAATGCAGAACGCGCAGGCGGTGGCCCAGCAGCGAAAACTGTGGTGACAGAATTTGAATTTCCATTACCAGAATTAGGCGAATTACCTTTAGAAGAATATGCAGTCGGTGCTGAACCCAAAGTTTCCACAACCGCGATGGGACGATTGGTAGGAATAGTTGGAAATAAAGATCAGAATTTCCTCGTCACCAACGCCGACGGTAACGAAGCATCTGGAATTGCCAACATCAACCAAGCATTAAAAATTATCCACCCCACAACCGACGATTTATATTACCAAGCACCAAATGGACAAGTTTATGAACCATTGAGTGAAGATGCTTGTGCCGGTTTAGCTGCGGGTTTGGCGTTAATGGGTGCGAGAACTTTGTGGTGTTCTTATGAATCTTTTGCCATCAACGGAGTACCAATTTGGCAAACTGTAACCCAATCAATGGCGGAATTGCGTCGTCAAACTCCCTCGACTATTACTTTATTCACAGCAGGTGCATTAGAGCAAGGGCGTAACGGTTGGACTCACCAACGTCCAGAAATTGAAGCTTACTTTGCTTCGCTGATGCGAAATGGCAATGTTTTCCCATTATTTCCCCCTGATGCTAATAGTATTCAAGTCTGTTATGACTGGGCACTGAAAAGTAAAAATAAGGGAATTATAATTACTGCAAGTAAATCGCCATTGCAAATTCGCACCACTTTAGAACAAACTCGTCAAGGGTTGCGCGATGGTGCAGTGCTGTTACATGAAGTCGCTGGTGATAAGCAAGTTGTATTTGCTGTGATTGGCGATATGACATTAATGCCAGTATTTGAAGCTGCTGCTTTCTTGGAAACTGAAGGTATTGGTGCGAAGATAGTTTCTATCATCAATCCTCGGCAATTGTACCGTAGCCATGATACCGCTTGGGATACCTGTTCTGAACCTGAAGGCGGTTTCTTAGATGATGCCAAATTTGCGGAATTATTTGATGGTGATGCGCTAATTGCTGTTACTGGTGGCGCTGCGGCGATGCTAGAACCAATTTTGTTACGGAGTACGGTGAAGCGCGACACCTTCGCTTGGAAACGTGGGGAAACTACAGCCAGTGCTGGAGAGTTGATGGCGTTTAATGGATTGACTGCTGAAGCGTTAACCAAGCGTGCGATCGCATTAGTGCATTAAAGCTGGAATTGTTTCTCCTCTTATCGCAAATATACGTATATAAACGCTGAAAAATTGCGTTGCAATGCGTATATTTGCGTTTTTTTATTTCAGAGAACTTTTGGGGTGTTGGGATTAGGGAACAAAAGAAATACAGTGATATTGGCTGTAATTTCTTGATAATAAGAGCTATATGAGATGGAAAATAACTTTTTGACTTAAAAAACTGATTTATGAGTTTTAAAGCTAGTTTATAATTTCAAAACTCGATTTAGAAGTTCAAAACTCGATTTAGAAGTTCAAAACTTAGTTTAGAAGTTCAAAACTTAGTTTAGAAGTTCAAAACTTAGTTTAGAAGTTCAAAACTCGATTTAGAAGTTCAAAACTCGATTTAGAAGTTCAAA
>NZ_CALMFY010000037.1 GCF_937863485.1 uncultured Nostoc sp. | reverse complement strand
CCCCAGAGGGGGCCCCACCTTCCCCACTCCCCATCGAAATCGCTATGGCACCTTTACCCGATTACCGTCCTAAACAACTATCTTTAGGCCCATTGGAAGCGGAAATTTTAAATATCATCTGGGAATTTGGTTCAGTCACAGTAAAGGATGTACATGATCGCATTCTGGCTGATCCCAACCGCGAATTAGCTTATACTTCTGTAACTACCGTCTTACGTCGCCTCACTGATAAAGGTTGGCTGGCGTGCGACAAGAAAGAGCGAGCATTCTATTGGCGACCATTGTTGAACAAGCAACAAGCAGATGTGATCAAAGCTCACGAGCAATTACAGCGATTTCTAGCGGTGGGGAACCCCGATGTTGTTGCTGCCTTTGCTGATAGTCTGGATGAAGCAGCTAGTGAGCAAATAGCAGCGATCGCTAAACGCATTCAATCAGCACGCCAAGCCAGGGAGGAAAAATGATGCATCTAATAATGATTTTGAATGCTTTGGCAGTTGCCTGGTGGTTAAGATCCTCTTGGAATCAACACCAAGGCAGTTGGAGTCTGCGGTGGCAGCGATCGCTATTTTTGTTTCTCTTCCCCCCCTTGCTAATTTTCATGACAGCGATCGCCGTGCTGTTCATGGGGCCCCAAGGAGAAATGGGCGGGATGTACACAGGCTCCGTCAGCTATGTAGTGGCATTAATTTATGTGGCATTTTTTGCCATTTTATGTATTAAACTTGCCTTCCAGGGTTGGCAGTCTGTGGAATCTGCTCGTAACTGTCCTCTGGTGAATTTGGGGGATAAACGAGCCAGGTTACTGCAAACAGGCGCGTTGTTTGCGGGTCAAATTGGTTTTTGGCAACCAGAATTAGTGATTAGCCAGGGATTACTGCAAACTCTCTCACCAGATCATTTAGAAAGCGTCTTAGCGCATGAGCAAGGGCATCACTATTATAGGGATACATTCTGGTTTTTTTGGCTGGGTTGGGTGCGTTCCTGCACAGCATGGTTGCCGAATACAGAGCCTTTGTGGGAAGAACTGTTAGCTTTGCGTGAACTCCGTGCCGACAGTTATGCAGCATTGCAGGTAGACCCTTTGGTGTTAGCGGAATCACTTTTATTAGTAGTTAGTACCAGCCCAGTATTATCAGAAATTTGCTGTGCTGCATTGGGTTCCTCTGCTGTAGGCGATCGCTTAGAACAGAGAATAGAAGCCCTATTAGCGCCACCAGAACCAATCCAAGAACCTCAATTGCAGTCCTGGCATGGTTTTCTTTTGGCGTTATTGCCTCTAGTAGCTGTGATATTTCATAGTTAAGTTTAATTTAAAAAGCTACTACAGCACGAAGCTGCAACGGTAGCAACATCCGTCGTCCCTGTAGCGACATCCGTCGTCCCTGTAGCGACATCCGTCGTCCCTGTAGCGATATCAGTCATCCCTGTAGCGAAATCAGTCTTCCCTGTAGCGATATCAGTCATCCCTGTAGCGATATCAGTCATCCCTGTAGCGATATCCGTCATCCCTGTAGCAATGTCGGTTGCCACATAACGATGAAAATTTTGAATATAGCGGTTCCCAATTGCATGGAATACAGACCTAACCCCCAGCCCCTTCCCTTGAAGGGAAGGGAAGTAAGATTCAAAGCCTCTCTCCTTTTAGGAGAGAGGTCAAAAATGTACTGCACCTAAGCGAGAACCACTATAAGGTTGTTATATTACTCTTCTTCTAGTAACTGTTCTACATATTTTTGCACTAAAGGCACTTGAAAAGCATTGCCTTCTATAGTCAAGATTTCTTTTCGCGTTAGTTTGCGGACAACGCCTTTGTCTTGCTGCGTGGGAGTTTCCCCGGAGATTATCCGGCGCAGGAGAGAGCGATCGCAAATTGTCATAAAATCCATTATCGAATTTATCGGGATATTTCAAAAGGCTTTCAAAATCATCCAAACAGAGGACGGGTAGCTTTCCTTGCAGTTTCCATTCCTTAACCGCATCTGAAAATGCTTGACGATTAAGCGGTTTACTCTTCCAAGGATTTTGCAGACTGCGTTGTTGCCATCCCTGAACGTGATTCAGTAAACCTTCAGCTACAGCCTCATAGAAACCCGTTTCAGTTTGGCAATCTACACCCCGTAACGGTAAGTAAATAACCACATAACGATTGGTGTTGTGTAATACTCGCTGCTGCCAAGTCAGAACAAAATAATACAGCAACGAAGATTTACCAATGTGCTTCTCACCAAATATATTGATACTCGTAGGCTGATCGCCCTTCATCCGAGATGCGATCGCGTGTAATTCATCCACTCTCAGGAGAGAATAATAGGGTAAAGTGTCGTAAACTATTTGCTGGACTATGTTTTGGGGAAGAAAGCCTGCGGAAACTATAAAATTTGTAGATGATTACTGTGAATGGTATAGAAAGCTGTTTCCAGAAGTCAGAAGTTTTGAAGCGTTTAAATATCTTCATGTAGGAATGATTTCAGAAATTAAACGCAAAACTCTACCAGAGATAGCGCGAGTAGTAGGGTTAGGGAACGAACAAGGGTTATAGTCTTCACTCTCAAGTTTTGAATAATCAATCCCAACTTGGAGTAAATAAACCCACAGATCCAGTTGTGGCAAAGTTCAGTGAACATGATTGGTGGGATGAGGGTTCAGGCTGGAAGAATTTACTCAACAATTTACGCTTAGTCATTCAACCTTTGGTATTCTTTAATTTACTAAAACCTTGGCTCAGGGTCTTTCCAGTTTCGCATTTATCGATTGGGTTTTTCACACTAATTGCATTGATGAATCGAATGCGAGGCGCTATTCCAGACACCTTATATTCTGAGGATTTCTTATTTTCCTCTGCTTAAAGTGATGGAAGAGCGATATATGAACACTAAGGGATCTAATGCATAGCTGAGGATGACTTGCAGCAACTGCTAGAGAACAGTGCCAGTGAACCCACGCTAACTAGCCAATAACGTTAAGTTGACACAAATGATTGCAATATGCCCCTACAATCGATTCATGTGTTGCAAAGTTTTTTGGAAATGGTATTAGACCTAGCTCTGCACTCCTCACTATTCAATCACGATACTTGCTGCATTTCGGCATAGGCTTCATAAACACCCTTCACGTTGTACCAATTGAGGAAAATTCGGGCAATTTCTAAAGCCAATTGAGGTTTACCTAAGTTAATTAGCCATTGCAAAAATGGAGCCATTGTCCGTTCATTTAACGCACCATTAAGTGACAAAATCCCCCAAAGTAAGCGATGCAGCCAAGTCATTTGAATCATCATTCGCACTTCCCATGTGGGATGTTTTTGATAAAACAAAACTCCCATACGTCCGCGTTGAATTTCTTGGTCAATCAATCGGGGAATTTGCTCTAATTTAAATGGTGGATGCCAGTGATAGCCGACTGCTTCTGGACATTTAATTAGTGTCAAATCTAGTTTTTTCAGCCTCACACCCAATTCTAAATCTTCCCAGCCATAGAGTTGGAAACTGGTGTCAAAAAGTCCAGCTTTATCTAGCCAATGTTTAGGGATTGCTACATTTCCAGTAGCAAAAAAAGCTGCTGAAAAATCTGTGACTTTGTAGGGTTCAGCCGTTGGATTATCGAAATTACAAGTATTAATAACTGCACCGTAAGTGAAAAAGCGATCGCTTCTCAATTTCTCCTGTCCCTGCATTAGTGCATCTGCGTGAGCTTGCAAGAAATTATCCAGCACTACTAAATCACTATCAATAAAGATAATTGTATCTCCCAGCGCTTGTTCTACCCCCAAATTCCGAGCCGCCGCTGGGCCAGCATGGTCTTGCTGAAACCATCGTACATGGGGAAATTCCTTTTTGTGTTCTGCTAACCACTCCAATGTGGCATCAGTAGAACCATCATCCACCAAGACAATCTCGTAACCAGAAACTGCACTTGGCTTACTTAACTCCTGCGCCTCCAAGGCGTGGAGGCACTTTTCTAAAATCGGTTGGCGATTATAAGTCGGTATCACAACGCTGAAAAACACACTCTCACCCACAATACTACTCATCTCCAGGATAGGACAGATGGAGCGCTGACACTGTTCCTTACCTGATTCTGGTCACGAAAACAGTAAGGGTTAATTATTGGTTAATTAATACATAAGTAGATGGGTGTAAATAAATATAATATGGATTGTCATTTAACGTAAACATTACCATTCCTTAAATTAACCAGGATAAATTTTATATATTCTTAAATATATTCTAGTGTTCAGATATTAGTGCATTGAAAATTATGTATCTCTAGAAGAAAAAATAGTGAGTACTTTCCAGAAATATATATAGGACTCAGATTTGATTTTGGAAAACATCTTGAGACTGAAAAGCACGTTTTATTAAGGTTTTTTCTTAAATATTGTTCAGAATTCAGAAGTTTTACAGGAAAGAAAAAAATTGAATTACAGTCTAGTTTAGGATAATCTTTGAGGATGTAACATTCTCAATTAAAAACAGACTCATCAAAAATTTTGAGGTGGATATTTTTCAGAATAATAATGTATATCTAAAGGGTTTTTTGGGTAATGCTTTCACTTCGAGGGGATGAATGTAGATGCAAAAATACTTCTACAAAAGTGGTTATGAATCAGCAAAAATACAAAATAATATGGATAACATTAGGTTTACTTGTTTGTTTTTTTGTTGCTGAGTGGAGTGTAGGTTTGTGGAGTAAAAGTTTATCTCTACAAGCAGATACCGGACATATGTTCTCTGATATTACAGCCTTGCTAATATCACTATTTGCAAGTTTCTTAGCACGGCAACCAGCTAAGAGTCAGGCAACATTCGGACATCAACGGCTCGAAGTTTTAGCGGCTTTGTTGAATGGATTAGGTTTGCTAGCGATCGCTAGTTTTATTACTTGGGAAGCTATTGGGCGCTGGCAACACCCAACAACAATTTTGGGCTTACCAATGTTAGGAATTGCAGTATTAGGTTTAATAGTCAATTTACTCAATATTACTTTGCTTCATCCCCACACTCACGACGACTTAAACCTTCGGGGGGCTTTGCTTCATGTCATCGCTGATACTGCTAGTTCTGTTGGCGTTATTATAGCTGCTTTAGCAGTTCATCTTTGGGATTGGTGGTGGGCAGATGTCGTTATTAGTTTAGTAGTTGCAACTTTTACTGCTTTAAGTGCTTTCCCCTTAGTTCAAGAAAGCCTGAAAATTTTTTTGGAGTATGCACCAGAATCAATTGATCCAGATGAAGTAGAAATATCTCTCAAATCTTTTCCTGGTGTTGATCAAGTAGAAAAACTTCATATCTGGGCAATTAGCTTAAATCAGGTAATGCTTTGCGCTGATTTGACAGTTAAATGTACAACAGCCCAAGAACGCGATCGCTTACTCAATAAATTACAAACTCATCTGCAAAAAACTTTTAACATCACTGAAGTAACTTTGCAGTTAACTAGCTGTAAAGTTACTTCAAAAATACCCCTTCATCCTTTGTTCAACCAAGATATAGCTTTAATATTATCGGCAAATCAAACACATTCATCCTGAAGTAATGACTAAAAATATATCAAACAAATCACTTTTTGTGCTTCCTGATAATTCAGATTTAAAGATGATGCTTATTGACGCTTTTTTAATTGTCAAAGCATAGCCATTGTTTAACAAGCGTAACTTATTTACTAGGAGGTTTGCTAATCATGACTTTAATTCAAAAATCAAAAATCGTTTCAGTAATGAAACAATACAAACGTGCATTTGCTTGGTTCATATCTGGTTTAGTTCTGGCAATCCTGCTGTTCTTGGGAACATTGAATCAACAGCCAGCTACTGCCTCTAACCAGAGTCATGTCACAACTTCTACTCAACCAGATGTGAGTGCTACCCACTCAAACTTCGAGAATAATCATCTTGAACCCAATTTTTATCAGTATTAGAACTTACGCATACTCTACGAATTCTTCTCTAGGAGACGCTCTGCGTACCCCTACGGTGAAGCAAGCTACACGTGGTGTTTCCTAGAGTTGGCCGTAGCCTGCGGCAAGCCACTACGTGTCTAGATGAATTAAGCTTTTTGGGAATTTTTGCGTAAATCCTGAGTATTAACAGCTACTAATTGCTAAATCAATCTGAAGGCATACTGCAATGATTTCATTTTTAGGAAAGTATAGACGCTTCCTAGCTTTGACTATGGCTGGCTTTTTCTGTACCGTTCTGCTGATGTTCGGTAATTCTGTTTTTCAGCCGACTATGGCCGCTGGTAATGGAATTAACGTGATTATCATGATTGGCGATGGCATGGGTTGGAACATGGCACGGGCCGCAGCCCTTGCCAAAGGCGCTCCCTTTTACACCAGTGGGAAAGGCTCTGGTCTGAGCTTTCAAAATTTGACTGGATATGGATTAGTGACCACTTATGGCACAACGATTCAGGGCAATACACCAGCTAAACCAATAAATCAACCCCACCTCACAGGTAACTCTGGCTTAGATGGGTCTAATCCACTTACAGCTGCAAGTCCTGTTCGTCCGAACTTCTCATTCCAGCCTACTCCTTTTAATCCTGGCGATCGCGCTGATGGTAATAGCCTTTCACCTGGTAACTTGACAGGTTATGAAACAAGTAAAGGAGGCCCCGTTCCCTGGATTCCTCTAACCCCTGCTAATCTCGGTTCCTACGACAAAGAGTACATCAAGCACAGTTATCCCGACTCTGCTAACACCGCTACCACTCTTTATACAGGCGTAAAGAGCTATAACAATGCGATGGGAGTAGACATTTACGAGAAGAGGTTGAAAACCATCCTGGAAATTGCTAAAGAAAAAGGTAAGTCTACAGGTCTAGTAACATCTGTACCTGTTAGCCATGCAACGCCTGGTGCTGCTGCCTCTTTCGTCAATCGTCGTAGCAAGTACGACAGTATTTATGACCCCACCAAGACCAACCAAGACAGCATTTTGCAGCAAACATTGTTAAACTTTCAGCCCAATGTTTTGTTGGGTGGTGGTCATCCCTTGGACTTCAGCAATACAACCAATACAGGGCCAGTTTTTAACTACACGTATATCACACAAGACACCTACAAGTATTTGAAGGCTAACCCTACGTCCAATCGTTATGGCTATAACTTTTTGGAACGTGGCCCGAATGCAACTAAGGCACTGTTAGACACAGCGGCCAAAATCGACCCAAATAAAGGAGGTAAATTATTTGGTCTATACGGTGCCCGTGGACAAGATGGCAATATTCCTACCAGCTCCTCTAAAGGTGACTACAGCAGCACAGGTCTAGGTAACTTCACACTCTATACCTCTGTTGTCAAAACTGTAACTCCCTGTCCATCAGATAAAATCATTCCTGGTACTGCTGGAGAGTGTGTTCCTGTCATTGATGCAGCAGGCAACCCGATTGCTCCCAATGCTCCTGCACCTGATACTGTGCGTCCTCTGGCTGCCGGTGAAACCGATGCTAGCTTCATTGCCAGAGAGATTAACGAAAATCCAACTTTGGCTGATCTGAGCAAAGCTGCTCTTAAAGTTTTAGGTAAGGACAAAGATGGCTTCTGGCTAATGATTGAGGGAGGTGATATCGATTGGGGTGCTCATGACAACAACATGGATAACCTGATTGGTACTATGAATGATTTTGACAAAGCAGTTCAAGAGGTTATTACCTGGATCAACAATCATGGTGGTTGGAGCAAGAACCTGCTACTCGTTACTGCTGACCATGACCACTATTTAACTCTGAATAATGACTTTGTATCAAAGCTGACTCCTAATCCTGACCCAAATCAGTCTAAGGGCTTGAAGTATAACGCCAAGGACATCACTTTCAACAAGCACAATTCTAAAGATGCTGGTCACTTTTGGGGGTCTGATCCGAATTATAAGTACCTCTGGGGTAGTCACAGCCGAAGGATTGTACCTGTTTACTATCAAGGTGCTTATGCATCAGTTCTGACTAAATACTTGGGAAAAGAAGTTAAGTTCAAAGATAGCTCTAATACTACTTACAGTGCGCCCGCTGTCCGAGGAGTACTTGATCAGAGCCATATCTTTCAGGCAATGAAAACTGCGCTGACGAGTCAGTGATATTTAATCCACTGCTTCACTGAACACTGATTGAAAAGCTTGGTGTTGCAGAGACGTGTAACACACGTCTCTCTCATAAAACTATTTCAGTCTTTTTGTACCTGTTCTCTATCAAGCAAAAAAATGACTGACTCCATCTTCAAGAAATTAGCAGCTGTAACGATGGGAACTGCTCTGATTTTTGCAGCCGGAGAAATTATGCCCGTCCAGGCTGCACAACTCACTTATCATTTCTCTAACACTAATAAAACTCTGACAGGCACTTTTTCGTTTGACCAGGCAGCTGCTGCTGACCAACAAATAACGACTTCAGAAGGCTTAAATATTTTTGCTACCTACAATGGCCAGTCCTATACTGAAGCAAATGATCCATTAGCGTTAGTTTTAACCGACTCTTCAGGAAAAATTCCTGAAGGACAGGGATTAGGGTTGCAATTTACACCGGGCACTTTTGAAGTTTACAGTGGCAATTTTATTGATCTAAATGACGTTCAGATTATCAGTTACACCAGCGTTCCTGAGCCAAATTTTACCCTTGGGTTATCTGTGTTGGGACTGGGTTTATTATTTGCCAAAAAGCAACTATCTTCTAGGTTATCAAGCACAAAAGCTTGAACCAAGTTATCAAGAATAAAGTGTTAGGCAGTTAATTTGCATCTATTTAAAACAGGGTAGAATTATCTACCCTGTTACTAATTTCTTACATTTATAGGACTGATATTTGATTTTTTAAATATACGTAGGGTGCATTACGCCAAAGGCTTACGCACCACCTCTGATCTAGGTGCCGTACTCTCGCCGATAATACACGCTACATATGAATGTCACTGACTTAAGCTGGATTTAGATCCCCGACTTCTTGAAGATGTCGGGGGTCTGGGCAGCAACTTTTGCTTAAGTAAGTGCCATTCCACCCTACATATACTTAAATTTTTTCAAAAATCAAATCGGATTGCTATATAAAAAATGTAATATGTAATACATTGATTATTTAGTCTTGTAAAAATTAATATTTTTAAAGTTATATCTAGCTTTCAGGCACAGATGCTGTACTTCATCTAGTCGCATCTGCTGTATTGATATATAGGCGATCACTCTATTTGCAAACTTCGATTAGAGTTAACCACAAATTAGCCTATACAGATTGTACTGTCCGGGTTTGCTGACAATCTGCCTATAGGTTGTTGCATAAATAAAATATACATGGATTAGTTTAGATATAATAATGACTCATTGTTTGTTTTCCTAACTGGAGAAATTAATGGGTCGCGCCAAAAAGGTTGTCCTGGCATATTCTGGCGGAGTCGATACCTCAGTTTGCATCCCCTACCTCAAAAAGGAGTGGGGTGTGGAAGAGGTGATTACCCTAGCAGCAGATTTAGGTCAGGGAGATGAATTAGAGCCAATTCGAGAAAAAGCTCTGAAATCGGGTGCAAGTGAATCCCTAGTGGCGGATGTCAAAGACAGCTTCGTTAAAGATTATGCCTTTGGATCGATTCAAGCCAACGCCCTCTATGAGAACCGTTATCCTCTAGGAACTGCCCTTGCTCGTCCACTGATCGCTAAAGTATTAGTAGAAACCGCTGAAAAATATGGTGCTGATGCGATCGCTCACGGTTGCACCGGCAAGGGTAACGATCAGGTTCGCTTTGATGTCTCTGTTACCGCCCTGAACCCCAACCTAAAGATCCTCGCACCAGCCAGAGAATGGGGAATGAGCCGTGAAGAAACAATCGCCTATGGGGAAAAGTTTGGTATCCCCTCACCAGTCAAAAAATCCTCTCCCTACAGCATTGATAAGAATTTGCTCGGTCGTAGTATTGAAGCTGGTTTACTCGAAGATCCGTCATTTGAGCCACCAGAAGAAATTTATGAGATGACCAAAGCGATCGCCCACACTCCCAATGAGCCAGAGTACATCGAAATTGGTTTCCACGGTGGTATTCCCACAACCCTTAACGGTATAGCTAAAAAGCCAGTTGAGCTAATTGAACAACTCAATCAGGTGGTAGGAAATCACGGCATCGGACGGATCGATATGATTGAAAACCGTTTGGTGGGGATCAAATCGCGGGAAATCTACGAATCACCCGCGATGTTGGTGCTAATTCAGGCACATCGGGATTTAGAAAGCTTGACTTTAACGGCAGATGTCACCCATTACAAACGTGGGATTGAAGAAACTTACAGCCAAATCGTTTACAACGGTCTCTGGTACAGTCCACTCAAAATTGCCCTGGATGCCTTTATTCAAAAGACACAAGAGCGAGTTTCTGGAACTGTGCGAGTGAAGTTGTTCAAAGGTAACTCTACGATAGTTGGGCGTTCGAGCGATAATTCCCTCTATACTCCTGATTTAGCAACCTACGGAGCCGAAGATCAATTTGACCACAAAGCTGCTGAAGGCTTTATCTACGTTTGGGGACTACCAACTCGCATTTGGTCGCAGCAAGTTAGAGGTTAGGGGTTAGGGGTTAGGGGTTAGGAGTTAGAGTTAAAAATGCAAAATACAAGAAGTGAAAGTTAAAAGAAATAACTTTTCACCTTATTTCTCACTCCTCACTCCTCACTTCCTTAACTTGGCGAGACTCTAGCCACAGGGGCACAACAATTAAGGCAGCGAGGATTAGTAACGCTGCGATCGCAAATTGACCCACCCAAGCAACCAATTGTTCTAAAGAGACAATTTTGCCCGCAAAAAAAGCTAATGTCACCATCAAACTAGCCCAAGCAACTGCTCCTAACAAGTTGTATAAAAAGAATTTTCCAAAGGGCATTTCAGCTATACCAGCTAGTGGTGCCGCAAAAACTCGCAACAACGCCAAAAAACGTCCAAAAAATACTGCTTTAGCAGCATTTTGACTAAATTGATCTTTAATAGTCAGCAGCCGCACTTCCGAAATCCGAAGGATGCTACCAACTTTTACCAGAAAAGGCCAACCGCTAATTCTACCAATCCAATAACCACAAGTGCCACCAATGACAGCACCCATAATTGCGTCACCGAGAACTAGCCAGAAATTTAGTTCATCGCTGCCAGCTAGAAATCCGCCCACTAAGGTCACGGTTTCACCAGGAAGAGGAATGCCTAAATTTTCTAGCAAAATTCCCAAAAAAATTGCCCAATACCCGTATATGTGGGCGACTTTCTGGATGTTTTCTAGTGAAATCAACTCTAAAGACATCCTGCACCGCCGGCTTTACAAATTTTTACTTTTATTATATCTTTGCTTGTTTTTGAGCGGGGTGTCAATCAAACCGCTATATAGAGTTATTGAGTCATTAATTTAATTCTGAATTAACCATAGTTTATAGTCTATGATAACGATGAACTTTTGACTATTAACTATGCAATTTTTATAACTAAGTACCACAATCTCATATTTTTTTTTAAAAAATTAAAAAATTCATAAAAAATTTATAAATATCTAGTTAAATTATAAAAATATTGTAAAAGATACGGTTGATACCGAAATTGTTAGGCGCTTATGCCTATATTGATGAAAGTTATCACAAATTATACGGCATGAATACTGAATTAATCTCTCTCAACTGCACGACTGCAATTGCCCAAATATCTGGGTAAAACAGTAATTTTGCGGTTGAAAGAGAAAAGGTATTGATGTCTTTTTTCAATTTTTTGTCAAGTGTTCCAACTACCCTATAAATTCATGACTCTTACACAAGAACTTCAAGTGATTTTGTTTAAACCCCAAGGAAGCATAGATTTGGAAGGCGGTAAGACTTTGAGTCAACAGATGGCTGGAGTAGTACCCCAAGCTGATCAACTCTGGGTTATCGACCTAGTAGAAGTTAATTTCATGGACAGTTCTGGGTTAGTCCCTTTAGTAAAAGGGTTGAAAGCTGCACGTCAGAGTGGTTGCCGCTTGGTTTTATGCAATGTGCAAGCTCCTGTACGGCTAATTTTTGAACTTACCCACCTAGATTCAGTATTTGAAATTTTTCACACTTACGAAGACATTTTTACTGCCAAAGATAATAGTCTGGTGCTAGCACGCTAACTAATAAATCTACCTTTAGAAGGATGGTAGAGTCAATCAATATTTGCATTTTTTCACATTTACCCAAATATCCTCAGCGAATTTTAGATTTTAAATTTTGGATTTTGGATTGAAGATTCAAAATCCAAAATTTAAAAAGCTATGTTCGCGCAGCGTCTCGTAGAGAAGCCCCCGTTTTATTCGCGAGAATTCTATTATCCAAAATCTAAAATTAATTGACTTTTCAAGTGAATTGATTGCTGAGGTCAATCTAAAATCCAAAATCCAAAATTGATTGACTAAAATCGGTCAAAGCAAATGCAATTCTTTGTGATCCTCCCCAGCCTCTGCAAATTACTCTGAGCTAATTGTTCTATGTCCAACGCAACTAGTACAAGGAAGCAGGAGGTAAGAAAGGTTAGAATATCAGCCTTTGCATTATTTCTAACTCTATAGTTATTTTTGCCTTGATGTACTACTTGGATGTCTCCAAGATTCTTTGCCGCGCCAATTTCTTACCTCTTCGATTCCACCATAATCATAACTTTAGGCATTCTGAGGAGTAGAAATGCTAGTTTCTTCGGATGCTGGGCGGGGGAAATTTGGCAAATCAATGCCGCTGTGACTAGCATTGCGAGTTTTGAGTGCTAAACGGTAACTCACACTTTGCAGTTCTGCTTGTAGTTGGCGGTTTTCCCGTTGTAGCATTGCTACTTTTTCTCTGACTGGCATCATCCGTTCCTCAAACTTGCGACGGTAAATTTGAGGCAACTCTTGTACTACTTGCTCCAACATCCGAGTCCGATCGGTGAGTTCTTGAACTGACTGTCGCAATTGGTAAATTTCAGAGTCACGAGTTGTAATTTGCTCTTGGTAGAACGCCACCTGCTGCTCCACAGCTTGGAGTTGTTCTTGCAAAGCCTGTAACTGGGCCAGATCGCGCTCAACCTCCGGCTGCTGAGGCATAAAACTAGTGTTACCCTTTACTAGCCGGAAGAGTTCTTGAGATAGTTGTTGCACTAATTGATCGCGAAGTTGCAACTCTTGGCGTAGCTGCGATACTTCCGTAGAGAGAACTTGAATATTGGGTGTATCAGATTGGCTCACAGTAGTTTACAGCTCCCATTCAGAATCTTGTCCACTCTTAGGTATAACTGCGGGAGTACTACCTTTGGCAAGTATTTGTTAATTTAGCATTCCCAGACAAGTCACAAAAAAGAAAAAGACAAAATTTCATTGAATGGGATTAGGTACTGAGGATTGGAGATTGGGAATTGGGACTATCCCCTATTCCCTATTCCATATCCCTTAGACGATGTTCAAGGAGTAAATTAGACTTTACAAACATCTTCTTAGACTGTTGCAGCCACTTTAGCGGGTTTTTCCTCTTTAGCGGGTTTTTCTTGTTCGGCTTCCTGCTTAATTGTCAAATAGCGAATCACTTCTTCACTCAAACGCATTGCGCGTTCAAAGGGGGCGATCGCAGTTGCAGGTGCAGTGTAGTTTAACTGGATGTAGATGCCATCACGGTGTTTTTTGATTTCATAAGCGAGGCGACGCTTACCACGATTTTGAATTTGGATATCCTCCGCACCTTGGTCGCGAAGCAAATTCTGATATTTAGTAATTGCTTGCTCTATCAGTTCGTCTCCCAGGTCAGGACGAAGGATGTACATTGTTTCGTAACTTGTAGTCATATTTTTGAGTCTCCTCATGGACAAAAACGGCTGCTGATATTGATTTATACTTAATGTAAATTTTAAATACCAGTATTAATCAACATCTGAAGCAACAAGGAACTATAATCTTACCAGTTTTCAATTTTGTTTCATTAGCCAAATCGCCAAGGTTTGGATTTTTTGGATGTCCTTAATGAAAGTTAGGTTGGGAGACGACCCCGATATTTCTTTAGGAAGTAAGAATCCAGTTTTTGGCGATCGCCAGCAAATTGATCAAGCTATCAGCTTCGCCAACGGGTATATTTCCCTAAAGGCATCTATAGCGATCGCTTTCAAGTTCAAGGCTGAATCGGTTCACTAAAAAGCTAACTGAGGATTGCTACCCGCTCACAGCAACAATAAAAGCAGATAAAAGGATATTCATCAAGGTTATGGCGCAGCGCTATGTGCGAATTCAAAATCAAGAAGGACAAATTTACTATGGGATACTACAACTATCCCTGAATGTGCAGGTACTAGATGCTCCGCCCTGGTTAGAAGGACAACCCACTGATTTAATTTTGACACCAGAAGATTACCAAATTCTGGCTCCCTGCGCTCCCTCAAAAATTGTGGCGGTGGGTAAGAATTATGCAGATCATGCAGCCGAAATGGGAACTCCAGTACCTTCTGAGCCACTAATCTTTCTCAAGCCACCTACGTCTATCATCCCATCTGAGAGGGAAATTAAGTATCCTCCCCAGTCACAAAGAGTTGACTACGAAGGAGAGTTAGCATTAGTGATTGGCGATTACGCCTATGAATGTACACCAGAGGTAGCCCAAACCAAAATTTGGGGCTACACCATTGCCAATGACGTAACAGCGCGAGATTTACAAAAACAGGATGGTCAATGGACACGAGCCAAAGGTTTTGATACTTTTTGTCCCTTGGGTCCTTGGATTGTGCGGGAATTAAATCCAGGAGCGAGATTGCAGACTTTTGTGAATGACGACGCCAATCCAGTTCAATCTGCCTGTATCAATCAGATGGTCTTTTCCCCGGATGTTCTAGTTTCCTATATCAGTCAGGTTATGACGCTATTACCTGGTGATTTGGTGCTTACAGGTACACCTGAGGGTGTAAGTCCATTGCATCCAGGCGATCGCGTCCGCGTAGAAATTGAAGGTATTGGTCGCCTGGAAAACATCGTAGCGGTTCGTTAACTTCTAACGCACTTGCATATACACTGCATCGGAAATCGCCGGAATTTCCGCATAACGTCCGCTCAACGACTGGATGACTGAATATCCAACTGCTGCCACTATCCCTAAAAAGATGGTGTTGGCTACTGTTTCTATTGCAAAGCTAGTACCAGGAACCTTTCCTAAAGCTCCCACCAATATGGAACATAAAAATATAACTATGTCCAGAAGAATTGCCTGCATTGCGTTGAAACGAATGAAGTGACTGATTTTTTCGTTTCTTACCACCAATAGGAACAACGCAAAAAACACAATTATTTGTCCAAATTGTCCTAAACTACCGTAAATTATTAACACTGGTTGTAGTGGTAAAAGCAGGACTTTTAGTGCTGGAAACTGATTTAACAAAAAGCTGCCAAAAACTAAACCATCAATTAGGGGCAGCAAATAAGGCAAGGAAGCAAAAATCCGATCTGAAACCGTTGTAGACCCGCGCCAAGACATTATGCGTTCTCCTGTGGTGAAATTTCTATAGTTACTTGAGCTTAGGATAACGCAGTTAGTTGGTCTTGCTGGCAAATTCAACTATTCTATATGGGCGATGCGAAAGCCCATCATACACTCGTACTGGTCTGGCTGCTGTTGAGTAAGTTTGCGAATGGCTTGACCACAGCGCAGTTTACCCCCACGCCAACGGGGTTGACCGCTCCCGTCAGCAAGTAAACAAGACTGGCAAACTTGCTCAGGGGCAAGGATTTGCTCGTCCATTAAAATGACTAGCATCGAATCCCTCCTGTAAATCCTCATTGTCACCCACATTTCACTCAGGGGAGGACACACTTTGTAGCGGTTTGAACCGCTTCAGGTAGGTTGGGCGCGTTTTACAAAGTGGTTTGTTGTGATTGGCGATGGCGCTTTGCACCCGGCGTGGGCGATCGCAGAGGACACTTAAGAGGCACATCCTAGCTCTTGATAGCAAAAATGTGGGTAATCACAATTCAAGAAAAATTATCAAGTGAATCTTAATTTATTGTATGTGTCTATTGCAAATTGAATATTTTAGTAAAAAAATGATACAAGAATATTCTCACTAAGTTGAGCACAGACAACTAACGGTATTCATTGCATTCCTGTTTATTTAGCACTGGAGAGCGTCAAAGTTAATATTCAGGAAACAACAAAAGCTTTATGCACAAGCAACACGACGAACCAGTGAAATTCCCTTGATGCGACTAGTTAAAGTGCGAGAACTCAAGTAAGTAAAACTGAGTTAACTTGATAGCCATTTAAGGGATGCATTTACAAATTACTGAGGTAAACTTGCAAGCAAGGTAATACACAATATTACTAAGCGACTCGTCGGTCTGAACATCACTTACAATGGAACACTGGCAATTTCTGATACAGAAACAAGGCGCTCGCTCGTGGCATATCCTAGAATCGCCAAATTTGCAAATTTTGGAAGGGCATTATAGAGTTTTAGCTCGTTCTAACCTTCCGAATACAGACGTGGAAGTGCGGGTAACTCACTCTTCAACCCATGAAGTTCAACCAAAGCAGCGAATTTTCAAGCGATCGCGTCGCACTAATTCAGAGGGCTTAATGGCGCTAATTCCCTTTACCTACTTCGCTCCGGGAGTTTGGGAGTTGCGCTGTAGCGGCGATTTAATGTCGGATTTGCTGGGTAAATCTTGGCAATACAGTGTCCAACTTCAAGTCTTGTCCCAGGAAGGAGAGGGGGAGCAGGGGGAGAATGTAGAATCAAATTCACCTGATCACCCAGATCGTGTTTCTGAAAACTTGGAATGCACTGCCTTAGTAGAACCCACAGTTACGTTAGATAAAGTGATCGCTATTTCCACAGAACTGGCAATTGCTACAGACAACAACTCCGCTACCATTGTTCTGCCAGAAGGGAACTTGGAATCTACTGTCCTACGAGAATCGGCAATTACGCTAGATAAAGCGATCGCTGTCTCCACAGAAGTGGCAATTACTACAGACAGTAACCTTAGTACCACTGGTCTGCTAGATGAAAGGGAAGAAGATATAGTTAGCGATGAGCCTGTGAGTCCTGTGTGGCTCAAAGGTGAGACAGTAGAGCAGATTTTACAAAATTTAATAGATTTAGCTTTACCCACCTCTGAACCCCTACCCAAAGATGAAAAGGTTACAGATTCTCTAGCAACACAACCATCGCCACCATTACTGCTAACTTTAGGTGAGGATACTTACATTGCTCGTTGGGGACAAGCTCTTACAATCAATGGACATATAGAACTCAAAGAAAAGATAAATCTAGATCAGGCTGAAACATTATCCCCAAAAAGCCTGCGGGCACTTGAACTAGGAATTGAACTGCGATCGCCCAATAACTTAAAAATCTTGACCCAGGTACGGCAACCCTTACCAGACCAGGAGTTGCCCTTCACCATCAATACCTCAATTGATATTCCCGCTGACTGTGAATCCAAGTTAATTTTGGCAGATATCAGTTTGTATGGTAGATTCGCCGATGTTGCTCAAGTCATCCGGTTAGCCAGCCAGTCGTTCACCATTACAGCAGATGTAACAGAATTACTGGCAATCACAGCCGCAGCAAAATCTAGTACATCTTTAAATGACCCCATAGCACCATCTGACTCGTCTACTGCTTTCACGGAGCCGGAAACCGCTGTGAGGATCGATTTGAAACTATTCAATCTGGTCAAGATTCCAAAAACAGACCAGTCTCAGATCCTTAATCCATCCCCAAATACACCCCTACCACCGCAAATTAACCTGCAAGTTCTGCGAGAAACCACCCTGCGGACATCTAACTTAAAGAATTCAGTCACTTCGCCTCAATTGCCGAAATTGCCACCTGTTCAAACTGATGTTAACCCTGCCACAGATGTTGTTGTAGAACCCCCTACACAGGAGGAGCTTTTAGAAAAGGATGCTCCTATAGCTACCATCAACTTGGAGCAGTTGGTGATCAAGCAACGTCGAATGCCAATACTCGACGCTACTTTTCCATACTTGAGACGGCTACAAGCTTTGCCGGGTGATGCAGAGGAAGTAAAAAACAATGTCGTCCCCCCAGATGCATTGGAAGTTCAAGCGGCTGAAGACTTCCCGCAGTTGGAGGCAATTACAGCTGAAGATGAAAATACACCTGAATTAGTGGTAAGTGATGCACAATTCCAGGAAGAATCTGTTGCTGTACTAGAAGCCCAGCCAAATGCACAATTCCAGGAAGAATCTGTTGCTGTACTAGAAGCCCAGCCAAATGAACAATTCCAGGAAGAATCTATTGCTGTACTAGAAGCCCAGCCAAATGCACAATTGATTAAAACAGGTAACCTTTACTCATCTCCCCTGCTCAGGAAGTGGATGCAGAGCCAAGGATACTCTTTGCCTGAATCCATCAATGAACTGGAACCTGAAGACTACGATAACTATGTTCCAGCCCAGCAGACCCAGCTTTCTCTTAGTGCTGAAACTCCCAATGTTGATGTCAACTTGCCGTTAAGCCTGGATGCTGATATAGAGACACAGGAAGAAGCCCAAGAGGCGGTTTTTAATCTTGGGAACTTTGGGGAAGATGTAGACACAGCAAAGGAAACTGATCTAGAGATAAGGGAAAATACGCTAGGAGAAAAAGTATCTGAACCAACACTCTCAATGGCTCTGGTAAGACAACTACCGCCTCCCCCTCCTCCGATAAAAATAAATATAGCGTCAGCTTGGTTGGGGCAAGAAATCGTTGTAGATGACATATATAGTGAACTGGAAGCCGATGTAAAGAAGAATTACTCCTTTGAAGAACAGAAGCAACCACCGTTAGGTTTATCCCCTTCTCTACCCATAACTGCGGCAGCCATTGAGCCTTTACCAATTCCCCAACTGCATGTACCAGAAGGCGAACTAATCGCCAGCAAGCATATCATAGTGCGCGTAGTACTGCCGGAAGTACCTCCGCAAGTGGTTGTCAAGTTATGGGTTGAAGATTATCAAACTCGCTGGTTACTAGATGGGCCCCATTTATTGACAAATTTACTACCTAATGCATTGGGAGGGTTGGAAGTGATGACCCTATTAAACATTCCCTTTGGCTGTTTGGAAATTCGCTTAGAAGCGATCGCACTTGATCTGACAACCCAACAGGAGAGTCACAAAGTTACAATAGTGCGAACTGTGATTCCTCCAGACTTGCCAGACTTGCAGCTAGATGAACTCCTGGGTATGTGATAGCCAGGAACGAGTAACTTAGGAATCAGCAGGATCAGGGGGACAAGGAAAATAAAGAAAGAGTTTTTCCACTTAAGAGTCTCTATCTGCCAATATTGCCTGTGTTAAAAATATGAAAGAATTTCAAAAATCTGGCAGAATTTGCAGTAAGCTCATTTTGAATTGTAATGTGATTTGATAGGAACCTTTACTATGGCAGCTTATTTTTTGCCTTCTATCTTGGCTAGTACTTCGTACTTGCCCTCTATCTTGATTCCCATAATTGGTTGGGTTTTGCCAGGTGTAGTCTTCGCATTTCTATTTTTATACATTGAAAGCGACGATATCAGTGATATTTAACTGATGTAGTCATTAGGAGCCACTGCGTTGCTCTGGTTTCCAGAGTTGTACCCCTGCTCAAAAGCCAGCTAGCAAGAGCGTCTCACGCCACTTGTTACAACTCATGTCACCACGGCGCAGTGGCTCCCCTTCTCCCAAAAGGAGAAGCAAGTGGCGTTCATTAGTCAAGTTTTCGGACAAGCGAGAGTTATTAATTCTGTCGGATACGTTTATTGACCAAAATTAATACCGCCCATCTCTATGAGACAGGCGGTTTTTTTAACGTTGATTTCTCAACAAATGCTAGAAAATCCTAACTTATAGTGTTCGGTTCAAACTAACTAATGTTAAATCGAAGAACCAAGTCCGGCGTAAGCACCATAAAAGAAAATGCCCAAGACTGTAATTACACCTAAACCTGCGATCGTAGCGACGACCCACAGGGGAATTCTCCCACTTCCAGACACAGCTTCTCTCCTCCCTTAACAACAAATCAACACAGGTTCAATAAACAAAATTAACAACAGTAGTTCCAATTAGTTAAAGAAGTAACTGGAAAACAGAATACCCAGAACGAAAATCATTAGTAATCCCAGGTATAAAGAAGTCCGATTTAGTTCAACCGGCTGATTATTGGGATTGGGGGATCTTTCGGCCATAATTGCTCCTAACGGTGAATAAATTGCATTGCAGCGATCGCGCCTAAAAAGAATACAGTTGGTACACCTAAAGTGTGAACTGCCAGCCATCTAACGGTAAAAATTGGATAGGTAACTGGTTGATTGATGTTATTGCTGCTAGTCATAATCTCAAACTACTTTTCGATAAATTGTTCAACTTGTTTTTTAGCTTCAAAACGGTTCTTCACAATTGGCACTTCTTGCCGCGTTGGTGTGAAATACTCATTGGGACGAGGTGTGCCAAAAGCATCATAAGCCAGCCCAGTTTGTACAAATAGCCAACCTGCAATAAACAATGCCGGGATGGTGATGCTGTGAATTACCCAGTAACGAACGCTGGTAATGATGTCCGAAAACGGACGTTCTCCAGTGGTACCTGACATTAGATGCCTACCTTTACATAGAGTGTTATTGAGTTTATTATCCTACAAAGTTAAGAAAGAGTTACAAGTTGCAACGTTCTTCTCAGAAATAAGATATCGGGCATGGGGCATAGGGCATTGGGTATTGCTTATTCTCCCTCCTCTTCCCCACTCCCCACTCCTTGTGCCTTTTGGGTAACTAAACAGCCTCTGCTGGGGAAGTTGTTTCAGGGTTTGGTAAATATTTGAGCAAAACGCCGCGATCGCCAATTATAAATCCCCGTTCTGGCTCTAAGAACACTATCTTATACAAATTAGCAGCAACTTCTTCCACTGCACGGTCTTTTTCCCACGTTTTGCCACCATCGCCACTCCGTAGCAAATTACCGCTACCGCCACCTATCCAAATTTCATTGGGTGTGCGATATGCTAAATCCAGTAAACCCCAACTGGTGGATACCTCTGGATATTTTGCCTTTTCCCACTCTTCAGGTTTAGTTGGGTCACTAAACTGAATTTGGCCTCCCCTAGCTAGTAACCACAATTGCCCATTGTCAGTAAATCCCATGTTTTCTAGCCGCCGAGAACTATTGCGGTTATGGGGTACCCAAGCATCTTGTCCTGGTTCCCAAGTCGAGTAAAAACTACCTTTAGCCGAAACTGCAATATATTTACCATCAGCAGAACGTTCCAAGTTACGTACCACACCTACTGCTGATTCTACCTGGGCTTTCCAGTTTTTGCCGCCATCTGTGGTCTTATATATTGCTCCGACATCAGTAGCCATTTCAGCTGTCTTGTCTGCCAGTGCCTTAATTGCGATCGGGCTACCTGGTAGCTTTTCGCTCAGGGGAATACGTGACCAAGAACCACCTTCATCGGTAGTGTGCAACAACAGTCCAGGCTCTCCGGCAATCCAGCCTTCTTTACCTGCAAAACTTACTGAGTCAAAGCGATACTTTTGCTCATCCAGTTGTAATATTATCGGTTTCCAGGTATTACCACCGTCATTGGTTTCTAACAAGGTAGCATTGCTACCTACTAAGTAGCCATGCTCAGGATTTTTAGTAAAAGCAATATCCAGGAGATTCGAGTCTGTTGGCACAGAAATGACTTTCCAGGGGTTGTAGCTAACAGATGGGATTTTGCTACAACCTATACACATGAGGACTACTATCAACAAGGCAGCTATTCGTTGCCAACCTTTCACAATTGAATGCATTAGTATTTCTTAAGTTGTTTCTAAATTTCTGTAGCTGTTCTCTAAAAGGTTTACTGATACTTTTCTGCTAACATTTGCTAACAAATACATAAGTTGAGCAGATCAGTCTCAACCAAGGCGTATCAACCGATGCATAAAAACAAGTTTTATACACTCTTACTTTTTTGCTTCTAGCGTGATTCTTGCTTTGAGAAGTAACATGTTTGCGATTACTTGCTGTAACACCTCAGAGGCAACTTATCAGTATAGAGGTTGCTTGACGTTACGGATTCTCACCCGATTTTCTGATATTTTATCAGAGAATACACGGTTAATCAATGTAAAAAAGCAATCATTTCTTAGCTTAATTAAACGCTATACGGAATAGATAAAACAACATATCTGTGTGATTATAATCACACAACCAATAATGAAAATCTCTTTTCCTACTCACTACTCCCTCTTTCTGAGATAACGGCTGTCATTGTAAACCGTAGAGACTGATAAAAAACAAGAAGCCAAGAGCCAAAGCACCAAAAATTAGGATATTCTTTTGGGTTGGCGTTAGGTTATTGACACCCAAACCGTAACCGAGATTTTCTTTGAAGCCGGATGCGGTACCCGTAGGGCCGATGTTGGCAAAAGCGGTCTTCTTCGCGGCACAAACTGGACAGCGCCAATCTATGGGCAGTTCTGCAAAGGTTGTTCCTGAAGGAATATCATCCTTGTCGTCTCCCTTTTCCGGTTCGTAAACATAACCGCAGGCTCGACACTCGTAGCGGTCTAACACCGGAGTCTCAACAGCTGGTTCGCTCATGGCTAAGGCCTCGCAGAGGAGAAATCTTAAATATACGTTAAAAATTATGACATAATTGTTAGACTTTTCTATCACTAGCAAAAGCGAATTAAATAAGCTGTTGTGCGCCTATTTCCCAGATTTCAGAAAAACCAAACAGATATAATGTAAAAGAAAGTAACGTAATTAAAGGGATTGGGCATTGGGGAGCCAGCGCCGTGGGCGGGTTTCCCGACCTGTACGCCTACGGGGAAGCAAGCTACGCGCAGCGTCTCCCTTAAAAGAGGCGACTGGCGTCATGGGGCATAGGGCATAGGGCATTGGGCATTGGTCAAAAATCAATAGTTATTCTCTCCTGCAACGCCAGCTTCCCCTGCTCCTTCATCTCCCCACTCCCCACTCCCCAGTCACTACTTAAAATACTCCATAAGCGGTAGATACTCATTGTGTTTGTCCTCAGCGGTTACGAGTACCTTCTAGGCTTTTTCATCATCTGTAGCCTAGTACCTGCCTTAGCGCTCTCAGCATCCAAGCTCCTACGACCCAGTGGTTACAGCCCAGAACGGCACACTACCTATGAATCTGGTATGGAACCCATCGGGGGAGCTTGGATTCAGTTCAACATCCGTTACTACATGTTTGCTCTGGTCTTCGTCGTTTTTGATGTGGAGACTGTATTCTTGTATCCTTGGGCGGTAGCTTTCCACCGTTTGGGGCTATTAGCATTTATTGAAGCGCTAGTCTTTATTGCAATTCTTGTAGTCGCCTTAGTTTACGCATGGCGTAAAGGAGCTTTGGAATGGTCTTGAATTCTAACTTAACAACCCAGGACAAAGAGCGAATCATCAACCCCATTGAGCGAACTAATGTCACTCAAGACCTTTCAGAAAACGTCATTTTGACGACGGTTGATGATCTCTATGACTGGGCGCGGCTTTCTAGTCTGTGGCCGTTGCTGTTTGGTACTGCTTGCTGCTTTATTGAGTTTGCAGCTTTAATTGGTTCCCGATTTGACTTTGACCGTTTTGGACTAATTCCCCGTTCTAGCCCCCGCCAAGCCGATTTAATTATTACGGCAGGGACTATTACGATGAAGATGGCTCCCCAACTGGTGCGTCTTTATGAACAAATGCCAGAGCCGAAGTATGTAATTGCGATGGGAGCTTGCACAATTACTGGCGGGATGTTCAGCGTTGATTCCCCCACGGCAGTGCGTGGAGTTGATAAACTGATTCCTGTGGATGTGTATTTGCCTGGTTGTCCTCCCCGTCCAGAAGCAATTATCGACGCAATCATTAAGCTGCGGAAGAAAATCGCCAATGAATCGATGCAAGAGCGGTATAAAATTAAGCAAACCCACCGCTACTACAGCACGACTCATAACCTGAAGCCAGTAGAGGAAATCTTAACTGGTAAGTATTTGCAGTCAGAAACTCGCTCTGCACCACCGAAGGAATTGACGGAAGCGATCGGTCTACCGATACCACCTGCACTGCAAACAGCAAAGGCACAAAAGGAGGAACAAATCCGTGGCTGAAGAAGAATCTAAATCAGTACCAGCAGACGAAGAAGAGTCTAAACCAGTAGCAGTAGCCAAAGAAGAGTCACTGGTACAAGCCGGTAAAGTTTCCCAGTGGTTAACGGAAAATGGCTTTGACCATGAGTTTTTAGCACCAGACAAAAATGGTGTAGAGATAATTAAAGTGGGGGCAGATTTCTTGCTTCCCACTGCTACAGCTCTTTATGCCTACGGGTTTAATTATCTCCAGTTTCAAGGTGGTGTTGACCTTGGACCAGGACAGGAATTGGTAAGTGTGTATCACTTGATTAAACTGGGTGATAATAGCGATCGCCCTGAAGAAGTACGCGTGAAGGTGTTCTTACCACGGGAAAACCCTGTAGTCCCTTCTGTGTACTGGATTTGGAAGACCGCAGATTGGCAAGAGCGCGAGTCTTACGATATGTTGGGCATTGTCTACGAAGGACACCCAAATCTCAAGCGGATTTTGATGCCGGAAGATTGGGTAGGTTGGCCTTTGCGGAAGGATTACATCTCGCCTGATTTTTATGAGTTGCAAGACGCTTATTAAAGATTGCTGAATAGAGACGCGATGAATCGCGTCTGTACAATATAGTGCTGAGTTTCGGCAGTGATTAACCCCTTTCCGGTGGCGGAGAGGGGTTATGTTTTTTTAATGCATAGGCGCTTCGTCTTCCCGCAAGGTAGGGGCGCAAAGGGAAGCGCAGAGGTTCGTAAAGGAGGGAGAGGTGCGATGTTCAGTGAGATTTCCTAGTAATCGGAATCGCAATCTCTACGGTTGTATCTATAATTTGTGTGAAAATTTAATGTAAATATTTAAAGTAATATGTCAGAAACACCTCAAGACGATGGCATTTGGATTGTGACGGATGAAACGCCTCAAATATCGATTCCTGACGGTGCTAAAGGCGGGAGTACTAATACACGCAGTTGGGGAGATGAAGCTATCAGGGAAAGTATTGGTAGCAAAGGGGTAGGAGATGCCGTTAAGGTTAGCGCTCAAAAATTAGAGCAAAATATGACTCACTTTCTCAAAGTAGTGGGAAGTTTGTTTACTCAAGCTGAACAGCAAGCAAAAGTCAACTCCAGGATGCAACTAGATGAAATTGAGTTGTCGGTGGAAATTAGTGCCGAAGGAGAAGTTAAATTAATTGGCAATGGTGCCAAAGCTGGTAGCAAAGGAGCAATTAAGCTGAAGTTCAAGCGGCAATAATCACAATGAAATGGCAAAAAATTGGGCGATCGCGATCGGAATTAACCAGTATGATTATCTGCAACCGCTAAACTATGCCAAGCGGGATGCACAGTTAATGCAGGAGTTTCTGAGCAATGAAGCGGGATTTGAGCGGATATATTTCTTTTCTGATGACTCCCCTAATATTGCTGGAAAATCGACTCGCCCAACTCGCATTAACTTGCTGCGAGTCTTGCGACAGTTATTTGACAATCCCTTTATGGGAGCAGGGGATAATTTCTGGTTTTTCTTCAGTGGGCATGGGATAAGATACGCTGACCGTGATTATCTCATGCCCTGTGATGGCGATCCAGAGGATATTGAAAACACGGCAATTGCGATTAACTTTGTGAGTGAACGCCTGCGTCGCTGCGGTGCTGATAATGTTGTCTTGATTCTGGATGCTTGTCGCAATGAAGGCAAAAAAACAGGTGAAGGAATTGGGCGACAAACCGCAGAAGAAGCACGTCAACAAGGAGTTATCAGCATTTTTTCTTGTATTCCTCAAGAGTTTTCTTATGAAATTGAGGCTTTACAACAAGGTGCTTTCACTAGTGCATTATTAGAAGGGTTAGGAATTCAAGGTAAATGCGCTACTGTTGAACGATTGAATCAATATCTCAAGTTTCGTGTGCCTGAACTGGTTCGCCAGTATAAGAATACAAGGCAAACGCCTTATCTTATTGCTGAACCTGTAAATAAATCCCACCTAATACTTGTGCCACGATATGCAACTCTAACGGATATCGCCACGTTGAAAAATGATGCTTACCAAGCAGAAGTAAACAGGAATTTAGATTTAGCAGAGCAATTATGGATTCGGTTATTAGCTGCGGCTTCAGGACAGGATATGGACGCGGTGAGAAGTTTACAAAGAATTGAACGGTTGCGAAATAGTTCTGCAAATCCTGATTTACCTCAGCCAACAATTCCACAAGTATCTAAGTCAGTCACAAATACACCTATAAGTAAATCTCTTCAAATTCCATTTCCCAAGCCAATCTCACCATCCCCTATTACTAATACTCAAACTTCTGGTGCGGGACAAATTGCAACATCTACAAATCCAACACCTTCACCGCCATTAAAAAACCCAATATTACCTAACTGGTCACGGCGAAGGGTGATAACTGTTGGGTTTGCGGGTGCTGGGTTGGGTTTGGCAATTGTAGTACCTCGCATTTGGCGGTCTGATTCAGGAACAACTACACCAGAAGCTACAGGTGAACCAACAGATGCACCAGGAGCTACACCAGCAGCTTCACCAACAGCTTCACCAGAAATAACAAGACCTCCTAGTAACCCGAACCCGTCTGGTGTTTCCTCCAATTTAAAAACCTTTCGATTTGAAACGGTGACTGTCAATGCACAGGGAAGTATGACCAACCGCCGTAATGAGGAAGCGAAATATTTTGAAGAAGACTTAGGGAATGGTGTCACCCTGGAAATGGTGCAGATACCAGGGGGAACCTTTATGATGGGTTCACCGGAAGGAGAAGCAGAGAGAGAGGAAGATGAAAGTCTACAGCGTCAAGTAACAGTTCCTAAGTTCTTCATGGGGAAATATGCAGTTACCCAGGCACAGTATCAAACAATTATGGGGATAAATCCTTCTCATTTCAAAGGTGAGAAACGACCTGTAGAACAAGTAAATTGGGATGAGGCGGTAGAGTTTTGTAAAAAGTTGAGTCAGAAAACAGGAAAAACCTATCGACTACCTAGTGAAGCAGAATGGGAATATGCTTGCCGTGCAGGAACAAGTACACCGTTTTATTTTGGTGAAACGATTAACACAGATTTAGTTAACTACAACGGTAACTATCCTTACGGCTCTGCACCAAAGGGCGAATATCGTCAACAAACAACAGATGTAGGAAAATTTCCGCCTAACTCTTTCGGTTTATACGATATGCATGGTAATGTATATGAGTGGTGTCAAGATGTATATAATGACAATTACCAGGGTGCGCCAAAAGATGGTAGTGCGTGGCTGACTGGTAAAGATAATAACATAAAGCTGCTGCGTTGCGGTAGTTGGTTCGACTATGCCGTGGATTGCCGTTCTTCCTCTCGCGTTAGGCTCCCGCGCACGTATCGTAACAGCAATATTGGTTTTCGCGTGGTAGCGCTGGCTGTGGCGTGAGTACTCCCCAAAGTCAGAGTTAATAAGTGGGAATTTATCAAGCGTACACTAGGGAGTCCAGACCTGAACCAGCGAGGAAGGCGACAACCTCCGAATATAAAACCGAGTCGGATAGCTTGGTAGGTTGCAAAAACGAACAGTTGTTCGACTCAATTAATTCTGCGAGATTTAAAAGAAACTTCTAAAATCTAGCTCATTTTTAATTATTCTAATTTTTGTTTAATCAAAATTTCAACTTCTTCAATCTCAGCATTCGATTTTGGGATGTCAAAAGTCTCTGGAGACGCTTCAGATGTAAAGCGGTCAACAAAAGCACGAAACGCTGCTTTGTTGTTGGGGTGAGCAATGACGAAGGCTCTTAACTCAGTTTTGCTCATGCTGCTAAAGTCTGGCTCAATCACAAGAACCTCCAAAGACCATTGCGATAGATTTCTACCTCTATGTTATCTCCTGCCAAAATAAACACATTACCTGTTTGTTCATCGAGGCGGACAATGTAAATAGGAGTGAATGTATTGGTCAAAGATTGACATATTATGATACACCTGATGCCTTGTTCAGCAGTTGGCAAGATTTGTATACCTCATAACCGCATAGCTTGGAATCAAAATAGCAGATAAGGGAAAAATATCAAACCATTTCTGTTGTAAATTGATAAGGCAGTGCTTCTCAATCTCGCCATCAAATATCACGACAAAATCTGTCACAATCTTACTCTAAGGTTTTGTTTCTGGTAGCTTGAGAAACTTATCTAAAGTTATCGATTTAGATGGGGTTTGTAGCATTAGGGCTTTCTTGTAAAAAAGAGTTTGATTAGCTTTATATTAATTTTAATGATGCGTTGACCTTTGTGACAACGCACCATTATCGAAAGAAACGGCGAGTCCAAACAATTACTTCACAGATGTCACTGTTTGGTTTACTAGTGGACGTGCTTTTTTACGGTCTGACCTGCGCGTTCCACCAGCCATCTCATACTCATCACTATTTTTGCCATAACGAGATGCAACATTCAACAGCATCTGCTCAGTATAAATATTTAACTCACGTTCTGCTTCTATTAATGCATTGTGTGTCTTATCTACTATTGTTTGTGCTTGATTATAAGCGGCTAACTTTTCTCGTAATTCAATGACTCTAGTGTTGTAAGTAGCAATTGAAAACCCATTGCTAAAGTCTAATTGAGAGTTAATTGTCTGCATTCCTTCAATCCGTCGTTCAGCTTTGTTCAGTGCTATGGAGTTTCGTTTGCGTTGCGTCATATAGTTTTCCTGTTTGGATTAATTTATAAATAACCCCGAATCTAAACACTGAGTTATTTATATATCATTAAAATACGCACTAACCAGATGCAGCAGCCACAGTGAAGTTACAGAATTATAAAAGCATTGGATGGCATTAACCAACTAGATAGATGCGGGTATATTTGCTGAAATTCGTTGAGAAAAGCTGGTTTAGAAGTCGCAAAAGCTAGTTTAGAAGTCGCAAAAGCTGGTTTTAAAGTCGAAAAAGTAGGTTTTAAAGTCGAAAAAGAAGATTTTAAAGTCGAAAAAGCTGCTTTACAAGTCGCAAAAGTTAGTTTAGAAGTTCCAAAAGCTAGTTTAGAAGTCGCAAAAGCTGGTTTGATGTACATACAAGTCGAATTACCCCCCTTAATCCCCCCTTGGGAAGGGGGGAAAGAAGAAATCCAGTTCCCTCCCCTTTGCAAGGCGATCGCAGGCGGGTTGTGGGTGTGGTTTCCAGCTAGTGATCGGGAAACAATAAATCCAGTTCCCTCCCCAATACATACGGGGAGGGTTAGGTGGGGTAAAACAGCACGGCGTAAATAAAGCAACTTAGAGGGTGATGAGACGAAGCACACTAAAAATTTATTTTTATAACTGAAAACTTTATTTTATTTATGTGTTAAGTAGCTTTCAGGATGTTATCTGTATAATCTATCATTCAGTTTAAATTATCGAATGTATAATCTATCATTCAGTCTGATTAATTATTGACCTCTGTTACTTATTGATAGGTTGAAACTTTGGGATTAGGGCATCTCTTTTTAAGACATAACATACCACTCACCTAGTAGTTATTTTTTAACGGAATTTGAGAAGTTAGGTAGGCATACTCTATTTTAGACATTAGCTAAACTTTTACTTCAAAAATCATGAGCCATTATATGGATAGTTAGCACCTTTACGGCACTATCCGATGTCTCAAGACTTATTAAACTCCTTTCAAGAAGCATACAGCAATCTCGAATTGTTTCCGTTGATGGAACGGAACGAAATGGAAAGATTCAGAGTCGAATATGGTGATGATTTGATTGCAGACCTTAACCAATTAGTGGAAGATAGTCCGAATGGAGATGGCAAAATTGTCTTTACAGGACATCGGGGATGTGGTAAGTCCACTTTGTTAGCTGAGTTTAGCAGACAAATTCAAAATAAATATTTTGTAGTTCTATTCTCTATTGCTGACAAAATTGAAATGTCGGCGGTTAACCATATTAATATCCTGTTTGCGATCGCAGTTAATTTAATGACAGAGGCAGAAGCACGCCGAGTTGATATTCCTCAATCTACTAAAGAAGCTCTTTATAAGTGGTTTGCTACCCGTACTCGCACTGAAGAATTAAATTTACAAGCAGAAGCTGGAATAGGTTTTGACCTTCTAAAATTGATTAGCTCTAAATTAAAAGCTGATGCTAGTGTTAGGGATGAAATTAAGCAAGAATTTGAACGTAAATTATCAGATTTAGTTGCCAGAATTAATGAAATTGCGGCTCTAATTCAAACTGCAACTCAACAAAACGTTTTAGTAATTATTGATGATTTAGATAAACTTGACTTAGGAAGAGTTAACGAAATTTATCGAGATAATATTAAAGCTCTCTGCCAACCTAACTTTCAAATTATCTACACTATCCCGATTGCAGTCCTTCGGGAAACATTTCTCAGTACAATAATTACCACTGAAACCAACGACCAGGTTGTGGCGATGCCTGTCTTAAAAATCTTTGAGAAAGGTAAAAATCGCTTCCCTAATGCCAAACCTCGCCCGGAAGCAACAAAGATTCTCGGTGAAGTTTTGCAAAAGCGGATTTCCAGTGAATTAATCACAGCAGAAACTGCTGAAAAAATTGTGATTTCCAGTGGTGGTGTATTGCGAGAGTTAATTCGTATTTCTAAGGAATGTTGCCGGATTTGTTTGCGGATGATCCGGCGAAATCCCTCAGCAGAAATTATTATTGATGATAAAATTCTCCTTCAAGCAATCAATAAAATCCGCAATGATTTTTCTATCCGTTTAGGAAAAGCTGATATAGATATTTTGCAGAGTGTTTATGAACAGTTTATGCCCAATGACCCCAAACAAGCAGAGTTTTTGGATTTGCTACATGGGCTGTATGTTCTAGAATATCGCACTGATGAAACTTGGTACGATGTTCATCCAATTATTATCGAAAGCTTAAAAAGACAGGGAGCTATTAATGTTAAATGAAGAATTATTAGATGATGATGGAGAGAATCAAGATGCATACGATGATTTAATTGTTTCTATTGAAGCTCAAAAACGGGGATTAAATTTACTGATTGCAGTTTGCAATGATGCAAGCTTTCGTGATCAGATTATTACTCAGTATGAAGCTGAACTACAACCTGCTTTTCGTCCATATCGAGTGACTTTAGCACGTCAAGAACCGAGTCTAAAAGCTGTTCTTAACCAACTTGTACAACAAGAAGAATATCTTTGTCAGCATAAACAGGCGGTGATCACTGTGACGGGTGCTGAACAACTTTATTTTCTCAGATTGGGAAATGAGCAATCGGAACAGGAGAAATTTTTTGGTTACTTACAGTGGACAAGGGAAGGATTGCGCGAGTTTCCTTTTGCGATCGTGCTTTGGATAACTAACCAAATTTTAGTTAACTTGATTAAAAAAGCCCCTGACTTTTGGAGTTGGCGTAATGGTGTATTCCGGTTTGAATCTAAAAAGACGAATGCTATTCCTGGTAAAGAACTAGAACATATACGCTTTGTTTTTAGAGACACAGAATTAGCTAGCACAGATACTAATGAAAATAACCCCTTTTTCTTGCCCATTCAAGATTTACAAAGGCTAATCGAGAAAGTAGAACAGGAACGGGGAACTAAAGACCCCACCTTGGCTACTTTATACTCAAGGTTGGGCGATATTTACCGCAGCAGATTAGATCGGGGTGAATCTCAAAATTATCAAGAAGAACAGGAATTAGCAATTAAGTATTGGCGGCAGGCGAGTGAATTGCAAAATGAATTAGGTTTGCAGATGGACTTAGCTACTAGCTTCAACAATTTAGCAGGACTATACCGTGCAACAGGACGTTACAACGAAGCTGAACCACTATATCAACAAGCTTTAGAACTAAGGAAACGTCTTTTGGGAGACAGCCATCCTTCTTTTGCTACTAGCTTGAATAATTTGGCTGGACTCTACAAATCTACTGGACAATATAGTAAAGCGGAACTTTTATATCAACAAGCTTTAGAACTGAGGAAACGCCTGTGGGGAGAAAACCATGCCGATGTCGCCGCTAGTCTGAACGATTTGGCACTACTATATGATGAACAAGGACGTTATGACGAAGCAGAACCTTTGTATCTGCAATCATTAGAACTCGAAAAACGTTTGGTTAGCGAAAATCATCTTTCTTTGGCTTTTATATTGAATAATTTAGCGCTACTTTATTATCATCAAGGACGTTACAGTGAAGCTGAACCGTTGTCGCAACAAGCAATAGAACTAGATAAGCGATTTTTGGGAGAAGAAAATCCCGAAGTTGCAACAGATTTGCACAATTTAGGTTTAATATACCGCGCTCAAGGACGCTACGATCAAGCCGAATCTTTGTTTTTGCAATCATTGGAACTTAAGCAGCGTCTATTGCAAAAAGCGCATCCGCTTTTAGCAGATACTATCTATGCTCTTGGTTATATGTATAGGGAGCAGGGACGTTACAATGAAGCGGAACCTTTATGTATAAAAGCCTTAGAACTTGATAAGCACTTATTGGGAGAAAATCATCCCAATGTTGCCGAAAGTCTGAATAATCTGGCAGAAATTTATCGTGAAACTGGACGTTATGATGAAGCGAAACCGCTTTATTTGCAAGCTTTAGATATTTGTGAACGAGTCTGGGGCGTCAATCATATTCGTAGTGTGGCTGTTCGGGAAAATTTAGAAAAACTTAGTGTAGCAATGCGGGAGAATTAAGGTTAGAAAATGTCACGCAGAGGCGCACAGGTGCAGAGAGAAGGATTGAGTTTTAAGACAGTCGCTAGAGTCATTTGATTTTTAGTTGGGTAGCGATCGCCTGTTAAGTAGTCATGCAAAATTAAATATATTCAGATAGTGAACCTGAACCAGCTTAACTTCTGCCTTCACGTTTGCGTGTTTGGGATAGTCTTTAGCAGCTTCCGCAATGCTCTAAATTACTTAAATTTTAGGTTTTTTAATAGAAATGAACAATTTTAGAGACGTTGCATTGCAACGTCTCTACATCTGGGTTATTAGACTTCTTGCATGAATCAAAAGCCCTCACCCTAAATCCCTCTCCCAAGCTTGGGAGAGGGACTTTGAAATTGGCTCCCCTTCTCCCAATTTTGGGAGAAGGGGTTGGGGGATGTAGCTCGCTTCCCGCAGGGTGGGCGAATTTTGCATTTGTGCAAGAGGTCTATTGCATGAGAATTCGACGGATTAAAATGCTCATAACCTCATCTGGGTTATCGGTTGGTTGCAGTGGACTCCAGTCGCCAGGACTAGCGTAGCCAATTACCTGTAAATAGTGGATTGTGCTAGTAACGGCTTTGGCAGAACCAATGAGTAGATGCTTTATCCGTTCTCTCTTGGGAAATGAACTCTCAGGCGATTGCCGATGGGTGGACTAGAATCGTGATCACGACGCAGATACTGTTCTAACTTTGACTTTTGACTTCCCCAACGCGATCGGCTTTTTCTCAAGCCAGGTTTGAGAATCGTGCAAGGTCTTGGTTTTCTGGTTGATGTATGGTAAGTTTAACTATAATCCAGCAGGTAGTCTGTTGTTAAGCTGGCTCAAAAGTTTTATGGCGGACAGCAGTACAGGTAATCCCGATTCTCGACAAGAGTCTATTCTGAATGCTAATGTCAGCGATCAAGCAGCAGAGTTAGACGCTCTTGGTTTTGAACCTTATGTTAGTGCGATCGCAGAGTTTTTAACCAATCCTGTAACTCAACCTCCACTGACTATTTCTATCGAAGGTGCATGGGGTAGTGGTAAGTCTTCTTTTATGAAGCAACTCCAGAAAGTCATTGAAGAAAGTCAACAGAAAAAGTTTGAGGATAAGTTAAAAAACGATTGGAACAACGCACTGATTTGATGCTCTCAACTTTGCGGAAGTACATTGTTGCGATGGGAGGTGAGTTACGGCTTGTTGTTGAATTTCTCAACCGTCCACCTCTAACCCTAGTAGGTATTTCCGAAATTGAAGAATCAGAGGAAGTAGCGATTTAAATGACCTGTGATGGAGAGTGCGGCTTACCCTATATACCCTGCTTGTTACTCTAAAATTACTGTGAATTACCAAAAGTTATTGGTTGTGTTTGCAAGCCAGAACCTCGATTTGTTTAATAAGTCGGGGTTCTGGGGGAAGCTTGCTCAATTTTCCTTCAAATCTCCTAGCGAACTCCAACAAAACCAGCTTGCTGAATTGCCTTTTGCCCCTGGTCAGTTGATAAAAGTTCGGCATAGGCATCCCCAATCTGTTGTTCCCGACCTTTATTCTGCTTAATAATCACAGACAAGTTAGCGATAATGGGATAGCTACCATCTTTGATAGCCTGAGTATTTAGCTGGTTGCGCCGACGTGGACATTGCTCAGGCGACACCATCGGTTCGCGATAAGGGGGAATTAGCTGACCAGAAGTGCGACCCAATGGCAAAGCCTTCACACTGCATTGAAATACTACTGAACGGGCAGAAGCGTAATAGACACCACCAGGGGTTTTACTGAGTTGGCGCACTGCCTCTGTAGTAGAGTAGACATACTGCACATTAGAGCCAAGTGCTTGCTCTTTCAAGTCGCTGTTATTAGAGAATATTACTGTATCTGCGTCCTCTGGGCGTTGAGACAAAGGTGTGATGGGCAGGTTTGGCCCACCTACTTGATTCCAGTTAGTAATTTTCCCCAAATAAATCTGCTGCAATTGGTCAACAGTTAAACCTGACACTTTGAGTGATGGGTTGACTACCACTGCTATGCCATCCTTACCCACCGGACGTTCTTTAAGGGTGAAGCCTCGCTCTTTTGCAATAGCTTGTTCTTCATCTGTAAGAGGACGGGAAGACTGAGCAAAGTCTAGTTTCCCATCAAGCAACATCCGAATGCCTGAGCTAGAACCAGGGCTAGCATTAACAGGGTCTACGTAGCGTAATTGTAGTTCAGGGCGATCGCTCTGGATCTGAGAATCTACCAATTGCCGGATAGATGCCCAAGCTGTACTGCCTCCGTAGTTAAATGAGGCATTGGGGACATTAGCAACTGTCTGAAAAGTTGATCCAGTACTAGGAAGGGTGTTACTAGAGATGGCGTTGGAACTTTGATTGGAGGAATCAACGCTGCTGCGGGACAATAAGTTCGGCTTCAGTAACCACCAAAGCAGTCCCCCAATAACCATAAGTGTCAGCACTTTACCAATAATCAAACCTCTAAGAAAGAGGGCTATTTCACTGTTAATTAAAGCTTTTTTTTGGTTTGTATTGTCCATTAGTTTCAAATATTCTTTATTATATTTATCCTACAGGAATCTATAGATATTTAGGTTAACAAAAATCTGCAATAAGCCAGTTAATAGCCAGTTTTATAAGTGCTGGTAGATAATTTACTCTTTTTAATGTAGTGAGATTCAATTTATTCTTTGGTAGTTTTTGCAATGATGGAATTACTTTTATAGACTCCTCTATTAACTGCTAATTTGGCTACGATGCTATTCAGATTAACATTAGTGAACCGTCGCTCAATAAATTTTTCTCTAAAATTATTTAATTGAGTAGGTTGCTTTGGAGGCGATGTCCCTGTATTAATAAATGTATAAATTAAAACTATTACTATCAAACTAGTGATAGCACCAAGCCCTATTCCCAGCAGCAAAATAAAATTTCTATAAGTTAGCAAGTAGCTATCATCACTATTTTGGTTTATGACAGCAGATTGTGAAGACTGTGACAACACCAGATCAGAATTAAGCGCTTGCAAAGCTTCTGCGGCAGTCTGGTAACGCTGATTATAGCGATCGCGAACCATTGTATCTAAAATATTTGCAAGACCGTCACTTACTTGTGCTTTATCGCGCCAGATAACTTCTCCAGTATTAGGATCATCTTGGAGTTGCTCAGGTATTAAGCCTGTCAAAGCTTGAATGGCAATCATCCCTACTGCATAGATATCGCTGCAAAGTTTTGGCTTTCCCTTAGCCTGTTCGCTTGGCATATAGCCAGGAGTCCCAACAGCAATTGTTAAGCCTGCTCCCAAAGCACCAATTTTCTTAATACTCCCAAAGTCAATTAGGACAATCTTCTGATCGGAGTGCCGCCGCATTAAATTTTGGGGCTTGATATCCCGGTGAATAATATTGTGTTGGTGGACGAAGGCTAGCACTTCCAGGATGTCTTTTAATAAATTTAAGACTGTATTCTCGCTAAGACGCTGACCTAATACAATTTCTTGAGTCAAGGCATGACCGTCAATAAATTCCTGGACTAAATAAAAATCTCCATCTTCATTAAAATGGGCAAACAATCTAGGAATTTGATCATGAGCGTTGCCTAGCTGGTATAAAACTTCCGCTTCCCGATCAAATAGACTTTTAGCGATGGGTAGAACAGCAGGATTGCGATCTTTTGGGTGGAAATGTTTGACAACACAATGGGGTTGTCCTGGTAAATCCAGGTCTACGGCTAAGTAGGTATCACCAGAACCTCCGCTTCCTAAGTGTTTGACAATCTCAAAGCGATTCCGAAGTGTTTTTCTGGCGAGAGAGTATTGATGTCTCTTACGTCTAGCACCTGCTAACAAGTAAGTATTACCATATCCTCCGCTTTTGTGCAGTTTGACAGTCTCAAAGCGACTTCGGAGTGTTTTTCTGACTAGAGGGTTCTGGCTCATATGGTGTCTACTACTTGTTAATTTGCTGACCATTCAGAGCTTGGGTGAGGTTATGAATACCTGCTGCTAGATTTGTTAGTATTTGAGGCAGTCAGCTTTTCATACAACCTATGCTTTGGAGCAGTTTTATGGTTAGCCGCTTGATTAGTTCATTTAATACCTTTATAGGTATCTTACATATAAAATTTATTTCTGGAATAGTTCAAATAATTTTATCACTTAAGTAAGTTTAACACTAGTCCCCAGTATTTATAACTGCGCCACGAAGACAACATTCAGGAGCCAGGAGATTTATTTACTGGAGTTGAGACTAATTCTATCCATTAAACCGTTAAACCCTTATCCAGAAAGGCTTTAATGATTTTTATGATTGATTTAAATCAGAAGTCGATAACCCTTGTCACATAAGGGTTGTAGCCTTAAAATTCCAATTTAGTCTAAACTCCAGGATTTATTCATTTTAACTGTTGGGTCTGATTACTGACAAAACCTTGAACAGTGGAATTTAAAGCTACAAATATCCCTTCCGATGTCCACCACAATTTTGTTACCAGATTTTAGTCATTACTAACCGCGATCGCGTCGTCAGATCAACGTGATTTCCACAAAACTAAAAAAGAGCAGGTAAGTTCTTGAGGTAAATATTGAGTGATGGTTTTTAAGGCAATAAGTGTTAGTTGTCAATCACTGAGATATCAAGTTACAGCATATTAACTAGTTATTCAATAATTTCTCCAAAATATCCAACTTTTCCGACTTTTCCCACTTTTTACTCGCGTCTGTATCACTTGCAATAACTCAGTTACATTTAGCAAAACTTCTAGTGGGAAAAGTCTAAGCTGGTTTTAATATATTTTCGTCAATAAATAACAGTTTAGATAACTTCCCAGATATGTAATCTTTTAGAAACTGTCCTAATTTAGGTTTTGCTGCCAGCCGATAGATAAAATAATGTGACATCAGGCCAGCTAGCGGCAACAGTAGCGTTATTGTTAATAAAAAAAGCCCCCGAATGGGGGCCGATTAACTTGTTAGCGTGGAGTGAACAACTAATAATTAATACTCACAGTAGATACAGTAATCCGAACAAAATAATCCAAATCACGTCAACGAAGTGCCAGTAGATTTCGGCTGCTTCAATGCCAAAGTGCTTTTCGTTACTGTAGTGACCCGGAACGCGCGATCGCCATAACACAGCAACAATTGCCAAAACGCCGATGGTAACGTGCAATCCGTGGAAACCAGTCAAAACGTAAAATGCACTGGCAAATAAATTGGTAGTTAAACCAAATTCTAAATGGGTATATTCATATACTTGACCCACCAAGAAAATAGCACCCATTGCAGCAGTAATTGCTAACCAGATTCGCGCACCCCGCGCATCGTTCTTTTTGATTGCAGTGTCAGCATTGTGCATGACAAAACTACTAGAAATCAGATTGATGGTGTTGACTCCAGGTAGCAATAGCTCTAACTCTGGGGTACCTGCTGGGGGCCATGCAGGTAAGGTAGCACGGAAAGCCAAGTAGGCTCCGAACAACCCCATAAAAATCATCCCTTCAGCAATCAGGAAGACAATTAGCCCAAACAGGCGATGGTCTGGATGTTCTTCGTGATGAGCGACGGACGCTTCCGCCGCGTGGTGATGATTTAGTTCGGTTTTAGCTGGGTCAATAGTTTGACTTTGCATGAATTTTTAATGCCTAGAGGAGAAGGGGGGAGGGAGAGCAGGGGGGAAGAACTATTGATTATTGACCAATGCCCCATACCCCATGCCCAATGCCCTGTTTATTTGCGGTCTTCGGGATTGGCAGCAACCGCTGGGTCGGGTTCTGCTCTTAACACTGAGTTTGGCCCAGCAGATAAGACTGGATTGGGATCAGACAAAGGTACACCTTCGCTAGCCCTTTCCAAACCATAGTCGTAGGGGCCGGTAGCCAGTACTGGGGTTTGATCAAAATTCTCGATCGCTGGCGGTGAGGTTGTCATCCACTCTAAGGTAAGTGCCCTCCAGGGATTATTAGCAGCTTTCTCTCCATACAACCAACTCCAAATCGCATTGAAGATGAAGGGGAATGTCGAAACTGCTAGTATGTAAGCGCCATAAGTGCAGATTTCGTTGAGAAAGGTAAATTTAGGGTCATACTGGGCGATACGGCGGTTCATACCCATTAATCCCAGCTTGTGCATGGGTAAGAAGGTCATGTTTAGACCAACAATTGTCAAGGCAAAGTGAACCTTACCCCAAAATTCGTTCAGCATCCGTCCCGTCATTTTCGGGAACCAGTGGTAAATCGCCGCATAAATGCCGAGAACACTACCACCAAATAAGACATAGTGCAAGTGTGCAACTACAAAATAGGTGTCGTGAACGTGAATGTCAAAGGGCACTGCTGCCAACATCACGCCACTGATACCACCAATCACAAAGGTGCCAACAAAGCCCATTGCGAATAGCATGGCACTATTGAGTTGGATTTTTCCACCCCACATGGTTGCTAACCAGCTGAAAATTTTAATTCCCGTGGGTACGGCAATGATCATGGTGGTGATCATAAAGAACATCCGTAACCAACCGGGGATACCGCTGGTAAACATGTGGTGTGCCCAAACAATTAGCCCCAGAAAGCTAATGGCAAGAGAGGAATAGGCGATCGCTTTATAGCCAAAAATCGGCTTGCGGGAATGCACCGGGATAATTTCCGAAATTGCCCCAAAAAAGGGCAAAATCATGATATATACCGCTGGGTGGGAGTAAAACCAGAACATGTGCTGGTATACCACTGGGTCACCACCGCCAGTTGGGTTAAAAAATGTTGTCCCGGCAATTAAGTCAAAGGAAAGCAGAATTAGACCTGCTGCTAATACTGGCGTAGATACCAGAGTCAGTGCCGAGGTAGCAAACATCGCCCAGCAGAACAAGGGCATTTGGTGAACCCCCATACCAGGGATACGCATCTTCAGCAATGTGACGAGGAAATTGATTGCCCCCAAAATTGATGACGTACCTAGTAGGAGGACGCTCATAATCCAAATTCCCTCACCTACTTGACCTGTTACCAAGCTCAGGGGAGGGTAGGAAGTCCAACCCGCATCCGGTGCATCGCCTACCACTAAACTAGTGATCAACAATAAACCCGCAGGGGGAATCATCCAAAAGGCAACAGCATTCAAGCGCGGGAAGGCCATATCCTTGGCCCCAATCATCAAGGGGATGAGGAAGTTAGCAAAACCTGCACCAGCTGGCACGATCCACAAGAAAATCATGATCGTGGCGTGTAGCGTAAATAAGCTGTTGTAGACTTCAGGGGTGACAAAATCGACTTCTGGGGTTCGCAGTTCTGTACGAACTAAGTCAGCCATCACGCCACCAATACAGTAGAAAATGAACGTAGTGACTAGGTATTGAATCCCAATCACCTTATGGTCGGTGTTGAAGCCAAAGTAGTCTTGCCATTTTCTAACCCCTGGTTCCTCAAGAAGGGCGGGGATATTGGCAGTTTCTTGCAACCGAGCTTGTGTCATAAGAGTTTTGAGTCTTGAGTCCTGTTAGCGATAGCGGGGCGTTTAGCCCGTTGTGAGTTATTACTTTTGACGTGGACTGTTGACTATTTGTGAATTTGATGTAACATTTCTGGCTGAATTCCCATGTCCTTGGTGTAAGGGGCGAGAAATTCATTTGGGGAAAGATCCGCAGGGTTAACAGCAACAGCTTGATTTAGCGTTTCTTTGCTGGCAACTAGCTGCTCTTGCTGCCATTTATCAAAGGCTTCTTCTGTCTCAACTACTACTGATGCTCTCATCGCACCGTGATATGGGCCACAAAGTTCAGCACAAATCAGGGTATAATCGCCTGCTTTTTTGGGCGTGAAACGAATCTCGCTTTGTCTACCAGGGATCGCATCTTGTTTCAGACGGAACTCTGGCACCCAGAAGGCGTGAATAACATCGTTGGCTGTCATATTGATTTGCACTTCTCGCCCGATGGGGACGTGCATTTCACCTGTAGTTATACCAGTTTCAGGATAGGTGAAAATCCAGGCATATTGTAGACCTGTGACGTTGACCCGCAATTCTGGTGGTTTGCCTGCTCTATCAGGACTGCCCCCAATTGTCGGAGCAACAATACCTACACCTGGGGCATTCCGCAGTTGGGGAATTTGGTCAGCATTGCGAACTTCTGCGGTAGCTGGGTCTTGCATTGCCTCGTCAGATTTTTCTTGATTGAGGTTGGGTTCGGTGCTAGGAGGAGTATCGCTTAAAGTCGCTGCCATCGCACTTCCAGGCATTGCCATTGACTCCTGATTCATCGGCGCTTCATGGATAGCATGGGGATCGAAGCCACCGATTTCGTTGTACACATCAAAACTGTAAACAGAAATACCAATAACGATAATTGCTGGGATCGCCGTCCAGAGAATTTCTAGAGGTACATTGCCCTCAACTGGTGGGCCGTCTTGATTATCACCTGCACGGCGACGGTATTTGAATGCAGAGTAAATTAAAATACCTTCTACGAGCAGGAATATACCTGTAGAAATGATCATCATCGCGTTGAACAGACCATCCACTAATACGGCTTCATCCGTGGCTGCTGTTGGCAACAGACCGTGATTTTGACCGTACCAAAGGCTGACTAGCGTTAGCACGATGCCAATGAGTAATGTCCAGATTGAACTTGGAATCTTCACGGCTTACTTAATTTAATTTACTACGTTATCTCAAAGCTACTCACTTACTAAGGTAGTCTAGGCCAGAAGGCATGGAATCCAAAGGTCTGAAATTTTTATTAATTTTTTTAACTATTTTACTAATTTTGGGTAGAAGGTGACTATCAAATCCTGCCAAAAGTAGATGTAAATCAGTGGAAAAATTTAGGATGCTTAAATTAATTGTGATTAATCAATTTTTCACATCTTGAAAAATACCTAAAGCTTCAGGCAAAACGTCGCTAAAGTGATTCAAAGTATAAGTGAGTGCTAATCTATAAACCTTTAGCCTATACGCTAGGGTGAAGATGGGACGCTAAAAGAAAATTGAAAATTTTAAGAGATCCACCAAGAGCGGGCAGAAGGTATCGTTAATGAGCGAATTTGTCCTACAACAACAAAATGAAGCGGCACTTCAGCAGCAAAAGCCCAAGGAAATGATTCGGCGCTTGGTGTGGAAAATGTGCATAGCCACCTTAATTTTGATGGCAATAGGCAGTGCCACCCGCGTGATGAATGCTGGACTTGCTTGCCCAGACTGGCCCTTATGCTATGGCGAACTCGTGCCAGCCAAGCAAATGAATCTCCAGGTGTTCCTGGAGTGGTTTCACAGATTGGATGCAGCTTTAATTGGTGTAAGCGCGATCGCACTCTTCGGTTTGTCGTGGTGGCATCGTCGTTTCTTACCCTCTTGGCTACCTTGGGCATCCACATTCGCCCTATTTTTAATCGTCTTCCAAGGTATCTTGGGGGGACTCACCGTTACCGAACTGTTGCGGTTTGATATCGTTACCGCTCATTTAGGAACGGCGCTGTTGTTTTTTACCACCCTCCTGATTGTCGGCACAGCACTCACTCCCTATCAAGGGACTGGAACCGTTGGTAATTTACCTTGGGTAGGTTTAACTGCCGCTATTCTGGTTTACCTGCAAAGTCTGCTAGGTGCTTTGGTAGGCTCTCGCTGGGCGCTACACCAATGCCTCGGCGGTTCTCAACTTTGTACTGTGATGTACAGCCATATTGCTGGTTTGGTGCCGCCAACGGTGACAACCTTGGCAATGGTATTTATCTGTTGGCGTACACCAGCACTACATCCAGCCTTGCGGCGACTGGCAAATATGGCTGGTGCGTTGTTGAGCTTACAAATCTTGTTGGGATTCGCCACTTTCAAATTACATCTCCAAGTCGAGCCTCTGACCGTCTCTCACCAAGCTATAGGAGCTGCTTTGCTGGGTACTTTAGTGGCTTTCACAGTTCTCGCACTGCGTGACTCAGTGAGTGCTGAGTCACGGGTGCTGAGTCACGGGTAAGGAATGAGGGAGCAGGGGAGGCAGGGGAAACTCTTGTACAGACGCGATTAATCGCGTCTCTCCTAACAAACGCGATTAATCGCGTCTCTACTCCTAACTCAGCACTGATGGAAGGCGCAACGGCGAGTATTGCGACCCACGCAGGTGCAGAAAATCTGTGTTTTCGTTTGCCTGAAAGAGCCAGCTTGAGCGGGGGCTGCATATAATTTGTTGAAAAATAAGGAACCAGAGCCAAAATGATTGAGACTAATGTCTCTCGCCACCACGAAACATTTTTACAGGTAATTCAAAGTTACTACCAGCTAACGAAGCCTCGGATTATTCCGTTGCTTTTGATTACCACAGCTGGGAGTATGTGGATTGCTGCTAAGGGAGAAGTAGATCCATTGCTGTTGCTAGTAACTCTCACTGGCGGCACCTTGGCGGCTGCAAGCGCCCAGACGATTAACTGTGTCTATGACCGGGATATTGATTATGACATGGAGCGGACGCGCCATCGTCCCATGCCTTCGGGTAAGGTGCAGCCGCGCGATGCTCTAATTTTTGCGATCGCACTGGCGACGATTTCCTTTACACTCCTGACAGTATTTGCTAACCTGTTAGCCGCCCTGCTAGCCTTCTCTGGAATCGTCTTTTATATTTTGGTCTATACCCACTGGCTGAAACGCCACACCACCCAGAATATCGTTGTTGGTGGGGCCGCTGGGGCAATTCCGGCGTTAGTGGGTTGGGCTGCTGTCACGGGCACATTAAGCTGGTCAGCATGGCTGATTTTTGCGATCGTCTTTTTATGGACACCGCCCCATTTTTGGGCGTTAGCTCTGATGATTAAAGATGACTACGCAAAAGTTGGGATACCAATGTTACCTGTGATTGAAGGTACTACGGCAACCGTGAAGCAGATTTGGTACTATACCCTGCTTACCGTAGTTGCAACCGTGTTATTGGTTTATCCCTTGGGAGCAAGTGGAATTCTTTATGCTGCGATCGCCCTAATTCTGGGAGGATTATTTATTTACAAATCTTGGCGTTTGTTGCAAAATCCAGAGGATCGCACTGTAGCTAGAGAGTTGTTTCTCTATTCCATTTCCTACATGATGCTGTTGTGCCTGGGTATGGTGGTAGATAGCCTTCCCGTTACCCATCATCTAATTAGTGCAGGGATCAATCAGCTGCATCTATTAATCGGCTAATTCTTAGCTGGGGATTTCAGCCTCCAGAAATCGGGTTTGAGAAAAACCCGGTTTCTCCAAGGCGCGTAGGCGTAGCCCGCCGGAGGAAAATTTAGCCGTTAAGGGGACTGCCCTGGCAAGAAATGTTACCACCATCCACCATCGAAGAAGTCCTGGAATCTTTACTGATTTTATAGCGCCTTCCGAAGGTTGCCGTACTCGGCATCGTTTTTTTAATCCCATAGTCACACTGTGGGCATAGATATACCAAGTTCTGGATGATAAAAGTTGTCGCAACGCAGTCAGTCGAGTGATTGCATGTGTACAAAAACTGCTGACCTCTGGTAGCGATCGCATTCAGCCAAGAGTACTCAAACGCCGACCCAAGTCATATCCTCGCATGACCAAACCACGACGCGCGATCAAATTCCAGATGGCTGCATAAAAATCTTAAGTAAGTGCCATTCTATTGTAGGGTGTGTTATGCCGTAGGCTAACGCACCTTGAATCAACGATAAATACATTCCCATTGAAAGGGATCAAGGGGAATTAATGTATTTGATAGCCCGTTCTATTGGCGCTAAAACAATTGTTGAATTTGGCACTTCATTTGGAATTTCCACTATATATCTAGCTACTGCTGTGAGGGACAACGGCGGCGGCGTTGTTATTGGCACAGAAATTGTGCATGAAAAAGTTGTGCAAGCCAGAAAAAATGTTGCCGAAGCCGGACTAGAAACCTATGTCGATATTCGAGAAGGGGATGCTTTAGAAACCCTAAAAACCTTTAATAAAACAGTTGATTTAGTATTGATTGATGGCTGGACGCACTTAGCCTTGGATGTGTTAAAAATTCTAGATCCGTTGATCCGACCAGGCGGAATCGTTATCTCTGATAATGTCAAAATCTTTAAGGACTCCCTCAAAAGTTATGTTGATTTTTTACAGAATCCTGCCAATGGTTATCGGTCATCAACTTTAAATTTAAACGGCGGAACAGAATTTTCGATAAAGGTTAAGGAGGCATCATGAAAATTAAGCAGTTTCTATCAAGATGGTCAAGAACAATTCACCGATGGGTTGGCCTTTACTTTGCTATGGTCATTGCAATTTACCTAATTGAAATAATTGCCCTTCCATCTGTCTTCAGTTCTGGTTTACCTACAGTTGACGGGAAACCACCTACTCAAACTGTTGCAGAAAATACCAAATCTTTACTTTCTCTGGAACAGGCTTCGCAAGCATTAATCTCTCTGCATCCAGAGGGGATTAATACGCTAGAAGACATTGATGAAATTGCCTATCTACCAACTTTAGGCGTTTATCGATTTGAAAATCAAAAACGTTTGTTTGAATGGTATATCGATGCTCATAACGGCAAATTAGTAAAGTATGGCTTCAACTCCACCGATTTTTTAGAATATCGAGGATTGCTGGGATGGTTTGCTCCCTGGATTCACGATCTGATTGAAATGTCCTTTTTGTTTTTTATGTCAACACTGGCAGTCAGCGGTGTTTATCTGTTCATTTATCCGTTTCTAGTCAGAAAAAATTCAGAGACTAATTCAAGCCTAAAGGAAACCCTTTAAGTCGGGTAAATCATCGTTCGCTTAGATACGCATCTGTGTAAACACGAACCGCTTGAGTTCAAATGGCGCATCGTCGTAGCGTTTATTTGCAGTAGCAGGCATTGTAGTAGTGCTAGGATCTAGAACATGGGCTGCTTGTACCTATTGAGTTGTCGTTGTGGAAGACAACAACTTTATCTTAATTATTGGTATTGGGTTTGACAGCCAAACAAATCTCGCAGGCGTTGGATTTGGAAGTTGAACAGGCTCGGTAAGCTGCAAAAATAGCTTCCAAGTCAAGATACATCAACAAAAATAAACAGTATCTCTAAATATCCTAGCTATCTTCGGTTCCCACAATTTTTAATTTTTTCTATGATTTCTCTGTCTCCCATTCTTCAAGCTAGGCTCTCCCAACCCTTAAAAATTGGCTCATTTGAGGTAAAAAGCCGGGTTCTCCAGTCGCCTCTATCTGGGGTGACAGATATGGTGTTTCGCCGTCTCGTGCGTCGCTATGCCCCAGATTCGATGATGTATACCGAAATGGTGAATGCTACGGGGTTGCATTATGTCAAGCAGTTACCCAAAATCATGGAGGTAGACCCTAACGAACGCCCAATTAGCGTTCAACTATTTGATTGCCGTCCAGATTTTCTGGCAGAAGCAGCAATCAAGGCAGTTGCAGAAGGTGCTGATACTGTTGATATTAATATGGGTTGTCCGGTAAATAAAATCACTAAAAATGGTGGTGGTTCTTCGTTGTTGCGGCAACCAGAAGTAGCAGAGGCAATTGTGCGGGAAGTGGTAAAAGCTGTTGATGTCCCTGTGACAGTAAAAACCCGTATTGGCTGGAATGACAACGAAATTACTATTCTCGACTTTGCGAAGCGGATGGAAGATGCAGGGGCAAAAATGATCACAGTACATGGACGCACCCGCGCCCAAGGATACAATGGCAATGCCCGTTGGGAATGGATTGCCCGTGTAAAAGAAGTGCTTTCTATCCCAGTGATTGGGAATGGAGATATTTTCTGTGTTGAAGCAGCTGTGAAATGTTTAGAGCAAACTGGCGCTGATGGTGTGATGTGTTCCCGTGGAACTTTGGGTTATCCGTTTTTGGTGGGAGAAATTGATCACTTCCTGAAAACTGGGGAGATATTACCGCCACCAACCCCAATTGGGCGTCTGGAATGTGCAAGAGATCATTTACAAGCCTTATGGGAATATAAAGGCGATCGCGGTGTGCGTCAAGCCCGTAAGCATATGACTTGGTATGCTAAAGGTTTCGTTGGTGCTGCTGAACTTCGAGGACAGTTAAGTTTAGTTGAAAGGGTAGATCAAGGTTTGGCAATGATTGACCAAGCAATTGAAAAATTAGCTAATGGTTATGAATTAGAGGAAGAAGCACAAGGTAGTTTGGTAATGCTTTAAAAAATGAATATTATAAAAATTTTCTTTATCACTGTATGTATTGTGTATTTAACTAATTAATGTGGAGGCTTGCAATGTTAGTTTCCAAACACAATGAGATTGTATCTATTCCCGAAATCCACTCTTTAGAAGACTTCATCGCAAATCCTCCAGACGGGATGGAGTGGGTGGATGAGCAACTGATAGAAAAAACAGGGATGACATTAAAGCATAGTGAAATTGAAGTTAATCTAAGCTTTTATTGGAGAAGTTACATCAACACCAATCAACTAGGTGGCAAAGTTTACACTGAAGTACCTTGTCGCACATTTAAACAGGGTCGGCGTCCTGATGTGGCTTATCTGACGCCTGAATTGGTAGCTCAATTTGACAATGTTCCCACTTTGCCACAGAGTTTCCCACTAATTGTTGAGATAGTTTCACCCACCGATTTAGCTGAAGAATTATTTCTCAAAGCACAGGAGTATTTGCAGTCTGGTTGCGAAGAAATTTGGCTGGTATTTCCTGACAGTCGGTTAATTTTTGTAATAACTGATAATCAGGTTTTAGGATTTAAAGCTAGTGATGTGATTAGCACTCAAAAAGTATTACTGGGTTTTAGTGTAGCTGTAGACAAATTGTTGGCTTGAAAATGAATTAGAACTTACACTTCAGAGAGTCAAAAAGTTTCAATTCCCAATAGGGATTTTATTGAATTGCAATTTGTGCAAAAGAAGCTATCAACACCTGCCGCAGTAACAATTGCAACCCCAATTAACAATTATTCCCTGCTACTCTCAACCCCAAAGATGTTGCATTCGGTAATACTTAGGCAGCTATAAAAGAACTGTACGAATTTGGAATACTCCTAAAAAGGAGTTAAAAAGGATTCAGCAACTTCAGTGATTTTCCTGCACCGCTAGCGCCTGCAAACCAGTACAACTAGATTAAGTGCATGGTGCTACTTAATGTCTGATAATATACAGAAATTTGCAAAAATTGGTGATATCCTTGGTATTTCTAAGCTGGTGGAAGAGTCAATTTCTCTTGACGGAACGACAATAGAATCCAAAATCCATCATGGTGTAACTTTAGAGTTGAATGTCAAATCTACCAAAACACTAGATCCCAAGATTTGTACCCAAGCAATTATAAAAACTTTAAACGAAATTCAACCAGCCAAAATCACCACTGTGATGATTTTTGGAATATCAAATAAACAAAAATGGAGTAAATTTTTAACTCTTAAGTCTGGGAAATATGCAGAAAATACTGGTGCAGTCAAGGGAGCTATATTTGTTACACTGGCTACATTTGCTTGCATGATTTGTTGGGCTGCTTTGCATCCAGATAAAAAAGAAACTCAGCAAGAGTGTATAAAGCGCGTAGGGGATGAAATTATATCAAGGAAAAGAGCTTCTGGGGACACAGTTGTTAGGGACAGGGCGGAAATAGAAGCTTACGGAGAAGAGTTTAAGCGTAAATGTAATTTAGTTTTTTAAGGGCGATGGGCTTCATCCTCCAACATCTACTTCTGCTAAAGCATTAAAAAATTACAACTCAAAACCAGTCCCCATAAGGTGCGCGGATGGTTTAAAAGTAGCATTGCCCTGAAAGTATTGTATAGAGGAAGCGTGCAGCCATTTTTTGCCCCTTCTGATTTTGTACACCTACCCATCCGCGCATTTGGTAAGGAAATTAGTCTAATTACCGATCGCTACCACCACTAAAATAAGCGATCGCCTTATACTTACACACCTGAGTTTACCAAATCAGGGAATACCTCTTGCACAGCCGGATGCACTAAGCGATGATCCTGCACATTCACACCCTTAGCTAATGCTGGGTTAACTTCTAGTGCCAAAATTCCTAAATTTGCCAACTGCACAACATAAGGTAATGTACTGTTGTTCAGTGCCTGAGTTGCTGTCCAAGGTACTGCTCCTGGCATATTGGGAACGCCATAATGCACCACACCCTCTTCAATGTATACCGGATTTGTGTGGGATGTGGGGTGTAAAGTTTCTATGCAACCGCCTTGGTCAACAGCAACATCAACTATTACAGAACCAGGACGCATTTGTTTGACCAATTCACGGGATACTAATATTGGTGCTCTACGTCCTAAGACTAAAACTGCACCGATGAGCAAGTCGGCTTCAATGACTGCGGCTTCAATATGAGCAGAGTTGCTGTAAAGCAATTCGACTCTAGAGCCAAAGAGGGTTTCTAGGTAAGATAAGCGCTCGACACTTACATCTAAAATCTGGACGCTAGCACCCACGCCTACAGCAATTTTAGCTGCTTCTGTGCCGACAACGCCGCCACCGAGAATTACTACTTTACCTGGTTTAACTCCAGGTACACCGCCCAAAAGCACTCCTCTACCACCTTGCTGACGTTCTAGAAATCTGGCCCCAAATTGTACTGCTAGCCGACCGGCAATAACGCTCATGGGGGTGAGCAAAGGAAGTCTGTTAGCACCAGGTTGTTCTACAGTTTCGTAGGCGATCGCACAAGTGCCACAATCAATTAAATGCTCTGTCAATTTGCGATCGGCTGCTAAATGTAAATAAGTAAATAATATCTGCCCTTTCTGCAAAAATTTATACTCAGATGTCAGCGGCTCTTTGACTTTAACAACTAATTCCCGATTCCAAGCCGTTTCTGATGTGGGGACAATCTCCGCTCCAGCACTTCTGTAGTCATTATCTGAGAATCCAGCACCATTACCTGCTTGCGTCTCGACGAAGATGCTATGACCATTTTCTCGCAGCACCCGCACACTAGAAGGACTTAACCCTACCCGAAACTCTTGATCCTTATTTTCCTTGGGAACGCCGATTTCCATATACCGCCTCTGATAATTTTTTTGTTTAACTCTAGCCTGCTAATCTCAAGCTTGCTACTGATCTATTCGAGTAGCTGTATTAGAGATAGCTAATCTCTGGACTCAGTTTCTCAATTTCATCTGAGTAGCCCTAAACTCTTACCCTTGACTATTGCTCCAGTATTTATACAATATATAAAGAATAGTAACAATTTATTAAAAAAGTGATTGTATAGCTCCCTACTAGGAGGCTTTTGCTGGATTTCTCAAGTCATCAAGGCATTCAAGCACTGCAATCAGATCATAAGTTGCCGAAGTAGGGTAAAGGTTAAAGGGAAAGAACGGGTCAATTTCTTTAACCTTTAACGCTTATCCCCTACAACTGCTGTAAAGTCTAATATCAAGTCCCGTTTGGCGAAAAAAGGTTTCTTAAAAATGACACAAACACAACCAACGATTACACCTAAACTAGTGGAGCCGAAGTTTGGCTTTAACGAATATGCTGAACGCTTGAATGGTCGAGCCGCAATGATTGGCTTCGCTTTGATGCTGGTGATTGAATATGTCACCAATCAAGGGGTGCTATCATGGCTGGGTCTGAAGTAGTGCTACCAACAAGCCGAAGGTGGAAATTGTAAGCTAGTAGTTAAAAGAGTTTCAACCAGCTGGAACAAGCAGTTGGTTTTGACTTTAACAATTGAAAGCGAAGTACTTCGCCCTAGATAGTTTAATTAGACTTATTCCTAAATTATTGCCCTAGAATGTAAGCAAGAGAGGAATCGAAATATTTATTAGTGATTGAAATATCAATAGACTTGCAATTACTACAGCACAGCAGAAATCCAGCCCCCATCTTAATTAACAAGACTTGGGGCAAAGTCCCCTTGTTAAAGGTAGGCAAATTTCTGCCACTGTCTACTATTATATGCAAGGCGATTAATGAGTACACTTCCTCCCCTACTAAAGAAAATCATAATAGTGTTTGCCTTGGATGAGAAAGGCAAATTACGGGTGAGGTATTCTTGGTAAATATACACGAAAGGTGAACTGGAACCAATCAAGCTGTGATGAATGCTGTATTACCTCGTTTTTTAAAGTTAACCTACCGAAAAGAGCCACTAATCAGTGTATTGATGACGATGGGCGTTATGGATGCCCTGATTGGCGGATTGAATGATAGCTGGTCGTTGTTTGCTTTTGGTTTAGGAACAACAGGCATAGCGCTAGCCTTTAAGTTGTGGCGTTTCCAGCAGCGCCATTCTCTACCAGAGGAGCCTGTAGTGCAACATTATTTGCCCTCTCGTTCTTCTAGTCCGCCTTTACCAATGTTAAGCGTTTCTAAGAAAAAACCACCTCTTTAGGAAGTGCAGAGTTATTAGTTAATAACTCTGCAAAATTTATTGGCTAACCGTATATATAAAAGTGAGGAAAAAGAGTGAGTAGTGAGGGAAGAGGTGGGGGTAATTTTCTGCGGCCATATATTATCCTGGCATTTATGGCAGCTGTTGCCCTTCCAGTGATTACCTGGGAAGGGTTTTACATTCATCAAGCTCATGCTGCTATTGAAGTAACACCAAATTCCCAAACTACCAATAGCTTTGCTAATGCACAACTACTTTACACACTCAGAGGACATAGAGGAACTGTTAAATCCCTGGCTTTCAGCCCAGATAGCAGAATTCTTGTGAGTGGAGGTGCAGAAAATGAGGGTGTAATTCGCCTGTGGAATCCAGCAAACGGCAAAAAGTTGGCGGATATTAACAAAGCACACCAAACAGCCGTAGAATCTTTAGTAATTTCGCCAGATGGGCAAACCCTCGCTAGCTGTAGTGATGACAATACGATTAACCTCTGGAATCTAAGAAATTTAAAATTTAGTCGTTCTTTTGTTGGACACACCAGTAACGTATTATCTTTAGCGGTGTCTCCTGATAGTAAAGTTCTAATCAGTGGAGCTTTGGATGGGATTCGTCTATGGGATTTGCTACAGCAGCGCCCTTTAGGGACTCTAGTAGGCTTTGATAATTTGATTTATACCCTAGCCATTAGTCCTGATGGGCAGACTTTGGCTAGTGGTGACAATAAGGGTGTAATCAAGTTGTGGAATTTGAGTACTGGTAAATTAATTAATGAATTTGTAGCTCATTCTAATACTGTTAGCGCTGTTATCTTTACACCAGATGGAGAAACATTAGCTAGTGCAAGCCGCGATCGCACAGTCAAACTGTGGAATATTAATACTGGAGAATTAGTCCGCACCCTTACAGGACATAATAACTGGGTGAATGCGATCGCCATTAACCCCGATGGACAAACCCTTGCTAGTGCCGGCAAAGATGGGATTAAATTATGGAATTTAACTACAGGTGAGTTACTAAATACACTAAGTGGACATACAGACTGGGTGAGTGCGATCGCTTTTAGTCCAAATGGTAAAATTCTTGCCAGTGGTGGATTTGATCAACAAATCAAGATTTGGGGAACTCCACAAAAACCTAATTAATAGCGAACACCAGAACCCCGACTTATTAAAGAAGTCGGGATATGAATATTGAGCAAGCTAGTCTTGGAGAAATTGCGCCAGCTACCTATAGATAAGCAGCAAGAAGTACTTCGCTGCCAAAAAAAATCACGATTTAGGGGTGGTTAAATATCTCCGAAAACGGAGGGATGTCTGCGTCAAGTGTGGGCGCTAGACACGAAAAACAAGGGTGCAGTCGTTTTCTTTGAAGCGGAGTCACAGAACCATCTGCAAAAGATGATCGATAGATTTCCACTTGTCAAGGTTGATTACGTTGACTACCAGATATTTCCGCTCGCACCGTATCCAGCATTCGCGAAGAAGTCCTAATCCAGAAGTGTTAAATGTTAAAAGAATATTAAACTCTTAGATTTTTTTGAATCTTATGCACTGGCAAAAAAAGAACATTTTGAAGCTCATTTAAGCCTATTTCCTTCATTCAATGTCAACAATCAGACTTAAATGACTTCTGTCTATCTTAGGAACGTGGATTAAATAAAATGCAAAACTTCATCCTGTATCTAGCTTTCCTCTCCTTTATAAGGAGAGGAATTGAGGATGAGGTAAGTCAAGGACATAAATTGTATGTTATTTAATTCTTATTCCTTAGAGGATGTTTTAAAAGTCCCGAAAGGTATAATTTTGCAGTTCTGCACTGGGTTAAATGCAACGCAAAATCAAGGTTGCGCCATGTACTGAGATGCCTTGCTGTACTAACTATGAGAGCAAAAGACCCTTTTGAAACATTTTTGTAGTACATAAGTCAAATATTGTCTACATTTATCTATAAAAGTTTAAAAATTTATCAACACTTTGTGCTACGGAACACGCTACGCGATCGCCAAAATAGCCTCACTCTAGAAAAGGGAGGCTATAGAAAGAAAGGCTATTTCCCCAGTCTGTAAGGATTTCAGCCCACGCAGGTGGGCTAAAGCTTTGCCTACGTTTGTGAGATGGCCTGTAGGGCTTTTCGGAAATTGGCGATCGCGGACAGCGTGTTTTTTAGGATAAGGTATTGCAAGCATTTACCGTGTTTGCTAAAGTTTGGTCTTGCCTTTTTAGAGTTTTTATAGTATAAAATCAACCAAAACTCAGATAAAGTTTTCCCAGAACTAGCCAAAACCAATGATAGTAGCAACCAAGAGCGATGTCTAAGGGCGGGCTACGCCTACCCCAAATGTTGAAGAACTGTGAATACTTGATGAAAATACAGCCGAGCTAATATCTTATCTAGCATATTACTGTAAGTATAAACATAGGTAATTTGAAATCATCTATGCAGCTACTTGCCCTCTACAATTGGAACAATTTCTGAACTTAGACAATCTTAGAAATGGTCATCGTCAGAAAATGCACTCAGGTAAAACTTACTATTTCGTCTGAAGCAAAGGTTTGTAGCGCTTAAGCGCTACTCGAAACATCGGACAACTTGCTACTTAAATGATGTTTAATTTTCCTGATCTGCTTTTGATCCCCATTTCGATAGAATGACTAGGCAGAACCCTAAAACTCAAAATCGCTTTTGACTGCGACGCCCATGAATCAACTGAACAATGGTTTTACGATATTTCTAAGTCTGCTAGTCGAGGCGATGCCTTTTTTGCTTCTTGGGGTTTTATTCTCCAGTTTGCTGCTGTTTTTTGTTGATGAGCGCAAATTAGTAGAAAAAATGCCCAAAAATCCGCTGTTGGGTGCTTTAGTTGGCAGCATGATCGGCTTTTTATTTCCAGTGTGTGAGTGCGGGAATGTACCGGTAGCGCGGCGGTTCTTAATTCAGGGAGTACCCACACCAGTGGCAATTGGTTTTTTGCTAGCAGCACCAACAATTAACCCAGTTGTAATTTGGGCAACTTGGACAGCATTTCGAGATCAGCCAGAAATAGTCGTTTTACGAGTCGTATTTTCCCTAGCAATTGCCACAATTATCGGTTTTGTTTTCAGTTTTCAAAAGGACTTAAATCCCATAGTCCAACCTGCGATCGCTCGATATATGAAGTTTAATCCACCCGCACAGCCCCAAACCAAACGCCGTGGGAAACGTTACCAAGTACAACACCAAGAAGCGATACCAAATATCTTGCAATCCGGGACTTATATCTTAGGAGGAAAAGCAGGTGTACCTCTGCGGATAGATCCTAATTTGGTACAAGCGACTACGCCAATTTCTAATACCAATAAACCCCTTGCAGAGAAACTGCGTCTAGTGGTAGATAATAGCATCCAAGAATTCCGGGAATTGGGCGGAGTGATGATTTTAGGAAGTGCGATCGCTGCTGCTATTCAAGTGCTAGCCCCACGGGAATTAATTCTCAGTTTGGGTGCTGGGCCTATTAGCTCGATTGTGGTCATGCTGATATTAGCAGTAGTGGTGTCAATTTGTTCTACAGTCGATTCTTTCTTTGCCCTATCTTTTGCCTCAACCTTTAGCAGTGGTTCTTTATTAGCATTTCTGGTGTTTGGCCCAATGATTGATATCAAAGGCATTGGTTTGATGTTATCCATTTTTAAACCCAAAACTGTCTTTTACTTATTTGCTTTAGCGGCACAATTAACATTTGTGTTTACTCTTTTCATGAACTTGCATGTTCTTTAAAAAATTAGTCATTTGTCTTTTATTCTTTGCTAATAACCAATGCCCAATAACTAATGGCTAGCAAAAATCCCAAATCTAAAATCTCAAATCTGTTACTCCCTTGGCTGGATGCCTTAGCAATTACAGCTTGGGGCATTTTGATGTTGAGATATTGGCTAACTAACAAGCTGAATCTATTGATTCATCCAAATTACATTTGGTTAGTGGTTGTAACTGGTATCAGCTTGATCATTATTGGTTTTTTCAAGATGCAGGAACTTTGGCTGCGGCGTCGCCCTGATGTTATGCCAAACACCCAGCATATTAGTTTATTTCCCCCTGGTTGGGGCAGTTCTGTGTTATTGATTGCAGCGATTTTGGGTTTCATCTTTACACCGCAAGTTTTTGCTAGTGACAAAGCACTCCAAAGAGGTGTGACGGCTGATTTATTGGGAACTACACGCGTCAAACCCCAAGCTTTTCGGGCTACTGTTCGTCCAGAGGAGCGATCGCTTGTAGACTGGGTACGCACTGTCAATGTCTATCCAGAGCCAGATACATATACAGGACAAAAAGTCAAGGTGCAGGGATTTGTCATCCATCCGCCAGATATAGGAAAAGAATATTTGTTCTTAGCCCGATTTGTCTTAACTTGCTGTGCAGCAGATGCTTACCCTGTGGGATTACCCGTCAAACTGCCAAACAATCAAGAACCTTATTCCCCTGACACTTGGCTGGAAGTAGAAGGACAAATGGTGACAGAAAATCTGGCAGGTAAACGCCAACTTACCATTGCCGCTACCTCTCTTAAAAAGATTCCTCAACCACAGAATCCTTATAGTTATTAGTTATTTCTCCAATGCCCAATGCTTAATGCTTAACGACAAATGACTAAATCTAAAGCATTTATCGAACCACTGGATCGGATAGCGATCGGACTGATGCTACTGCTGAGTGTGCTGATTGGGTTAATAATATTGCAAGGTGACGTGGTGACTGCTCGTGTCCGGGACTTTACCTGGCAAAATCAACAAATTGGGGCAGAAGATAACTCCTTCACCCTCACGTTTAGCCGCCCAATGGAAATAAAAAGCGTAGAGGATAACTTGAAAATCGAGCCACCCCTAGCAGGTAAATTCAGTTGGGCTGGGCGGCGGATGGTTTATACACTCGTGACACCAGCCCCCTACGGCACGAATTATAAAGTGCAGTTACAGGGAGCGAAAGATAAGTTTGCAGAGGAAGAAGGCAAAAATCGGGTAATCCAGCCCTTTATTGGTAGCTTCCGCACACGCGATCGCGTCATCCTTTACATAGGAACCAATCAAGAAGAACAGGGACGATTAGTTCTTTACAACTTAACCCAAGAGCAAAAAACGATACTTACCCCCAAAGACTTGATAGTAATGGACTTTGAGTCGTTTCCAGATGGGGAGAAAATTTTATTTTCCGCTCGTGCTGCTAAGAACGAAGACTTACTTTCAGCTCAACTTTACAGAGTGACAACAGGCGTTTCTGGTAAATCTGGACAACAAGCAGAGCCAGGAGGCAAAGTTGACCTAACTTTAGATAGTAAAGATTATCAAAACCTGAAATTTGACTTATCACCTGATGGGCAAACTATTGTCATCCAGCGGGGAAACAAAACTAATCCCGGCGACTTTGGACTATGGTTTATGCCAGCAACCAGCGACGGTTCAGCAGAAAAACCCACCCCTAAACGTCTGAAAAGCCAACCGGGGGGAGACTTTATGATCACGCCAGATAGTAAAGCTGTAGCAGTTGCCCAAGGACAGGGGGCAGCAATTCTACCACTGCAAGGTGATGCCAGTAAACCCCTAGATTTTCTGCCGCAGTTTGGCTTGGTACAGGCTTTCTCCAAAGATGGCTCTCAAGCAGCGATGGTAAAGTTTAATACAGATTACACACGAGATTTGTTTTTAGTGACAAACCAAGGTGTGCAGAAACAACTATTAAAAACAACAGGCTCAATTCTCAACTGCCAATTTGACATCGCCTCACCCACCCTCTACTGCTTGCTGACACAGTTAGTATCCAAGGAACAATACATAGAACAGCCTTATGTGGTGGCAATTGATCTGAAAACCGGGCAACAGAAACCACTGCTAGTACTGCCTCCCGATCAACGGAATGTGCAAATGAGTTTATCTGCCGACGGTTTGGGCTTGTTATTTGACCAAGTAGTACCGCAGACAAACTCAACAACATCATTACCTACAAACACTTTGAAAACTGATGATGGAGATGTTATTGCTACCAGTAGCCTGTGGTTAATGCCTCTGTTACCCATCGCTGATGCTGCGACTGTGGAAATTAGACCAGAACAACTCCCCTTAGCTGGATTTCATCCCCGATGGCTACCTTGACCGAGTAATTCGTAATTCGTAATTAGTTTTGGTAGGGTGGATTACGCTAAAGGCTAACGCACCGCTTTACTTAACTTTTAGTATTCGATGGTAGTGGTGGGTTACGGCTAGCGCCTAACCCACCTTACAAAAAACCTTGAGGTATAGAAAGTAGATTTTGTATGGCTTTCACCTTAAGAGACCATTTATAAAGTAAATCAAAAGTTAGGGTGTGTTACGGCTTTAGCCTAACGCACCATGTTATAAGGGGTGCGTTAGGCGTGAGAGTCATATTTTTCGTGACAAATCATCTCGAAAAATCGCTTAAAACACTACAGTAATTTTATTTTTACTTTACTTTATAGATAACCTCTAAGTTGACACGTATGATCATTGCTGTGTCCCAACAATGTATGTGGTTAAAATAAATAAAAAATGCTGTAATTACGAATTATGAATTACAAATTAGGAATTATTTGTTGATAATTTGTCCAAGCTTCCCAAAAAATATAAATTGATAGTATTCCTAAGAAAATCCGAAGCACTAAACTTACAGTGGAATCTGGTAGTTTTGGCAATGTGCGAGTACTCATTTGAACGCCTAAAAGACCACCGCATCCCAAAACTATACCTTGAACAAACAGAATATTTCCCTCTAATGCGTGTCCTGTGCAGGCAGCTAATGCAGTGATGACAATCACACCCAAACTAGTTTGAATTGCTACTTTAATTTCTTCTTTTAGTAGTAAGATTTGTAGTGGCACCATAATCGTACCGCCACCTAAGCCAAATAAACCTGCTAAAATTCCTGCTGCTCCCCCAGTACCAATTTTAGAAATTAATGGGTTAAATACTGGTGGTGTATTCTCTATCTCCTTGAAAGCCAGTTGTTTACGAAGCTCAATCAAATAGATATTAGCAAGTAGTATAATGCCAAATGTAAAGAGTATTACATAGGATGGGATTTGATTGGCGAAATATACACCGATTCCAGTACTTAGAAAAGCTGGAATTCCTAAATAAATTACTCGTTTAAAGTCAAAGTAGCCCATCCACCAATTCTGTAAACTTCCAGAAATTGAAGTAATTACAATAGCAAGGCTACTAGTAGCGATCGCCTGAACGGGAGTATAACCTAGTGTGACTAAAAGAGGAATTGTGATAATACCGCCACCTATTCCTAAAAGCCCAGCTATGACTCCAGATATTAGACCTCCAGTCACCAAAATCAACCAACTATAATCAATCATAAATAGGTCTTTTTCTAGAGAACTGATTTGGTGTGATTAACCTCGTACTGTTACCGGATGGCTAACAACGCCTCCATAGAGCAATCCAGAATCATTCCACGGAACTGTACTTGGTTGTATGTTACCTAAATTGTCAGTAGCACGAGCTTGGAGAAAATATTCCCCAGGAGTTGGGTTCCATTCAATGTCCCACCGTGTCCATGCAAATGGAAAATTTGGTTCTCTTAGTCGTGCAAATTGCCAAGTTCTACCGCCATCTAGGCTGACTTCCACACGGACAATTTTTCCTTTCCCAGACCAAGAACGTCCACGTAATAAGTGAGTTCGAGCCGAAAGCGTAGCTGGCCAAGCCAACTCAAAAGCGCTCTTAACATTTTGATAGGTAATCAGCTTACCTTTATACGGAGCGATCGCTGGGTAGTCTGCACCAACCAGCACCATTTGCTCCGTCACCCACTGGGTATATAACGGTGTTTGGGAAACCTCAATCCGCTCAATCCATTTAACGTTGGCGTTTCCTCCCCAACCAGGGAATAAGGCACGGCATGGCTGACCATGATCTGGAGGTAATGGTTCTCCGTTCATTGCATAGACAAGAAGCGAGTTATCTGCTAATGCTTTGGCAATTGGAACTACATTGTTGAACTTGGATTTATTCGTCCCCTTTGAGTCCAGCGAATCCACATCTGCACCCTCAACGAGTACGTCTTTTGCTGTGGATTTCAAGCCAGCTCGCTCTAATAACATGCCAAGTGGTACACCAGTCCACTCAGCCACACCAATAGCTCCAAGCCTCCATCGTGTTCCAGGGAGTGGTGTGTTGTAAGCCTCTTCAAAGAAACGCCGACCATTAGCAGCACACTCAATAGCGCAAGTGACTGAGATGGATGGCATGGCGATGATTTCATCGTAAGTAAACTCACAGGGGGCAGAAACGCCAGTTCCATGAATTTGCAAACGCCATGTAGATGGGTCAAACGGGGGAGGTGTACTGCGGTTATGAACATAGAACCAATCATTTGGTACTAAATAACCACGCCCATACATCGCTTCCCAGTTCATCTCTAATGTGCCTTTGCTATGAGAGATATACCCTGGTGGCAATGGCTTAAGTATTTTACTGCCCTTGGTTTTAATAGCTGCCTGACTGTGAGCAGGCGCAGGTTTAGCTAACCCCCCGATGGCTGTTGCACCAACCATAGTGGCTAGTATTTGCAGAAAGCGCTGGCGCGAAATACCTGCATCTGTACTTTTTTGCCACATGCACTGCTCAACCCGTGCCTGTAGATACTCCTCCTGGTCAAAGAGGTTTTCATCGCTCAAGCTATTACCCCCTTGTAATTATTTGTAATTTTCAGTGGGTAGGGGCACGGCATTGCCGTGCCCCTACAAGCTGCCATATATCTTTTGGCGAGAAAAAGGGGCGAGATTAGCTGTCTATCGCTGTCCAAACACCAGTGATTTCATCTTGTGTGTAGTTGGGCAAATAGTGAGCCAATCCGTTTTTAGCAATTTGAGCGATCGCATCAATAAAGCGATCGCAATCTTCTAATGTATTATATACAGCAAAGCTGGCTCGGATAATACTAGGAATGTTGCGCGTGATTCCTCTGTCTACTTCCTGAGCAATTTCGTAGTCTTGCTCATCTGAAATATTCTTAAGTTTGCGAATATATTCATAAGTGCAGAAAGCCCCAGCCCGAACCCCAATGCCGTATTCTTGTGCCAGAATCTCTGCCACTAAGCGTCCATCAAACCCATCAATATCAAAGGGAATAACATGGGCTAAATTATCTCCTGGAATATGTACTTTCACCCCAGGAATCAGCCCAAGCCGTGTATATGTAAATTCAACTAAAGAGTGTTCATACTGAGCAATGCGATCACGCCCAAGGCCTTCGATAATTTGAATCGCCTTGGCAATGGCGATCGCACCCATTGCGTTTGGTGTTCCAGGGTCATGGGCCCCTTCTGTGTAAAAACGCTTGATTTCTAAATTTCTGGTGATATAAGGCAGGTTCCCACCGCCGATTTGATAAGGGTAAGAGCTATCAAAAAATTCTTTCGGCCCCAGCAAAACCCCAGTTCCATAAGGTGCATACATTTTGTGTCCAGAAAAAGCCACAAAATCTAAATGACATGGGTCCTCATCAGCACGCATATCTACTCGTTCATGCTGAATCAACTGACACACGTCGGCAAAAATCTTAGCACCATATCGATGTGCTAAAGCTGCAATTTCGTAAATCGGGGGTCTGTAACCTGTAATTGTCGAAGCACCTGTAATAGTCACTAACTTAATTTGTTCGGCTTTAGGGAGATTTTGGTGTGCCTTGAAGATATCTTCAATTTCTGTGACACTTACACTTCCATCCGGCTGCGTTCTGTACTGCACAACTTCGTCTCTAGTAACCCAAGGCAGCAGGTTTGATGAATGCTCAATATCAGAAACTAAGATTTTCCCAGGTTTTTTTGCCCAAAGTGTGGCGGCTCCATTAATTGCTTCTGTTGTATTCTTCGCAAAGATTACATAGTTGTCTAAAGATGACCCCACAAAGTCCCGAATGACGTTCCTGCTGGCGTCATATTCTCGTGTAGTGATGATGGACTTTTGCCCAGAACCTCGATGCACGCTGCCATAGGTGTCAAGCATCTCGTCCACATGCTGCTTAAGGGTTGCAAAGGGAGTGGTTGTAGCTCCATTGTCCAAGTTGACGTACTTGACATAGTTTCCCTTAAGAGTCTTCACTCTAAAAGATAGAGACTCATCTGTGAATAACGGTTTAATTTCTTTGTTCCAAAAACTGTCACAATTTTCTGCAACTAGCAGTAATTGGGCAGCTTCTTGCTTTATATTTGTACCCATTGCAACTATATCGGTCATCTTTAGCACCCTATTTTAAACTTTTAATTTTTGGACAAACCTAACTGCCACACTGCTTTCTCTAACGCAACAATCAGATTAGTTAGCAGTAATTATGGTCTTTAAAATTACTTTGTTACTACTAGAAAACTCGGTTATTCCAATTATTCTTTAATAAACTAATTAAAAAGTATATCCGTATTAATATTGAAATAAATTATTTTATTTGTAATTTAATATACTTTGTATTTAATATTTACAAGTAATTAAGTATACTTTAAAGAATTTTCTTCTAGTCATTAAACAAACTTGACGTATTGAAAGCAAGTTGATAGAAAAGCCTCTGACTAACTAAGCCTGAAATTGCTTACTAGGACTGCATTTACCTAGAAAAAAGCCCGTACTAAATTGAGATTATTCTTTAAAAAAATTTTATTATTTTACTTAGATAAATTATTACTTACAAAAAGTTTTTGTAAGTATTTTTTCTTACAGAGCATAATTTCCTAACATTGCAGTTCTGGCAGAAGCTCTTAGTTGTTTGCTGACACTAAATAGCGATCGCCCAAGATTATAGAATTAGCTTGAATAACAGATACTTGTACTGACATCGCTCCTAAGTAATAAATAAGTCAATATAAAAATATATTGAAGGAGATATTTACAATATATATCTTAAGAAAGATGCTATTACAGAAAATAAAGTATATATAGTTTTTTCATGTAGAAAAACTTCATCAGCCAATACAGTTTAGTTTTTAAGGTGGACGCGGTTTAGTGCGTTAAAACAGACTTTAGTTATGATCTGCGGAACTTTAATTCTGGGCGGTTTATGTCTAGAAGGAAATAGCCAGGCTGGCGGCCCCAGTTTCCCTTCCGCCTGCTTCTTGACCTGAAAAGGACAAAGGGAATTGTCCCTCCATCTTCAAGACAAGGGCGGTAACTAAAGAGAGTTTTAGAGCAAGCACGCTCATCTTAGTGATGAACGTGGACTGTAATCAGGTGGGGACACAAGATTACTCCCCAAGTCGTCTCCCTGTCTCCTTGTCCCCCCATCCTCTTCTTGACGGACGAGAGCATCATAGTGTTATAACGGCATCAGTCTAGATACAAAATGGGAAACACCAATTGATGATTAATTGCTGGTGGCTGGAGAGAGTTAAACTTAGCTTCTAGAGCAACCCTGATTAGACACAGTTGATAAGCAATGCTAATGCCAGCACTGCTGAATATTTTTAAGCAGGTGGGTCAAGAGTGATGAATGAAGCTGACACCTCAAACAAGGCGGCTGTGATGGAATCCTTAAATTCTGCTAATTCGCCACAATCGGAGCAGGCGAGTTGTCCCTTTTACTCAGTTGTGCCTAATGACAATATGGCAGTTAAAAAACTGCCACTCCTCATGGCAGCTGAAGATACACAATTTTCAAAAGATACTACCCAGCAGGACTGGGTTGCAGAGCCTGAAAGCGGCAAGCAAGCACTTATTGACTCCGAGTTTCAGAACCTGCTGGCATTGAACGAAGAATTGCGTACAGCTAACAATAACTTGTATGAACAAGTGGAGCAGCTAAAAGACAACCTAGCTGAGTCAGAAAAGGTTTTGCAGTGGCAGAAAACGCGTTCTAGCGTTACTGAGTCGATGCTCAACCAACATACTCAAGAATTGGCCGCAGCTCAAGAACAGATAAAGTCCCTATTTCAACAATTAGAAACTGCTGTACAAACTGTTCAACGCCAGGAAATTTTTATTGATACTCATAAAGCACAGCTACAAATTAGTCAACAACGTCTTGCCCAGTTAGAGCGAGAATGTACGTTGTTACACACTAACAACAGCGAACAGTCTCAGCAGCTATTGCAATCAGAAAATACTTGTCGGGAGTTACGTACTAGACTGATGCGACAACAACGCCAGACCCTGCAATTTAAAGCAGCTCTAGAAAAATGTTTAGATACATCAGTTCCTAGTTATGACTCCTTAGAGGATACTGCAAAACATCCCAAAGACATAACTAGCGGACAAGGAAGATTTTCTCGAAAAGCTCGGTCTTTGTTTCCTAACGCCCAGCCAATTCAACCTTGGTCAGCAGAACCAGAATCCTTGACTGAGAATCTAGATAATTCTTGGGGCGAACCGTCAGCACCAATCCCATTCCAAAGAAATGAACCGACTCCGACACCATCTTCTTGGAACTGGTCAGTTAAGCAAAATACTCCAACACCAGCAGAAACCGGCCCCTCTCCAAAAATTGATGATTCCCCAGATACACCAGAAGCTGTTTCAACTTCGGGTTCATCAAATTTAGATCAGCAATTAGATAGTCTGATTCAAATGTTTTTCACCTCCCAGCCTGCATCTGCATCACCACCACCTACTGCGAAAACGGATGTGGATAGTAATCAGGGTGATGCACCGATCTGGGAGACTTTAGCAACAATCTTAGAAGACGATGAAGAACTAGAAAATCCACAAAAGGAGCAGTTGGAAGCAGAAATTAATCCCCCTGCAACTACCTCCACTTCTGGGATGACAGATTCTGTGGTTTCACCAGCCAATAACTTACTGGTTTCCTCTACTCAACCTCATACTGAGACGCCTGCTCGAGAAACTGAAGACTACTGGTTAGAAGTTTCACAATTGACGCAGTTGGAATTGTCGGCAACTGATTTGTCCCCAGATTTATCAGGTGATAACACCAATGATACCAATTCGCCCTCACCGGTAGTTTATCCCCAGCGTCCACCTAAGGGGCGTAAGTCATTGGCATCTGTGGAACTACCAAATTTTCACCCCAAGAGTCAATAGTTAGGAGTAGAGACGCGATTAATCGCGTTTGTATAGGAATTAGGAGTACAGACGCAATTAATCGCATCTGTACAGGAGTTAGGAGTCAAATGATTAATGCCCAATGCCTAATAACTAATTCAGAATCCTTGCTTCTGACTTCGGAATTATGGCTTCTGGGCTAATTTTGGCTACCTGACTGGGCGATCGCGGTTTGCCTGTAGCGATCGCATAATTAATCGTCAACAGCCACAACCACAATCCCGGATTCCGAGGTTCCAGCCAAAAACCTACCCGATTCAAGAAGCGCCCGAACCACGGACTCAGCAAAGCACTAACCAGGGCATGACGACCGAAGTTAAAATAACTACCAAGCCATCTGAGCAAATCCCTTGGGCCAGCAAGTTCCCAGATCCATAAAAGCAAGGCAGGATTTGTCCTCGCTGCTTTGAGTGCTAGGCGGTTAAAGGTTAACCAATCACACCTATCTTTAATGAAATTATCTGCCACCTCTAAAGGTTCGTCTGCTAACAGCCCAAAAAAGGTATTGAGCATGGAGTTGATCCGTTGGGGTGGTAAAAATTTCCCTGTGGGCACCATCATCCCTTTGGAAAATAGCCAAGTCACTGAAACGTTGCTTTGATAAGCGCGAATTTGGTTCAAGTGTCGGAAACTCAACAAGTCATGTTTGAGAGCAGTATCCAACAGCGTTGTTAAGCGCTCTAAGTTGCGAACTAGAGAACCAAAACCGGTGAAGACCAGGGGAGACTGGAGTGATGCCGCATCACCGATCGCAATCAATCGATCAAAGGCAACTTTGCGATCGCTACTCCCTACACTAAAATGTCCCGGTATATACCCAAATGTCGGCTTCTTCCACACCAACTTGTCCATATCGCACCTGCGATACTCTGGCAAAATCGTGAAAAAGTCCTCGTACATCTCCAGCAAGGAACCGGGATTTTCAGCATTGACTTCATGGTAATGAAATAAATAAATCGTCAGTTCATCCCCTGCTCCAGGAAATAATTCCCAAATCAGCTGCCTTCCCCGCGAAATATCCCCATGACTATAAAGAACGTCTCCATATTGGGAATCCCACACCCCCGGCTCAAATCCGCTCTCAATTGCCGCTCCCACTGTCGGACATACACTATCAAAAGCCCGACCACCATTTAATTGCCAAGCGATGGGGGAAGCAGTTCCCATTGCATCTATTAACAGTCGTCCACTTACTTGCTTCTCAATCTGACTGGGTAAGTGCTTGACTTGCAGAATCACTTGTGATATATCAATATCTGCGCGGATAAATTCTGTTTCATCCCAGATTTCACCACCTGCCGCTTGCAGTTTTTGCCCACACATTTGGAGCCATTTTTCGGAATCTAAGCCTAAATTTAGGACTGTGGGTGTGTGAAGAACAGGTGATCGCAGTTTGGATGGATTATTAGCATCAAAAAACTTATTGAATCCATCTTTGTATTCCCTGGCAATGATGGTTTCTAACTCAGCGGGGGTGACTAAACCCAGGTTAACTAAGCTTTGAATCTCATCGCGAGAAATATTCCATTCTCGGTTCATCCGCCCAAAGGGCATTCGTTCCACCAACAGGACTTTATATCCCAGTTTTGCCATCAGTGCTGCATGGATGGCGCCTAGTGCGCCACCGATGTAGATGATGTCGTAGTGGGCATTGGTTATTTCCCCGCTGCTCCCCTGCTCCCCTGCTCCCCTGCTC
>NZ_CALMFY010000036.1 GCF_937863485.1 uncultured Nostoc sp. | reverse complement strand
CCAAGTTGCTCAACACACTGCAACTAGACCTTAACAGGTATTGATTTCAACTAAAATTGAATAATTGGATGAATTTTATACTTCCAATGGCTATTTTCCCAAGTTGTTGTATTAAATAAATACTTGGTTAGTAAATGATTGATGCAGACAGCAACAAGAGCATAAGCATCAAATTATTTAACCGAAATCTTGTTGAGATATTTCAAGAAGATAAATTATGGTGCGGAATAATCACACTACTATAACAAAAGTTGCTTTTGTCATCAGTATTAGCGATCGCTGATCGCTCATGTTTTGTCCGACCGAATAAAATCGTATTGCTCTTATCCCAAGTGGATTATAGAGATTGAAAAGAAAAAAAACAATAAATGAAAGTTAAATAAATACCGAAGGGTAGGCTGAAAATTTATTTACTGGTAGGTAGCTTAGATGTCCGGTTTTTGCAATGATCGGGCAACCATACCCGCCAAAACTCCACCGAAAATTGGGAAGACGATGAAAATCCAAAGGTCGGCTAATGCCCAACCGCGAGTAAAGATAGCTGTAGCTAGCGATCGCACGGGATTGACGCTGGCATTTGTCACAGGAATCAGGATCAGATGCGCTAAGGTCAGCCCTAAACCGATGGGGATGGGTGCAGACAGCTTGAGAGCGCGAGAAGATGTAACGCTCAAGATCAGCAGCACAAAACCACAGGTAACAATGAATTCGGCTAATGCACAAGCCCACCAGCTATAGTTACCAGGGGAGTGAATTCCCACCCCATTAGAACCAAAGTTAGCTGTTGTAAACTCAGGCTTCCCCATGCAAATCAAAAACAGGATAGTACTCCCCAAATTCCGCCGAGAATCTGACTCCCTATATAGGGTAAAACGTCTTTGGAAGAAAACTGCTTGGCTACCCAAAAACCAATTGTGACTGCGGGGTTGATGTGACAGCCGCTAATAGAACCGAAGGTATAGGCAGCAGTCAACAAACTTAAGCCAAAAGCGATCGCCACTCCAGTAACTCCAACCCAAGGTATTGCACCAGAGATCACCGCAGTACCCACGCCCATCAGAACCAACCAAGCTGTACCTAGAGCTTCCGCCAAACATCGTTTTGCTAATGAGTAACGATTCACGATCAATACCTTCGTCAAAAAAAGAGGCAGAGGAAGCAGAAGGTCGATGTAGTAGAGTTATTGTCTTGGGCAACGACAAAGTATTCCCGAAAATTGCCCATGTTTGACAAAAAGCGCACTCTAGATGATGCCTGTTACCGCAAATAAACGCGATAACGGCAGCAGCAATTGAACCGGATAAAGCACAAAACACGAAAAAAATGCCCAAAGGCATTAAAGTCGGGCATTAGTTGACTGTGATTGATTTGGCTTCAAGTTGCGATCGCCCATTATCGTGATGCGATAGGGCCGCCATTCCATGTTCTTGGGCACGTAGCTCTTGACCAGAGATTTCTGGCTCTTTAATATAGACCGAACTCAGTAAGATATTCAGGACTCCACCTTCTTCAGCCTGACGCACAGCGCAATGCGTAATCAATTCACCCACATTCAGAATCACGTTGTCTTCTGGATCAAGAATGACGCGGGTAACAGGACGACCCAGTGCAAGTTCAATTCGTTGCTTCCTCATCGCCCGTGTGCTGCGTCTTTGTAGCATTTCTACCTTCTGTTTCAAGGCTTGCCAGAAAGTGTTGAGGTTCTCTTGAGCGACACTTGCCCCCTGGCGCAGTTGAACTTTGGTTTCTAACCATGTGTCACTTGTGGTAGAACGAACTGCAGTTGCCAGAGCCAGACCAGCAGCGTTGAGTAATTCTGCTTGTTTGCCGTAAGTCTGGGCACGAGCAAGGACGGATTCAGTTACAATCTGCCCAGATGCCGCAATAATTAAGCCATCTTCAGCACGCACCGTTTGCAGGACTCTGCGCCCTCTCGCCTGCTGCATCGCCTGTGCTGCCAGCCCATTAACGGAGTGACGTAGGTTAGCAGCACTGCTCATCGTTGCACTCCCAATTCGATTGCTAGTAGATTCTGTTGCTGCTTGCAAATTGCGGGTGATATTGGCAGTCAGACTGCCACCTGTGGCTCGATAGAGTTCATCGAGGATACCTAAGCGCTCGGCCGCTTCTGCATTAACTAGCGTGACTGACTGCCCCTGTAATAGCAGTACACTACCGTCTGGAGTTAGCACATCCCGCTCAACATGCTTGCCAATCACATATACTTTTTGCTTTGCAGGGTTAACCAAATTGTTTGTCAGGGAGGCAGCTGCATCTCGATTCAGGTCTTGCAGTTTGCTGCTAGTAGCATCAGTTGCGGCTTGTAGTTGCTCACCTGCATTCTGGCTTGCTGACTGTAGCCTGCGGTTCACGTTCTCTACTGAGCTTTGCAGTTGCTCACCTGCATTCTGGCTGGCGGACTGTAGCCTGCTATTCACGTTATTTACTGAGCTTTGTAGTTGCTCACCTGCATTCTGGCTGGCTGACTGTAGCCTACGGTTAGCCGTTTGAGCCGATTCTTGCAACCTGTCTTCAGTTGCTTGGACGGCTCCCCGGATACCACCAACCTGTTCTTCCATCATCTGAGCAGTTTCTGGAGGCACAAAGGCAACATCGTCACCAATTATCAGTGCTTCGGGAGCAGGAACGAATGATCGCCCCGAATAAGCATCGGCAAATACACCGCCAGAAACTTCGTATCCTTCCACCAGTCCACTATGCTCATCAAAGAACAAATCCACCAGTCCACCAAGGTAAAGTCCCTCAGTGGTCAGAATTCTTGTTCCTCTTAGTACGATATTCTGGTGCAGAATCTCTTTAATTGCAGGCACACGATGTGCTTTAACAACAGATTCTTTCGATTTAACTATGATCGCATCTGACCCGATCGCTTGCACCTCTTGTATGGGAATAACTTTTGCATCCCGAAACAGTCCCTTCTCTTCAACCAGGAAACCCAAAAGTTGATTGCGTTTGTGATCAAAAATTAAATCTAGAATTCGCTGAATTTTCTGACCCTTGTCAGAGGTGACGACTACTTTATCGATCACATCACTACCTTTACGCATTTATCTATCCCTTGCAGTTATTATTAATTGGGTTATTTAGTGACTTGTTCGTTGGTTGGCTGAATTTTTAGCTGAAAATATCGTCCCTCTCTGCCAAAACCGGGAACGATGTCAATAACGCCAAAGTATTCCATAAATACCCCAAAAATGGCGACAAGGATGATCAGAACGGTGATGTTTGCTCCAGTATTAGAGCGCTGTCCTACGAGTCTAGGCATTTTTTCCTCTTAATTTTTGTTGTTTTTTTATCGCCAAGCTTGCTATAAAAATCAGATAATGGTTGTTTACATCATTATTAATTGGACTTATATATCTATCTCCCGCCATATGCGATCGCTTAGTTTATTCTTTAAAAATAAATAAATTCCACAAAAAATATGGGCATTTGATTACTTGGATTTCCCTAAACTATTTTAATTAGCGCTAGTCCTAATGATGGGGCGACCTAGTTGAACGCACACCCCTATATATTTGTACAATGATCAAGTAAAACTCGGCTTTTTATTTGCTCACAAGTATTTCAATACACATATATGGTAGTCCTATCTCATTTGTGAAAACTCGCGGTGTCCAAATCCCCGACTTCCTAAAAGTTGTCGGGGATCTAACTTTTCACAAGTGATTTAGAATTCCTATATATGGCGAAAAAAAACTTTTTCATTCGCCACTATACTGTAGTTAGCTCTAAGCCTGGGATTCTTGTATGCCTAAAATTTGTTTTTTAAGCAAACGAATTTCTCCTACTAATTCTTGCCGAGTAGAATCTTTGAGCAAATAGCGAAAAGTAAACCAAATTGTGTAACCCAGTCCAATGAACTGTAGAATTGGAGAAACTAATGGAATACTATTTATTGCGTTCAGTACTGCTAGAAATATTCTCAATGTCGTAACCACTATTACAAGCAAAGCAAAGCTAATAATTGGTAGTTTGTATTCTTGGTAGAAATTACCTATGTACTCAGGTAGTTGTGCCAAAAATGTAGAAATCTGTCTACCAATTCTTTGCCATTGTTCTTCAGTTTCTGAGGCAGGCGGTAACATTGGCAAGTTTCCAGCCTCTGAACCTTTAAGTGCTTCTACCCGGTTTTGGGATGCAGCATCAACATATTGCTGTTGCTCTAATTCAGTTTCCATAATTCTCTCCTAATTTTCTGCAATGAGAACAGTTTTAAAGTTTAGGCTTTGTTGCTATCAACTTTGGCAACGGTTGCTTTAACAACTACATTTTTAACGCCTTTTATTTTCTTAGCTACGAACTTTTGACTTTACACAGTAAGTTAAACATTTTCATGGCGGCAATCAACAATGATGACAGCAGAGTCTTCACTGTCGTTATCAAAACTCACTGTTTGACGAACTCCTCAGTTGTCACCTGCGGAGGCATCATCAATAATAAAATCCTCAATTCCTCGCTGTTTGAGAATCGCTTCCGCACGCTTACTCTCAGTAGCATTACCTTTAATTATTACTAAGTAATCATCTCGATTGAAGCGATCGCTTAATTTATTAGGGCTTTAATAACATTAAGGCATTTTCATATTAGTTTATCATCAATCTTTTGGAGTAAGTTTTTTTCCTCTAGAGTGAGATTAGGGTTTTAACTCAAACAATAAGGGCTAAAAGAATATTAGGATATTTGATTAAAATGTAAGGTTTTAAGAAATTTAACTAACTGAAAATTATGAATATATATGAATTTTACTGAGTTATGACCTGACATTTCCGACTAGAAACTAGTCACAAAAATGCTAGAACCTAGTCACAAAAACATTAACAATAGAGGTGTCCTGGTTTATGAATATTGCCTTATAGAGTTTCCTAGTGCAACAGTCGTGAACAAGGTTTAAACCCCTACTTTGTTAAGTGGCTTATTTTCATCCAGGGTTAAATAATCGGCTGAAAAGTGCTGCCAGACTACCTTCAGGCAAAATTGGGTTATAATTTATTTCATCATTAGAGTCACAAAAGTTAAGATGTTGAAATAAGACTTCTTCATCATGCAAGTAAAACTAGATTGAATTACTACTTTTTGTTAAAGTTCAACATGATTTAACTCAATCTTTGGAAAGAAGATTTATCTAAATTAAATGTGCTAAATTCTAAAAAAGAAACAGTACATTTTTAAGGAATAGAATAATGCCACTGCAAAAAATAAGTGAATTTGATACAGACTACCGGGATGCTATTCAAGGTAACGACATCAAAGGAATGGATGTGTATGTTCAGGGAACTGATGAGAAGATTGGCACGGTAAGTGATGCTGTAGTAGACGAACAAGGAGCGTTCCGCTATTTAATTATTGACTTAGGCCTTTGGATTTTTGGCAAGAAAGTATTACTACCAGTAGGGAAATCGCGTATTGACTCTAGAGCAAACCGTGTATATGCCGTTGGGATCACAAAAGAGCAAGCGGAAAATTTGCCTGAATATCAAGAACATACAGCGCTTGATTACGACTATGAAGAACGGGTGCGTGGAGGATATCGTACGCCGTCTGTAGGAAGTTCCGCTACGGTAGCATCGACAGATGGTCGCACTGCTCCCACTTATGATCGCAACAACTACACATATGCAAACGACGCGGATCTATATGATGTCAACGCTCATGAAGACCAAACCTTCAAACTCTACGAAGAAAGACTAGTTGCCAACAAACAGCGCCGGAAAACTGGAGAAGTGACAATTGGCAAGCACGTTGAAACAGAAACTGTAAGAGTTTCTGTTCCAGTGGAAAGGGAGCGAGTCGTAATTGAGCGAGTTACTCCTCAAGATGCAGGCAAAGTTGTGTCTGCTGAAACAGCTAACTTCGGTGAGGGCGAGGTAGCACGTATAGAACTCTATGAAGAAGTTGCTGATGTCCAGAAAGAAGCTTTTGTGCGCGAAGAAGTCAGAGTCCAAAAAGTTGTAGACAAAGAAACCGTTGAAGTTAAAGAAACGATTCGACGTGAAGAGTTAGACGTTGATGCTGAGGGTCGTACTATTGAGGAAAAAACTGGTAAGTTGCCCAAAGACCGTATTTAAGAAGACTGCTTTTAGCCTTCATCCCTTGTCAAACAGCACAAAGATTCCAGGCTAAGTCTGGAATCTCTTCAAGGATTTTCGGCATTTTTGTGATCGAGCAAATGTATTTGCTTTCTGTATTCATTCGCAAAAGTTGTAGAGATCCCCAATTAGATTTAATCTACCGATTTAGCCACAGGAGAGACTTCTTCAAACCAGAAAGCCTCAAGTCTGCGTTGGCTGAACTTGTCGGCACGTTCTTTTTGACGCTTGCTGCACTCTTGGGTGGTACACCTTATGCTGTTGGGCTGACACTATTAAAAAGAATGCATGAGTAAGTTAAACCTCAAACCTCAAACTTAAGTTTTGCTATGTTACTACAAGAAAAAGAGAGCGGCAATTTAGTAGAAATCCTCGACATTGAGGCACTGTTTAGCCAGAAAGAAACTACTGTTAAAGGCCAATATCAGGTGGGAGAAGAAGAACAAGACCCAGAATCTTTTGAGAAAGGCAAATTAAATTTTCCTTCTGGTGAGAGCTTGCCACAATGCTGGATAGATACAAATTACAAAAGTGCTTGAACATCTACTTAAAATTCATGCCATGTATGTTGCATCTTAGGCTAGAGCTTATTCAAGCAATTACTCAAACCTTTATAGCAGTTCTAAATGATTTATGAACTTTTCTGTTTATCCTCGGCGTTCTTTACGACTTGGCGGTTTGATAATTTTCATAACTAAAATAGGATTGCTATAGACTGGGATTGTGGAACTTCCAACTTATTTTTTTAGGAGACAAGTGTGAATATGATTCAACAATTTCGCCAAATTTTAATGGCTTTAGTCTTGGCTTTAGTACTAACAACAACGGCCGCTTGTAGTGGTACGGTTCAAGCTAAACAACCAACTCAATTACCACCCGGAATCAGTCGTAGTGGTGACTATGCCTTATTAGAGCGTGGTAACAGCGTCCAAGGTCAAGATTTTGGTAACTGGGTTATCGGTACAGCAAAGGGAATTGTCCAAGATGCTTATGTCCGTGATAACAACAAGTTAGGTGTCGTGATTACGCCTCAAGTTCGTCCGACGGAAGTGCGACCATTAGCAAAATCCTTACTCCAAGGTTTCCACAAAAACTTCCCCAATCAAGACTTAACAGTTTTGCTCTATGCACCAGACAAAAAACTGATTTTGACAGGTCAGTATGATGTGCAATCATCTCAAATTGAGTATAAATAATTAACTCAATTTTCCGGAGTCAAAAAGCTAATTTACGTTGATTTGAACTAAAAAAGGAGAAAATTAAAATGAGCAGCAGTGACAAATATAAACGCGAAATTCTGAATGACTTAGCGCATGGTAATACAGAATCTTTGGATGATGTTTCATCTGATCCAAGCAAGGAATACCAAAATTTTGACGATTTTGCTCAACGCTCATCCCACGAAGAACGTCGTCAATTATTTGGTCGGTCTTTCAACCATGACAGCATTCCTCCTACTCAGATGGAGCCAGAATTGCAGAAGGCGATCGCTCAGATTAAACCTAACGAACGGGATGATGTCGCCGGGTCATTTTTCAAGCACTTAAAGCAAAGAGGTCTAGATGAGCGCCATCTAGAGAAAGACTTAGGACTTTCTTCCCATAATCCTAAGCACATAAATGCAGATGACCTGAGCAAACTGGCATCTTTCACTTATCACAATCATCCTGATATCTTCCGAGAAGTGATGGCTGAACAACCAGCGCTGATTAAGTTTCTCAGTAATCCAGTTGTCGGAGCAGCTTTAGGAGCGATCGCAGCTAAGTGGTTTGGTGGTCGGAAATAAGCGATCGTCTTAGATAAATATATCCATAGATGGATGCTCAAAAGATTAAAGACAATCCTCAAAAAGTCATGCTTGCTTTGGGGAATTGTCTTTCTCAAGCTCTTTGTATTCCAGTTTTGAGAGAAACTTAACACTAATTTGAGTGACTTTTATTTGGGAATACAAGAGCTTGTTAGCAAAGATTGTAAACAAAGCTCTAAGTGAGAGAAATCTGATGTTTCATAGTGTGATTACTGCATTGAAATTGGAGAATTTCCCAGGAATAGCACAAATTCCGGTCGGAAGTGAAGTTTTAACACCAGAAACAGCATCACTTGTTTTTTCTGGCCCAAAATTTTTGGTAGCATTACTTGCTGGTGTATTGATGGCATTTGCCTTTCAATTACTATTAACAAACTTCTCAATAGCTGTAGGAATTTCAGCTCTTGGCGGTAGCTCAAGTTCTGATGAATCTGAAAGCTTGGGTGGTACAATTCGCAAAGTTGAAACAGCTGCTGGTTTGTGGGCACTTGTTACCGTAACTATTGCATTATTCAGCGCTAGCTTCTTAGCGGTAAAACTCAGCTTAATTGAAAGTGCGCTTTTAGGAGCAATTATTGGTGTAGTTATCTGGTCTGCCTATTTCTCACTGATCGTTTGGGTAGGTTCCAGTGCAGTCGGCTCCTTAATTGGTTCTGTTGTTAACACTGTTACTAGCGGTTTGCAAGGAATTACAGGTGTAGCAACTACAGCTTTGGGTGCTAATGCTGCTAAAAATCAAATGGTTTCTACAGCTGAAGAAATTACCGCCGCCGTCCGTCGGGAACTCACATCTGGTTTTGACCCAGATAGTATCAAAAATACATTGCAAAGTTCTTTAGCTAATGTAAAGTTACCGCAACTTGATACCAAACAAATTCGCTCTCAATTTGATCAACTGCTTAAAGAGGGAGACTTACAATCGATTGCTGATAGTGATTTACTAAAAAATGTCAATCGCCAGACTTTTGTCGATTTAATTAGCTCTCGGACAGATTTCTCAAAATCAGATATCAATGGAATTGCAGACCAATTGCAAGGTGCTTGGAACCAAGTTACTCAAGGGCAAAATTCCACCGACCGAATAATTAATTTACTCCAACAAGCCACTCCCGAAGAATTGCAACCTGAGCAATTAGGTGAGAAACTTCAGCAATTAACGACAGTTGTTGGTGTCAATGGCCAGCTAGGTAATGGAATAATTAAGCAAGCTATTAAAGTTGGCTTAGGTGCGGCTTTACCAGGAGTGTTGAAAGGGGTAGATTTTTCACAAATAGATGTAGAAAAAATTACCAAACAGCTACAACAATTGTCTGGAAAAGTTCAGCAAGTTGATATCGAGAAAATTACACAGCAGTTGCAACAATTTAAAGACCAAGCAACCCAGCAAGCTAATAAGCTTGGTAGTTCTGTAGGTCAAAAATTGCCTGAACTTCCGAATAACACTGTCAAGGCAGATATAGAAGAATACATCTTGAATTCTTTTCCTTGGCACTTTAACCGGCTTACAATTCAAGATGAATTTAAAGAAGTCATCTATGATCCGAATGCCAACCCAGGAACTGTAAGACGGCAATTGGAAGAATTAAACTTAGAGTATTTCGCTAACTTACTCAAGCAACGGGAAGATATCAGCGAAGCCAGAGTCAAAGAGATTTCTGAGCAGATGGAAAGCATTCGCACGGAAGTTTTAGAAACTGTTAAGCAGGCAGATACAACAGAAAAATCGCAAAATCTTCGCACCCGTCTAGAAGATTACCTGCGTTCAACTGGGAAGGACGAACTCAACCCTGAAGGTATTGAGCGGGACTTGACAAAGTTGCTGGAAGATCCAGAAGCGGGCATTGAAGATTTAACTCAGAGATTTTCGGAAATTGACCGCGATACTTTAGTTAAGCTACTGGCTAACCGCGAAGATATCTCAGAAGAGGAAGCTAATAATATTGTTGGTCAATTTGAGCGTACACGCGATGATGTCTTAGGTCGAGCAAAAGAACTGCAAGACCAAGCTAAAGCTAAAGCTGATGAAGTGCGGCAAAGCGTAGAAGAATATCTGCGAAATACCAACAAAGAAGAACTCAATCCTGAAGGTATCAAGCGCGATTTTGGTACTTTGTTAGAAGACCCACAAGCAGGACTTTCCGCTTTAAGAGGAAGATTATCAGAATTTGACCGCGATACTTTGGTTAAATTGCTAAGTCAGCGGCAAGATTTGAGTGAGGAGCAGGTAAACCAAACCATTGACCAGTTGCTCACAGTAAGAGATAACGTTTTGCAAGCTCCGCAAAAAGCAGCCGAGACAGCGAAACAGCAGTACGAGAAAACTACAAGTGCGATTAGTGAATATCTCCGCAATACCAATCTGGAAGAACTTAACCCAGAAGGTATTCAACAAGACTTGCAAAAATTACTGGCTGACCCTAAAGAAGGGACTGATGCACTCAGAGAGAGGCTTTCACAAGTAGATCGCGAAACTTTAGTTAAGCTGCTGACGCAACGGGGAGACTTGAGCGAGGAGCAAGTAAACCGTACTATCGACTCAACACAACAAGCCATTAATAACATTGTCAAAGCACCGCAACGCTTGGCAAACCGTGCTACTCAAAAAGCGCAGGAGTTTGAAGCTAATCTGGAAAACTATCTGCGTAATACTAATAAAGAAGAACTCAACCCTGATAGTATTAAACGTGATTTGCAATTATTGCTGTCTTCTCCTAGTGCCGGAGTGTCTTCTTTAGGTGAGCGTGTTTCCAAATTCGACCGTTCTACAATCGTGGCTTTGCTGTCCCAACGTGAGGATATCTCAGAAGAAGAAGCTAACCGGATTGTCGATCAAATCGATTCTGTACGTAACTCGATTGTGGAACAATATCAGCAGATTCAGCAAAAAGTGCAATCAGTCCTTGATGGTGTTTTTGGGAACATTCGCAACTCTCTCAACTCACTCGATCGTCCTGAACTCAATTATGAAGGCATCCAGCAAGATTTTGCTCAATTGTTTGATGACCCGCAATCTGGATTTGAGGCTTTGCGCGATCGCCTTGGTCAATTTGACCGTGATACTCTAGTTGCTGTCCTCAGTTCGCGTGAGGATATTTCCGAAGCCCAAGCTAACAAGATTATCGACCAAATTGAAGCTACACGGGATAGCGTACTGCATCGAGCCGAACGCATCCAGAAAGAAACTCAAAAACGCCTGAATGCAATTAAAGAGCAAGCACAAAAGCAAGCTGTTGAAACCAAAAAAACTGTTGCCGGTGCTGCTTGGTGGTTATTTAATACAGCTTTTGTTTCTTTGACGGCTTCAGCAATAGCCGGAGCCTTGGCTGTATCAGGTTTTAGCTTATTTGGTTAAAGGTTTTACAAGTTCATGGTTAAGCCTCTCAAAAGAGAGGCTTAACTATATTCTTCCCTGACTCAGCAATGAAAAATTTCAGAAACTATAGCAGTCTTAAATGATCCGCGATTAGGAATTAAGGTCGGAATGTTTGTAAAATCAAGATTTTTCTCTTAATATTTTCTGCGCGTTTGATTCCTGATTGCTATATGAATAGAAAGGAATGATCACAAGTCTCGACGATAGTCACGTACCAATTAGATAGCAGCAAATATTTTTCTGACTGCTGATGATTGGCTACTCAATTCTTAAGCAGTTAGCTTACTCTTTCACTTCTGTACACTTCACTTCTCTGTACGCGGGGGCTACGAGCTCCAGCAGCAGCTCCAATCATTGAGGCGACTAAGCCTAATAAGGAACCGAATACAAACGACCACAATCCTTGACGTACATTTGATGCAATATCACGAGTTTCTTGGGCAGATACATTCGGTGTGTTTTGCGGTATATTCAGACCACCTGACTGTTGCACCTGGTTAATAACTTGTCCAGCATTTGAAGCAGCAATTCCAAAAGCACCTGATACACCACTTGCTAAAAGCCAAGAGCTTAAAGCCAAAGTTGTTGCCCAAAGAATTGCACCGTTGAGAAGAGCTGTATTGCGGTTCATTGGACCACAAGCACGGGCTGTTACCCAGCCCCCAGTCAATAGAGATATCAATAAACCAATAATTGACCAAATTCCCACATGACCAGCAACATCAGATGCAATTGTTCTAGGTCTACCTGATTCTGCTACAGAACCTGCACCGATTGCACCAAACAAGGCGCTCAAAACTAACTGAGTTGCTACAGCAACTAATAGTCCAGATATTATGGGACCCCAACGAACACGGTCATGATAATCGACTAATTGATTAGTAACAACTGGTTCACTAACGATATTATCTCCAGTTCGATCTACGTATGACATAGCCTATCACTCCTTTACTTGTTTGCTTGTTTCTGAAGTTTCTTTGTTAACCATTTTTCAGTGAAGTCAACCAGTTAATTATTTCTGATTTAATCTCCACTGTTACTTGTAATCATGATCAGAAACTTTCCTCTTTATTATATATCTTTCAAGATGGAATCAATCATCAAAGTTTTGAGTTTTTCTTTAGCTTTTGAGTAAAGTTGGGATTATCTCCAATTTTATATTCATAAACTTTCTGTAATTTAGCTTGTAATTATTCCAAAAAAGTGAATCCTCTTATTTGAATTAATAATTGTTTTTGGAGGTGATAAACTAGATTTAATTATAAATTTTTATTTTGGTGTGTAGTGGGTCATGAATTGCAAGTTCGTAATCCACAAGCAGCAAATATTAGGTAAGCCACCCCCTGACTGACTAGATTACGGGGTTGGATTTTTGGAACAGGGATAGAAATCATATTTCTGGGTGCTGAAGTAACGTTTAGACTTTTGATTTTAGGGATTCCCTCAGCCCTGCCATTTGGGATTATTGCGCTTTAGTTTACAGCTATTTTCAGTTAATTTAACCACAGATTTTTATAGGGGCACGGCATTGCTATATCCCTACGAAAATCTGTGGTTAACTTGAATAACGCTATTAGTTATTTTTTTCACTTATTGGATTTTATGTATTAATTTTTAATGAATTTTAGGAGTATAATCTGGAAAGTAAGCAGATTTTGATTAGAAAGTTTTAGCTGATGTAGTTTTTGTTTTTCTGAAAAGATTGTCTTGTTATTATTCATTTCATCAATACCGTCGCCATGAAAAAATTTTTTCCATTATTATTGAGTGCTATTCTCTTGAGTAGCACAGTCGCCTGTAATAAAACTAGTAGCCAGACCAACAGCATTCCTACTAATAACAAAACTGCAATAACTGATAGTAAATCTAGTCAGTCTAACAATCAAATATCCGTACCAACAGGAACAAGTTTTGATACTGTTCTTCAAGAAAATATATCTACAGGGAAAAATCAAAATAATGACAACTTTATATTAAAAATTAAGAATTCCTTGAAAGGAGGAGATCAAGTTCTTAAAGATGGTCAAATTCAAGGACATCTGGAAGATGTAGTCAAAGCTGCCAAAGGTAAAAAAGCGAGTTTACATTTGGTTTTTGATGATATTTCGCTAAAAAATGGAGCATCTTATCCCATTGATGCTACTTTAACAAATACTCTCTTAGAAACAAAAACTAAAGGTAAGTTCATTCAAAATGCAGGCATTGTTTTAGGCGGTACAGTTGCCGGACATTTTCTTGGTAATCAAGCTAAATTCAAGCATGGTGGACTAGCAGGTGGTACAGCTGCGGCTGCTTTTGTTTTATCTAGCCCTGGTGGAGAAGTTGCTCTCAAAAAAGGTACAAACATTAAACTTAAACTTAATTCTCCTATTGGTAATATTCAATAGACCATGTATCCTGGTTCTGAGCAGATTGAAGCGTTAGGCGAGAAATTATTACCGGAATTTCATCAAGTGTCTGTACTATTCTACCTCTTGGCGGGTAGGGTCGCCCGATGGCTGCAAGAACCAGATATTTAATGTAGTATTATATCTTTCTAAAAAAGCTGCACTTTAACCATTTTTGGTTATGATTCTTAAACAAGTGTTCAAGCCCAGGTTTTGAATAAGATTTAAAATTATCATCTTATTTTTATCTCACCAGAGACATAAAAGAGCGATAATCCCAGCAATGTAATTACGAATCCTTGTTTCATTCAAGAGAATTTCTTAGTTTAATCCCATTTGGCTTGTACTTCATAGATTGAACAAGCTTTTTTTTTACACGATTAGTAGATACATTACGTCCTTCGTGTTTATCGTGGTCTTTCCTATCAACACGGTAGACTATCCAGTTAAATTCATCATGAGTGAATTTAGCGATCGCATATCCATTAATCTGTGAATCGAATAAATATAACTATGTCATTGCGAGTGTAACAAACGTGAGTGCGTCTCGTAGATAAATGGAACGTTCGCGGAACGTCTTGTAGAGTTCCAATTCACTTGTGGTTCGGAGATTGCAACTCTACAAGACGCTACCGCGAACACTTCGTACCCTTCTCCTGGCAAAGACCAAGGCGAACGGGTTATCCTTTGGAGTACGCAATGACAACTAATCAGTCGGACATCATATAAGTCGTCTTATCCCTATCGTTATTAAATCTTAGGTATTTTTTTTTACAACCAGTCCTCAGAAGTTTAATCAGCTGCTGTGTATTATCCAGAGGATCTAGCGATATACAACACGAATACGCTGGACGTTTGATCATGCTTACAAGTAAAATACGGTAAGTGCATCGCCTTACGAGCTTTTACATGTAAAAGCGCAAAAAACCAGTTAGAAGTTGAGTTTAGCAGAACAACTGACCCCTAAGCAGTTATCAAAGTCTGTTTCCGCTAAATGCCAGTTGTCATGCTTCCAAAAACTTTCAGACAGGTTTTAAGTTGTCCAGGAATCCTCTCTCTCCCCTAACTTTTAGCTGGATAACCTTTGTGTCACTCATCCTTTGAGAAACACAATAACTTGCCATGACTAGCTCTATCTACCACTGGGCTATAGTTTGGCGCAGTTGCTGCTCTCTAGCAGTGAAGCTTTAGCTGACTTTCAGTTCTAGCTGCTTGTAGTTAAGTCAGTGAACAGTTATCAAGGCTTCGTTTGGGATTTAAACCCTGACCTACGCTGCTCACTTTATAGAAGTGGGAGACTCAACAGGACTCTGATAACTGATAACTGATTGTTGAAACCTCAGAAGAGTATGCACTATTTATTACTACCGTTCTTAAGCTTTTTTGTTGGCATCATCGTTGGTTTGACGGGAATTGGCGGAGCCTCTCTCATTACCCCAATGTTGATTTTTGTTTTTCAGGTTCCGCCTTCCATCGCTGTGAGTTCTGATGTTGTGGCTGCCACATTAATGAAGATTGTTGGTAGCGTCAAACATTGGGAACAGAAAACCCTTGATATAGAAGTTGTCAAATGGCTGGCATTTGGGAGTGTTCCAGGCTCACTGTTCGGGGTGGGGATTTTGCACTTCATTAAACGTACAGGTGAGTATAACCTAGATAACATCTTGTTCCGTTTGCTTGGCGGGATGATTTTGCTAGTCACAGTATTAGCACTAGTGCAATTGTTGTTATTGACTTTTATCCCGAAATTTAATTTACCTGAACTCCCAAAGTTAGACTTAGAAACTAATTTGGGTCGGATCATGACAATCAGTTTAGGAGCAATTTTAGGCTGTTTGGTTGGTCTAACTAGCGTCTCCTCAGGTTCAATGTTTGCCCTAGTGCTGATTGGGTTTTTCCGCCTCGATGCACGGAAGTTAGTGGGTACAGATATTTCACACGCAGCAATTTTACTGCTGTTTACAGCCCTCGGTCACCTCAGCCTGGGAACAGTTGATTGGAGTTTGGTAGTGCCTATATGGCTAGGCTCTGTTCCAGGAGTGTTACTAGGCGCTAAAATCTGCCAGGTAGCTCCACAACGCCCACTACGGTTTATCATTTATGCCATCTTGATGATGGTGAGCTGGAAATTAGTTCATCAAGTATGACAAATTTTAGATTTTAGATTGGGGTTCAAAATCCAGCATTCAACATCCAACATTGACAGGACTTACGCAAAATACTTCTCAAATTCTTATTCCTCCGTGTCGCGCCAGTTGCTTCTCCCTTGGCGCTAGCCTCTCCCTTTGGGAGAAGGGGAGACGCTGCGCGAACAAGTCGGGGAACCGCAAGGGCGCACTGGCTTCTCTGTGCCTCTGTGGTTCGATTTTCCGTTACCTGTGCGTAAGTCTTAATTGATTAACTTCTCAGCCAAGGTAGTAGAGTGAATGTACCTCGTTCATAGATAATGAACAAACCCAAGCCAATTAATACAAAAGGTACAACAGCTTTACCATAGCGACTTAAAATATAAGCAATGGTAGGTTGACGGCTTAAAAAATAGGCGATCGCACACCAAACCCCTACCATGACAAAAAATATACTTAGAATTACTCCCAAGCTGGCAAGATCATGACCAGCGAATAAAGGGATATATATACTAATATTGTCACCACCATTAGCAACAGTTACTGCTGCCACTTTATAGGTTTGGGGATGCAAAACACTCAAAATAAAAGACAATACGGGGTTAGTAGATGTAGACTGACTAAAATCACTACTGACTGTCTGAACTGTTATATTTTCTTCTTTTCTATATATTAATTGTTGAATCCCAATTGCTATTGGTAGCAGTCCTAGCAATCCTATCCATTCTCGCTGTATAACCAATCCACCAAAAAATCCTGGTAAGCTAGCGATGATAATGGCTGTAAAACCTAGATATTGACCGAGTAAGATATGCCGTCGTCGAAAATTAACATCTACCTGTGAAAAAAATATTAATAAGATAATAATGTCATCTATGTTAGTGGCCATGAAAGCAATTATTCCTTCACTGAAGGTTGTCCCTAGCTTACTCATGCTGGATTTTTAGAACCTACAATTTATCACCATACCAAATTAACTAATTACTAATTCGTAATGACGCTTGCAGACTTGATAACGTCTTTATCAATTACGAATCATTTTAACCTTCTGGCACAACTAAGTTTTAAAATGACAAAGTAATTATTCTCATAGAGAGGATTTTGTCAATGCCTAGACTTACAGTTCCACCTAATTTTATTGGTACTTCTGGGATCGATACTTTAGTCGCAGAAGAGTCAAATGCATCTGTGGCGATTGGTATTAATATTTTAAATCCAGGTGTGATTAGTACATTTTCAGGAAACGACAGTATTACTGGTACTGGTAAGCCTAGCACAGGTGGTACTAAGCCTAACAAACCTGTTACTGGCATCGGCATCAATAACAGTGGTACTCTCAATGCAGGGGATGGAAGTGACATTATCAGTGGCATCGGTACTGGCTTGAAATTTATAGGCGCTAGCACTATCACTAGCACTGGTATTGATGACAACCTTGGTAATAGAAACAGCGGAAGTGGAATTGGCATTAGCAACAGTGGCAGTTTAAAAGCTGGAAACGGAAATGAAACTATCACTGGCACTGGTACCTGTCTCTTATACACATCTCCGAGCCCACGAGACCGTACTAGATCTCGTATGCCG
>NZ_CALMFY010000035.1 GCF_937863485.1 uncultured Nostoc sp. | reverse complement strand
TTCACTTTATCAACAACTGTGATTTTTCACAACTCATTTAGGATTGCTATAGCACAAAAATTGTTGTCAACAGGGTCGAACCGTCTACCATATTCATTGGGAGATTTCAAGCTTTGGTGTCGTTACCTTTATCTTGTGGTTTCCCCTTCTTTTTTGCTATCCCAACTCACATAAGCCGTATAATTATTACCATTAGCGATCGCTAAATTCATAATGTTGTATCAAAACCCAATAAACAAGCTACAAAAATTTATCCGAAAACAAAATCTTTTGCATATAGGGATTTTTTTGGCAATTCTATTAGGTATCATATTATTCAATTGGGTAGCACTCTCGCAGCGACCAGTTACCCTAAATATGTTAATTACTGCCCCAGATGCCCAACCTTGGAAGCAGGGTTTAATTAGAGACTTTGAGGCTGAGAACCCAGGTATTCGCATTAACTTAGTTGAGGGGCCAAATGCTACAAATTTGCTCGAAGACCTATACACCTCATCGTTTATCTTAGGTGAATCCCCTTATGATTTGGTGAATATGGACGTGATCTGGACGCCCAAGTTTGCTGCTGCTGGATGGTTGCTACCCCTAGATGATCGCATTTCTAAGCAAGAGTTGGCAGCATTTTCACCCAAGGATGTAGAAGGCGGACGTTACCAGAACACACTGTACCGCATTCCTGTGCGTTCCGACGTGGGAATGCTCTACTACCGGGAAGATTTAATCAAAGAAGCAGGATTGCAACCGCCAGAAACCTTTGAGGATTTGATCCGAATTTCCCAAGTCTTGCAGAAGAAAGACAAAGTGAATTGGGGCTATGTTTGGCAAGGACGCCAATATGAAGGACTCGTGGCAATGTTTGTGGAAGTCCTTAATGGCTTTGGTGGCTTCTGGGTTAATCCCAAAACGTTCGAGGTTGGGCTAGACCGACCAGAAACATTACAAGCCGTTGAGTTTTTGCGTAGTACCGTCAGGCTAGGCGTTTCTCCTCCTGGAGTCACAACCTACCAGGAAGAAGACACCCGCCGTTTCTTCCAAAGTGGTCAAGTAGCGTTTTTACGTAGCTGGCCCTATGCATGGCCTTTAGCCCAAGCAAAGAATTCGTCAATCCGAGGCAAAATTGCAATTAAACCGATGGTTCATGCTCCTGGTAAGACTGGTGCAGCTTGTTTAGGAGGCTGGGGTATAGGGATTGCTAAATCTTCTAAACATCCCGAAGAAGCTTGGAAAGCAATTCAGCACTTTACCAGTCGGGAGGTACAGCGCCGATTCATTTTGAGTGCAGGCTATGTGCCAAGTCGCCGGGATTTATTTACAGACTCAGAGATTGTTGCTAAATACCCTCACTATCCGCAGTTACTAGAGGTTGTGGACAATGCAGTTTTACGTTCGCCGATCGCGCAATATGACCAAACATCGGATATTTTGCAGCGTTATCTCAGCGCTGCGCTATCCGGTCGGCTAAATCCGCAACGAGCAATGCAAGCTGCTGCTAATGAAACGCGCCGACTGCTAGGAACTAGGAACTAGGAACTAGGAACATGGGAGAATTAATAATGACTAATACAACTCTTGGAGAGGCTGCGCCCTAAGCGTAGCTATGCCGCAGGCTCTACGACTACGCTCAGTACAAGTGACTCTTGACTAATGACTAATCTGCATTCACTTCAAGGTCGGGAACAACGGACTGCTTGGCTTTTATTAACACCAGCATTATTGCTGTTGTTATTTGTATTTGCCTACCCGATTTTACGAGCATTCTGGTTAAGTGTATTTACTAGAAATTTAGGAACGGAACTACAACCTGTATTCTCTGGTTTGGACAATTATGTGCGGATGGCAGGGGATGGTCGTTTCTGGCAGAGTTTGTGGGCGACGACCGTCTTCACAACAGCATCCGTGCTTTCAGAACTACTGCTAGGACTAGGGATTGCCCTAGTTCTCAATCAGGCGTTTTTTGGACGGGGCGTAGTACGGACAACTGCCATTCTACCTTGGGCTTTGCCTACCGCTCTGATTGGTCTGGCATGGGCTTGGATTTTTAACGACCAGTTTGGGGTTGTAAATGATATTCTGCGGCGGTTAGGGCTGATTAAAACTGGAATTAACTGGTTAGGAGATCCAACTCTGGCGATGAGCGCAGCAATCTTTGCTGATGTTTGGAAAACTACACCCTTTATTAGTATTCTGCTGTTGGCTGGCTTGCAATCGATACCAGCAGACCTCTACGAAGCCTACTCTGTCGATGGGGCAAATGCTTGGCAGAGCTTCCGCAATATTACCTTGCCACTGCTGCTGCCACAAATCTTAATTGCAGTCCTATTTCGATTTGCTCAAGCTTTCGGGATTTTCGACTTAATTGCTGTGATGACCGGGGGTGGCCCTGGTGGTGCAACTGAAGTTGTGTCACTATATATCTATTCCACGGTAATGCGCTACTTAGATTTTGGTTATGGAGCAGCCCTGGTAGTAGTGACATTTCTAATATTAATTGCTGCGGTGGCGATCGCTAGTTTCTTGCTTAATAAATACCATGCCAAAACATCAGGAATTATTTAACGGATCGCAAAAGTCCACATCTTCTCTACGAAATCGGAGGCAAACAAATCTTAGTAGGGTGGAAATAAGGACTTTCAAGGATAGGTATTTAAAAATTAGGCAGTAGAAAGGGTAAATTCTCACGTTTAAATTCGCTTGCTTTCAGACCTTTTTAAATAATGGAATGCAAGTCTTATTCAATTCCATTATCTAAAACTTAAAATCTAAAATTCGGTGAACTGCAATTTAGGCGGATCAGCACAGTTCGTTAATCAATATAGTCCGGCGGGTACACTTCCTGACCATACTTTCTGGTAATTTCTTGCATCCATTGCTGCGCTGCCTCATCCATAGTTGGGGGAGGCAGAAAGGTGCCAGCCGCTACAGGCGTGCCGATCTCCTGAAAAAATTTCTCCAGTCCGGCCGGAACTACCACGCACCACAGGTGCGCGGTTATATCCGTCTCATTCTTAAAGTCATTGTTATCCAAACGCGACAGTATTTCCCTACACTAAACGAAGTTATTTCCACCATCAATGTTGATTGTCTGACCGATTATGAATGCTGCGTCATCAGACGCAAGGAATAGTACTGTCCCAACCAGATCGTCGGCAGTTTCTCGTCTGTTTATAGCTCTTGCTTTTGCCTGCTCGTCGAGTACAGCGGCAGGAAAAAGCGCAATGATGGGTGGTGTATCCGTTATATCCGGAGTAATTGCATTGACGGTGATGTTGTGTTGACCGAGTGCGTTTGCAAGCGACCTAGTGAACCCAATCACGCCCGCCTTTGCGGTGAGGTAGTGGCATTGATCTGGCGTTGACTTTGATCAACGGTAGGAGCGATCGCGTCACCCCTTCAGGACTATCGAGATTGATTGCACAAACCTCGCGCCATTCAGTATACGAGATATCCTCGAAAGGTGTGACTGGAAATTTACCTGCGTTGTTGATCAGAATATCAACTGCACCCCACGTTTGCTGTACCTATCATTTAAATAACTTTATTCCCAGATTGTTAGCCACTTCTCATAAAAAACGTCTTCAACTTTATCGTACTTTACTTAAAGTTATTGCTCATAAGGCTGTTTCTGACCGCTCAGGTCGCAGCGAACCACGAATCCTTTTACGTCGTCCGAAAGCCTACCCCTTAATGACTAAACCCCGGCATGAATTACACA
>NZ_CALMFY010000034.1 GCF_937863485.1 uncultured Nostoc sp. | reverse complement strand
CCCCAGCCTCTTGTGCCCAATGCCCAATGCCCAATGCACGACTATAAAAGAAATGCGCTAAACTCGAATTAGGCGAATCATCATTGGTTCGTCACAAGACTTCTTGAAAGATATATCTATCGCAGGAAGTGGGTCGATGCCCACTTTTTTTATTGAATTCTCTCATGGCTCATCCTTTAGTTCCACAAATTATTGATTTGGCGACACCAGTGGCAGAAGAACTGGGATTGGAAGTGGTTGGCGTGGTTTTTCACACTAACCAAAGTCCACCAGTGTTGCGGGTAGACATTCGCAATCCTGAGCAAGACACTGGGTTGAATGATTGTGAGAGGATGAGCCGTGCTTTAGAAGCCTCCTTAGATGCTGCCCAAATCGTTCCAGATGCCTATGTCTTGGAAGTGTCCAGTCCTGGTATTTCGCGGCAACTGGTAACAGACAGGGAGTTTATTTCCTTTAAAGGATTTCCTGTCATCGTCTCCACAACGCCCCCCTACGACGGACAACAAGAGTGGACTGGTCAGTTGATTCGCCGGGATGAGACAGCACTTTACTTAAACCAAAAAGGTCGTGTAGTCGAAATTCCCTGCTCCCTAATTACTAAGGTGCAGTTAGACCAGCGCCGATAAACAAAGGGCTAGGGGTTAGGAGTTAGAGACTAGAGCAGCTTGGCTCAAGGTTAAAGATTAGGGGCTAGAGGTTATGAACTAAGGGCTAGAGATTAGGGGTTAGTGTAAAGCTATTCTCTAATCCCTAGCTCTATCTAATGCGTAGTTTTCAGTCCCCATTACCCCTTATCCCCTTTAGGGGCCCCGAGTTCCCCACTCCCTAATTTTTAAAGGAGATTGCTTATGTCAATGGTTACTTTACCTGGATTAAAAGAATTAATTGAAAGTATAAGTCGCGAACGGAATTTACCCCGGCTTGCAGTTCAATCAGCTATTAGAGAAGCACTAGTCAAAGGCTACGAACGTTATCGTCGCGCCCAAAATTTAGAGCGCAAACAGTTTGATGAAGATTATTTTGAGAATTTTGAAGTAGAACTCGATATTGAAGGAGAAGGATTTCGCGTTCTTTCTACCAAAACCATTGTCGAAGAAGTCAATAACACAGACCACCAGATTTCCCTAGACGAAGTTCAACAAGTAGCTCCCGAAGCGCAGTTAGGAGACTCTGTGGTGCTGGATGTTACCCCTGACCAAGGAGAATTTGGTCGGATGGCGGCGATGCAAACCAAGCAGGTACTGGCGCAAAAATTACGGGATCAACAGCGCCAAATGGTGCAAGAAGAGTTCCAAGATTTGGAGGGAACTGTCCTGCAAGCAAGAGTCCTGCGATTTGAACGGCAATCAGTGGTTTTAGCAGTTAGCAGTAACTTTGGTCAGCCAGAAGTAGAAGCCGAATTACCCAAGCGAGAACAGCTACCCAACGATAATTATCGGGCAAATGCTACCTTCAAGGTATATCTTAAAAAAGTATCCCAAGGTCAGCAACGAGGGCCACAGTTGCTTGTGTCTCGTGCTGATGCTGGTTTGGTGGTTTATCTTTTCGCCAACGAAGTCCCAGAAATCGAAGATGAAGTGGTACGGATTGTTGCCGTAGCTAGGGAGGCAAACCCCCCTTCCCGTTATGTCGGTCCCCGGACTAAAATAGCAGTAGATACTCTTGATCGCGATGTAGACCCAGTTGGCGCTTGTATTGGAGCCAGGGGATCGCGAATTCAAGTGGTAGTCAACGAATTACGCGGTGAAAAAATAGATGTAATTCGCTGGTCGCCAGACCCAGCAACATATATTGCTAATGCCTTAAGTCCAGCCCGGGTGGATGAAGTACGCCTAATGGACCCAGATTCCCGGCAAACTCACGTACTAGTGGCTGAAGATCAACTAAGTTTGGCCATAGGGAAAGAGGGACAAAATGTCCGTTTGGCAGCCCGCCTGACTGGTTGGAAAATTGACATTAAAGACAAAGCTAAGTATGACTATGCAGGAGAGGATGCCAAATTTATAGCTGTAAGAACAAAATATCAATCAGAGGAAGATGATCTTGACTTTGAGGAAGAAGAGTTGGATGAAAATCAGGACGAATTAGAAGAGGAGGATACTTTTGACACTAACGATGATGAATAATTGATTAATTTTGTAAAGTTTTGATACTGTTAATTGTAGTCTCAGTCTCAAGGATTATTTTCTCAAAGGCTACTTGGTATAAGTAAAAAATAGTAATAATAAACTTCTTTTTACATTCCAAATCCTGGACTGAGATCGCAGAGAACCGATGAAACCAAATTATCGGCGCTGTATTAGTTGCCGCAAAGTAGGCTCAAAAGATGAGTTTTGGCGGATTGTCCGCGTCTTTCCATCGGGAAAGGTACAATTGGATCAGGGCATGGGGCGTTCTGCCTATATTTGTCCAGAAACGAGTTGCTTACAAGCGGCTCAAAAAAAAAATCGACTAGGGCGATCGCTACATGCATCAGTGCCAGAAACACTGTACCAAAGCTTGTCGCAACGTCTAGCCCGCACCAATACGTAAAACCAAATTTAGTTGGAATAACTTTGTGAGGTGATCACCAGAGGAATTGTGCCAAAGCCGAAGTCGTGCTTTCATCACACCCTCTGTTGATTGTTAAGGTTAGTGTCAAAATAGTAAATGGGTGTAAAAGGCATTCGGCTCTCTAATAATTAAGAGGGGCGAGGCAACGTTCCCAGAACAAGATGTAATCGATTGTGTTGTGGAAGACTCAGAATCAACAAAACAAGAAACTACAAAATGGCAACCTGGTAGCGCTCAGGCGCAGTTCGGCGTCAAGGGTTCCCATAAAAATCTTTTAAAGAAATTTTTATGGGTCTCCCTCAACCATCATTCCTGGTGGGGATGCCATTATTAAACCGAAACATCTCTCTTTCCTGATTGGAGGCACCGGCAAAAACTGAACGGCAATCTAAAAACAGTAATCCAAGGATGGAGATGTCGCAAACCAGGCAACCATCCGCTAAAACTGTAAATTAAAGGGGAAGAGTGGATGAACAACGGCAAAGTTAGAATCTATGAATTATCAAAGGAATTGAATTTGGATAACAAAGAGCTACTAGCAATTTGCGACCAGCTCGACATTGCGGTCAAAAGCCATAGCAGCACGATTTCAGAATCCGAGGCAGAAAACATCCGGGCGGCAGCAGAAAAGCTTGCAGCTACGAGTGTGTCCGCCAAAAAGGAACTAGGTACAACCAGCCATAAACCAAATTCACCACCGAACGGCGGACCCCCGCGACCTGCTGCACCCCACAAACAGCAAATTTTGGAAATACGCAAACCCAAAATATTGAGAAATACTACCTCCAACGCCCCAGAGGCGTCACTTGCTACCAATACCCAAGCTGCCTTGTCTGAAGCTAATCCTCCCTCTCCTCCACGGCCCTTCGCTACACCAGTCTCACCCATGAAGCCGACGGCACCAACTCGACCTGTACCCCGGAATCAAGCTGAGACTCAAGAGCAACCTACGATCACAGACTTGGAACAAACGCCTAATCCAAATCAGGCGCCGGAAAAAATAGCATCCCAAAAACCGGAAAAAATAGTTCCACCCAGACCGAAATCGGAAAAACCTCAAAAACCGCAACTAGTTGCCCCTCCAGCAAGACCTGCGGAAGAAGTTGTCCAGGTGGCAGATGAGCAAGTATCTCAGGCAGACAAACCGATCCTCAAACGTGACCAACGGCTACGGCCCGTTGAAGGCGATCGCGATCAAATTAAGCCAAAAGTCGCGAAGCTGCCAACTGACCAGTCCCCACAATCTGCACCACAAAGGCAGGCTCGTCCCACTCCTGCACCCAGCAGACCAGAACAGAGGGGCAATAGACCATCTTCACCATCACAACTACCAGAGGGGCAACGGCCCAGACCAGCTCGTCCTGGTGAAGCTGTAGCAGCCGCAATGCCGATCGCTACTCCACCCAGACAGATATCAGGAATAGCAGGCAAATCTCAAGGATTGGGTGATGAGCCAGTCGCACCTGATCTCCTCGATTTGAAACGCCCAAGTCCGCCTCGCCCGACCAAAGGCGGCAAAAAGTGGGTAGAAGAGGAAATAATTGACGAAGTTAAAGAGAAGGCTAAAGCTGGCGTAAAAGGTAAGCGGATCAAGCCGATACTGGATGATGAGTTTGAAGAAGATTTGCTGGATGATGACGATCTCGACGCACCAGCCACCGTCCAAGTCAGCCTTTCCATCGCCCGTCCTCCCAAACCCAAAGCTACTCGGCCTGTACAAATGCCAGGCGCAACCCTTGCTAGCGCCCCAACTGCTAGAGGAAGTAGAAAGTCTGGTTCAAAGTCTGGTTCCAGCCGCGACCATCACCAGAACCGTCGCCAAGAAGCCGAGACAAAGCGTGACCGTCCAGAAAAAGTGGTGGTAACAGGCCCGTTGACTGTGCAAGAGCTGTCTGACGTTTTAGGCGTTGCGGATACAGAGATTGTAAAAATCCTGTTCCTCAAAGGCATGGCGGTGAGTATCACCCAAAATCTGGATATTCCAACAATTACCCTGGTAGGAAAAGAACTAGAAATAGAAGTCGAAACCGCCGAGCCAGAAGCAGAAGCTCGGAAAATTACGGAAATGGTCGGTGCCGAAGACCTAGAATATCTCCACCGCCGTCCGCCAGTCGTGACAATTATGGGTCACGTAGACCACGGTAAAACAACCCTGCTCGACTCAATCCGCAAAACAAAAGTGGCTGCTGGTGAAGCTGGTGGTATCACTCAACACATCGGTGCATACCATGTGGATGTGGAACATGAGGGCAAACCGCAGCAGATAGTCTTCCTGGATACCCCCGGTCACGAAGCCTTTACAGCTATGCGGGCACGAGGGGCGCGGGTAACAGACATTGCCGTGTTAGTAGTGGCTGCTGATGATGGTGTCCGTCCCCAAACCATTGAAGCCATTAGCCACGCCCAAGCTGCGGGAGTGCCAATTGTTGTTGCAATCAACAAAATTGACAAAGAAGGGGCACAACCAGAGCGGGTGAAACAAGAACTCACCCAGTATGGTCTGACCGCAGAAGATTGGGGCGGGGAGACAATCATGGTTCCCGTGAGCGCTATCAGGGGTGAAAACCTAGATACGCTCCTAGAGATGATTCTCTTAGTAGCAGAGGTTGGAGAACTATCTGCCAACCCAGATCGTTTCGCCAAAGGAACTGTGATTGAGGCACATCTGGATAAAGCCAAGGGAGCAGTTGCTACCCTGCTAATTCAGAATGGTACGCTGCGTGTGGGAGATATCTTAGTAGCTGGCTCGGCTTTCGGTAAAGTCCGGGCGATGGTGGATGACAGAGGCAAGAGAGTAGACATTGCTTCTCCTTCCTTTGCTGTTGAGGTGTTGGGTTTAAGTGATGTGCCAGCAGCAGGCGACGAGTTCGAGGTCTTCCAGAACGAAAAAGAAGCCAGAGCACTCGCTAGCGATCGCGCAGACAGACAACGCCTATCCCGTTTGTTACAGGGTCGTGTTACCCTGACAACCCTATCGGCTCAAGCCCAAGAAGGCGAGTTGAAAGAACTCAACTTGATCTTGAAGGGAGACGTTCAAGGTTCGGTGGAAGCCATTGTGGGAGCGCTGAAGCAAATCCCCCAAAACGAAGTCCAAATTCGGATGCTATTGGCTACTGCTGGGGAAATCACCGAGACAGATATCGACTTAGCAGCTGCCAGTAACGCTGTGATTATTGGCTTCAACACCACCTTCGCCAGTGGCGCTAGACAAGCCGCCGATGAAGCGGGTGTAGATGTTCGAGAATACAACGTAATCTACAAACTCCTGGAAGATATCCAAGATGCCTTGGAAGGTCTTTTGGAACCAGAGTTGGTGGAAGAACCCTTGGGTCAAACCGAAGTCCGTGCTGTCTTCCCAGTCGGTCGTGGTGCTGTTGCCGGTTGCTACGTTCAATCTGGCAAGTTAGTTCGCAACTGCAAAGTCAGGGTGCGACGCGGCGGTAAAGTGATCTTTGAAGGCGTCCTTGACTCCTTAAAACGGATGAAAGAAGATACCCGTGAGGTCAACGCCGGTTATGAATGCGGTGTCGGCATGGATAAATTCAATGATTGGGTTGAAGGTGACATCATCGAAGCCTATCAAATGGTTACCAAGCGCCGTACTCTCACCTTAACGAGATAGTGTTAAGGGTAAAATGGTTAGAAGTTAGGAGTGATAAATTAGGAGTTAGGAGTTAAAGGCTGCTAATTCCTAACTCCTAACTCTTAACTCACAACTTTTTATAATATGCATTCATTTCGCTCTGAACCTATTTTGTGGATTCACGTCGCTGGATTGGCGACATTGCCTGTTTTTTTAGTCCTCTGCTTATTGTTCCTATCTGTAGGCGAGCGGTTTTTGCCAGTCTGGATGGAGCTATTCTTAGTTGCTGCCATTGGTATCCTCCCCCTGCTATGGATGCAGTTACGTCGCCCTTTTTATATATTTGCTCTTTTAGGAATAGCCTTAAAGCCAGAAAATCTGACTGAACGGCAGCGAAAAATTCTCTGTTTAATTAATACAAAGTTAAATCGTATCCTGGCATTAGTGGCAGCAGTATTGTCGGTTTGGGTGCTGTGGCATCTCTACCAAATTGCCCCATTAGTCGCAAATTCAGCTAAATTTCTTCCCCAATGGCGCAGCCTCGCACTAGTGCTTGCGGGGTTAGCCTTTTTGGGCAGCAATTTATTTTTACAAATACCTGTGAGTGTAATGCGAGTTTTGGTGACTAATGACACAGAATTCGCTGGACTAGAGCCATTATCTTTAGAAAAGATTAAGCAGGATTTCACAATTTTGGGGGTGCGGGTTAATCAAATCGTGCCCAAATTATTGCAATCCTTGTTTAGGATTAATAGAGATTCGTAGCATACCAATGCCCAATCCCCAGTTACCGTTGAAGTTTAAAACAAAGGAATGAGAAACTATGGCTCAAATTCCAGCTTCTAGCGATCGCCAATTTTCTGCTGATACTGAAATTTGGTATAGCCTCAAATGCGCGATCTCCACTAGTTCCGGTTTTCAACGCTGGCAACTAGAACCTAATGCTCAATTACAGGAAATTAGCTTGGAACAGCAAGTACAACGGTATTTAAGAGAAACTTTAGAAACTTTAGCTTACTAAATACCAAATAAATCTTGTAGGCTTGTTTGCAAGCGACGAAGTTGACGGTATGCACTCTCCAAGCGATGCCTACGGCGGTAAACTACACCATCAACTTCTACTTCATTTGTGAGATAATTCTTAATAATTTCAATCAGCAACACCTGCCCGTTTTGACTCGCAGAAAGTACTAACGCGGCTTGTAAAGCCTGTCGATCTGCTCTGGGAGACGGTGTATAAATAACTAAACCCCTAGTACAGCTTGGCGGTAAAATCTAGCTACCATCTCAATTAACACGACTTGGGGCAAAATCCCCTTGTTAAAGGTAGACAAACTGACGCTACAGTGTACTAGTAGAAATTTATAAATAAAATAATATAACTAATGTATAAGTTCTGTGATCTATCTAGGGAATTTAGCTGAATTAGTGCTAATCATCCAGTATAGTTTGGCATGGGTTTTAAAGCAGCTATAAGTCTGCTAACTTCAACCTTGTTCGACATACTGTAATTCAGCACATCACAGACGGAAAAAATGAAATATCGGGGTTTTTACATTTCTCTAGCGAAAAATTTTCGCCTTTTTTCTAGCAGTAATCTCAGATATACTTTACGCGTGGGAGCCGGACTAACGGCAATGCTTGTTGTTTCTAGTGGGTCAATACTACTACCGGGTGAGGTTAATGCTGGTGCTACTCACCCAGAAGGTATCGCCCCAACTCTCACAGCGCAAGCGCCTGCAACTGCCGCAGTGATTTACGTTAATTCAGCAACTGGTGCAGATAGTGCTGGTGCTGGTACAACGTCAGCTGCACCCTATAAAAGTATCAGTTTCGCTCTCAGTCAAGCCCAAACAGGTGCAGTTATTCAATTAGCACCTGGGAACTATAACCAGGAAAGTGGCGAAACCTTCCCTCTGTCGCTTAAACCAGGGGTAACATTACGGGGTGATGAAGCTAGTAAAGGTCAGGCAATATTGATTACAGGTGGAGGATTTTACACTAGTCGCACCTTTGCCAGGCAGGACATTACCATCCTTGCCGACCAAGATACCACGATTACTGGTGTCACCGTTACCAACCCAAATAGCCGGGGTACGGCTGTGTGGGTGGAGTCAACTAATCCCGTTATCAAAAACAGTACTTTTACTAACAGTGTCAGAGAAGGTGTTTTTGTCACGGGTACAGCCAATCCCAAAATTGAAAGTAACCTTTTTGTGCAAAACAAAGGCAACGGGATTTCAGTTGCTAGAGCTGCCCAAGGAGAAATCCGGAATAACATATTTCAGGATACTGGTTTTGGTCTAGCGATCGGTGGCACTTCCACACCCCAAATTGTGGAAAACCAAATCATCGAAAATCAAGATGGTCTTTTTATCTCAGAGTCAGCAAAGCCCATATTGCGTAAGAATGTCATTCAGAACAATAAGCGGGATGGCTTAGTAGCAACTGTCAACGCTCTACCCGACCTTGGCACCAACGAAAATCCTGGTGGCAATCTTATCCGCAATAACACTCGTTATGATCTGAACAACGCCACCAAAACCGGTAAAATTGTCGCTGTTGGCAACGATATCGATCAGAAAAAGATTTTTGGCTCAGTAGATTTTGTTGCCGCAACTGTTGATGTACCCCCTGGAGGGCCTGTGGCCTTTAAGGATGTGCCAGCAAATTACTGGGCAAAAAGCTACATCGAAGCTTTAGCCTCCCAAAATATTATTGCTGGCTTTCCTGATCGCAGCTTTAAACCCAATGAACCTGTAACCCGCGCTCAATTTGCCACTATTGTCACTAAAGCTTTAACACCACCAAGCAAACGCGCAGGCATTCAGTTTAAGGATGTAGCAAGTAATTTCTGGGCTTACGCTGCAATTCAATCTGCTTATCAGAGTCAATTTGTTTCTGGTTATCCCGATGGGACTTTTAAACCACAGCAGCAAATTCCGAGAGTGCAGGCGTTAGTAGCTTTAGCGAATGGTTTGGGCTTAACTGCGAATAATCAGAGTGTCCTTTCCTTTTACACCGATGCTGCCCAGATTCCTGATTATGCGATCGCTCCTGTTGCTGCCGCAACTGCACGGCAACTAGTGATCAACTATCCCACAGCGAAGCAACTCAATCCTAATCGTCAGGCGACTAGAGCTGAAGTTGCTGCCTTTGTTTACCAGGCACTCGTCAATGCTGGACGTGCCCAAGCAATTCCTTCATCCTATTTGGTAACAGTTCAGTAAATGCGTAGTTAGCAAATTAGAAGCGCCAGACTAAGAAATTATCAGTCTGGCGCTTGCAATTAATGTGAGTTTTATTAGTTTTAGGGTTTTGTAAACATAAAATTTGGGGTCTTTAAATATAACTAACCCCATTTGAATGTGATTGATTTTATGGTCAGGGTCTTTATATTGGCTGACCCCGTTTCAACGATTTCTAGGTTCTCAGAAATTTTTGCTTTTTGGAATTTCCTAATAATTTTTTTATTTTTTCTCTCTTAATATTTTAATCTTCATAAAAGCATTAATAAATTTGAAGAATATAAAGATATAGAACCAACCCTTTCAAGGTGTCTGTTTTTAGGTATTGTTTTTGGGATAGAATTTTAGCTGTAGAAACATGGGGTCGTTTGGAAGGACGAGTACGTTTTAGTGCCCTTCTTGCGTTTTTTGGTGCGCGAGGGTGGGACGCAAAAACAACTAAATTAACGCGATCTGCCAAATCTCGAAGTATGTTGGTCAGTTCAATTAGATTCATTTTTGCAAAAACCTTACTGACTTTAGCAGTTTGTTCAAATACTGTTCCTCCTTCTACTGAACCAATATGGCGAAATTCTGAGGCATCATACCAAGGAAAACATTGATGCTCTCGGATGATGAAATAGCCCTTTCTCGCTACGATACCACTCAAAAAGTTCAAAGTGCAGAAATTTCGGTCAGTTATCCACACATTGCTCATATACTTACGCATAGCAATATAATTCCTAAAATAAGATTATGTTATATTAATTTGCGCTACAAAAAATCAAGTTTATTATTTTATTTTATTAAAAGCAAAACCTCTATAACGCGTTGGGTTGACAATTTAAATTAAATGTAGGTATAATTACTGAACCTACTTTCTATAGGAATTTTGTTTGGCTTGTGTAAAATAATCACCACGCTTCAACCTTGGTTTATAGGAAGTATCCCACTTTGGAAAAAATACCTGGTGATGGGAAATCGCACACCAGTTACTACCATATGGGTTATGCGAAGGAGTACAAATCGGCAAAGCCGGATACTAACATTCTGTGGAGGGAAATACTCCGAGCGAACTTTGGAGAGTGCTCGAGGTAGCGAGTTGCAGGAGGTTAACCCGTTGTAGCGTATTTTTCAGACATCTGGTCTATTTAGTCTTAGCGAGCAGAGGAGTACCAGTGGCAATTTAGCGAAGCCCAATGCGGGAACTTGCCAAAATGGGATGCACTCTGTTGAAGCAAGATTCCAGAGCAAACAACTAATAGTTTTCAGGTTCTAAGCTAGGGCATAGAACACAATAGATTTCGTAATTAATCAAGTTTTTGTCTGGCATTCTACTCAATTTGGCTCAGAAATAGGGGTGCTATGGTTGCCAAGCAGAGAAAATCAATGGAAAAAACCTTTGAACAAAGAATTTCGGAGGCTTTACGCCAGGTAGAACGAGCTACCTCAAATCTGTTTAAGCTAGACAATATTCTTGACGAAGTTTGCCGAAACATTCAGGTGCAGGGTTTTGATTACGCTAATATATCCTTAATTTCTCCCGAACAAAACACTATAGAGGGAGTACACGCCAGTGGCGTTGCAATGAAATGGACTACTTTGGCAAAACATTACATTGAGAAAGACCAAGCATTAAGAGATATTCAAGCAGACATAGTCCAATCTCTTCAAACTGAGATCATTTCTGGATGGGATAAACGATTTGACCGCTGGATTTATCGTGAGTACCAACATGAAAACTTCGTTCGTGTCTTTACACCTATCGTATTAGTTCAAGATGACAACGGTAGGGTTATTAAAAATTGGTTTGAGCGCTGTGAATGAGAAAAAATTGTTCTTCTCGAAGAAAACAGAGAAGGACAGCATGAAATTTTTCAAATGCGTCTGCCAGAAGATTTGCAACCGCAGAGGAGTAAAACAGATATTGTAGTAATAGGTACTGTGGAAGCTGGCTACTGCTCTGTTGAAAGACGAATTGATTACCAACAATTAGTTGAACTCCTTCTATATATTGCTCGTCGGTCTTTAGATATTTGGCAAGCACAGCTTCCTCGTGTTTTAGAAACTATCGCAGAAACAGCCAAGAAACTGCTCAATGCTGATGCTGCTACCCTCCATTTTTTATACGAGTCAGATCAAGAACAAGAACAAGGTCGCTACATTTATAATGTTTTTTCTCGTGGAATTGGCAAGCAATACCTCAAGGCTTGTCCACCTCGTAATTATGGATTAGGGCGGCAAGCAATTAGTGAGAAAAAGTACAAGTTTATCCCTAATTTATCTCAAGGTCATGACAGGCTAGAAATGGCAAAGTTAAACCCGAAAGCTTTTGCAGCAGGTGTTAAAGCGATGGCAGCTTTTCCATTACTGGTTGACGGCAAAGAAGGAGTCCTGTACGTTATTTTCCGGGGTAACTATTTATTGTCTGCACAGAAACTGCGTTTGGTGGAACTCTTCGTAACGCGTTGGGCTGTTGATGCCATTTTGCACACTACGAGATTCCAACAAATGCGTGATGAAGCGCGGCAAAGAGATGCGCTTCACTCAGTTACTCAGTCCCTTAGTCGTATACCTGAAGATAGTAATCTCCTGCGTCGTATTGCCTGGAATACTTTGAATGTCTTAGGGGCAGATGTCGTTACTATCTATGAGTATATCCAGACAGAAAGGCAATTTATCACTCCCCCTAAGATAGCGGGGTGGCTTAAGGAAGAGCAGAAGATGGATCGAGAGATTGGGGAAAATAATGTACCATTCTTGCTAATCAAGCGTGGAGAAAACTTTTATGCTATGAGGCAAGAAGAAGTATCTATATTTCAGCATTCTTCCTTTGGTCACCGAGAAAGAATCAAGTCCGTTGCTGGTGTACTACTAAAGGTAGATAAAGATATTGTTGGGGTAATGTTTATCAATTATCGCCGACCTCACAATTTCTCGGAAGATGAGAAAAAGGTTATTGAAACTCTTGCTTCTTCAGCTGCGATCGCAATCCATAATCAAAGGTGGCTAACAGCTAGGAATGAAATAAACCGCCAGATTATAACTACTCTAGATCACGAAAAACTACTTAACCTAATTGTGCAGCAAGCGGTAAAAATCACAGGCGCTGATGTCGGAGTTATTTCTCTATTTAATCCCGGTGAGCAAAAGCTATTAGCAAAAGCTAAGTATCTTGTAAAGAATATAGAATTTGACTCATCTGATAGACTTGACAGTATCAGTATAGATGAAGGGATCACAGGTTGGGTGGCAAAATATCGCCAATCGGCACTGGTGAATAATGTCCAGACTGACAATCGGTATCAAGCCTATTTTGCGAACATACATTCTGAGCTATGCGTGCCACTCTTAGACAAGGATAGCAACGTATTTGGAGTGCTAAATGTGGAAAGCCGCCGAATTTCAGCATTTAACCAGATACACCAGCCGATGCTGGAAGCCTTAGCAAACCAAGCAGTTATTGGCATCCAAAACTTGGAAAACAAAAAACAACTTGTCAATATGGAAACTATAGCTACTCTGGGCGACTTGGCTGGGCCGTTAGTGCATCACATGCATAATGACATTGGTGCAATTCGCGTCTTGGCAAAGAATATTTATGCTCAAGGCAATGATTACAGCAAAAAAAAAGCTTCGATGATTCTCTCTTTGGTGGAGCGAGTTCTCCAAGGAACAGATCGGATGACAAGCTGGATTAAAGAGAATAATAATCAGCCCATCAATATTTGCCAGATAGTAGTTGAAGCACAAGCTCGAATATCCATATCTCCGGAAATTACCCTAAGTATTGATATACCGGACAACTTGCCCAAAGTGTTAGGAGGCGAACAGCAATTAACAGATGTTTTTGATAACCTCATCCAAAATGCTGTAGATGTGATGCCACAAAGAGGAGAATTATCCATAATTGGCATAAGTGTACAACGAATGGCAAGGTTTTGGGTTGAAGTACGAGTTTGTGACACCGGAATGGGTATTGTAGCAGAGAATATAGAAAAGATTTTCCTACCTGGCTACACTACGAAAGATGAAAAAAGAGGTATGGGTTTTGGCTTGTGGTGGACAAAAACTTATGTTGAACGTTTAGGCGGATATCTGGCGGTGGAAAGCTTACCTGGTAAAGGGTCGCAATTCATTGTGCTACTGCCTGTACACAAGCCAAAAGCTTAACCATGAACTAGGTTTCAGGTAGCATAAGTGGTGGTAAAGAGTAACCAATGACAGTTTTCAAAGTTCTCCTGGTTGAAGATCATCCATTTTGGCAAAAAATTCTTGCAGATGAGACTCATAGTGCCTTGAAAGGTATTGGACATCCGGAAGACATAATCAAGGTTGTTAAGACTTTTGATGAAGCTTATCAAGCTCTTGAGGAAAGCCATTGGCATTTGCTGATCACTGATATTGGTCTGGGTGATTCCTCCGTATCGGCGCAAAAACTGGGAACATTTCTAGTTAAACGTGCCCATGAACTAAAAGTAGCAGCTATTGGAGTCAGTGGAACACCTTTACTGACTCATCAAAACGTCCGTGACCTGATATTAAAGTACGGGGTATCCGATTTTTTTAGTAAACGCGATTTTGATAGCAACCAGTTTATGACCAAAGTCCAAGAACTGCTGCAAAAAGCAGTCCAGACGATAGAACCCAATACAATTAAAATTTTGTTTTTAGCATCCGATCCCAGTGATGGTTCTCGCTTACGCTTGGGACAAGAGTTGCGAGATATCCAACTAAGACTGCAACTAGCCAAACAGCCAAATAAATTTTTGCTAGAGCATCGATGGAGTGTACGTGTAGCTGATATCAGTCAGTCGATACTGGATGTTGAGCCTCATATTGTACATTTTTCTGGTCATGGTATGAACACTGGCGAGCTTTGCTTTGAAAATGAATCAGGAACAGTTCAGTCAGTTAAGCCTGATGCTCTAGCTGACTTGTTTGCACTTGTAGACGAACAAGTCAATTGTGTAATCTTGAGTGCTTGTTATTCAGAAACTCAGGCCGAAGCGATCGCTAAACATATTCCATTTGTGATTGGCATGAACCAAGCAATTGGCGATCAAGCGGCGATCGCCTTTGTTGTTGGTTTTTACAAAGCGCTGAGTGCCAATCGTTCGATAGAGAAAGCTTACAAGTTTGGCTGTGCAGAGATTAAACTTCAAGGTATTGCAGAGCATTTAACTCCGATTATTTGCAAAAAACACCAATTTGAGTGAAAAATATAACCCTAAAACTCACATATAGCAGAGAATAGGGAACAGTTAAGATACAAGTTGTAATTTTTAGCCTTAACTGAACTGTATTGAAATACAACCCTAAAACTCACATACATAAATAATAGGACTTACGTAATGTATAAATTAATCATCGTATGGATTTACCATGCATAGGTCGTTTCAGGCTTTGATTAATCGTTCTTTGATGGTAGATATACCCGCACTGTAGGGGTTTAGCAATGCTCATACGTGTCAACTTAAGGCAAAAGCCAGTCTAGAACAAGCTTTTAGAGGTGCCTCGAAAAGAAGTCTCCGACTGGGAATGCCTAATGAGAGGCTCTGCCTCAAGACTAGCGGCACCGCAATGAAAGAGCATTTCCAGCCAGAGGCTCTTAACGAGGTTTTAAAAGAGTTTTAGCTTAAGTTGACACCAATAAGCAATGCTAAACCCCTACGATAAATATGGTTTTTCCAGTCAAACATATTTTGTATTTCCTGTCAATGCGTAAGTCCTAAGATTAGCCCTTTCAAGGTGTTGTGTGATGGGCAGATTTGTAGTTTGGTAAAAAGAGGT
>NZ_CALMFY010000033.1 GCF_937863485.1 uncultured Nostoc sp. | reverse complement strand
GCATGATCCTTCCCTACGACTGCTGTCTATTCTCTCTTATTTCCCGACAAGTCTATTGACTGAGAGAAAGAGTGCGATCGCTTTTGACGAGATGATGTCATAATTCCCTTGTATTACAGCAACCAAAACTTTCACGGTATTGCTGGCGGATATCTCAATTATGGTGCAGCAGTTAGAGCCCGCATTGCGCACTTCAAAATATAGTATAAAAAGTTACATAATTTATCTTTAGCATGACTTAGTAAAAATACTCAAAAAAACTGAATTAATAAAAGTGAGACAATCAAAAAAACTCAAAAATATTATATTAGAAGTACAAAAATTGTCTCCAACCTCAGAAATAAAAATTAAAAATATCGATCACTTAGGAATAAGAGACTTCTAAAGAATAAATTATTCCAAAAAAAACAAGGGACAGGATTTTTCCAGAATGATAATTATTTTGATGTGGTATAGCAGTCCTAAATCATATGTGAAAACTTCTTTTTCTTTTTTTGGCGCTCTTGGCGGCAACTCTTGGAGACGCTGCGCGTTAGCGGTTCGTTCATTTTCACAACTCATTTAGGATTGCTATAGAAGAGGGAAAGAGAGTTTAGGCATTATTTAGGGGGATTATTAGGAGAAAGTGAGAGAAAAAACATATTTCAGCTCGCAGAGAACGCGGTAGGGGTAACTTACCGTCGTTTACACCACTTTTTAACCGAAGTCCCTTGGTTTAGTTTCCTGGTTAAGGAACACTGCTTGGAGATCATGAACAATAGATAAACAAAATATTCTAATTAGTTTTCATACTCCAAAAATGCGTCAATTATCAGGATTTACTGTTGGATAAAACAATAACTACACTATACAAATATATTTTTTAAAATAGAAAGTATCTAATTCAAAATAAATTACAACGCAGATCCTTTAGCACTCATTAAATTAATTCTGATTGAGGATGCATATATTGATAAATTAAAATTAATGTGGATAGAAGAGTTAATTGAAAATTGGTATGAACTACAAAGAAATTTATCTCTTTAAGTAGCTCGTGACTTTATTTTAGAACACTTATCACAGAAGGTAGGCTTAACTGCATAATATCAATTTTTTGTCAATGCGTAAGTTCTAGTTTAACTTCCTAATCTCCTCCAAAATATTCCGGCAATTTTTATACTGTGGCTCTACTCTTTATCACAAGGATCAGGGTTGATGCAACAACTAGACTGGACAGTTTGGTTTGGTAATCGCTAGCAAACTCTGTATCCAGAAGCTGTTCATCTGAATCTAAAATTCATATAAGTGATTTATTGGTAAAGTTTTTGATTACACGTAAATACCCTGGCAGGGTTATGTCTAGAATAGTCTTATGGCAAAGCAAGTATGCTGTGGTTAACATCTAGCTAGTATTGTTATTTATCAACCATTGCGAGAGTGCTTTGTAAGTTTAATTTTTAAATTTTGATTAATAGAGCAAGTCATGAACAAAAAATGGGCTGTCAAACGAATGACGATAAATCTTGCATCAACTGAGAGCGAAAAACTAGAACGATATTGTGCGATCACAGGTAGACCAGCAACTGACGTTATTCGAGAGTTGATTCGCTCTCTTGAAGTAACTCATCTTGAAGCCTCTGAACAGAATGGTACTAAGATAAGCCCAGAGTCCTGTGCTGCCTAGTTACTAGCCTGGAGGCTAGTAACGTATTCTGAAAGGTTCTGCCTCGATCTTACTAATGGAGGCGGAGCCTCCCAGGAGTGGTTAAAAGCCTGGAAGTTGGGAAGCAGTTACAGCAAAGCCTGTGTCTTAACTTAGTACCATTCGCCTCTGAACATTCTGTACTCATGAAGGCTAGCTTTGTTACTCATGCAATACAGCCAGTTAGTATACGTCAGAGGTAGGGGCAATTATTGATGATTTCTTTGTGGATCTTAGCTCATCCCTCTTTTGTTACTTTCGGGAAAGAAAAATAGAGAGAAGATTAACTAGCAATGGAGAAAGGAATCGGAGAAGCTCGAAAACCATTCATCAATTCAATTAACTTAAGCAAACAGCGTCTCATCCCAGGAATGTTGAATACATCTAACCAAGGTAACAGCAAATGGTAGAAGATATAAGGCTGAATAATTAGTCTCAAGTTATTTAGGGAACTTTTCCATGTCATACCAACTGACCACTCCCGATGTTGGTTAAATTGAGTAGTTGATGCATTGATGAATGAAGAGGAATCAGGGTTAGAATTTGGAAGGTTTTCAGCTACCACCCCCTTTTGTAGTAATTTAAATAATAACTGAGTAATAACTGAGTTTTTGAGTGTGGTAACTGATGGCCATAGTATTAACTGATTCTCTCAAAAAGTTGTTGATTGAAACTGCATCTCTTTTTAATTGGTGCAGTAAAGCGCAAATTTATGGCACAGACAGTTCAGGGCTTAGGTTTAGGAGGGCAAAGGCTTGCACAATCAGAATTAGGATGGAATCGAGATCCTATTAGGAAAGGAATAAGAGAATTAGAAAGCGGTATTACTTGTGTTGATAACATGAGTGGCAAAGGACGTTATAAAGCAGAAGAAAACCTGCCAAATCTTTTAGAAGACATCAAAAATTTAGTTGACTTCCATAGTCAAACTGATCCGAGCTTTAAAAGTCAAAGACTTTATACCAGACTTAGTGCCGCCGAAGTTAGAAAACTGGCAACCAGCGCGAAACGCTGCTTTGGAGTCAGTAACTTTATACCGTCAACTCCCGCCGTTTTCTTGCCCTGGTTGTCTTGTGAAACCCTTCTAACCGATAACACCTTTGCTGACCATGACCTCATCAGCGTCTTTTTCCTCTCGTGTCGCCACGGGCGGAATCCATTCGAGTTAGCGATCAAGTTGGGAATCACCACGGCAGGGCAGATGACGAATTTGCAGGGTGGATTGCCAATTATCTTGGATAGTCAAGTGGTGGGAGCAATCGGTATTGGTTCTGGTACAGGAGTACAAGATGTGATTGTAGCCCAAGCTGGAATTGATGCCTTGTCGGCAGTGATCGCCCCTAAAAAATCAAGAGAGGAAACCCCAAGTGATGTCTGCGATGGGCTTCTCTACGAGAAGCTACGCCAACGCCTACGCCTCACCCCATAAAATACAAGCGAGTCAAAGTTGCACTCAGTCGAGCGATCGCCTACGGAGGGCCAAACGCGCTCGCACCTACAAAGTAAAATCCTCAAACTTGAGGCAGGGACTCAGGATTACTCTAAGCAACTATTAATATAAAGTCAATTAAGATACTTTCGGTTACTACCATAGGGCCAGCTTCAAAACAGAGCAGTAACAAGCCCCATCACTGATTTGGTGTTCGTGTTCAGCTATCCAATCATAAATTTGTGCAACCACTGCTAATGCCACTTGTTCACAGCGATAAAGCTTCGGGCTAGGGCAGAAAGCTTTACCATTAATGTGTACGGCGGCAATCTGCTAATAGTCGCTCCCTTGGTAGAGTTGATGTGGGCTATTATGCCCAGTACCTCTCTGTTAGAACCGGACGTGCGCGTTTCCGTGCATCCGGCTCCTGATGTTCTCAGCTTGCGCTTTTGCTCATGTGCATGTAATTGTGGCAACTCTCGTGAATTGCTTCAAGATTGTTTTTCTTCCAGTTGGCATGATTTCCGTCGATGTAGTGCAAATGTACCTTTTCTTCATCGATGAATTTCATTCCGCAGGATGCACATTTATGGTTTTGCTTATTAAGAGCAATAGATGTTTCGCCATCATACAGTTTACTGTTACGTTCGCTCCAGTAGGCTGTATCTCCGTCATAGGGGGATTTTGTTCCTTTAACTCTCTTTTGTCACTTTCGGCAGATAATAATCTGTAACCCTTGCCCAGATAAGATTTTACCTATAGAGCTTTGTTTAGAGGTTTCTATTAGTTTGCGATCGCTAATCTTCTCACTAAATCTAGGTTTCATCATTTAGCCTCGATTTTTCTTTCCCCAGAGTGACAAAAGAGGGTTAATCATGACGTGTTTATTTTCGGAGTAGGGAACTGCTGGAAATGCCTTGTCTAGTAATTTCTTGCTAGAGTAGCGGTTTTGCTTGGTTTCCTTGTTAAATACCTTGTAAGCTCTTGTTTCAATGTGGCACAGGGAGTTCCTGGAACCGTCCATCTTGCAGAACTTATGGTAATTTCTCCAACCTCTAACTACCGGGGCTAATTTCTCAGCCTTTGTGGTAGCACCATAATTCGAGTTGTTGACGATGTGTTTTACTTTCTTACGGAACGCTTTGAAGTTGTCCACTGAAGGGATACTTCTGAACTTTCCGTTTTTCTGGATTTTAAAGTGCCAGCCGAGGAAATCAAACCCATCTGTCGCGGCGGTAACTTTGGTTTTCTTTCGGCTTACATTCATTCCGCGTTTGCGGAGGAACTCGCTGATTCTTTCAAGTATCTCTGTTGCATCATCTTCGGGTCGGAGTATAATAACCATGTCATCCGCGTATCGGATTGATGGCTCGGTGATATCACTGACTCGTTCTTCAAATAAGAGGGATTTCTTACCATCAATACCAGCCGTCTTTTTACCAGCATTTAGCTGAGATACTTGTCTTATTGCAAGAAATCGAGCCGAGGTGGATTTTAGAATAAGCTTTTGGAGTAACCGCGCTTTCCACTTGTCTCCAACTTGAACAGCTTTAAATACGCGCTTTTGAAAGCGGAAAAGGTTTCGGCGGAATTTCTTCCCCGGTAAGACTTTCCAAGATTCACTAGTAGTCTGCCAAGGCTACTTTGCTGGGTCAGAAAGTCGGGTATAAGCGCTCCATCTTTCTCCGTGCATCTGTAGTTTGAAAGCGCCAGTAAACACTTGTACGTTGAAGATTGCGTTGTTTCTCCCAAGTAGCAACTTCAGAGGATAATGTTTGTATATCCAGGATTCGTCGCTCTAAACATTGACGAGATAAAACAGATAACTCAATCTCTACTTGATTGAGCCAACTTGCGTGTTTAGGGGTGTAGTGGAACTCTAATTTTTGTACAATTAGACGTGCTTCTTGGGGTTTAAAAACTTCATATAAGGCTGCCGGAGTATGAATATTAAGGTTATCTACTACTAAACGAATAACATCAGCATCGCGGTGATAAATATCTACTAAATTTTTCATTTGCTTTGCAAAATCGTGCTTTGTACGCCGTTGAGTGATTTCAATATGTCTCCACCCATTTAAAGGTTGAAAATAGGCAAATAAATTTACTGTTCCATTCCGTTTATATTCAAAGTCATAACGTTCTGGTTGCTCTGGTTCCGGTGGTAATGGTAGTCTCACTTCTTCCACCAGTTGATATGAACATTCGTCAAAACAAACCACTGGTCGTTTTGGATCATATGGTTCGTTATATAAATCCAATAAATCTTCCATCCGTAAAACGTACTCGGCATTTACTTCGGGAATGCACCACTGTTCTTTCAGCCACGGTTTAATATCGTTTTTTTTAGAGTCTGACGAACAGTTTCATCAGAAATCGAATTCCCCAATACCAACTTCTATTAAATGGTCTGCCAAAAGTTGCATTGTCCATCGCACTCGCCCAGAAGGTGGGTCAGAACAAGCTGTCGCAATTAAAAACGCTTCTTGCTTGCCTTCAAGTTTACGAAGCTTTGGTGGATGAGGTTCATCAAGAAGTGCAAAATCTATCCCACCAATTACAAATTTTTCTCTTATTCGCTCTACAGTTGAAATATGGACTCAAAGCACTGAGGCGATCGCTTGATCTATTTCCCCTTCTAATGCCATAAGTAGAATGTGAGCGCGGGTTATGCTTCTTGCCTTGTTTACCTTTTTTTATTAACGTTTGCAATTGAGAAACTTCATCCTCACTCAAATCCACAATGTACTTTTTTGCCATGCTATTCCTTGATTTTTAAGTAGTTTACCAATAACAGGTGCTACCTAGCAAAGTTGAATTGGCAGACTACTAGGGAAACTGTTAGAGGTCAAAGCTTCCCCAGGAGCGACTCCGAAGATTCTCTTGAGAGATGTGATCGCGGTTGGAGGAAAAACTCGAATGTCCTCAGGGGTTCAGCACCTATGGGGAAATTGTAGAGTGGCTCAAGCAGGAATTTGACTTCTAAGTCAAATATCAGACGGTATATCATTTGGTACACTATCAACTCCAGACGAAACTCAAAATACCTCGACCTGTAAGCAAACAACAGGATGAACAGGCTGTCAACCTGTTTAAAAAAACATTCCCCACGCTGGGAGCAACGCGATTTTGTGAGGTTGGGTGAAAAAGGTGCGATCGCTAAAATTT
>NZ_CALMFY010000032.1:40286-70125 GCF_937863485.1 uncultured Nostoc sp. | reverse complement strand
GGGGAAGAGTTTTCCAATGCTCCATGCCCAATGTCCTATGCCTATTAACCCTTTCCCCCGGTAAAGGTAACGCTTTGAATAAAGTAACGATTAAAAAAGGCGTAAATGCCTAAAGCTGGCAGGGTGAAGACCATAGAAGCTGCCATAATGTAGTTCCAGTAGCTGATATATTGACCTTTGAAGGTGTTCAGCCCCAAAGGGAGAGTAAACATTTCTGGGTCAAATAGGATAACTATAGGCAGTAAAAAATTATTCCAACTCCCCATGAACACAAAAACTGCCTGTGCTGCTAGTGCTGGTTTTGCTAAAGGTAAAACAATATGTCGGAAAATTCCAAAAGTATTTAAGCCATCGAGCTGGGCTGCTTCTTCTAGTTCTTTAGGAAAATTAACGAAAAACTGCCGCATCATGAAGATAAAAGTGGCATTGACCATGCTAGGCACAATCATGCCTTGGTAAGAATTCAGCCAGCCGATCGCTTTCAAAATCAAAAATGTCGGAATTAGGGTGATTTGCGCTGGTACTGCCAGTACTGCCAGGATTAGGAAGAACCAAAAGCGCTTGCCCACAAAACGCAGTCTTGCCAAAGCATAACCAGCCATTGAATTTAATAACAAGTTTAAAAGCGTGACGCTGACGGCAATCACCACACTGTTGAGCAACCAGCGCCAAAACAGCGGTTCTTGCAGAAAGATTTGCCTGTAGTTGTCAAGAGTAAAATTCTTGGGGAGAAAGTTGGGTTCACCACTGACAATCTCTGTTAGCGGCTTAAATGATGCTGAAAGTGCCCAGAGGAAGGGAATTAAGGTGATGATCGCATAGAGTGTCAGCAAGACGTATAACAAGACTTTGAGCCAGGATAAGCCAGAGATGTTAGTCAAATCCGTTCGCCTCCAAAAAGTCGCCGCTGAATCAAAGTGATGGCAATAATCACTGCTGCTAACAAAAATGCGATCGCAGCGGCATATCCCATTTGTAAATTCCGAAACACAGCTTGGTAAATTAGCAGCACCACAGTTAAGGTAGCGTTGTTTGGCCCGCCAGTACCGCCAGAAAAGATGTAAGACTGGTCAAAAAGTTGAAAAGTCCCAATCACCCCCACTGCTATCACAAAGAAGGTTACAGGCTTCAGCAAGGGAAGAGTAATGTGGATAAATTGCTGCCATCCATTCGCCCCATCGAGTTCCGCCGCCTCATAAAGTGTTTGGGGTATATCCTGCAACGCCGCCAGATAAATCACCATGAAAAACGGCGCAGTTGACCAAATGTTCATGATCATAATCCCTTTGAGCGCAACTGCTGGGTCACCCAACCAGTTATAAGTAGGTAGCCCCATAAAAGCGAGAAAATCATTTAGTAGCCCATTAGTGTTATAAATCCACATAAAGATGAGCGTCAGCACCGCTGAAGAAGTGACTGTGGGCAAAAAGTAGAGGATGCGCCACCAGTTTTTACCGCGAATCCCAGAATTCAGAGTTACCGCCAGAATTAAAGCCAGGACAGTTTGAGTTGGTACAACAATGGCTACATATTCTGCTGTGTTTCTCAAAGCAATCCAAACCCTTTCATCTTCAGCTAATCGTGTAAAGTTCCGAAAACCGATGAACTCGTACTCAATACCGCCGAGGAGTTGAACTTTTTGCAAGGAAAGAAAAACGGCGTAGAGAATGGGTAAGACTACAAAAGTTCCTAAGACCAGAATGGTAGGCATTATAAACATATACCCAGCCAAGTCTTCTGTAATGTTCCACCTGGGGTTACTCCGCCATCTGCTAATTTCAAACACTATTGAATGAACCTCCATATAATCCCGCACTAACCCGGCTGTAGCGATGGGTCATGCATGATTATTTATCGTACTCCTGACTCCTGAATTCTATTCGATAAAAAATTGCCAATTTTATCAAAGGATTATTCATTGTAACTGCTCGTTATGTATTGTAGGGTTTGTGTGAAAATCGATTTTTTTTGAAAATGGAGATTTTAAATGATATTTAATTCACTCAAAATGTGGATTTTTCCACTAGTTATGACCTCAGTTAGTCTTTGCTCAAATCTAGACAGAGCAACAGCACAGACTATTTATCCATTTATTGGGAACTATCGGACAACAGTCAATATTACGCCTATTTCAGGCAACGTTTCCCAGGTATTTGAGGTTGGTTTGAGTGATGATGCCCCCGATGATTTAGGATTATACAAAGGTTTGACATACTCCGTGATTGATGACAAGGGAAATCTCACTTTTAACAATAATCCAGAAGTATTTGGTGTCCAAGGTTTTCCATTAGGCTACATCGTATTTGGCGACGGTGCTAACAAGTTATTTGGAACTAGTGATGCTACTGCTTCAGTGAATTTTAAAACCCTCAGAGCCAAAGGCTCTGGCATCGTGAATATCACTGACGGTGAGGGCATATTCAAAAACGCTACAAGCACACTATTGTTCTCCGAAGACGACATAGTTAATTTGGGATCAACTATTACCTTGAATGGTCTGGCTTTAGTCAGTGGTTCTATCAAAGTTCCTCAAGAAGTTCCAGAACCAACAACTATCATGGGGACAGTAGTAGTATTTGGTGGATTAGCTGTTGGTTCATTTGCAAAGCGAAAGAGAACTGCTAGAAAACAACATTAGTGGTAAACATTAAAGTATTCATAAACGCTTTAATTCTTATTAGGACTTACGAACGAGTTACGGAATAACGAACCGCAGAGGCGCAGAGGACACGGAGAAATCAGAGTTTGAGAGATATTTTGCGTAAGTCCTACTTATTATGGATGCTTTAATGTTTACAATATCGGAACTTCGTGCTCAGAACTCGGAACTTCGATAATTCGAGAATAAATGAAGACTTAGGTTCAAGGAATATGAGACTCAACTTACAATCTCACCTTTACAGGGCTGTTTCGACACGATTCAAAAATTCGCTCAAGACTTGCAAGAATCGTTCCGTCTCTTCCAGATGAGGCATATGTGAACTGTTTTCAAACAGTACCCACTCAGAGCCAGAAATACCCTGGTGAACTGTTTTAACACAAGTAGGCGTAACCTCATCGTAGCGACCAGATAGCAGCAGTGTCGGCACGATAATTTCACCTAGACGATCTTCAATATTCCAGTCGATGATTTTGCCTGCACCCCGAAACTCTGTACCAACTTTGCTGTAGGCTTTAGTTAAGCTGCTGGGCCAAGGGTCTACTCGGCAAAGAAAAGAATGATTGAACACTTCCATTGCCTGTTTATATTCGGGGTCTTGAGTTGTACCGTCAGCTTCATGCTTACGAATGACCTGTTGTACTTCAATTGGCAGCTCATTCATTAGGCTATAAGCTTCAGTAACAAATTGTTGAATACTGCAAGGTGTACTAGCTAAAACGAGACTGACTAACCCAGTCGGTTGGGAAAGAGCATGTTCTAAGGCTAAACAACCACCCCATGATTGCCCAAAAAGATGAACCTGTTCTAAATCCAATGCGCTGCGGACGGCGACAAGTTCTTCTTTGAACAAATCAATGGAATATAAGGTAGGGTCTGTGGGGCGATCGCTATTACCACACCCTAATTGATCGTAAAAAATAACTCGCCTTCCGGTTGCTGCGATGCCTGCGGCGGGCGAAGCCAACGCTTCTAATGGTTCTAAGTAGTTGTGGGGTACTCCTGGGCCTCCGTGAAGACATAGCAGCGGTAGCTTTTTAGAATCTTCTTGGTCTGGTTTAACGATGCGATACCATACCTGATGACCACGGAATGAAATAAAGTCTTCAATGGCAGAAGTTACAGTCATGGAGTTAGTGTTTTACTGCTCAAACAAATATACTCAATTACGCGATCGCTTTCCACTTCCCATTGAAACTGAGTTTAGTAATAGGCGATCGCAACCAAATTAATTTATGAAAATTTGTCAAATATTTTTTTCGATATGCGTAGCGCAAGAAAAAATACATCCTTGCCTCATCTATCTTTGGTTGAGATAATTTCTTGCGCTGGAACTCCACTTTCTCTCACTTGAGTGCGCTATAAGGAGTCTAGTAGTTGCTGCTTCACCTCTGGCTTTACTTGTTTGCCTTCGTCGGGGTCAATCAGTAGGGATTGAATAGTTTCAGCAACAGTTTCCTGAATGAGTAGCTTGAGTTCTTCTATAGTCAAGTCTTTGACTTGCATAGGTCGATAAATAATAACTGTTTACCTAATTGTGGCATTTAGCGGTCTTTTGGTGGAGGAGATAAAAGCGCCACTAGGCAGGATGGTATTTTTATTCATCAGTCTCAGGTACTACTTCTTCTGCTGTCGCTTCATTCTCAGAAATGTTAATGGCTTGTAGAACCTGTTTAACTATTTTTGGGTGCAATATTTTTCCGGAATGAAAAGGAATCACTACTCTCACTTCTTCTCGAAAATAAATCCTGTGGCTTCCTTTGCTTCTAATTTGAATAAAGCCTGCATCTAATAATAGTTTTTCAGCTTCTGTTGCAATGAGGCGTGGCAGTTTAGGCAACTTTTACCTCCAAGGTTATTGTGAATATTTCCTTGTTCTGAAGCGCCTGTTTTTCTGAATTTGACAAGGTTTCTATATAAAGCTCAACTGCTTCTTTAATATTTGCCTGTACCTCTTCTAAGGAATCACCATGAGATTGACAACCAGGAAGTTCAGGACAATAAGCATAATATCCATATTCATCTTTTTCGATAACAATGCTAACTTTATACGACATATCAAAGTTACCTTTACTCGTTCAATAACTATTATCACCTCTCATCCCTGTCTCATTATGAAGCGTCAGGACAAGAAAATATTCCGTGCAGTAGGAGATTCAGTCATGCTATATCTACCCCTAATAATTTAGTTGTGATAAGTTATTTCTTACTTTCTCCAGCATTTTTTGATATAGAGGATCTTGTAAACCACTTCCGAAGGACCCACTTAAGTATTGTTGTAAAAGGTTTTCTGCTACTTTGTAATCTGTGTTTGCACTTTCTTTATTCCCTAAATCCTTATAAAGATTACCTCTTAATAAGTACTCTTCAGCATTGAGGCTACTATCACCAATTAATTGAGTTAAATCTGAAATCGCTTTCTGTTTTTCGCCTAACTTTTCATAAGCCCTAGCCCTGTTCCAGTATGCAGCACTAGTAAAACCTAATCTACTTGTATTTTGCCTAATTACTTCGGTATAGTCTACCACTGCGGCTTTGTAATTTCCAAGTGCATAGTAAGCATTGGCACGATTATAGTAAGGTTTTTCAGCTTTAGGATTGAGATGAATTGCCTGCGTGAAAGAAGAAACGGCAGCGAGTGAGTCTTTTTGGCAGTCTTCTTGAAAGTGTCCCATGCCTATAAAATCGTCTATTGTATTAAGATGTAGTGGCATAGGAGTTTGGCAGTCAGTAGAAGCATTAAAAGCTGGTATTTGTGCAACTAATGGTAGCGAAAAACCTAGCAGCATAATAGATGATGCATAAGCTAATAAAGAAGATATAGAGAAAGCAAATTTCATAATTATATAATCCCGAAATATTTTCAGTTAAAGTAGGACTAGTGTTCACATGTTGCACCTTTCACCAGGGTAGCCGCATTATATTAATAAAAAGATTATATTATCAAAATATTTAAAGTAATTTCATTGTTCTATGCTTATTGTTAAATGTTTAGGCACTCGCTTTGAGTCTCTGATAGGGTAGCAGAATCGGATGATATTGAGTTTTTAACTAGGTTAAGTTGCTGCTTTACATTACTAAGTTTCGCCTGAGTCTGGGGTGAAATGAGCAATTTTTAATTGCTTAATCCATCGCCTTAATCTGCTGATTCGCATCATTCTGTGCCTTCAGCATTGCTTGCTTTAATGGTTGTTGCCCCAACAAGGCGCTGACAAACTGATTATCAAAGTTATTCACGATCGCCCCTGGATATTTACCTACCTGCCAAGGTGTAGCATAATCAACTCCCGCCACTAATGGCGATCGCAATGGGTCTTGGTCGTAGCCTAAATTCTTTGCAACTGATTTACGTGTTGGTAAAGCAAACCCTTTTCCTGTCCACTTCTGCATCCCTTCTTTACCTGTGAGATAGGAAATCAACTCCCAAGCTTCGGCTTTGTGCTGTGCTTGCTTGTTCATCACATAGGCAACGGTAAACACCATCGTGCCTTTTTTGTCATTAATAGTAGGTACTGGTGCGGTAGCAAACTCTAGTTGGGGAAAGGTTTCAGTTAGATAGGGAATTGCCCAGTTACCTTCAATCACCATTGCCACTTTACTCTGACCAAACATTTCACTACCTGAGTTTGTCCCCACATCAGATTTTTGGGCAGAGGAGTGGTCTTTTTGATACTGGTCTACTACCAACTCTAAACCCTGCAAACCTGCCGCACTGGCAAAGTTAGCATAACCATTTTGATCAACAAGTTGTCCACCAAAGGCTTTAATTTTATAAGCCTGACGCGCCAATTCGGGAATTTCTCCAAAGCCGTATTTGTTAATTTTGCCTGTCAATTGTTTCGAGTAGTTACGTAATTCCTCCCAAGTAGCTGGCGGATTACTCAAGCTTGCGGCGGCAAATGCTTTTTTGTTATAAAACAGAGCAAGGGTAGAATAGTCTTTAGGAAAACCGTAAATCTGGTTTTGGTATTTGAAGCTGTCGAGTAGGGTATCCTCAAAATCCGTTAGGTCAAATTCGGGAGTGATGTAAGCATCTAATGGTTCCAGAACATTCTGACTCATCAAGAAAGGAGCTTCCAGCGCATCCAGATAAAAGACATCAGGCGCAGCTTCCCCAACTAAACGAGTTTTGATTACATCCATGTATTGGTCGGAAATTACCTCATATTTCACCTTAATAGTTGGATGCCGTGCCTCAAAGTCTTGCAACACCTGTCTCAAAAGTTTTTGCTCAACAGGGGAACCTCCCCAACCACTCAGTTTAATGGTGACTGCGGTAGACGCTAAGGGTTTGCTTGGTAATTGTAGACTGTGACAAGCAATGATGATGATCGCGATCACCATTACCAGTCCCAAAAAATTAAACAATCTTTTCTTGATCACAGACAAATAACAGTCTCTCTCACCTCACTTATATCTTGTGTTATTAATGAGTAAGATTTTACTTCTGTGAAATTTTTGTTGAAAATTGCAAGCTGAAATAACCAAAACTTATCAGGAATATTAATGAAAGCATACTGAGTTCCTCCACAACCGGATTTATATCAGGATGTTTTACTCATTAAACATACATTATGGATTTTGTTCAGGTTGAAACAACTTCGCCACTGACTCTAGAAATTTCCCAGATTACCTTACCACCAACAGCACCCTTTCCAACCTCTCGAATTCCTAAGGATACTATTCGCACAAGTCTAAGAGCCTCCACTACAGATTCTGTCTTAGCAGCGGTTTACTCCCTTGGAACTGGGGGGATTTTACTCAGCAATTTCTTGGTGGAATTGGGTGCTAGTCCAGTGGTATTTGGGATGGTTTCCTCTATCCCCATGTTGGTCAATCTGGTTCAGCCGTTAGGTGCTTACTTGTCTGAACGCAGTACCAGCCGCTTTCAATATTCTCTTCGGACACACGGAATTGGTCGGCTGCTATGGCTAGTTCTAGTAATCAGTATTGTAGGCGTAAGCTGGGGAGTGGTTAATACTCACCAGTTAGTGATATTAACACTCTTGATTGTCCTATTTAGCAATCTTTTAGGAGGATTAGGAACGGCATCGTGGTTAAGTTGGATAGCAATGATAGTTCCCCGGCAATTGCGAGGCAGGTATTTTGGCATACGCAATAGTGCTGCTAGCCTCACGAATTTTGTTTGCGTACCAATGGCCGGTTTAGCTGTATCACATTGGTATGGTGGAACTCTGCAAGGCTATGGGGTGATTTTGCTGGTAGGCATCGTGTTTGGGATTATGGGATTAGGGTGTCAGTATTTCCAAGTGGATATGAATCCGCGATCACAAAACACTTATTATGGCAAGTTACCTCAAATAAGTGAGATTCAGCCAGAGGTTGCAAAAGATGAATCTTCTGAAGTCGCTCAATCAATTCATCCACCACAAAACCAATTAGCTGACAGTCTTTGGAAAAACTCTAACTTTTTAAGATTTCTGCTGTATTTCAGCTTCTGGACGTTTGCTGTGAGCCTCAGCGAGCCTTTTTTTAACCTTTACATGCTGGACAGGCTGGATTTGGATGTGAGCTACGTGACCATCTACAACAGCCTTCAGGCGGGGGCAACTTTGCTGATGCTCATCCTGTGGGGCAAATTAGCAGACAAGATAGGCAATCGTCCAATCCTCATCTGTATTGGGATTTTGGTTGCAGCCAGACCACTGCTGTGGCTGGGGATTGGTGTTAATCGCCTTGACATCTGGTTGTGGTTACCCCTGTTACACATCTTGAGTGGAGGGACTTGGGCGGCGATTGACTTGTGCAGCAACAATATACAATTGGCGATCGCACCAAATAAAAATCAGTCTATCTATTTTGCGATCGCAGCTGCCGTTGCTGGAGCTAGTGGTGCTTTGGGCACAACTATCGGCAGCTTCATTATCCAATTTGCTCAGTTTGGAGGCTTACTGGGGTTATTTGCCCTCTCTAGTCTATTCCGAGTAGCAGCGCTTGTTCCACTGTTTTTTGTCAAAGAGCCGGGAAGATGAGGGAATCAAAAGTGAGGAGTTAGAAGTTAGGAGTGAGGAGTTATGAATTTTTCACTTCCTACTCTTCACCGGAGTTTCGGAGTCTCCAGCTTTGCTCCTAACTCATAACTTTTGTTTATTCTGCTGCGGTAGAAGTTAAAGACATTGTTTCCCACAACACCATATGAGGTGTTGTTAGTACAGGCTGGTGTAGGGCAATCAGCTGGGTTAAGGTGTTTTTTAATTGGGTACGGGGTACGATATCATCAACAAAACCGTGCAGGAGCAAATCTTCAGCAGTCTGAAAATCATCGGGAAGTTTTTCCCGCAAGGTTTGCTCAATCACTCGCCGACCGGCAAAACCAATGGTTGCCTTGGGTTCTGCCAAAATGATATCGCCCAACATTGCAAAACTTGCGGTAACGCCGCCCGTGGTGGGATTTGTCAAAACGGGAATATATAATAATCGGGCATCTTTATGGCGCTGTAGGGCTGCGGAGATTTTCGCCATCTGCATCAGGGAGAGCATTCCTTCTTGCATTCTCGCGCCACCGGAGGTGCAGACGATAACTACAGGATACCGCCGTTGAGTGGCTTGCTCAATCATTCGGGTGAGTCTTTCTCCCACAACCGAACCCATACTACCACCCATGAAACGGAAGTCCATAACCCCAAGGGCAATAGGCAAGCTATTGATTTGACCCAAACCAGTTTTAACCGCGTCTATTAAGCCAATTTTCTCCTGCATTTCCCGCAAGCGATCACTGTAGAGTTTGCGATCGCGAAATTCCAGCGGATCGGTTGGACGCAAATGCTCGTCCAGCGGTTTCCAGGTATTGTTATCTATCAATTGACGGATGCGCTCATCGCTGTCTACCCGATTGTGATGACCACATTCGACACAAACCATCTGATTGGCTTTTAGGTCTTTTGTGTATGCCAATACGCCACATTTAGAACATTTATGCCACAGACCATCAGCAATTTCACGCTCTTGGCGTTCGAGGCTGGTAGATCCTGATTTTCGTCGATTTGCAAACCAATCAAATAGAGACTTTAAACCGCGTGATTCTTCGTTGTTAGCCATTTTTTATTTTATTTTAAGTGGGTATGAGGTCGAAAACATGTCAAACCGTATCGGGTTGTCCTTAGCCTTTTGTCATTTATCTTTATTAATGACTCATGACTACATCGTCAAACTTCGCTTTTAAGCAATTCAGACCTTAATTTTCATCTTTGGTTGCCAGCTTAACGAAAATACTTATGCCAATACAAGTCTCTTAGTCTTTATTTCAGCAGAGTTAATTATACGGACGTGCTGACAAAGCCATAAGAATACCAACCTCCAAATAAGATGCTCTCCCCTCCCACCCAAATCAATTATTCGTATTGCTAGGTTATGAACAACCAGCATCTATTGCACTAGTCGTGCTTGCCAACGGTTAATCGTTGTTAAGAGGGTAATACAAGTCACAAGCTGAATATTATCAAAATATGAAGGGCAGATGGGGTAATGCTGGTTACAGTCACAAATTATAAATATTTCTTATGTAAGGGCATTGGGCATTGGGAAGAGGCAGAGGGGCAGTTCTTGCTGGGAGCAGAGGAGAAAAAGATAATTTTTTATTCTCCCCCTTGCCCTCTGCCCCCTGCTCCCCTGCCTCTTCCCGAATCCTCACTCCAATTCAAGAGGCTGGAAAAAATAACCGCAGGTAGCTAGACAAAATGGCTTCGCCGCTAAACAGGCTAATCACAGATCCTAAAGCCAGAAAAGGGCCAAAAGGCATCTTTTGTCCTAACCTTTGTCGTGATGTCTCTTGAGTCAGGGCTTTTCGTCTACGCATAATAACACCGCTGCCAACTAATGCGCCCAGTACACAGGCAACAAAACTAGCCAAGAGCAAATATTTCCAGCCCAACCAGGCTCCCATCATGGCTGCTAACTTGGCGTCACCCGCACCCATTGCAGCTTTACCAAAGGCAATTGAACCCAATATGGCGATCGCATCAAACAGCCATAAACCCAATACTGCACCAACTATCGCCATCATCAGGTGATTTACCAATGCTATAAAGCTAGCCTCTGGTAAAAAACCAACCACCATTTGAAACAAAATCCCCACCACCAAACCCGACTGAGTAAGTGGATTGGGTAGAGTCATTGTATCTAGGTCGATAAGCGATAACGCCAATAACCAACTACAAAAAGCCCAATAGCCTATTGTTAAAGTCGAAACTTGAAATACTAAAAAAACCAGTAAAAAAATTATGCCCGTTAGCCCTTCTACTACAGGATAACGGACATAAATTTTGCTTTTGCAATATCGACACCGCCCTCTTAAAGAAATCCAACCAAATACTGGTACATTGTCGTAAGCTTTTAGCTGGTTTAAGCATTTAGGACAACGAGAAGGCGGCCAAAGAATTGATAATCCAGCAGGTAGCCGATAAACAATAACGTTGATAAAACTGCCAATAGACGCACCCAAAGCAAAGACCATTACACTCGCCAAAACGGCGAACAAAATGTCCATATAGTCCCTTATCATTTGTCCTGTGTCATTTGTCGTTTATCTTTTGTCCTTTGTCGAGAGTTAATCAGTATTGACTCCCGATTCTGGCAATTTTAGATTTTAGATTTTAGATTTCTCTTTTAATCCAAAATCCAAAATTCAAAATCTAAAATTGAATGACTCCTGACTAATACATATGCGATTCAATTTGACTTAAGGGCACAAAACATTCTTGAGGTAAGAGAACCGGTTGGTTAGTAAAAATAACCTTACCTCGATGATTCACACGATTAATTGCTACACCGGAAGGTTGCCCAGCTATTTCGGGATGTACCTCACAGTGAGTATAGTATATCTGCCCAGCAGCTCTGATTACAGCGGGATCAATCAAAGGCGATTGGTTCTTCGGGGCGGTAAAATTTACTTGACCTTGTCGTAATGCGTACACTATCGACTGTTCTTTGATTGCTAGATTTCCTTCTAGTCTACCCGAAACTTATAGCAAAGGTTGCCAAATTGCCCAGGTTGCCTTTAAAAACTCGTAATTTGTAATTCTGTAACAGAAAGGGGATTTAGACCCCAGTTGAAAACTTAGCTACCTGTGGAGGTAGTCTCAAACGCTATGCTTAATTAGAATGAAATTATTTTGTTTCAAGAGCTAAAATCAGTGCATTGCCCATAGCACGGCAACCCAAGAGATTTTTTCCAGGAGAAATTATATCCCCGGTGCGATCGCCTTGCTCTAAAACTTGCAATACGGCTTGTTCGATGTGATCTGCTGCTTTTGGCTGGTCTAAACCGTAGCGTAACATCATCGCCACACTCAAAACCTGTGCTAGAGGATTTGCCTTATCAAGTCCGGCAATATCTGGGGCGGAACCATGAACTGGTTCAAACACACCAGGCCCTGAAGCGCCCAAACTAGCCGAGGGTAACATCCCAATACTACCCGTGAGCATGGCAGCAGCATCAGAGAGAATATCACCAAACAAATTGCCTGTGACGATGGTATCGAACTGCTTGGGAGCGCGTACCAACTGCATAGCAGCATTATCTACATATAGATGAGAGAGTTCGATATCTGGATATTCCGTACTAAGTTGGGTGATGCGATCGCGCCACAACTGAGATACTTCTAATACGTTTGCCTTATCCACTGAACAAAGTTTTCCGCCGCGTTTTTGCGCTGCTTCAAAGGCCACCCGTCCAATACGTTCAATTTCTGATTCTGTGTAAACCATTGTATTTACACCGCGTTTCTCACCAGTTTCTGTGGCAAAAATCCCTTTAGGTTTACCGAAGTAAATTCCACCAGTGAGTTCGCGCACCACCATAATATCCACGCCTTCTACAACTTCACGTTTCAAAGTCGAGGCGTCGATTAGCTGGGGCAAAATTTTCGCTGGGCGCAAATTGGCAAATAGTCCCAAACCTGCACGTAGTCCTAACAAACCTGCTTCTGGGCGTAAATTAGATGGCAGGGAATCCCACTTATAACCACCAATGGCGGCAAGTAACACAGCATCACTGTTACGGCAAGTTTCTAGAGTGGCAGATGGTAGGGGTTCGCCTGTAGCATCAATTGCTGCACCACCAATGAGGGCTTCTTGGAATTCAAACTTCAGATCAAATTGCTTCCCTACGACTTTCAGCACATCTACCGCCACTGCCATAATTTCAGGGCCAATGCCATCGCCGGGGAGTAGAGTAATCCGGTAGTTCTGGGTCATAGCTGGTTTTTACTCGGTAAATGCTTGCAGATTAAATATCATACCTAGCAAAATGTACCGATGGAGTTTTTAATTTATTTGGGTGTGGCTCTTTTGATCCAAAGAAAAACGTGCTGCCCTATGCTTTCCGAGGTATTCGCCCCCAATGGCCAAAACGAGGAAAGGAAAACCAGGAAAAACAGAGTCAGACTCATCAACATATCTGTTCCTAGATTCACTTTTGAAATGCGTCCTAGAGTTGAGCAAAGCTTCTTCAAAGGTGTAACTGTCGGTTCTTTGACAGGTAGTAGATTACTTCGATACCTATGGCTACTCCTACCATGAACACTAAAACCCAGACGGTTTGTGGATCTGTTTGCAAAGCAAACCAAATTAACATTCCTAGTGCTACCAAACATATTCCAACACCTAGAAGTGAAATCCACTGCTTACTTTTGGTATAACGATGCATCCGAGCATTAGCTAAATTAACCGCAGCAAATATCAGGAGAAACCCGGCACTACCCATCGTTGAGATTCGACTTATATCAAAGAAATTGGCGATTATTAGAGTAATACCACTAGTAATAAATAAGCCAATTGAAGATTGGTCACGGCCATTTATTTCGCTGCCATCAAACCCTCTAGATTTAGCAATAACAGAGCTAAAACGAGCCGAACCGTAAAGTGTTGCATTACTAGCTGAGAGAGTTGATAAAAGAGCAGCAATAGTCATCAAAACAGATCCGAATTGCCCCATAATTGGTTTGGCAACCTCAGCCAAAGTATAGTCTTTTGCTGCTAAAATCTGTTCTATTGGTTCTGCTCCCAATGTGACGAGTGCTATTAAAACGTAAAGCAAAATAACGAACCCGATTACAGAGTAATAAACTCGTGGCAAAGTGTACTTGGGATTGACAAGATCCTCTGCTGTATTGGCGATTAGCTCAAAGCCTTCATAAGACAAGAAAATCACCATTGCTCCTGCGAAAATTGACTGTAGCGACGACACTGAAGCTGGTTGTAGATGGGAAAAGTCGATATGACTGCTCCCCAGAGTAATGAACAGGATCAAAATCCCCAGTTTGAAGCTGACAATCCAGATTTGAGATTTACCAATATAATTGGCAGTCAGTAGATTTAGTCCAGTTGTCCCTAAAATTGCCAAGCTAATGAGTAAGTGCTTCCAAATAGGTTGAGTAGACTCTGTGAACAGGCTAATTCCATAACTACCAAAAGCCTGCAAGTAAAAGGAAAGCATGACTACATAGCTAAACCATAGTAGAAGATTCAGTGTCCCACTAAACAGCCCTAGACCAAAAGCCTGGTTTAAGAAGGTTACTGTCCCGCCTCGACATGGATGAGCTACTGAAAGTTTTGCATAAGCATAAGTAGTTATCAAAGCTATTGTCCCTGCGATCGCAAATGCTAGTGGTGCGCCTGCATCAGCTATTTGAATTACAACTCCCAGTGCTGGAAAAAGTCCACCGACAATGCCTCCTACACCCAATGCCCACACAGACCAAAAACCTATTTTTTTGTTTGACACCTGTAACCTCTTTAGGAATAGATAGTCTTATACTCGTTGACCAGCACGCAGATAATCAAGCTGAACAATCTTATTACACTATTCTCTGTCCATACACGCTACTACTGTGTACAGCTACTTAAGTCACTGTCGCGCAAGAAGGGTATACAGCAAGCGTCTTTTAGAGAAGGTGGTTCGATAATTTTCATAACTTGATTACTACTAATATATGTGTTAGCATGTATTATACCCGTATTTATACTGAGTTAATTACACTGCAATTTCCCAGTAGAATTTTAATTTTGAAGCAGAACAAGGGAACTATAGGTAAAAGTTGATTTTTGTTGCGTCTAGTATATTTATGGCTTCACACAATCAAGGCTTAGATTTGCCGCCAGTTTCCTTTTTCAAACTTTAATACTAGACTGATTGTTAATTATCTTAAACTCTTATCTAAAATCATGTTACAGCCCAATAAAAACTTAGAAAAAGCCAGTTCTCAGCCTGTAGAATTACTAGAAATAGAAGCACTCAAAGCAGCAAATTCTCAGAGGATTGTTGCTATCACCGTTGAAAAAATCCGTCAATCTCTTAACTTAGAATATATTTTTCAGACAACTACTCAAGAAATTAGGCAATTGTTCAACTCTGACCGCGTAATTTTATATCGTTTCAATCCAGATTGGAGTGGAACATTTGTCTCTGAATCCTTGGCACAAGGGTGGTTACCTCTAATTCAGCAGCAAGTGGATCAACCAGAAATAGTAGAAAATGTCAGCGAATGTAGCTTGAAAAATTTATCTATTCCTCCAATTGTGGATACTTATTTACAAAACACACAAGGAGGACGCTTTTCTCAAAATGAAACTTATCGTGTTTGTTACGATGTTTACAGTGCTGGCTTTAGTAAGTGCTACCTGAAAATTTTAGAGCAATGCCAGGCAAGAGCTTACGTGATTACTGCTATTTATCAAAGTCAACAACTTTGGGGACTGCTAGCAGTTTACCAAAACGATGCACCTCGAAAATGGCAAACAGATGAAGTATATATACTTAGCCAAATTGCTTCTCAACTAGGTGTAGCATTACAGCAAGCGGAATTACTCAAACAAACTCAAAGTCAGAAAGAAGAACTCGCGGCAGCTCTCAAAGAATTACAGCAGGCTCAAGTTCAGTTAATTCAAAATGAGAAAATGGTCAGTTTGGGGCAATTAGTGGCTGGAATTGCCCATGAAATTAACAATCCAGTTAGCTTTATTTACGGCAATCTGAAATCAGCTGATGAATACACCCAAAATTTATTTTCACTATTAGATATCTACCAAAGACATTATCCCCAATCAATTAAGGCAATTGAGGAGTTTACAAATTTCATTGAACTAGATTTTTTAAGGTCAGACTTCCCCAAATTATTCAAATCGATGATGATAGGAGCAGAGCGGATACGAGATATTGTTCTTTCCCTGCGGACTTTCTCACGCTTAGACGAGGCTGAAATGAAAGCAGTTAATATTAATGAGGGAATTGATAGTACGATAATGATCATTCAAAGCCGCCTCAACCCTGCTAACCAGCGCCTACAAATTGAGGTGATCAAAGAATACGGTAGCCTCCCCTTAGTTGAATGTTATTCTGGGCAGTTAAACCAAGTATTTCTGAATATTTTAGTGAATGCACTCGATGCTTTAGAAGATTCAGCAATTAAAGGTCGGTGGACAACAAAATACAATAAAATGGATAATCCCCGAATTTATATTCGCACCCAATTTCTAGAACCAGATCAAGTCACTATTAGCATTGCCGACAATGGGCTAGGAATACCAGAAGATACTTTAAAGCAAATATTTAATCCCTTTTTTACGACCAAGCCTGTTGGACAAGGTACAGGGATGGGACTGGCTATTAGTTACCAAATTATCACACAAAAACATCGCGGTTCTTTAGAATGCATTTCCCAACCAGGAATTGGTGCTGAGTTTATTATTCGTATTCCTCTGATTCAACTTGTGTCAAATTTCTAACGCTTGGTATCATGTCTCCAGCTTTTCAACGAAGAGGCAGTTCTTTAAGCCAAATTCTTCATACTTGTAAACTTTGCTGTAAATGAATCTGATTTTTCTGATTTTTGATATATAGCTGTATAAATTGCTTTAACAAGGCATAGTGGGTTATAGCCCTCAAGCCTTTGGGGCAAGTGAAAGTTATGAAAATCATAGATTTAATTTGACCAAAAACCATAGCGATCGCTCCTGCTAACCCAATACTTTTCGGATAAACCCAACAATCCAGGGCAAACGCATCTAAATTACTCTTGATCACAACCAAAGTTAAAAACCAACGATTTTAATGATTATCATTATCAAGTAAATATTGTTTCTTGATTTTCTTGGGATAATTTATTCTTTGGAAGTCCCTTAAAGCCAGTTTCAATTTCTGAAACAAGCCTGACAGAAGTTGTAAAAACAGGTTAGGTTAAGTGTTAATCACAAGCCGCCCCCCAGCAGCGATGGTAAAAGAATTAGCAATTTGCACCCGTGGACTAACTAAGCAATTTGACCGACACGTTGCTGTCAATGATATTGATTTAGAAATCCAGGCGGGGGAAGTATATGGACTGATTGGGCCGAATGGTGCGGGTAAAACAACTCTCATCCGAATGTTGGCAACTGCTGAGGAACCAACTACGGGTGAGATTTATATTAATGGCGATCGCCTACTCCGTGACAAGAGTAATTTCAAACTTAAGCGTCGTCTAGGCTACTTACCCGATGACTACCCGCTGTATGAGGATTTGACAGTCTGGGATTACCTAGATTATTTTGCGCGTCTCTATCGCTTGCGAGAACCACGCCGTACTCAACGCCTGCATGAAGTTTTAGAACTAATCCAACTTGGTAATAAACGCAATAGCCAAATAGTTACTCTGTCGCGGGGGATGAAACAGCGCTTAAGTTTAGCGCGAACCATTATCCACGAACCGATTTTACTACTACTGGATGAGCCTGTTTCAGGACTTGACCCCATTGCTAGGATGCACTTTCGCGAAATCATTAAAGCTTTGCAAGAAGCTGGGATGACTGTAATCATTTCCTCGCACGTTCTCAGTGATTTAGCAGAACTGTGTACTTCTGTAGGAATTATGGAACTTGGCTTCTTGGTAGAAAGTACCTCGTTACAACAACTTTATCAACGTCTTGCCCACCAGCAAATTGTGATATCAACTTTGGGAAATCTAGAGGCACTTTTAAGGGAATTGAAACATCATCCTTTAGTAGAAGAGTGGGAGGTGATTCCAGGAAAAAACAGCGTGCGGGTGAATTTTTCGGGGAAAGAAGAAGATAGTGCTGAGTTGTTGCGATCGCTGATCAAAGCAGGCATTCCCCTAACTGATTTTCACTGCACACAAGAAGACTTAGAAACTATTTTCCTTAAATTAGGTCACAAACAAGCATCTTGATTAGTCAATAAATATCACTCCCCATTTTTGGAGATTTTTTTCCTATGATGCTCAATTTAATAGACAAAATTGGTGATTGGAATCCGCAACTATTCCGGGAACTCAAAGGACGGCTGAAATTTTTTAATGTAGTGATCGCAGTTGCAACATCCATACTGGTGCAACTGGTAGTTTTTTTATATCAGTTGCGCGAGTTTCCTGATGATAAATACCCGCTAACTGGCACATACTGTAATCTGCGTCAAGTATACCAGCAGCAAGAAAAACAGATTTACCAGCAATCAAATCAATCTCAACTTTCTGATTTCAATGATTTTCTTTTAAATAACTTTTGTCCCCAAAACGAAATTGATTGGCAGTTGTGGTGGCGAAATCACTGTGAATATATATTCCTAACATTTAGTGTAATTTTTGTATTTACACTATTAGTTGCAGGAACTTATTTGCTAATCAACGATTTAGCCAAAGAAGAAACTCGCGGTACACTGAATTTCATCCGTCTCAGTCCCCAATCAGAAACAACTATATTGACTGGCAAGTTGCTAGGAGTTCCCAGTTTAATTTATCTGATCGTCTTAGTAGCAGTTCCTTTACATTTGTGGGCTGGGCGTTCTGCCAAAATTGCCTTTAGTTACATTTTGAGTTATTACGCGATTCTTGCTGCTAGCTGTATTTTCTTCTACAGTGCTGCACTATTATTTAGCTTAGTTAGTCGGTGGTTTAGTGGTTTTCAGCCTTGGTTAGGTAGTGGTGCAGTTTTCCTTTTTTTGTTGACAACGTTTCAGATAGCATCATTTGATAATTCAGCCGCTTGGTATAATTCAACGTCTTGGTTGAGGCTGTTTGCTCCTTGGGATGCAACAAATTATCTATTTCCTAACTTGTTCCATTTATACAAGGGTTCTCCCCTGAAAAACTTGCAGTTTTTCTATTTACCATTAGGGACAAGTATTGTTAGTGTTGTTGGCTTGCATTTATTAAACTTTGGATTGTGCAGTTACGGTATTTTGCACGCTCTTAAACGTTGCTTCCGTAATCCTCAAGCTTCAATAATCAGTAAGAAGCAAAGTTATTTACTAGTAGCTTTTTACCAGTTGATGATATGGGGATTTGCCCTCAAAAATGGTAATAATAATCACAGATGGGATGAACAGGTTGCAGAAAATTTCGTTTTACTGGCAGTGTACAACTTGGTGTTGATTTTAAGTTTAATTGCGGTTCTTTCCCCTCACCGTCAAGATGTACAAGATTGGGCAAGATATCGACATCAGGGAGTTTCTAGCCACAAGAGTGTTTGGCAGGATCTAATTTGGGCCGAAAAAAGCCCTGCACTCGTGGCGATCGCAATTAATTTAACAATTGTTACTATTCCCTGGTTAGTTTGGCTTTCACTTACATCTATTGTTGACGCAAACGATGGGCGAACTTGGATAGTTAACGATATTGACAGGTTTAAAGTACTTTTAACTATAGCTTTGTCTATCAGCTTAATGATGATTTACGCTACCATCACCCAATTGATACTTTTGTTGAAAACTCCTAAACGTTCTTTCTGGGCAATTGGGACTTTAGGTGCAACCGTGTTCTTACCACCGATGATTCTAGAATTTATCGGTATCTCCTCGTGGAAACATTCTACTGTATGGATGTTTACAACTTTTCCTTGGGCAGCTGTAGAATCCGCTGGGGCGACAACAGTTTTCATGGCACTCTTAGCTGATTTGAGTGTTCTAGCGTTGTTAAACTTCCAGTTGGCAAGGCAAGTGAGATTAGCAGGCGAATCTGCTACGAAAGCATTATTGGCAGGACGTTAGGTAAGTAGTTGAGACATGTTAGATCCCCGACTTCGTAAAAGTTGTCGGGGATCTTGTTTTTCATGAATGATTTCAGGATGCTATATTATCTATTATTTGCCAAAATTGTCGGTGAAATTTTTAATCAGCACAAATATCACAGTGAGCTAAAAATTATGCTAAATCTCCCGACTCAAGACTTACGCTACACAGCTATCCAGTTTTTAGAACAAAGTCCTTCACAGCGTCTACAAATTCTTAAGAATTTGGGCATAGCTCGTTATGAGTTTTTAACCAAAATCCGCCTAAATGAAGCAAACATCATATGTATGATGCGGTTTTTTAAATATCCAAGTCAGCTAAAGTTTCCTAATCTTATAGGAGCAGATTTATCTAGTTTAATTTTAGATGGGGTAAACTTGATTCGAGGAAATTTATCAGAAGCAAATCTACAAGGTAGTAGTTTAGTCAATGCAGACCTCTTATTTGCAAATTTTACAAAAGCCGACTTGAGAAATGCAGATTTACAAGGTGCAACTCTTAACGAAACTATTTGGTTAGATACTCTAGTAAATAAGTGTCAACTTGGCGTAGGTACTGGTTTAACTCAGCTACAACGTCAAGATTTACAACTGCGCGGAGCTAGATTTAATTCTTGAGAAGATGGTAATTAAAACACCCAAAATTATAAGATGATTAAATTGAGATTGACCTGGATAAGTTAATGAGTATTAAGTTGCCCCAAAAATTGATGTTGTTGGGTTCAGGAGAACTAGGTAAGGAATTTGCGATCGCTGCTCAACGTCTTGGTAATTATGTGATTGCCGTTGACCGCTACGCTAATGCTCCAGCGATGCAAGTTGCTGATGCTTATGAAGTTATTTCTATGCTCAGTGCTGATGATTTAGAAGCTATAGTGACAAAACATCAGCCAAATATTATTATACCAGAAATTGAAGCAATCAGAACAGAAAAACTGATTGAATTTGAACAGCGAGGAATTACAGTTATACCGACTGCGGCTGCTACTAACTATACAATGAATCGTGATAGAATTCGGGAGCTGGCACATCAAAAATTAGGCATCAGAACGGCTAAATATGGTTATGCAACAACTCTGGAAGAATTGATTGCAGTTTCAGATGAAATTGGGTTTAGTAATGTTGTTAAACCTGTGATGTCATCCTCTGGTAAAGGTCAGTCTGTCGTGCAAGAAAAAAGTGAAGTTGAGAAAGCTTGGAATTATGCGATCGCTAATTCTAGAGGTGACAGTCAAAAGGTGATCGTCGAAGAATTTATTAGCTTTGAAATCGAGATAACTTTACTAACAATTAAACAGTGGAATGCACCCACAATTTTCTGTTCTCCTATTGGTCATCGCCAAGAAAGAGGCGATTATCAAGAATCGTGGCAACCGGCGCTAATTTCGGAAGACAAGATATTAAAAGCAAGAGAAATAGCCATAAAAGTCACTGATGCTTTAGGAGGAGCCGGAATTTTTGGCGTTGAGTTTTTCATTACCAAAGATGAAGTGATTTTTTCTGAACTTTCTCCCAGACCGCATGATACGGGTATGGTGACATTAATTTCACAAAATCTTAATGAATTTGAACTACATTTAAGAGCTATTTTAGACTTGCCAATTCCTCATATAGAACAGCTTGGATCATCAGCTAGTGCGGTAATTTTAGCTTCCGAAAAATCTGATTCTATTGCTTTTAGCGGTGTAGCCGATGCTTTGTCAGAAAAAGATGTAGATATTAGATTATTTGGTAAACCTAATGCTCATCCATATCGGCGAATGGGCGTAGCTTTAGCGAAGGGTGTTAATGTCCAAGAAGCTAGGGAAAAAGCTACTAGAGCAGCAAGTAAAATCACAATTATCTAATCCAAGTAGCTGGGTTGAATTAAATATAAAACTACTGTAGTTGTAGGGTATGTTATCGCTGAGAGTATGGCATCATTTCAGGCTTTTGGTGCGTTACGGAAACCGTAACACACCCTACACCCGCATCAATTACTTAACGTTTAAAGAGTGGTTATAAAAGCGTTAGGCGAATCAACCGCAGCAACCGGGTTCAGTTGATTCAGGTAATCGTAAACAAGCTGGGAAACTTGACGGATAAAGTCTCTTCCCCTCGTGTCCTTATACGGACGTGTCACGAAGATTGCGGCCAAGTAACGCTTACCATTTGGCATAGTCACAAATCCCGCATCGCCGATGAGAAACCCGATATCTCCGGTTTTATTAGCGATGACAGCACCTTTCCCCAAACCTGCGGGAAGCAGTGTGTGAATTGTGGTGTGACGCAGAATATCTAAAGCTTGCTCCCGACTTTGTGGAGAAACTAGCTTGTTATTCACAACTAAAGCCAGCACCCGCGCCATATCTTGAGAACTTGTGGTGTTGGTTCCTCTCAAGTCAGCCAAAAGATGCCGAATTACTGTGTCTTTCAGTCCCCAGTTACGGAAGCGCTGATTTAGTCGCCCTGCTCCACCTAAACGATCAATAATCATGTTGGTGGCGGTATTGTCACTGATGGTTATCATCTTAGTGATGGTTTCCAAAGCTGTATACTTCTTGCCAACTCGCTCATACTGCATAGTTCCAGAACCATTAGTTACTAAGTCACGCCGCATGGTGAGCATTTCATTTAGGCTGACTTTACCAGCATCTAAATCTTGGAAAAAGGCAATGAGAATTGGCAATTTAATCGTACTAGCAGCGGGGAAAACGCGATCGCCTCCAATATCCAAATAATCCCCAGTATCCAAATCCAGGAAAAACATTCCTGTTTTAAGGAAACTATAGCGACTCATCAAGGCTTTAATTTGAGGTTCCAGCACTTTCATCGGTAAATGCATGGGAACCACGCCAGCAAACAGAGTGCTGTTATCATTTACTGTTGGAAAAATACTAGGAGTTATTTCCAGAGATTTCGGCTGGGTTGCAGTCAGTGGTACTGGTTTGGGTAACTGCACAGACCAATGATTTGCAGATTCCTCTTGCAGCTTCACCTGTGCTAGGTCGAAGGTGTAACCGGCTGCTAAGGTAACTACCATGCGGGTAGTATCTGCGTTCAACTGCGCGATGCTAATGTCTTTAATTACTAACCCTACTCTTTGACTAGTCTGTGGATATCTTAGTGTAACTCCAGGTAAATCAATTACCAGACGGGTAGGATTGGTAAGTAATTCTACTTGGGGTTGAACATTTTCATCTGTGGTGAAATCCAGATGATTACGATTGCTATCAAAATGCCAATTAGCGATCGCAGTAGCTTTGACAGTGGAGCCAAACAGAAACAAGCTTAAGAAGCTGGGTAGAAGCCAGCTAAATTTTAAAATGTTTTCTTTGTGTGTGAGGAGCATCGGTAATCGCTTTGTGTGTGAGGAAGATTCTTGGAAAACAAAAACCGCTCACCATTAAAGCACAATTATGAAAAGTTTTGTAAATTATGTGTTTATACGAAAAAGCATCTGTTATAAGTGTTTAATTTAACCAGTATATGAGCATTCTCTGATCCTCCAAGGTTAGTGAATAGTGTCTCTGAAAATTGCAGCTAATTGAGAAAAGATTTAATTCGGACGTAGTTAGCTTTTTAATTATTTCCATACTGGATTATCTAATGGTAGCTAAAAAGTATTAAATATATCTAAACCTGCTTAAGTATGCTGATGAGAGTTTCCCATATCCAGAAATTCAGCCTATGGAAATTTTGGATAGTAGCCTGTACTATCAGTTTCACAATCAGCGGTTGTACGCCTCAAAAAAGAGCAATGCTGCAAGTAACTGCGGAGAATTTTCGCGATCGCGCGGCTGATGCTATTACATCGGTGAAGAAAATCTATCAACTTGATGATCTACCTAGAGATGATAATTTAGTTATTGAAAGATTACTAAATGATACCAGTATTCAATTTGAAATTCCTAGAGAAGTAAATAGAATTATTACAGGAGAAAGTCAGCAAAATATCCAGCCATCAGATGTTGATCAAGTACTCGATGATTTGAAAGCAGAATATGACACAGCGGCAGAGGTATTTAACAAGCTTGAAACAATTGATTATGAAAGTGCAAGGATAGTTGCTAAAACTGCCCAACCGGCACGATGTTTAACAGTAAAGATGCTGCTTTTAGCCAAAAGAATTCAGGAAAGACCACCAAGACCAAGCAATCCAGAACGCGTACTCATTAGCTTTGAACTAAAGCGTCTTGGTGAACAGTATAGAAATTTAAGTATATCCTCACAACCAGAAGCAGAAGAAATTAAGCGTCAAGTTGCTAAACAGATAGATGAGTGGCGAAAAGTTAATTTTTATGAACAACAAAGTTTGAATGAATCTATCTTTAAACTTTTGGTAGCGGCTGACACTGGAAGAAAACTATCAGAACTTATTGATGATTACCCTAATCTTAACTTTGAAGTTCTTGCTGCTAAAGTTACTCAGATTGTTGGGGTAGCTACTAGTTTCAGTAGTAACGACTACAGCTTGACACTCATAAAGATTAACACTCTAGAAAAAGAAGTAAACGAAGATAAAGTATTGAAAGAATTTATGAAAGAAGTATCTCTCAGAAACAGACAAATACAACCACAAACATCTCAATTATGCCAATAATTTTTCGGGTGCAACTAGTCATGAAAAATGTTCGCAATTTAACTGAATATATAAATCATGGCAAACGATAAAATTTTAAATACTTTTGCAGAAATAATTTCTCACTTTCAAGCAATCCCTGGCAATCAAATCAATTTAGAACAACTCAATAAGACAGAAGAAAAATTATTTGATATTCGCTCTCAGCTTCAATTTGAGCTTTTAAACGCGCAAAATCAGAGAAATTGGAAGCAAATAAACAAGTTGGAGTTAGCGCTTACCGAATGCAAACTTACTCTCAATAGTGTAAGAGCAGCGATTATAAATGTTAGTATCATCGGAATAAATCAAGAAAATCTAGCACAGATGCAGAAAATCTTACAAGAAATCAACACTGCACGTAAAACTCAGGTAAACATAGATTTTGCTATCCGCTTACTAGGCTTTTTGCGTAGGCTATTCCTATAATCACCGAATTTTAAATTTTAAATTTTGGATTTTGGATAATGAAATTGAAAATTCAAAATTACCTCGTTTACCTTGGAGATTTCCAAGAAATAAATTATCCAAATAAACGTAGATGCGGAGCGGCTTGCCACAAAGACGCAGAGAACACAGAGAGGAGAATATAAAGAGGATTTTTGCGTCAGTTTTGGGATACTTTTTTATTTGGAAGTCCCTTGTTAAGAGTCTCTGACTGGGAATGCATATTTTGGGGCTGCCGCCTCCTTTACTCGCGGCAGAGCCACTTTGAAAAGTATTTCCAGCCGGAGGCTAGAAACGAGGTTTTAACGAGCTTTGGGCTTAAGTTGACACTAGTGAAATACACCGAAGTGCTGCATTCGTATTTTCAGTTAGTCGATTTGCAATTTTTATTGTAGTATTTTTGACCGCTGTCCATCTCCACCTCACTAAGAGTTGAGTGTAGGGACTACCACGATACACATTAAAATCCTAAATCTACAGCAATGCGGTGGGCGCAAGCAAACCCAGAAAAAGCGACTGCATTCAATCCTTGACCCGGAAAGGTACTATCCCCTACACAATAAAGTCCTGGAATAGCTGTGCGATTAAAGGGCATCTTCAATAACCCCCACAACTTGCGCCGAGGAATTGGCCCATATGTGCCATCCTCACGACCCAAAAAGCGGCGATGGGTGCGGGGTGTGCCTACCTCCAAATAATCCAATCCAGCATCTAAGCCTGGAAAAATCTCCTCTAGGCGGTCAATAATTCGCCAAGCCGCCTCTTCTTTCTTCGCTTCGTACTCACTCACAGAAAGTTCTTGCCAATCATCAATCCAGTGAGGCGTGAAGGCATGGATGATATGATATCCACTTGGTGCTAAATCTGGGTCAAGCAATGTGGGAATCGAAACAAAAATTGTCCCTTCTGCTGCTGTCATCTTTTCCCAATCTTCCAATAAAATATGGTGGCACTCTGTCCCCGCAGGCAAAACTGACTCTTTTACCCCGATGTGCAAACTCAAGAAGCTTGGAGATTTTTGATAATTTTGTTGCCAATTTTTCTCATTATCTGGTATTTCTTCTGCTGGTAGTAATTGTTCAAATGTATCCCAGCGTGTAGCATTAGAAACTATGCGTTTACCCCGATATAGTTTACCATTAGCCAGTTGCACACCTACCGCTTTTCCCTGTTCTGTGAGAATTTTCGTGACTCTAGCTTGGTACTGAATCTTACCTCCAGCCTTCTCTAGACCTTGCACCAGTTTTTGGGCAATTTGTCCCACTCCGCCTTTAGGATAGTTCACTCCGCCATAATGCCTGTCAGAAAAGACCATCCCAGCATTAATCATTGGTGTCATGTGCGATGGAACCACTGACCAGCAATAACATTCCATATCGATAAATTTCAATAATTGGGGATCTTTGATGTAGCGTCTGGCAAAATCCCCAGCATTTTGAGGCAGATACTTAACTAAACCGAGACATGCTAAAGGATGTTGGAAAAATACCCGCAGTAGATACCGAGGTTCTTCCAGCGACAGCAAATCCATGCTGTTGAGGCACTTGAATACTTTTTGGCATTCGTCATAAAAGCGACGAATCCCCTCTTCTTCATGGCGAAAATGAGCAATAAGATTTTGCAAAAATTTTTCATAAACCCGGTCAACCTTCAGGTTTAAACCTTGGGGTAGATGGTAGTGAATTTGCACCGGATCTGCGATCGCTTCTTGGCTGACATTTACAGCTGATAATGCACGAGTGAGTAAGTTAGTAGTACCGTTCTGTCCCAATCCAAAAATCATCGATGCACCAACATCGAATCGATAGCCTTGGCGTTCAAAATAACCGGCGCTACCACCTGGAATCAAATAACGTTCCAGTACCAGCACTTTTGCTCCCTTCGCCGCTAACTGGGTCGCTGTTACTAATCCGCCAATACCAGACCCAATCACGATCGCATCAATATCTTGCATTTTTGTCTTTTGTCATTAGTCCTTTGTTTATTTTCCAATACCCAATGACAAAAAAGAGGGACGAGTCTGCTGCTGCTGACTAATCCCGTCTGCCGATCCTTAAAAGAGAGGAGAACACTGTAGAACAATATAGCCTTGATTGAGAATCAATGTCAACTATTAATGAAAAGTTTTATCAATAAATTTGAGAGTGTTAATTTTAAGTGTCAGCCGGATACAGGAAAGAGTATTATGGTGTTTCAGTTCTCATACAATAAAAAAGCGCCAAATTCTGACTATGACGCTACAATTGCGTGTTTATGTTCCACCCCATCCCCTGATCAAACACTGGCTGGCAGTTGCCCGTGATGCTGGCACGCCTTCAGTATTATTTCGCAGTGCGATGACTGAGTTGGGAAGATGGCTGACTTATGAAGCTGTGCGAGACTGGTTACCGACCCAAGAAACAATGGTGCAGAGTCCCTTGGATACCTGTCCAGCAACTGTGATTAATCCACAAGTACCTATGGCGGTAGTGCCGATTCTACGGGCTGGACTAGGATTACTTGAGGGAGCGCAGACTTTACTACCTTTGGCATCGATTTACCATCTTGGCTTGGCACGAGATGAAGAGACACTGCAACCTCATTGTTATCTGAACAAGTTACCAGAAAAATTTGACCCCGAAACACTAGTGTTAATTACCGATCCAATGTTGGCAACAGGAGGGTCGATAATGACTGCAATGGCAGAATTGACACAACGAGGTGCTGATCCAGCCCTGATACGGATTGTTTGTGTAGTAGCGGCTCCACCAGCTTTGCAAAAACTGAGTGCAGCTTATCCAGGTTTAATAGTTTACACGGCGACTATTGACGAAACAGTTAACAGTAAGGGGTATATTGTACCAGGATTGGGAGATGCAGGCGATCGCATCTTTGGGACTTAAGCTAGTATGCAGCTAGGGCAGGAAAATAGCATAACTACTGTAAAAGTTGCAAGCTTTGTTGAAGGCGGTAAAGATATGAGTCAGCGAGATGGTTTTGGCAGTGGTTTTGTAGCAGGGGCGTTTGTCGGTGGTGTATTTGGCGGTGTCATCGGGGCACTGATTGCTTCTCGACGCGATCCCCAATTGATAGCACAGGAAGACATAGAACTGACAGATAGCCAAGCCGAAGCTAGGAAAATAGCAGCTAGGCGGCGTCAGATGAAAGCTTCCGAAAATGAGAATATCGGCATAGAAACGGCCCGGCGATCGCTAGAAGATAAAATTGCCCAGCTAAATGCCACAATTGATGAAGTGCGAAAGCAACTAGGTAGTGTGAATGGTGGTTCACCGGAAGCAACCAATGACCGCTCCCTCACTAAGGAGTCCTGAAATTCGTTCAGGCGTGGTGAAAATGTCTTCTGTGGTAAATGTGGAATCGGCAAACACCATGACATGGACTAAATTAAAATTAAAAGATAAGACCGCGTTTGACACTTAGTAGGAAACCAACAAATCCATGTACCTTCTGATTACCACTCTGGCTACTTTCATCCAGATTTATACTGTTTTGCTAATTATTCGGGTTTTATTGACCTGGTTCCCGACAATTAACTGGTATAATCAGCCATTTTCTGCTTTGAGCCAGATAACTGACCCTTATCTGGATTTGTTCCGCCGAATTATTCCCCCATTGGGTGGTATGGATTTTTCTCCAATGTTAGCGATTATACTGCTTCAACTTGTAAGTGGTTTGATAGGTGGTCTGCAAGCCTACGCATAAAGCAGAATTTGCAGTTTGCTCAAGGTTCAATTAAAAGATTTTCAGTCTGGGCTAGTTAGCCTAGACTGATTTAACTTATCTCTTAACGCCGGACTTGACCGCTAAATCCCGCTGCTTTAAACTGCTTCAGCTTCAATGGAGTAGGCTGATTCGCAGGCACAGAAATTCTCAATTCAAAATCGCTAATACCTGGTGGAACTTCGGTAATAGAACCTAAGCGAGTGCGGTTTTGCATCACCGAGTCATTGTTGGCATCATAGATGCGTCCAAAAATATCTGCGTCGTAAGCTGTTTTATTAGTAGCATTTTCTGCTTTACCAATGACAATAAAGCAATTGGCAGCCGCGCTACCACTACTGCTCACAGCCCCTTGTGCTAGTTCTGGTGGACAATCTTTATAAGAAACATCAAATAATTTAATCTGTGTCAACGCTACAGCAGGGGGAGTGATCACCCACGATAGAAACGTGATGAGACAGGAAATAAAAATGACCGTGAGTGACCGCAACCGCATACAAGACCCCGTAACTTAATCCAACAATATGTAACTTATAGCCTCAGCTTACCTGATTTTAAGTACAACAGGATTGAAGACTTTAATTTAACATTTGTAATAATTAGGGAAATAAACCCTCAATTGCTATTAACTTATGACTCCAGATGAGATTGAAGCAGCTATGCTCGCAGCCTTTAATAATTGTGATGCAGCAAGCTGTCCTCTCACTGACACGCAGAAACAGATATTACTGCAAGTGGTCGAGCAAACTCAGGGAAATACCTCTGGGGCGTCAGGTATTGCTAATCCCTTAGACGAACTAAATCCAGAGGAGTTGGAAGTATTTTTACAGTTTGTTAAGGATGAAGAACAACTTAACCGCACTTGGAAAGTGCAATTACTCAACGACTGGTTACTGGAAAATGACTCTGGAAGAGTACAATTTATCCGGCAACGCTATGGTTTACAGTGGCTGAATCGTGTTGAGTCATACCATTTTGATAAGTATTCTTATTTTGAGGATGCACTAAAGTTAAGAGTAGGCGATCGCATTGAAGTTTCCAATGCACTATGGGAATGGGTGCAAGAGGATGGCCCTTGTAAGCCCGAATGGTTTCCCTGTATGGTGATCAAAGTCGAGGAGATTAGCAACGGCGATGATTCCTCTACTAACTGCGTCGTTCGCTTCTTCAACGGCGCTGAGTATGAAATTCAAGGCATCTACGAATGGAATCGCTACAATTGGCGCTGGCCTCAGAAGTAGTGCTGTACATGGATAGCAGGGCGTTTATGCTCGTGCTGAGTCTTTGATACTCATTAATCAGGCTTAAAACTCCATTCATCCACCTTTGAACTCCGTTAATGAGTCTTTGATACTCATTCATCCACCTTTGAACTCCGTTGATGAGTCTTTGATACTCGT
>NZ_CALMFY010000032.1:0-40186 GCF_937863485.1 uncultured Nostoc sp. | reverse complement strand
CTTTGATACTCATTCATCCACCTTTGAACTCCGTTGATGAGTCTTTGATACTCGTGAATGAGTTTTTATACTCTGACTGTTGCTATAGCGGTTCTCGTTTACGTGAGGTACACCCGTAGGGGCACGGCACTGCCGTGCCCCTACACCTGGCGATATAATGTTGTACCGCATTTGAATGGAAACCGCTATATATGTTGATGAAATTATTGCTTGAACAACGCCCAAGCCAAAAACCTCTCGGTATAATACAACGCTAATTGATTACTCACACCGTTGAAAACGGCATCAAAAGCGTGTTCTGCCCAAGGAATTTCTAGAAAAACCACAGTATTACCAGAGTCATGTAAACGTTCATACATCTGTCTACCAAATCGCGCTTCTACCAAATGGTCACGACTGCCGTAAATTAATAAAGTTGGTGGTAAAGGGTGTGTTAGATAATTTATCGGTGAAGCAATTTGATACTGATTAGGCAATTCTTCCAAAGAACCACCGAGAAATGCTTTTAAAACAGCGCGGGTGTTGATAGGATCAGGAACTGGCGGTGTTTTGTATCCTTCAGTTAAGTTAACAGGCCCATAATAGTCCACCACACCACGAATAGGTGGTGCATCTGGTTGATAAGCCGCTAGCATTGCTAGGTGCGCTCCCGCAGAACGTCCTAAAAGTACCATCCGTTCTGGATCGGCTTCATATTCAGCTGCATGTTTGCGAATAAAATTTAGGGCTGTACGCACGTCATCTAACTGAGTTGGAAACTGATATTTAGGTGCGTGTCGATAGTCAATCGCAAATACTGTATATCCCCGATTAGCAATATATTGATTAAACTCAGAATTGGCATGAGGATTACCATATTGCCAAGCTCCACCATAAATTACTACGACTGCTGGATATTTCCCTACCTCTGGGGGTTGGTAAACTTCCATTTTTAAAGGCACTCCCGCAGGAGTAGCAAAGAGAATATCTTTTTGATGACGCGTTTTGCCTAATGCAATACCCCCAAAGGAATTAACTAAATTAAAGGGATGGGTTTGCATCTTAGCGCTTACTGGGATTGGAATTTGCTCTAGATAATTTGCTCCTAATCCTTGTTTCATTGCTTTATCCATCTGTATTTGAGTCAGTGGGATATTCACTAGCACCCATCCACAAATTAGCAATCCTATCAAACTGAAAATGCAAGCTAAACGCTGTAGTTTATGGCGACGGATGTAGAACAAAGAAAGTAATAAAGAGAGCAAATTTAATAACAATAGCCAAGGACTGATTTCTGGCGCTCCCACTGCTAGGGTGAGTAAAAACATATTTGGAGCCGGAAGAAAAATCCAAGAACTAAGAAATAAACTTGCAATACTGAGTAATAATGCAAGCCATGATAAAAGTATTTTGGGTTTAGCAAACATAAATTAAAGTGCCGTAATAACGACTTTAAAGAAGTACAATCTATCCGCCAATGCTCCGGTTGGCAATAGTTAAATCATGTTAAGTCATATTACTTTAATAAGTATTCTTACTTTAAGGATGCACTAAAGCTGAGATTAGGCGATCGCATTCAACTTTTCAATGCCCTGTAGGAATGAGTACAAGAAAATGAACCCTGTGTACGGGAATGCTTTGCCTTGAAAGCCAGAAATACTAGAGAATTGGTGCATGAGTTTTGGAATAACTTATTTCCCTAAACCCAAATGCTTTTGCAATGCTTGGCGCATCACTTCTACAGGTACAGTTTCCTGCTGTAACCAAATTTTTAAGGCTGCTACCCCTTGTTGGACTAGCATTTCTAATCCATCGATCGCAATTGCACCTTGTTTTTCTGCTTGCTTTAGAAATTGCGTCGGTTTAGGGATATATATTAAATCGTAAGCGATCGCACCCGTTGGCAAATTCGCTATTTCCTCCCCACTCAAAGGCGACTCATCAACCTTGGGATACATACCTATGGGGGTTGTGTTTACCAGCAAATTAGCTTGGGGAATTAGCTTTGAAAGTTCCTCCCATTGATCAACTTGTAAATTCTCACTTATGGGTGAATTGCTCCAACTCTTGCCAAATTCTTCTAATCTCTGCATATTCCGCCCAACAACATGAATTTTGGCAAAACCTAGCTGGTGACAACCTGCTACAACTGCCCTGGCTGCGCCACCATTGCCTAAAATTACCGCTACCTTCTGACTCCAATCCTGTTTATACGTTGTCTGCAAAGGAGCAATAAATCCTTCTATATCTGTGTTTGTCCCCACCCATTTGTTATTTTGGCGACTAACAGTATTCACTGCGCCGATAGTTTGAGCCAGAGGTGTAATTTCTGAGAGGAGGGGCATGATTGCCTGTTTATGAGGGATTGTCACATTAAAACCGACAACTCCAATAGCGGCGAAACCTGCGATCGCTACCTCTAAATTCTCTGGTGCTATAGGAAAGGGAAGATAAACGTAATCTAATCCTAAATGAGCAATCGCTGCATTATGCATGACTGGCGATAGCGAATGTTCTACTGGATGTCCAATTACACCGAGCAGTTTAGTTTTACCTGTAATTAATACTTTTGACATTTGTCATTAGTCATTTGTTATTTGTGATTTGTCAAGCATCAGCCTCAAAGGCTCATCGTTGAGGTTAAAAGGCTCAACGTTGAAGTTTAAAGGCTCATCGTTGAGGTTCAAAGGCTCAACGTTGAAGTTCAAAGGCTCAACGTTGAAGTTCAAAGGCTCATCGTTGAAGTTCAAAGGCTCATCGTTGAGGTTCAAAGGCTCATCGTTGAGGTTCAAAGGCTGAAACTTCAGCCTTTTTTGCTTCTTTATCTCCCTCATCTTCCTCTGACTTTTGACTTTTGACTTTTGACTTTTGACTTCCCTGAAGGGGCTGACTCCTCTGCTTTCTCTGCCCCCTACCTTCTTGCACTAGCCTACAATTATTAAAAGCTACTTAACATTTCTTATGATTATGCAGGCAACTACAGCCCCCTCTACAACCCCAATTCCTGGTAAATATTGGCAGTGGCGCGGGCACAACGTTTACTATGTGCGTGCGGGAGAAAAACAATCGCAACGTCCGCCCTTGCTTTTGGTACATGGATTTGGTGCTTCCACAGACCACTGGCGCAAGAATATCACCGGATTGTGTCAAGATTTTGAAGTATTTGCGATCGACCTTTTGGGATTCGGGCGATCGGCAAAACCAAAATTGCAGTACAGCGGCGACTTGTGGCGCGATCAACTCCATGATTTTATCAGGGAAGTAATTGGTCAAAAAGCAGTATTAGCGGGTAATTCCCTTGGTGGCTATGCTAGCTTGTGTGTTGCAGCACAACGTCCCGACAGTGCGGCTGGTTTAGTGTTACTTAATAGTGCCGGCCCTTTTAGCGAAAGCCAACCTAAATCTGAGCCTGAAGCTTTACAATCAGAAATTCAGCCACCTAAACAACCTGCTACTTTGCAGAAACTTCTCGGTGACAGTACCAAGTGGATTTTTCAACAACCTTTAGCCCAATCTCTGTTATTTCAATACGTGCGACAACGTTGGGTAATTCGACAAACTCTAGAAAAAGTTTATCTTGACAAGAGTGCGATTACAGACCAATTGGTAGAAGAAATTTCTCGCCCTGCTTACGATTCGGGTGCAATGGAAGTATTTGTGTCAGTCTTTAGCACTCCTCAAGGGGAAAAAGTTGATGTGCTATTAAAGCAATTAACTTGTCCTCTGTTGATGTTGTGGGGAGAAGCTGACCCTTGGATGAATGCTAGAGAACGTTCCCAAAAGTTTCGTCAATATTATCCTAAACTCACAGAACATTTCCTAACAGCCGGTCATTGCCCCCATGATGAAGTACCTGATAGAGTAAACCAACTTTTAGGCGATTGGGTTTTGTCTATCTAAATTGCTAAAAAATCTCTTTCAACTCGCATCCACAAATATTAAGTATAGGATGCGAGTTGCACGGAGATAGCAACGCCGCAAATGAAGTGCGATTCGTTCAGTCGAAACCGAGCAATCAGGGGATGACTGGCTTCTACAGGGTAATCCATCAGGATTGAGTTCGCACTTTAATCTTTTGTAGATGACAACTTTATCACCTGAGTCGATTTCATGTATCAGATACACAGCTAAAATGATTTAAAGGAAACTCTTCAGCAGAACATCCAATGCTGAGAATTAGCCTGTAAGTATTATCTGGTGCGATCGCAGGAGGCAAAAAATGGGCTTGGCTGGATTAAAAATTGTGTTGGTAGAGCCAGCTGGGCCGATAAATGTCGGGGCGATCGCCAGAGTTATGAAAAATTTTGGAATACATCATTTAGTATTAGTAAATCCCCAATGCGATCCGCTATCAGTGGAAGCTTTGAAGATGGCTGTTCATGCTAAGGAAATTTTAGAATCTGCGGTATTAGTGGCGACATTACCAGAAGCATTGCATGGATGTGTACGGGCGATCGCTACTACTGGTCGTGTTCGGAGTTGGGAAACACCCTTAGAAAAACCCCGCACTGCACTACCCTGGTTACTGGAGGAACCAGAAAAACCCGCAGCCCTGATTTTTGGCAGGGAAGACCGGGGATTAAGCAATGAAGAATTAAATTATGCACAAAGGTTTGTTGGCATTCCTACAAGTCCAGATTATGTAGCCCTGAATTTAGCTACCGCTGTAGCAATCTGCTGTTATGAATTGTCACAATGTGTAGAACAACCCGATACTCAGACCTTACCTCAAACAGAACTTGCATCCTTAGATATAGTGGAAGCATATTACCAGCAATTAGAATCATTATTACTGAAAATTGGTTATGTGTATCCACATACGGCAGCTAGTCGCATGGAAAAATTTCGCCAACTATATAATCGCGCTCACCTGAAAACAGGGGAAGTAGCCATGCTGCGAGGGATTTTGCAGCAGGTAGAATGGGCGCTTAAAAACCAGAGGGATGGTGAAAACTTGTAATTATTCGTTTAATATGTACGCAATCATCCCCCAAAATAATTAAGATGGCTTATATAAACACAAAAATGCTACTTAGTGGCAAAGTTGAATTTGAGTATTAATATTGCTTAAAGATTAAGTTTTGGGTCAGGAGTCTGCAATAAAAAAGCCAAGTGGGTCACAAGGAGTAACGGTGTCAGAGTCAAGTGACGAATTAACAGCTTTCTCGCGGCGTCAACCCTTAAATGGCCGCCAGCGTCCACAAAAGGTTCAAAAAGTGGTACAGAAGAAAGTGAAAGTTAAGAGCCAGAAGCAGCAAGGTGCCACTGGTAAAGAAGCGGCGCAAACACGCCCAAAAGATCAGAGCAGTCCTCCCCCAATCCCTACTGCTACACGCAGGGTAAAATCGGGGTTAGTCATGCCAGCAGCAGTAAAACCAATACCTAGTGTAAAGGGGAAAATTCCTCCCTTTCGACCAGGTGCTGTGATGGTCAAAACAGTGCAAATGGAAAAGCCAAAAAGAGGTCGGCGATCATCACGGAAGACGCGATTAAAGCCAATGGCCAAAACCATGTTGTATGTTGTGCGGTTGTTAATTGTCGGTGTGGGGATGGGTGCAATTGTTGGCACCGTGTTGTCAGTATTAGACCCGGCTAATCGCATCGGCACAAATTCGGCGACGCAATCTAATAGTAATGTGGCGCGATCGCAGCCACAACCTACCCAAACTCCCCCAGCCGCAGGTTCGAGCCTGTACCTATCCCAAGAAATTATCCCTTTGAAAAATGCCGTGCAAAATTTGGCGGCGACCAACCCAAATATTACACCCGGAGTTTTCTTGGTAGATTTGGATACTGGTAATTATGTAGATGTCAATGGCTCCGCCAGTTTTCCAGCAGCTAGCACAATTAAAGTGCCGATTTTGCTTGCCTTTTTCCAGGATGTGGACGCGGGGAAAATTCGCCTGGATGAAATGCTGACCATGCAACAGGATATGATAGCTGGCGGTTCTGGAAATCTGCAATACAAACCAGCCGGAACGCAGTACGCCGCTCTGGAAGTCGCCACTAAAATGATTACAATCAGCGACAACACAGCGACAAATATGCTGATTGCCCGACTGGGAGGAATGGAAGCTTTAAACCAGCGTTTCCGGAACTGGGGATTGACAAACACAATAATTCGTAATCAACTCCCAGATTTGGAAGGGACAAACACCACTAGTCCGAGGGAATTGGGGAATTTGATGGCGATTGTGAGTCAGGGAAATTTAGTGAGTATGCCATCACGCGATATTATGCTCGATATCTTGCGTCGCACTCAGAAAGACACTCTGCTCCCATCGGGTTTGGGAACAGGCGCGAGAATATACCACAAAACAGGCGATATTGGCACAATGTTAGCAGATACAGGTTTAGTTGCTTTGCCAACTGGCAAGCGCTACATAGCTGCGGTCATGGTACAACGCCCTAATAATGACCCTCGCGCCGAAAAACTGATTAGCTCAATTTCTAGTGCTGCCTACCAAGAGTTTAGCCAAAATGCTGTTACACCCAACAGTACCACAAGCACTATACCCGCAAATGGTTATCAGCCCTCTGTTGTGAATCCAGCTTTACCCAACGGTACGACAGGCATTGTACCCATGAGTGTTTATCAGCCCCCTGTTGTAAGTCCTGTACCCAACACTATGGGAGGTACTGTGCCGGCAAATGGTTATCAATCTCCAGTTATGAATCCGCAGTATTATCCCCAAAGATAATTTGGGATTTTGGAATTTTGCATTGTTCATCACATTCACCCCCCCTCATAAATGAGCGGCGAACTAGAGCGGATTGCCTGCCAACCTCACCCGATTGAGAGTAACGGTTTTAATCCTAACGCGACTCTGCCATACGACTGTACAATTGAACCAATACAGTTCAGTTAAGTATTTCTTCCTTCTCTTCCTTCTCTTCCTTTGCGTCCTTCTCTACGAGACGCTGCGCGAATGCGTCCTTTGCGGTTCGTTAAAAATTGACTTTGATAAAGACTTAAGCCTTAACCCAAGCATATTGATTTTTATATTCCCATAAATCTCAGGATTAAATCGCTAACAACAAAGTTAAAAAGCTCAACCATGCTGTTCTTTTTTAACTCTTAACTTTTTTGATACCGCATTCCTGGTAGTTGCGAAATTAAACCCATAAGTTCCAACTGTAATAAGGCACCGGAAACTGAGCCAGCAGCCATGCCGGTTTGTTGGATAATAAAATCGAAGGGTAAAGCATCACTAGCAAGTGCATCCATTACCGCTTGCAATTCTGGCGACAAAGTTGGCATTAACTGCTCTGGTGCTGTGGATGCCTCGACTCCATCAATTTGTGGTATTGCTCCTAGCATTGTTAACAGTTCGTCTAGTTCTTTGAGAATGAAAGCTGCTCCCTGACTCAGTAACTTTAAACACCCTTGGGATGGATGATCATCCAGTCTCCCAGGCAGTGCATAGACATCTCTACCAAATTCATTTGCGTAGGTAGCTGTTATTAAAGCACCAGATTTTAACGGCGCTTCCATTACTAGGATGGCGCGGCTTAAACCTGCAATAATTCGGTTGCGGCGGGGAAAGTGCGTGCGATCGGGTGGGGTTTTCGTGGGGTACTCACTTACGACTAACCCAGCCGTCAAAATTTGCTTGTACAAATCCCGATTTTTATGCGGATAGATGACATCTACACCAGTCCCCAAAACTGCGATTGTGCGTCCACCTGCTTTCATAGCGGCGATGTGGCTTTCTGTGTCAATTCCCTCTGCCATACCAGAAACAACTGTAAAGCCATTTTTAGCCAAAGCTGTACTAATTTGGCGAGTCCAACGAATGCCGTATTCTGAGGGTTGGCGTGTTCCGACAATTCCAACCATCGGTTTTTGTCCAAGATTTTCTTGGAGTTCGATTTCACCGCGATAGTATAAAATCGGCGGTGGACTCGGAGTTTCCAGCAGTAAGCGGGGATAATTTGCATCTGCTGGTGTCCAGAAATGGGAATTTTCCTGCTGGTGCTTGGTGAATAGTTGTTCTGGGTGCAAACGCGATCGCTGTTGTACTACTTTTTCTAGTGTTTGAAAACCAAAACCCTCTACTTCCCCTAACTGTACCTTGGTAGCGTTCCAAGCTGTTGCCAACGTGCCAAAATGCTGTTGCAGCCGTCGCAGTAATACCGGGCCAATTCCAGAAATTTGCGTCCAAGCTAGCCAATATGCACCTTCCTCTACCACAGTTCTATCCTCACGCCTACTTGATTGAGTATTCCCAAATTAGGTTTCGCTGTTGAGATAAAAAGGGAGTGGGGGAGATGGGGAAGTTTCTTAAAACATGGAAGTTGAACCTTTGAGGGTGGAAGTTGAGCCTTTAGGGATTGACAAAAAATAAATTATCCAAAATTATTTGTACATTTGTAGGGGATCTTGGCCTTGCGCCCTTACGTTCGCGGAGCGTCCCGCAGGGATGGGATGTTTTTTTAACTAGGAAGTCCCTTAAGGGTGAAAGTTCAGCCTTTGACTATTAAATATTGACTCTTGGCTCTTGACTCTTGACTCTTGACCATTGACTATTAACTGTTGACTATTCCACTATCTTCTGCGATGCAATATTTCTATCGTCTTTTAATATGCCTATCTGGGTGCTTAATATTTTTACTGCTGCATAGTTGTCTTGGTTTGTTGCCGAGTTTGGCTGCCGAAAAGATTGTTGCTAGGTACGGATTGTTTGAGCAATCGCTCCCAGTGGCAGATATACGCAAGTATGCCGAGACACAAAAGGTTTCTGGCGATTTGCAATCTTTCTTAGGTTACCTCAGCGCTAAGGATAAACAGAAGTTCCAAGATGCTCTTCAGGTGAAAATGTCTCTTGATATTGCGGCTTTAGATAAGCTGATAAATACAGGAATAGGCAAGCAAATTTTATCTTTTGCTTCCCAAGCGACTGTCTTTCCGACACGCTCCCCGATCGCCCGTCGTGATCAAGGCAGTATACAAGCCCTACGAGCTGCTATTATCTTAGGAGCAAAATCACCAGAAGGTTTAGGAATAACCAGCTTTCTAGAAGCCTATCCCAGTAATCAACTAGTCTTTGACGTGTCAAAAATTTCTAAGCTAGTCAGCATGGCCAATTTATCTTCTGGTTCTGCTAATGCACCACCAAAGGACAATGTAAGTTCTTCACCCTTAGGGCAAATTGCACTGCAATATCAGATATTTGCTGCCCAAGGTAAACAGTTCTCAGGTTGCTTATTTGGTGATTCTATTTCGGCTGAACTTGGTAATACCCTTGGGAGTGGTACTTTTAATTTTGGGTTAAATGGTCTGAGTACAATTTCATTACTGGAACAACTGAAAAGTTTAATTCCTACCAAGCTTAAATGCGAAAAGGCGATTATTGCCATAGGTGGAAATGATGCTTGGTATGGAATTAGTGATCAGTTATTTAGCAAAAATCTGCAAGAGGCGATCGCACTTATCCGCACAATGGAAACTAAAGAGATTTTTCTGATTCCAGCTTTTTATTCAACAGTTGCAGCAAGCTTAGATCCAACTGTAGCAGCCCCACTTTCTAGAGTTGAACAAATTAATGTTCTGATTAATCAAGTTTCTGAAACAGAAAAAGTGCCAGTTGCAGCAGCAGGACTAGCACCATTGTATGAAAATAATGTTCTTAAAGAGAATTTGACGAGCGATGGTGACCATCTGAATGCAGAGGGTCTAAAAATTTATCGACAAGCATTATTACAAATCCTGCAAAAGTAATATGATGTCCGTCAAATTGCCCAGATAAAATCACATCACCCCACCAAAGTTAGGTTTTATCCAACATAATTAGTAATTCGTAATTTGTAAATAAAAATTACAAATTACGAATTACTAATTATCACTTTTAGGCTTTCCAATTCAAAAACCGCGCATAAATATAAGCGATCGCTTCATCAATAATTGTCCGTACGCCTTGGCTATAACCCCACCATTCGTTTGGATCATAATCTTGTGTTCTGGCAGCAATCGCACCAACTTTAATATTAGGGGTAAGTAATTTTTTGAACAACAACCAACTCCTACGGGTGTGAACGTCTAAGGAAAAAATATTAATTGATTGTAGCTGTAAATTTGAATTAGATAGCCAGCGCTTAAATTCGGCAGCAGATGCATAACTACGATCCTTAATTACCATAGGTGTTGGAACAGCTACCACCTTGTCTGATTCTAAACCGAGTTTCTTGAAGGTGGCGGCTGACACTTCTGCAAAGTTCTTGTATTCACTAAGATAATTTCCTTTTTCTATTGTGCCTCCTGTGGTAATTACTAAACGATAAGAACCGGTTTTAAATTCAGTCAAAGCTTCTTCTATTGCGTAATCAGGTAGCCATCCTTCAACGACTAATACTTCTGCTGATTTCATAGGGGAAGTCACGGCGAGAAATGAGTGTACATGAGTAATAGTGAAAAATATTAAATAAGCAATCAAAGCGATTGCAATCGCCCACCCCTGAGCCGTAAGTATCCACATTTCTTGGCGTTTTATTAGTTTGATTTTTGGAAATTTTTGACGCCGACGATTTTTTGTCTGCATTAAACCTTAGCTAAACGTTGTTCTTTCAAATAAGTAAATACAGACTTATCTCCAATATCAGCAGGAATTGCTTGCACTGTCTTTCGCAGCGCAAACACCAAAAACAACGTCGCCCAAATTCCTAATAAAACATTTTCCCCCTGAGTTGGTAGAATTCCTACCAAATGTCCTAACAACAATAGCGGTACTGTTAGGGTTAATACTTTGGTTTCCAGGCGATTGAAGCAAAAAGCCTCTTTAAAATAAATACCTGTCAAAGCAACGAAGATAAAACCAACTCCAAATAAGGTAACAGGCTGATTGTAAATAGTGAGAGCTAAAGGTTCACTACTAGAGATTGCCAGAATCACTGATGCTATACTACCGATCGCCCAAAAAATTTGCAACATTCGGTGCAGTGATGCCAGGTAAATATGAATGGTAAATAAACTTACACCCAAAGCGAGACTAAAACAAGCATATAGAGGTGTAAGTGCGGTTAAAACAGTCGGGTTATTGTTGAGCAAAACTAAAGCACTGCCTATGGCAAAGCTCAGTGCGGCTACTAATAACCCAGCCCGATAGATAATTACACCAGTGCGATCGCTCTGAGTAATTGTAAATTCCCCAAACTGACCTTGATAAACTTTTGGTACAGATAGTGTTTGCGTAGTCATATTCAAGAATATAGTTATGATTCTCTAGTAGAGTACACCAAGAAATTGCTCAAGAGTTACTCTTTTTATTATGGGTAATAAAACTAACTTAGTGTCACAATCCCTAAACTCTTAAGCAATTTTTTTCAGGTGGGCACTGCCTACCGTGCACTCAAACCTTTATTTTTAGGTTATGTGCAGTGCCCAACGCCAGTTGCTCTAGTTGGGGGAACCCCAGGCACTCTCTACGCTTTAGATTCACTACAAGAGACACATTTCTTAAGAGATGAAACCTTAGCGATCGTTATCATCTAACCCGCACCGAATAAAACTCAGTTTCTGCCGAGAGCAGTGCTCCAAAGTCAGGTGCTAAATAATTAGGGGTATAAATCACCTATTTAATAGTGCGACGCCGATCTACGAGACGCTGCGCGTAGCTTGCTTCCCCATAGGGGTACGACATGGTACTACTTCACGCTCAGTACAAGTGCGCTCACCAGCCGCTCAGTAACCACCACAGGCATCGCAGCCAAATAGCTATTTTTATTGATAATATAGCTATATAACTGAGAATTAAAACCCGATCTAACTTTGGAGCATTGCTCCCGTTTATACCTGTTTAAGAGACTTTTATCTCAGATCGAACTCAGGTCTTAAGGAATAGAAACCGATCGCAATAACCGCTCAACAACAGTTCTCGCGTTGCGTCCTCCTCTAGGGATGAGGCGATGGCAAAGAACGTGAGGGACGAGAAATTTCACATCGTCGGGAATGACATAATCACGCCCTAATAGAAAAGCTAGCGCTTGGGCAGCCCGTTGTAATGCTAATGTGCCACGCGGACTGACACCAAGGGCTATTTCCTCATCTTGGCGTGTTGCCCGCACCAATTCGAGGATGTACTGTTGCAAGGAGGTTGCCACTTTTACTTGAGAGCAGAAGTAACGCAATTCCTGTACTTCGGCCAAGGTAATACAAGGCTGCAAATCAGCAACTTTTACACCATTTTGGAGATTTTGCAGCATCTGGAGTTCTTCTGCCTCGGAAGGATAGCCCAAACTCAGCGACAACATAAACCGATCCATTTGCGCTTCCGGCAGCGGAAAAGTACCTTGATACTCGATAGGGTTTTGAGTGGCAATAACAAAGAAGGGCTGGGGAACTGCACGAGAGACACCATCGACTGTTACCTGATGCTCTTCCATGACTTCCAGTAAAGCTGACTGAGTGCGGGGTGTAGCACGGTTGATTTCGTCAGTTAGGAGGATATTCGCAAAGACTGGCCCAGGAAGAAAAGTAAATTCACCGCTTTTTGGGTTCCAGATGTTGGTGCCAGTGATATCAGTTGGCAGTAAATCAGGGGTACATTGTAGCCGTTGAAACTTGCCATCCACAGAACGAGCTAGGGATTTAGCGAGCAGGGTTTTACCAACGCCAGGGACATCTTCTAGGAGGGCATGACCACCACCTAGCAGGGCGACTAGCACCAAGCGTATTGCCTCAGTTTTACCAACGATGGTAAGAGCCAGATTTTGTGTTAAAACGTCAATTTTTTTTCTCATGCAGTGCGGGGAGTGGGGAATAGGGAATGGGTAATGGGGACTGGGGACTGGATTATTCCCAATGCCCAATGCCCAATTTCCCTAAATACATTGTTCCCACTCCTAACTCCTAACTCCTGTACGCGATTAATCGCGTCTCTCCTAACTCCTGTACAGACGCGATTAATCGCGTCTCTACTCCTAACTTCGCGCTCCAGCACTCAAAACTTCTTTAGCAACAATGCAGTCAAGCTGAATTTGTGTTTTCAGAGCTTCTAGAGAAGAAAATTTTTGTTCAGGGCGCAAAAATTTAACTAGCTGCACAGCCAGTTTTTTACCATATAAATCACCAGACCAATCGAATAAATGTACTTCTGCAGATGAATAAGTACCGTTTATAGTTGGGCGGTTACCGAGATTCATTATGCCCAAGCTCTCACTAGGAGTAGCATCTGATGTTTCACTGAGAGTAAAAACGCGGACAGCATAAACTCCTTGGTGGGGCAAGAACTTTTCTTTTGGTAGTTCGAGGTTAGCGGTGGGAAAGCCAATGGTTCTGCCTAATTGTTGACCTTGAACAACAACACCAATGAGAGTGTAGGGGCGTCCTAGTAGAAGATTTGCGTTTTCGATGTCGCCATGCTCAAGGGTTTGGCGGATCAATGAAGTGCTAATGCGGGCATCCTGAGTCGGAGTAGTACTGACGCAATTGCTTTGGGTAGGCGAGTCACCTGTATAAGTTTGTAAGGGAACAATGGTAACGGGGATATTGTGCTTGGCGGCGATTAATTGCAAATCCTTGGCAGTACCACTGCGCTTTTCGCCAAAACAAAAATCTTCCCCTATACTAATTTGCTGGCATCGCAGTTGTTGCACGAGAATTCTTTGTACGAATTCTTCGGGTGTCAAGGCAGATAATTCTTTGTCAAAGGGTAGTAGTACCAGTTGTTCTACCCCAAGCGATCGCAATTGTTGGACTTTTTCATCCAGTGGTGTTAACAAAGTCCGGGGTTGCCCCGTAAAAAACTCCTGTGGATGGGGGTCAAAGGTGACAACTGTTGAGTAAGTATATTCTTTATTTGTCAATTGTCCGTTGTCAGTTGTTAGTTGTTGATTTTCCTTTGACTGCGGACTACTGGCTACTGACAAGTGACCACCAGCGTGCAAGACTGGTTGAATTACCCTTTGATGACCAAGATGAACACCATCAAACTTGCCAAGGGCAACAGCAGTAGGCATTAGCAGCCCTTCGCTCGAAGAAGCAACCCACATAGAACACCCATTTTTAGACAAATTTAGCACGTGGATTCTGAGATTTTAGGTTTATTTTAGCTATCAGCAGGAAGCTACCTTATGGTAAACCGCCTTGAGGAGGACAGCTTTTGTAGACGGTCTGAACTTCCACCAACTGCCCATGAGGTCTTATGCTATCAGCCAGGGTGTTAATGTCACTCCTTTTAACTATCAGCCAAAAGCCTAAGCCACGGCAAGTCACTCAAGATGGTTTCTTGTGCAATTAGCTTAACTACGAATTTTAGATTTTAGATAAAAGATTTTTTGGTTCATGCCCCGCCATGTTAGGGCGAAACAAATACCAAAATCCTCAATTTAAAATCTGACGCTCGTTCCGACGCCCGTTCCTCGCTAACGCTGCGCTATCGCTAACGCTAACGCTGCGCTATCAGAGCCAAGTACCCAGACTTCGTTCCACTACGTTCGCGGAACGTCTCGCAGAGAAGACATTGGTTTCTTTCAATCCCTTCGGCTTAGTGCAGTAGCTCATGGGGAGCCACTGCGGTGGACGGGTTAAGAGGCATAAAGGAGGCAGTGCGCCCAAGCGGTTTCCCGACTTGTTTGCGCCTGGCTCACCGTGCTGCTTCACCAAAATCCAAAATCCAAAATTGGTTGACAGCTAATTGCTAAGTCCAGATAAGCTCAAATACCAGAGCTAAAAAGGCTCTAGTTTCGTGTTGAGACTGCAACAAGGTTTTACCCTCCGATCAGCCGTAAGAAAGGGCGTCTGTGGGTATCTGGCCTGTGTTGGTGAATCTATAAAGTGTGTCCTCCTGTTGTCGTCCTTATCCTGTGGTCGGCGTGACAACTCTGGGCAGCGCTGTCTCACCGTACAGCCAACAAGTACGCTCTCGCGCTGAAAGCTTCTGATCACCAATCTAATCTAAAATCTCCAATTCCTCCGATCGCAATCTTTAGGTAGAAAACTTACTAACAGGAAAAGATTCTGATAAAGAAACTGAGGTGGGAACCTGGAGTACGATTCCTTCCCGTGCCATGATCGCCCCAGGAAATTCCGCAGATGCTTGTTTCCCTACATGATCTAAAAAGTCGTCATTGTGCGCGGGGTCGTGGTGGTAAATTGCCAGAGTTTTGACGTTAGCAGCTTGTGCCACTTTCACTGCTTCTTGCCAAGTAGAATGTCCCCAGCCAATTTTTGGGGTTTTTGGACTATGGTATTCTTCGTCTGTATAGGTGGAATCGTAAATCAGAATGTCAGCATTACGAGCTAGCCACAGCACATTGTCATCGAGTCGGTCGGGAAAATGTTCGGTATCGGTAATATAAGCAGCAGCACCACCATGCCAGTTGACGCGGTATCCTACGGCTTCACCTGGGTGGTTTAAAGGTGCTGTTTCTACAGTAACGTCATCGATGTGTATTGGTTGCCCCGGTCGAATGTCGTAGAAATTTAAATTGGCTTGCATAATCTGCAAGGGTACAGGAAAGTTAGGGTGCAACATCTGGTCATTGAGGCGCTGTTCTATGGTAGAGCCATCAGGAGCGATCGCGCCGTAGATATGAAAGTCATTCCCCTTTACAAATCCTGGGGTAAAGAAGGGAAAACCCTGCATGTGATCCCAGTGAGAGTGGGTAAAAAATATATGAGCTTCTAACGGCATTTGGCGCAACAAAGATTGCCCCAAAACATGTAGTCCCGTGCCAGCATCGAAAATTAAGCGTTTATCGCCCGCTTGCATTGATATGCAAGGGGTATTACCGCCGTAACGAACGGTGTGTGGCCCTGGACTGGGGATGCTGCCGCGAACGCCCCAAAATTGTACGGTAAACTGGTTCTCTATCCTAGACATGGGTGTTGCTTGCTGGACTGAGCGGGCGATAAATGAAAAAATTCCTACTTATTTTGTCTAAGTTTATGCTGTCTCACCGATTTTGGTAGAGGAAGGATTTCTTGGTAAAACAGCATACCCTGTTTCTGGCTAATTGTGTAAATGTGGATAAGATACTCTCAAGTAAAATTCTCAATTTATTGGGATGGATATGTATCAGTTATTTCAAGAGCGCCCCTACGTTATAGCCTACATTTTTCTGTGATGCATTTGAATAACCCCAGTTTTATCCTGATTAATCAAATGATTCACGAAAACTTGAATTCCAATTCAGACAATTTATCTAGTCCGGTTACGTAAGTAAGATTATATTGTAACGGGGTAATACTGATATAGTTTTTACGTACAACGTACACGTCTGTAGGTACATTTTGAGGCAGATTTAATCCGGTTGGAGGTTCTACTTCCTCAATTACCTCTCCGGTTAACCAGTAGTACGTTTTTCCACGAGGATCAACTCGTTTATCAAACACATCAATGTAACGCCGCACTCCTTGACGGGTAAGAGTAACTCCGGCAATTTCTTCCCACTTAACAGCAGGAATATTGACGTTGAGCAACATTAAATCTGGTAGCGGTTTTTGGGCTAACTGGTCTACGAGAATTTTGGCAAACTTAGCAGCAGGTTGAAAGTCTTTAGATGTATGACTAATAAGACTTAGGGCTACACTGGGAATACCTTCAATTAGACCTTCCATTGCCGCCGAAACAGTGCCGGAATACAAGATTTCAGTTCCCAAATTCGCACCTTGATTAATGCCAGAGAGAACCAAATCGGGGGGAGTATCTAGCAAAGCCCACAGCGCCAATTTGACGCAATCTGAAGGCGTACCATCGCAAGCCCAAGCTTTGACAGCGGGATGAAAAATCCCTTCAACAATTTCGGCGCGAATTGGTTGGTGTAAAGTTAACCCATGTCCAGTTGCCGATCGCTCTCGATCTGGGCAAACGACACTAACATCATGACCTGCCTCTGCCAAGTAGTTGGCTAGGGTACGGATACCCAAGGCAGAAATGCCGTCATCGTTGCTAATTAGTAATTTCATAGTCATTGGTCATTGGTCATTAGTTATTTGTTATTTGTTATTAGCCATTTGTCAATGTCGGAGGTCACAGCCAGCAAAAAACATCCATACTCATTAGTACACTGTGCCGTCAGTTTGCCTACCTTCAACAAGGGGATTTTGCCCCTTGTCTTAAATGCCAAGTCTTGTTAATTGAGATGTTAGCTGGATTTATGTCAAGCTGTACTAGCCCAATCGTCTCTAACTGATAAACAGAAGTTTGGTTTTGACCAGAAAGAAAAAGGTTTACCCTGAGCATAGCCGTAAAGCCTGCGACATAGCTACGCCCTAAGCGCCAGCCTCTCCTTGGCGCAGCCTCTCGTAGAGAAGAGTTGGGTACAAGCCCACTTCGGCGCTTCGAGCGTGCATCGCCTAAATTTATTTATGGGGTTCAAAATGTTTGACTTTTGATTTTTGACTTTTGACTTTTGACTTCCCCAAAGGGGCCCTTTAGCTGATGTTAATGGCATAGCTGGAAGTTTATTTATCGAGCAGTTCACAGCTTTTGACTATAGACTAATGACTAATGACCAATGACTAATAACTAATGACTAGCAATTTAGAAGCTCAACTTTTAGCACTGCGGCAAGAAGGAGAAAAAGCGATCGCAGCCGCTGATACCTTAGAACGTCTGGAAGAACTCAGAGTTAACTATCTGGGTAAGAAAGGGGAACTGGGGGCACTGTTGCGAAGTATGGGGCAGATGAGCGCAGAGGAACGACCGAAAATTGGAGCGATCGCCAATACAGTCAAAGAATCCCTGCAAACTAGTCTAGACCAGCAACGCGCCGCCTTGGAAGCCGCGCAAATTCAAGCTTTGCTAGAGGCGGAGACTCTGGATGTAACTATGCCGGGAATTTACAGCCCCCAAGGTCGCATTCATCCCCTCAATGGCATTATCGACCGGGCACTGGATATCTTTGTCGGTATGGGCTACACCGTGGCTCAAGGACCTGAGATGGAAACAGATTACTATAATTTTGAGGCTCTGAATACCCCGCCTGACCACCCCGCCCGTGATATGCAGGATACATTCTACCTACCAGATGGTAATTTATTACGGACTCATACCTCATCAGTGCAAATTCGTTACATGGAAAGAGAGGAACCACCGATTCGGGTTGTGGCTCCAGGGCGAGTTTATCGGCGAGATAATGTAGACGCGACTCACTCAGCGGTATTCCATCAAATAGAACTTTTAGCCATTGACGAGGGACTCACTTTTACAGACCTCAAAGGCACAATTAAGGTATTTTTACAAGCAATATTTGGCGAGTTACCAATTCGCTTCCGCGCTAGTTATTTCCCGTTTACCGAACCCTCGGCTGAGGTGGATTTGCAGTGGAATGGGCGCTGGCTAGAGGTGATGGGCTGCGGTATGGTCGATCCGAATGTACTTAAGTCTGTGGGTTATGACCCTGAAATTTATACTGGGTTTGCTGCCGGTTTTGGTGTAGAACGCTTTGCAATGGTGTTACATCAAATCGATGATATTCGTCGCTTATATGCTAGCGATTTGCGGTTTTTACAGCAATTTTAAGTAAGCGATCGCTTTAAATAATCAGGCGTTTACTAAATCTCTTGCAAAAGTCAATTAGATAAAAATATAACCACAGATAAATACCCATGAATTATCTGTGGTTTTAAATAATAGATCGGGATTGATGAATTTGGTAAACTATCAGTATCTAACTTCTCTTGACGTGATATGACTGCAATCACTGGCAAACGTCTAACGCTAGAGGAATATTTGAAGTATGACGATCGCACGGATAGCCACTATGAACTGGTGGCAGGTGAGTTAGTTGCAATGCCACCCGAAAGTCCAAAAAATGTCCAGATATCTTTGTTTTTACTGGTAAATTTCCTCAAGTTCGTCCCGTTCAATCGGTTGAGTAACAAAGCTGAAATTATCGTCTGTGGTTCTCGTGCGACAACTCGCATTCCTGACTTAGTTGTGCTGACAGATGAACTTGCAACAGCTTTAGAAGGTGCAACGCGATCTACAATCACCTTGGATATGCCACCTCCGGCATTAGTTGTCGAAGTTGTTTCTCCTGGCAAAGCTAACGAAGATCGGGACTATCGCTACAAACGTTCCGAGTATGCCGCAAGGGGAATTAGTGAATATTGGATTGTTGATCCACAAATAAATGCAGTTACCGTACTGATATTAGTTGACGGGTTTTATGAAGAAACCAGATTTATAGGGAATACTGCGATCGCTTCTACTATTTTCCCAGAATTACAGCTAACCACAGAGCAAGTTCTCAACGCTGAAGAAAGTAATACTTAAGCTTGTGAAATCAAATAATTATGAGGACTAACCCCACATTTACTTTTGCTAAAATCCCATTGAATTTGATGGTTTGTTTTTAGGTGCTGTATGGTAACTTACACCGTTGATCAAATCCTAAACTGTTTAGATAAAGCTCATGGAAATCTTGATTTTCCAGGTTTCAATAAAATCAACATTCACATGGTATCTGCTCGACTGACAGGCTTTCGCAGTGATACTCATTGGGTTATTGTATTCGAGCAACTCGAAAATTGGTATGGTCTTGCTGGCATCCAACCTGTATTAGCAATCTCTGCTTTCAGTAACCGTTCAGACTTAGAAAATGGACTGGTTGAGACTTTATTCCCAGTAGCAATTGAGAACGAGAACGACTCGAAGCATACAAATACTTTACATTTGATAATTCGTGGCGAAGCTTTGACCTTAGATCCCCAATTAATTGAACGACATCATCGCTGGAATTTTGGTTTCGATCTTCTGGTTCACCTACTACCTGAGTACCGCAGTAAAATGTTAGCTACTGAAAATGAGCTACAGTTAATTGCGTCAAATGATTTATTACAAGTCATTCAACTAGACAATTGGCATCATCCAGATGTTTTTGGATGGAATTATCAAGCTGATAGGCATTTTCAACCGAGTGATGCTAAGTCAATGCAAATGATTGCTAAAGTTCTTGTTACGGGCAATTCAAATTTCTACAACCCTTGTGAAGAGTCAAATGTTGATTGGCGAAAATGGATAAAATAGTTTCCATGAATCTATGCTTACTGAATTAAAAATATTAAGGTGGTCGGTGAATTACACTAACCACCATGCGTGAAACTTTATTTAACTATTCCTGAATGACCAGGGATATCTCCCAAAGGTTCAAACCTACCACTTAAGTATTTGGCGAGAAACTCCTCTGCGATCGCTTCTACCATCTTAAAAGAATTACAGCTAACCGCAGATCAAATACTCAACGCTAAAGAAAGCAATGCGGGTGATGCCATTTCTTAGCTTAAATTTAAAAGGTAGACAGACGAAGTAATTTTAGAGGTGCGATCGCACACGTCTCACATAGCATTAACTGGTAACATGAAAAATGGAGCTAAGGGAGTAAAACTTCACTAATCATTTAGGACTAATATAGAATAGCTAAATCTGCTTACTATCAAACAGATGTTATCTAAACTAAGAGTTCAGCACTATAAAAGCCTCTTTGATACCGAAATAGTTTTAGAACCATTAACCGTATTCATTGGGCCTAATGGTTCTGGAAAGTCGAACATTTGTGAAGCTCTTGCTGTAGTATCTGATTTTCTCCAAAGGATGATAGCCAATACAAGTATTAAAGAGATAATAGAATTTTTTACAGAGTCTTTAAAGACTGTAAACAAGAACCAGCCGAGCATTGAATCTAAATTCTGGCATGGAAAGCCAGATTATTTTTTGTTTGAGGTTAGTACCCTTACTACAAAAGAAAACATTCCTTATGAAAAATCTAAAAACTTTTTAGACCTATCAGTTCATCTTGATTATCCTCAGCGAAAAGTCAATATAAGAAATCTTGAAACTACTGGCAGTGTAACAGGTGACTCTACATATCATCTAAGACAATTTCTTGTTTCTAACCAATATTTAGATTCTCCACTTGCAAATGCCCTTAGAAAGGTTAGTATTTATGATTTTGCCCCAGTCGATCTCTCTAGTAAAGCCGTATCAACTGGCAGTATGGACAGGACTGGACAAGGAATTACCTATGCTCTAGTTGATATTTTGCACGCTAATCGTAAAGGTTTTGATGAATTAGAGGAGCGTTTGACACGGCTTGTTCCTAACATACAAAGAATTGTATTGCCCCGTGGAGAAAATCAAACCTTTTTACTGGAATTGATTGATAGATATTCAGAACACCATATTCCTGCTTATGACATATCAGATGGAACACTTAGAATCCTAGCTTTCCTAACTGCGCTGTATCAAGAGAACACTGCAAGTATCATTTGCTTTGAAGAAATAGAGAATGGAGTTCATCCTTGGCTGCTGCACAAAATGATAGACCTGTTGAAAATTATCTCAACAGAAGGAATTACTGGTAAGCCTGTTCAAGTTTTAATCACAACTCATTCTCCTGTACTACTAAATTATGTTGAACCCCATGAAGTACGTGCAGTTGAGCTAGATAACGAAGGTAGAACTCAAGTCCATAGTTTACCCATAGATTCTGTGCGTTTCCAGAAAGCGCTGGAAGCTTATGATGGAGAGTTAGGTGAGCTTTGGTTTACGAATACATTTGGAGGCAATCCGGTATGAATCGTCCGATTCGTATTGGGCTAATTGCTGAAGGGCAGACAGAACTGAGAGCAAGTATTCCGTATATTAAACCAGAAGACGGTGGAAAGGTTATTGAAAGAAATAATGAGGGGGCACTTCATATATTAATTAGACGAGAGCTTAAAACTGCTGGATTACCTGATTGTAATTTTGTACAGAGACATCCATTAATCAGTGAAAGTAAGTGTTTTAAACGAACAGTTGGACATTCAGTCTTAAATCCAAAATATTTAGCAAAGGTGGTTATCTCTTGGAAGCCAGAGGAGGTAGATATGATCCTCATTGTGGTTGATGCGGATGATAACCTATCTCAAAGGCAGCGGGATTTAGAACGTGCTTTAAATAAGATTCGTGACAATCACTTAGATGTCAATGAGCAACCAATCAATGATCGTAGTGCAGGAGGTTTAGCAATTAGAAATTTTGAAACCTGGTTGCTAGCTGACACTCAAACTATTTCAAAAATTTTAGGTGTAGAGCTTGAACAACTTAAAAATTTAGAGGCTTTAGATGGTACCAAGGATATTTTAGAGACAGCGATTACAGAATCAACTTATCTCTCGAAAGAAAGTAGCAATCAACGTCCGCTTCAAATTCGATGGGACTTAGCTTCTCAGATTGATTTAGGTATTATTAAAACTTGCTGTCCAAATGGATATGCTACTTTTACAAAACATTTAATTGCAGCCACAAAAGTTGTTACTGAACTTAATAGTTAGGTTGCATTCTGCTTTTGAATCTACGGTTACTTGATTAAAAATATTAAGGTGGTCGGTGAATGACACTAACCACCATGCGTGAAACTTTATTTAACTATTCCTGAATGACCGGGGATATCTGCCAAAGGTTCAAATCTACCACCATAAGTATTTGGCGAGAAACTCCTCTGCGATCGCAAAAAAGTGGAAGCGATTTTCTAATCTGGCAAAACCCTGTCCTTCATCTGTATAAAGTACATATTGCACTGGCAAACCAGCCTGCTGCTGACAATAATTATTGGTAAACTAGAGGCAACGCCAGTTCTGCTAAGTGATTTTACCCCAAATGAACGAATCAGAAGACTTTCGCCGGAATCTTCTCAGATGCTTGGGAGGTGAGTGGCCCGAGCCTTGTCCGCTCGATCCACGGCTGGAGGACTCTATAGTTCGTGAGGGATATCGAATTGACAAAGTAACATATCAGGTCGAACTTGGAGAGCGTGTGCCTGCATATGTTCTTGTACCGGATGGTGTGACTTCCAAATCACCTGCCCCAGCGATCGCACTCTGGCATCAGCATAATAATAATTGGGCGCTTGGCAAAAGCGAATCGGCTGGTCTTATAGGCGATCCGACACAATTCACAGGTGTTGCTCTGGCACATGAAGGATATGTTGTGCTTTGTCCAGACGCCCTGTGCTTTGAGGAACGACAGGACTCGATTCTTCGAGGAAGTGATTTTGAGCGCTTTGCTTTCTTGCGCTATCTCGTGAACGGGAAGTGCCTTGCATGGAAATACATACTTGATATGCATAGAGCTATCGATTATTTGTGTTCGCGACCGGATGTGAATGCTGATGCGATCGGTTGCTACGGTCATTCCCTTGGCTCGACTTTCACATGCCTGGTTGGCCCGTGGGAGACACGCCTCAAATGTTTGGTGGGAAATTGCACTTTGCCTATTTACTCAGCGATTCATAGGACTCGTTTGATTGTTGATTTCAGCATCTTTATTCCTGGTTTGAACCAATACGGAGATACACCAGATATTGCAGCCCTGATTGCTCCTCGTCCTCTACACCTCAATTTTGGCACCGAGGATAGACGCAGTCCGATGCTTGAGATCACGAAGGCTATGGAGACGATTGAGAAGGCTTATTATAAGTGTGAAGCCAAAGATAGCTTTACCTACTTTATTGAGGAGAACCAGGGGCACGTATTGTCTGAGCAGATGTGGGAGCGTGCGAAATCTAAGTTTCTCAAATATTTGCCGCCAAAAGGTGGTCAATGAATTACACTAACCACCATGCGTGAAACTTTATTTAACTATTCCTGAATGACCCGGGATATCTGCCAAAGGTTCAAATCTACCGCCTATGTATTTGGCGAGAAACTCTTCTGCGATCGCAAAAAAGTGCAAGCGATTTTCTGGTCTGGCAAAACCATGTCCTTCATCTGTGTAAAGTGCATATTGCACTGGCAAACCAGCCTCCTGCATTGCGTTGACAATTTGATCGCTTTCTGATTGTTTCACCCGTGGATCGTTTGCACCTTGACCGATGAGTAAAGGTTTTTGAATTCGGTTAACGAAGAATAAAGGCGATCGCAGTTATTAAAAGAATTTAGGTATTGTAGCAAGAACACCTAACGGCGAACAAGCAGCAAGGAAGTAATCTTCATAAATGAGTCTTTTACACTTGCTGACGAGTCTTTGATACTCGTGAATGAGTCTTTTATACTCGCTGGCGAGTCTTTTATACTCGTGAATGAGTCTTTTATACTCGCTGACGAGTCTTTGATACTCGTGAATGAGTCTTTGATACTCGCTGACGAGTCTTTTGTACTCGCTGACGAGTCTTTGATACTCGTGAATGAGTCTTCGATACTCGCTGACGAGTCTTCGATACTCGCTGACGAGTCTTTAATACTCGCTGACGAGTCTTTGATACTCGTGAATGAGTCTTTGATACTCGGCGACGAGTCTTTGATACTCATTTACGGCAATTGTCGCAATGTCCGCAACGCAAGTTAGTTGCTTCTTTATCAAAACCAAAGGCATTTAACAAAAACTGCCAACGACACTGCTTAGTTGTCAGATATTGATGCATTTGTTTAGCAGCGTATAATTGGGTTGGTGGCTGAGTTCCCGTTTTTTGCCCAATGGTGTAATGGAAAGGATCAAGCCAGTTTAGTTGACCATTGCTATGGAGTAAAGCTAAGGCGATCGCACCTTCGGGAAATTGTCGGGTTACTACATTCACTTCTCCCTGTTTTGGTAATTTTTTCACAAGTTGCTGCGCTATTTGTTGTTGTGATCGCATTTGTTCTTGAAAAAATTGCTGTCTTTGCTTATCCTCCGGATCTAACCACCCCGTAGGTTCACTCACTAATGTCAACGCTTCGGCCGGTTTCCCATCCCTTCCAGCCCGGCCAATTTCTTGCACATATTCAGACAGCAGATGTGGTGCGTGAAAATGGGCTACCCAACGAACATCTGATTTATTTATCCCCATACCAAACGCACAGGTACACACAACAAAGGGTATTTTGCCACCTAACCAACTTGCTTCTACCGCACGACGTTCTGTTGCACCCAATCCCGCATGATAACTAGCTGTGGCATAACCCATGTCTGCTAACCATTGGGCTAAATCCTCGCTATCTCTCCGAGTACGAACATAAACTAATCCAGATTGTTGCGGTCTATTTTGAATAAACTTTAATAATTGTTGTTTCCTACCTCGTGGTGTCCAAGCAATGCGAACGCTGGGATGCAAGTTAGGACGGTAGGGATTCAAACGGAAAATCTCTGGTTGCTGTAATTGTAAAACTGTTTGAATAATCTTTTGGGCTGAGGGGTCAGCAGTAGCGGTAAAAGCAGCAATGCTAATTTTTGTTCCCGGTGGTTTTGATTTTAGTAGTGCAGGACGCACTGCCCCTAATCTGCGATAAGCTGGGCGAAAAGTATCACCCCATTGCACTAAACAATGGGCTTCATCTAAAATTAAGCCATTAATTTGCAACTGCGGCTGACATAATCTTTCCCAGACTGGCGCACTTAACAAAGTTTCTGGCGATAAATAAAGTAATCTTAGCTGTTGATTTTCTAAAGCTTGCAGAGTTGCACGACGTTGAGATGAAGACAATTCACTATGTAAAAGCGCTGCTTTCTGGTGGCTTTGTCGTAGTTCTTGTACTTGATTTTCCATCAACGCCACCAAGGGCGAAACTACCAAGGTTAATCCTGTTTGTAGCAGTGCAGGAAGTTGAAAACAAATCGACTTACCTCCACCTGTAGGCATAATAATCAGCGCATCTTTTTGTGCTAATAAACTGCTGATAATTTCTCCCTGTGGTGGACGAAAATCTTCATAACCCCAAATTTTTTTAAAAGCTGCGCGAACTTCTTGCCAAGATTTTGTTGTCGGCTGATTCATAATCAATAGTAGATGCACCCATATACTTGAACACTGAATATAGCCTTTGTTATCTAGCTAAAGGTTCAGTAATTTCATCATCTTGGGTTGCAACGCACTGACTGCAAGAATGAATTATAATTAATTATTACGCATTAATATATTAAATAAAAGATTCAGGCAAATGAACGAAGAATTAAAACATAAATTTTACATCAACACCGATAAATCTAAATTAGATGTTCAAATGATTCATGATTTTTTACAAAGTTCCTATTGGGCTGAAAACATACCGTTAGCCACTGTGGAAAAGGCAATAAATAATTCTTTATGTTTTGGACTTTATGAAGATAATAAACAAGTTGGCTTTGCTAGAGTCATCACTGATTATGCGACTTCTGCATTGTTAAAAGATGTTTTTATTCTGGAGCCTTATCGAGGACAGGGTTTAGGAAAATGGTTTGTAGAATATATTTTGGAATATCCAGAATTACAAGACGTTCAAAGGTGGATGTTAGGCACAAAAGATGCTCATGGACTTTATCGCCGTTATGGTTTTAAAAATTTAACAGAGCCAGAAAAAATTATGATCCGTCTAAATACTAATGCTGATCAAGCATAAGCAATGTCTAAATTTGGCAAAGCCTATATAAATCAGTTTCATTCGATATAGCACTTCTCGTTTGTATGCAATGCACTTTGATTTCACTTCCATTCCTCTCTCCTAAAAGGAGAGAGGCTTTGAATCTTACTCCCCAACGCTACAAGGGTTGGAGCTGTTCTTGTTAGGTCTGTTGGACTCAACTGAGAAACGCTATAGCGCTCCCAGTTGTTTAGTAAAAGCGCTGATCAAGCGAACTATTTGACTACCAGAAAAACATTAGTGACTGTTTTGATTTTGGGAATGGAAGGGACAACCGCCTGCCGTTAATTTCTGAAGAAAGGCACTCCTATCAAAATAATGCTCTAAAGATTCAATCTTTAAATCTTCAGTGACGCGAGCAATACTAACTCCCACTACTTCTACTGTTTCTCCCGTAGGTGCATAGTCTTTATAGGAACCATTAAATGTTCCCCAATGTCGCCACATAAAAGTAACATTAGGCGGCCCCGAAAGCACTTCTGTTAATTCCCAAAGAAAGCCATTACGAAAAGTATTATGAAAAACTTGAACTGAAGATTCAAAGGTTTCTGATTTTGAGCTGTACTGCTCACTTTCACCCAGAAATAAGTTATAAGTACCTTGAACTGCAACATCTTCAGCAGTGTATTTTTCTTCGCCATTGCTACTCATCCTAAATTTATCAGTAACAATCGAAAGCCACTGTTGAGGATTAGATTTATTAGAAGCTTCCATCTCAAAAGTGCGGACTAAATTTTGGGCGATCGCTTCTAAAGAACCTTCTGGATGCTGAAATTTGCTTTCTTGATGAAGAAATTCATTGGTGTAAGAATAATCTGGGCGTTTTCCTTCTCGCCACTGTACTTCTTCATCATGAGCAATGACTATATCTCTATCTTGTACCCAGAGCGGCAATTCTGGAGTTTTTTCGCTACTCATACAAGCTGACTGACTATAAACATCATTTCTCAGAATAAAGTTTTATGGATATAAGGTAAATCAAAAAATCCAAAAAAGTAAAAAATATTCATAATCAACTCAATAGACTTGACTTTTTGCAAAAATCCGAATATTAGCAAAAAGAACCACAGATAAACATCTATGTTTATCTGTGGTTCGATTGTTTTTACACTTTCTGTGCAGTTACTTCCTGTTGCTTTTCTTGAGTTTGCAATGCAGAATACAGCCTGTTCAGCGCATTTACATAAGCTTGAGCAGATGCCACGATAATATCTGTGTTCGCTGCATGACCAGAAAACACTCTAGATTCATAACGTAAACGAATCGTCACTTCTCCAATGGCATCAATCCCAGCTGTTACTGACTGCACAGAAAACTCAATCAACTCGTTGGGCACATTCACCACCCGGTTGATGGCTTTGTAAACTGCATCCACTGGCCCAGTACCGATCGCAGCATCGGTTAATTCTTCACCTTCTGGGGTGCGGAGGGTGACTGTAGCGGTGGGTTTGGCATTGCTACCACAGGAAACTTGCACCAACTCTACCCGGAACAAATCAGGTGCTTGTTGGATTTCATCGTTAACGATCGCTTCTAAATCCCAATCAGAAATTTCTTTCTTTTTATCTGCTACCTCTTTGAATCTGACGAATGCTTTATTTAACTCAGTATCCGACAGTTCAAAGCCTAATTCTTTCAACCGAGTGCGGAAAGCATTTCTCCCTGAATGTTTGCCCAAAACTATTTGATTGTCTGTTAAGCCAATCAATTGGGCATCCATAATTTCATAAGTGAGTTTGTTTTTTAACACACCATCTTGGTGAATCCCAGACTCATGAGCAAAGGCATTCGCCCCGACGATCGCTTTATTTGGTTGTACTAACATTCCCGTCAAATTGGAAACTAAGCGTGAGGTTTTGTAAATTTGCTTAGTGTCGATATTTGTCAGGGATTCTTGAGATTCTTCTGGTCTTCCGAGATAGGGATTAAAATATTGTCGCCGCACATGCAGCGCCATCACCAATTCTTCTAGTGATGCATTTCCGGCGCGTTCACCAATCCCATTGATTGTACATTCTAGTTGCCGTGCGCCATTTTTGACGGCTTCTAAGAAGTTAGCAACTGCCAAGCCTAAATCATTATGACCGTGAACGGAAATAATCGCTTGGTCGATGTTGGGGACATTTTCGATAATCCCTTTAATTATTGCCCCAAATTCGCTAGGGGTTGTGTAACCCACAGTATCGGGAATATTAACTGTTGTTGCACCAGCTGCGATCGCTCGCTCTAACACTTGGTAAAGAAATTCTGGATCGGTACGAGCCGCATCCATTGGTGAAAATTCTATATCTGTCATGAAGGATTTGGCGTATGCTACCATTTCTTCGGCGATCGCTAGCACTTCTGCCCGTGACTTCCGCAACTGATACTCTAAATGAATATCAGAAGTCGAAATAAATGTGTGAATTCTGGCGTTAACTGCTGGTTTTAACGCTTCTGCGGCTGCTTCAATATCTCCTTTAATCGCTCTTGCCAAACTGCAAATTACTGGGCCATTTTCTGTCCCCACAATTTGGGAAATTTTCTTAACTGCTTCAAAATCTCCAGGACTAGCAAAGGCAAAGCCTGCCTCAATTATATCCACGCCCAGACGCGCTAATTGCTTGGCAATAACTAGCTTTTCGTCTATATTCAGAGTCGCTCCGGGACATTGCTCTCCATCTCGGAGTGTAGTATCAAAAATGATGATTCGATCAGTTTTGTTTGTCATATGCCGTTTGTTGTTTAGTTGTTACTTGTAGCTCAAAATATCTTCAACCTTAGTTTTTCTTTTACTCTTACCTTTGTAAATAATTGTTAAGGCTACTAACCTTCGGTTTTTTCTATTTGATCTCTGATATCATTTAAATCTATATATCTGTCAGTAGCATTGCGTAGCTCTCTAGCTATCATTCCTTCTGTTGATACTACCGTAATATGTGTATTTTTTGAACGTAATAATTCAATTGCTCTTTCAAAATCTCCATCGCCACTGAATAATACTACTCGGTCATACTGGTCTACTGTATTAAACATATCTACAACAATTTCAATATCTAAATTCGCTTTTTGCGAGTACCGACCAGAAGTATCATCATAGTATTCTTTAAGAATTTTAGTTCGGACTGTATATCCCAGACTAATTAGAGCATCTCTAAAACCTCGCTGATCTTGTGGGTCTTTTAAACCAGTGTACCAGAATGCATTAATTAAGGTTGTTTCTGATTGCTCATGTTTTAAGTATTCTAAGACTCGTCGCGGGTCAAAAAACCAGCCATTTTTTTGTTGAGCATAGAACATATTGTTTCCGTCTACAAAAATAGACAGACGATTCATTGGAGAACCCATACAAATTTACACCTAATAATATAAATGAATTTAGATGGAACAATAGATTATAGCAATTTTCAAATAGCAAGTTTGCTAATATCTATAAAGTAGCTCTTCATCTATAGGTTTTATCCTACCTCTTTCAAGGCATAAAAACAGATGCAACATTGGAGTCGAGATCCCGGGTGCTAAACCTTATTCACCTCCGGCACTGCAAGAGTCACCCTGTGATCAAAATCTACCAATAAAATTGAACCAGCAACAGCATTCATCGCTGTATAACATTAAAGTTTACTCCTAAAGAGGTATAGCATAGGCTTAGGGTAAGATATAAATTAATGCCTATCTATAAGTTTTGCTGTCAGTATCAGGACACGCTTTGTGGGAAGTACCAATATTGCGCTAAAGACAGAAGACGGACTTGGGACAGCTTCTGGTAAAACACCCAGTTAAGAGCGTAGTTGTTGGTTAGGTGAGGGTAAAATCTTGCCGCAACCAAGTGCAGAGGCGAAGTATATCCGGGTCTGATCTATGAGACAATTACTACTTGTAACTCACTCAACAGGAAAAGAATAACTTAAGCACTACCTGAGTAGGAATCTCTTGGGGGCTAGCTCTGCCAATAAAAGTTTGTTGATGAATAGAAGATACTTTACAAATGTATAAGATTGTCATTTAAGTCTTATTTCAATGTACTTGTACTAAAACGTGGTCTGAATAAATAAAAGTGTTGGACTTAAATCAATCAGTAACACGATATGGCAGAAGAACCTACATCTACCTTAACTAAAAACTATGTCTCTGCTGCCAATAAACTGTCAAGTAAACCGACAAAAGTAACCTCAACAGCATCGGCTCGCCAATCTAGGTGGATGGTTCGCTTAGGTCATCTCCTCGCTGGTGCTTGGGCAATCGGTGCAGCAGTGCTGAGTGCTTCTGGTGGGGACTTGGTTCAAGTGATGGAAAATAAGGCGCTTTCTGGCTTTTTTCAACTGCGTGGGTCGATTGTGCCTCCAGAAGACATCGTAATTTTAGCAATAGACGATCAGTCAATATCAGTTCCCGAACAGTACTATAAAACAAATCCGAAACAGTATGCCTACCTAGAAACACTGAAATCTTATCCTTATAAACGTGCTGCATATGCTCAGGTAATCACAAAGTTAATCAAAGCCGGTGTCCGCTCTGTAGCAGTAGATGTCCTTTTTGACACGCAAAGTAGTTATGGAGTTACTGACGATCGCCAACTCCAGGCAGTATTAGAAAAATATGGCAGCAAAGTTACCTTAGCAGCCGTCTACAAAAATTCCCAGACGCACCAAGGCTCTTTTATACAACTCATAGACCCACAACAGATGTTTCGTAAAGGGTCAGTGTCCATTGGCTCAGTTAATTTCCCCGTAGAGGTAGATGGTAAAGTTGATCGATTGGCGAGTGAGTTTTCTAAGTTACTAGCTGAAGATAATTTGCTCGAGAAGCTACCTTCTTTTGATGAAGCAGCGCTTAGGGCAGCACAAGTAAATTATCCTCAACCAAAGGGTGATCGCATTTATTTTTGGGGGCCTGCGGGTACATTTGAGCAAATACCCTTTTGGCATGTACTCGACCCAGAAAACTGGAACACCTATTTACAACAGGGAAAGGTCTTCAAAGACAAAATAGTGCTGATTGGTGCAACAGATAAGTTAAACAATGATTATTATCCAGTTGCTGCTAGCAACAGCACTCAACCTATGTCGGGCGTAGAAATTCACGCCAATGCGATCGCAACTTTGATGCAAGGTAAAGCGATCGCCCCAGGAATTAACAGTGCACCATTGCGAGGTTTGTTTGTGCTAATTCTAGTTGGCAGTACAGCCTTGATGATTAGCAGACGCAAACGTAGTATCAATAGATTTCTATATAGCCTTGCCCTTTCTGGCACTTGGGTAGGAATTAGTTATGGGTTATTTGTCTATAGTGAGTTAATTTTCCCTACTACTTTACCAATGATCGCGATCGCGATGACTGGACTTTCCTATCTGACAACCTCATTGGTCAGGGAAAGCATCAGAAAACGCCAATTATTAGATATATTTCAGAAGTATAAAACTTCCCCCGTTGTCCAAGAGATTATTAGCCAACAAGATGACTTACAAGACCTAATTCAGCAACGAGATTTAGCTTTATCAGGGAAAGTCCTGGCTCAACGCTACAAAATTGTCAAAGTTCTCGGTTCCGGTGGATTCAGCGAAACCTACATTGCCATAGATACCCAACGTCCTGGTAATCCACGATGTGTTGTCAAGCAACTAAAACCAGCCAGCACCAAACCAGAAGCCTTGCAATTTGCCAGACGTTTATTTAACTCAGAGGCGCAAACACTAGAAAAATTGGGAACGCACGGTCAAATCCCTCAACTTTTAGCGTATTTTGAAGAAGATGAAGAATTTTATTTAGTGCAAGAACAGATAATTGGTCATCCTTTAAATCAGGAACTCCCAACAGGTAGAGCAATTGAAGAAGTTGCAGTTATCAAAATTGTCAGGGACTTATTGCAAACATTAATATTTGTCCATAAAAACAACGTGATTCACCGGGATATTAAACCCAGCAATATCATCCGGCGACATTCAGACGGTAAACTAGTACTGATTGACTTTGGAGCTGTCAAAGAAGTCAGCACAAAACAGCTTGATCATCAAGAGCAAATCCCCTTCACCATTGGCATTGGTACTCAGGGTTACGCACCAAGTGAGCAATGTTTTGGGCGGCCACACTACAGTAGTGATATCTATGCAGTCGGCATGGTTGGAATTAAAGCCTTGACTGGTATAGCACCCCGTGAGCTAGATAGAGATGCTGATGGAGAGATAAAATGGAGCGATGCCTACGGCGGTAAACTACGCTCCCAGGTGAGCCACTCCCTAGCTCAGATTCTCAGTAAAATGGTGCTGGATGACTTTAAACAGCGATATCAGTCTGCATCAGAGGCTCTTAAGGATCTTGAAGCTCTTGAAGCTTTTAATGATGTTGTAAATTCCCAAAGCAGATACCTCATGCCACAGGATGACTCATTAATGAATACTTTAGACGATTTAGGCACTCCCACAAAATCTTGTTCAGAAGGACAAGAGACTGACAAATAAAAAAATATCCAATTGCTGTGGAAGCTGTTCTTGAGCAGGGGAAGCAGAATCTGATAGTTGTATTGGATACAAGGATTTGGATAATTTAATTTTTGGAGTTCCCCAAGAATAATTAGGCATAAGGGCGGGGAGCAGAGAAGAAGGATTTTCTCCCATACACCCCGTCCCCTTCTCTATTCGTGTCTTCTTCACTCAATCCTGCACGTGATTTTAATTTAAGGACAAGAATTCTTCTCCTGTCGTCGGATGAATGGCTATTGTTTCATCCAAATCTTCTTTGGTAATGCCCTTGCGAATTGCCACGCCAAGACTTTGAATGATATCTGCTGCGTGTTCACCCACCATATGAGCGCCCAAAACTTGCCCAGAATCACCATTTAAGACTATCTTCATAGTAGTTGGCTCATTCTGCTCGATTAACTGATACAACAGTGGTTGAAACTGGGTGCAGTAGCATTGTACAGATTCACCAAATTTTTCCCGTGCTTTCGCTTCTGTCATTCCTACACTAGCCGCTTCTGGACGGCAAAAAACAGCAGTGGGCACATAATCATAATTCAGTTTTTGCGGCTTGTTCCCAAAAACTGTATCGGCAAAGGCAATACCTTCTGCCTTAGCCACTGGAGACAATTGCAGGCGGCTGGTGCAGTCACCTACAGCAAAAATGTTTTCTTGGCTGGTGCGGCTGTATTCATCTACTTTAATTGCACCATCTTCACCAAGTTCAACATGGGCATTTTCCAAATCAAGATTCTTGGTATTTGGAGCGTAACCTGTGGCTACTAAGATGGTATCTGCTATAATTATTTCTCGGTTCTCACCAGTAATAGTCAACAACAAACCTTCTTCGGAGAATTTGATTTCTTGACTAGCGCTGTTGGTGAACAACTTAATTCCCCGTTTAATCAAACCTTGTTGTACCGCAGAGCGAATGTCATTATCAAACCCCGATAAAATCATCTCGTCTTTTTCAATTACCGTCACCTCGCAGCCAAAAGCGTGCATCATGCTGGAAAATTCGATGCCAATGTAGCCGCCGCCAATGACTGCTAAACGTTTCGGCAGATAAGGCAGCTGAAACATCTCGCGGGATGTGATGGCGTATTCTATACCTGGGATTTGGGGCTTGAGGGGTTGTCCTCCCACAGCAATTAAAATTTTGTCTGCTGTAACTTTGCGTCCATCGATATTGATAGTATGAGTATCGATGAAAGTGGCATATTCAGAAATTAGTTCAATTCCAGCTTTGTGCAATTGCTGAAAATAGGATTGGTTAATCTTGTCAATATGCTGGTGTACTGACTTAATAAATAATGTCCAGTCAAAGTATGTTTCACAGTCACTCCACCCATAACTCTGCGCTATTTGATTTTGCAGGGCGAAGTCAGCGGCGTAAACAATCAGTTTTTTGGGAATGCAACCGCGATTTACACAAGTTCCACCGATTGCTTCTTGTTCAGCAACAGCTACACGGACTCCGTAACTAGCTGCTTTTTTAGCTGCTGCCAATCCCCCAGGCCCAGCACCAATGACAAACAGGTCGTAATCAAATGTCATAAAAATCTGTTCCTTTTTCACTTTTTGGAAAGCAGAGCTATTTCATCCCTTATAGTTACTCAGACAAAACTTCATCTACTGTCTTTAGGTGGACAAATTGGGATGAAATCAGGCTGATATGTAGCAGATTGCCGCCTTAATAGCAATTACATCCAAAAGGAACAGCGATCGCTCGAATATTGCTAAGTTGTATTACATTATCTTGCCAAAAAAGTATCTTGTCTATCCTACAAAAGGTAAATGTTTGCGATGCCTAGTTTGGGCGGGTATGCGATCGCGCTTCTGGGCAGCAGCCAAGCTCTAGAAAAACTGGAGATGCGTGTTTGCAAATGATTACAGTGAATCAAAGAAAATTTGCATTTCCTGTGCATCCCGTGTCATTCCCAACTGCTCAAAACCATTAATAGCCTGAATTGATAATTGGCGGGCTTTCTCTGCACTTCCCCACTGATTCTCCCAACGGGCAAGAGAACGTTGATAACGAGCTAAACGCCGTTTATTATTAGTGCTTTCGGCAACTGTTAAGCCTTGAATTAATAGCTTGTGAGCTTCATCGCGATCGTCTTGTTCTATTGCAATATCAGCTAGCCAATTTTGAGCAGAATTAATCACCCGATACCAACTAATTTGTCCTGCACTTGTCATCACCTCTTGAAAGAGTTGTTTGGCTAAAACATATTCACCTTCTAAATAAAAAATTTCAGCCCGATGGTAAAGAACGGGAATAAAATAGCGGATGTGCTTTCGCTCCTCTAACTTCGCCTCGCTCACCAATTTTTCTTCTATCTTTAGCCAATGGCGTGCATCTTGATAATCTTTCTGTCTGATTTGCAGCCTAGCTATACTTTCGGCTAAGTCAGCTTGAACGCATGAATCTACATCGTCACGCAAAACCCACGCCCGCCGCAATATTTCCTCTGCTGCTGTCAGACTTTGGGGTGAACACTCCCGAATTAGTAGCCAGGTTTTGCGGATCATGAATTTCACCAAAGATGACCATTCACTACGTCGTTCTGATTGTTCTATGAGCCATTGCAACCAATCAAGGCGATCGTCCCAATAAGCATAGAGATTGGCGTAGTGGTTCAGGAGCAACCATAAATCCCTAACTTCTGCATAGTGGTCTTGGTTTTTACACCAATAAAGTACTGCCTGCAGATTTCCTTCCTCTTCCTTTAACCTGTCATCCTGTATCCATTTCTCCCAATCTTCTCCGCCATATCTGTAAGCAAAATCTAGATACCATCTCACCCAGCGCCTCCGTGCTTCCCTCTCAAAATCTGGGTAAGCGGCTAATTGTGTTAAGGCATACTCACGAGTCAGAGAAAGCATCTCGTATCGCCTAGTCTCTGGGTTGAGATTCACTAACGAGAGTTGCTGCAAACGTACCAAGCCATTACTGACAGAATCAGGAGCAGATGTCAGTCCAGCAACTTCAGCCACAGCCGCTTGGATAAGAGAGTCCGGAAAAATCGCCAGTGACATCAGTAACTTGTGGGGTGGTTGTCCCTTAATTTTTTGTACTGATTTCTCAAAGCAAAAACCAGCTACATCACCTGTAGCAGAGGCCAACTGCTCCAATACCCAGTTCAACGAGTAGCCACTAGATACTTGACCGAGCGCGTAGACAATAGCAAGGGGGATTCCTTCAGTGCAGTTGTACAGCAACCTAGAGTCCTCATCGTTGATAGTTATACCTTTTTCTTCAAGTTGTTGCTGAATCAACTGCAAACCATCATTCAGGGGCAAGTTTCGCAAACTGATTGGTAGCAGGGCAATTCCTTCGCGGGTAGTAATTACTACTTTCACGCAAATGGGCAAATTGTATAGGAATTCTATAACCTCATGCCTGTCCTCTATGTCTATAGTCTCCATGTTGTCAACAATCAGAAGCGTTCGTTGTTTACAAAGACATTGCCGTACACGGTCAAATTGTTCATTAGGAGGAGATTGAATAATAGTAGAGTCACTTAAGGCATTGGCAATCACCCGAAAAATCTCCCGCAAGTTACGCTGTCTTTGCTGCCGTTGCAAAATCATATCGGGAATCAGTTCCTGTTGTTTGGCTGAAGTGAAAATAATCGCATCAAATTTGGGTGCGTTAGAAGAGTTTTCGTTACTGGCTTTTAAGCACAGGTAAGCAGCTGCTAAGACCAGCGCGGTTTTACCCACACCACCAATACCATGCACCGTGATTATGTGAGCGCCATGATCCGGTGAAAGGCGTTGTAGTAGTCTATTCATATCCGCTTCCCGACCAATAAATTCTGTGTAGGTTGGCGATGGCAGATTATGGGGGATAGATGGGCTATTGGTATTAGATGCAGCAACACTTCTGCGATACCCATATCTCTCTAGAATGCAAATAAGGTTGGTTGATCTGACGCTGTTGTCTGGTTCTCCTGTCAAAGTTTCAATATCTCGATAGATATTGCTCAATCCCACTCTCACAACAGTGTTATTCATGTACAAGTCCTGACTGATCTTCGTCAAGCTATATCCACACAGCAACCCAAGTAACAGGTCTTTCTTGGTATTTTGTCTGTATCGCTTTTGAATTTTAGACTCCAAGTCAGTCAGTAAACGATCTATATCCCAGTCGTGTGAAACCTTTTGATACCAGTTTTCCGACAGATTCCCACCATCTGACTGGTCTGACATAAATATCACCTATTTGTCTTTCATTAAATGTTTTATAAGGAACATTTTAACGGTAAAATTTTGACATATTCTATCGACAACTATTAAATCCACAAGTATTAACAATTTTGTAACTTTTGAGTTGCTGTTAATAGTGAATGTTAGTAGATATATAAATCGTTTTTAGTCTTTAATAGCTAGGAGTTGCTCCAGATAAATCAACTTCTAAAAAACTATGAAAAATACAACACTCAACTTCTTAAACATCTTGTTTGGACTAAAACCGTCTCGGCGTTATTTCCCAGAAGAAAAACAAGTCTGTGTATTCAATAAACGTCCTATATTATACCGAGGCTTTTCGCCAAACTCTGCACAGGAATCAATAATTGAACTCCAAGAGCAACTTCAAACTCAGGGTTTTCTCTCAACTAGTAGTGGTAAATTTGACTTAGAAACAGAAGAAGCTGTAATCAAATTTCAGGAAGCCAATAATCTTCAGGTAGATGGAATAGTTGGGCCACTGAGTTGGGCTTGCCTTTTCTACCCCAGGCTTTACCGTAATCAAAAAAGCATGTCTCCAAAATTACAGGATGCAGTTAAGGAACTGCAAACTATTCTCAATGAAGAAGGATTTTTCAAAAAAGAACCCGACGGATATTTTAGTCGTGAAACTGAAAGAGGCGTTAAACGCTTTCAAAGAAGTTATGGACTGAAAGATGATGGTATTGTTGGGGCTGCAACTTGGGCTGTACTTTTGGGAATGCGACAAAAAATAGACAACAACAGCTTTCTCCAATTAGTTTATTTTTTACCACCCAAATCTTTGTTTTTATGCGAACAGTTGTTAATGGTTTCTTTCATTATCTTAGGTATTTATTCTAGCCCCATAGGACCCATAGGAAAAGATACTCCTAAATGGTATATAGTCTTACCAACTGCTTATGCACTCACCTGTGTAGTGCCTTTTCTTTTGGAGTGTTTACCTTTGAAGCCATCGAAGCAGACTAGCTTACCGCTTTTAAAATACGCTCCCTATGTATTAACTGGTATCTTTTGGAAACCAATTATCAATTTCATGGGGGGATTATTTAATTAACCATTTGGTAGTTGAATAGATGATCAGTGATCGCTATGTTATTCTGTATCAAAAAAACTTGCGATGTCTACGACGGGCTGCGCCTACGCACATTGAAGACACCCTATTTCTACCCATCGCTGAAATAGAAAAACGACCATTCAAAAATTAAATCGCCTTCTTCTTTGCGTGAGGTAAAAATCAAAAACAAAGGCGGGTGCGGGGTTTGAACCCGCTAATCCCCACAATGGTGGAGACATAACCGATAACCCTAAATTCTTCGGCCCCGAAAGGCAAGTTGCGAACAGGGATAACCCGCCATGAAGCATGAAAGATAAAGTGTTCATCCTTTACCCTTCAGCAATATCTACAACTCATCTGTAGCCAGCATCTGGATGATCCGAGGCGTACCCGGATCAAACCCTGCCAAATCCCAAGACAGCGAATCTTCAGGATCTACCAAAGTAATCTGATAAGGTGTCAACGTGACATACACTGCCTTGACGTTGGGATTTACCTTTTTCCGGTATTCCTTCAGCGCTTGACTTGGATGCTTATTTCCCGCCCAGCTTTCCGAGTCAGTCCAGAAGCAGACAACATCTGCCTTGAACTTATTCTTAATCATCCAGTCGTAAGCCACAGATGCATCAGTTCCACCGAAGTTTTGGTTGCTAGCTTTGCGAACCGCAGAACTAAAACTATCTTTGGCGGTGATACCTAATTCACGGAATTCGGTAGCAAAGCCGCGAATAATGTAGTTTTTCTCTGCTTTTGCTGTTACTAGTGCCATTGTAGTTGCAATTTCACAACAACTCAGCCCCATATCTGCAACCAAGCTACCCATAGAACCAGAAACATCCACAGCGTGCATGAACACTTTACCTGTGGGTTGCACAACATCAAAAGATAGTTCAACCGCCTTTTCTAAAATGTCCACAATCCGAGGAACTGGGTTCCAAGTTTTCTTACTGCGTCCTAATGTTCCACCAGATTGATAAGTTTTGAGTGCTTTCAAAACATCAATCGGATGGATGCGACCTTTACGCAGATGTTCTCTACGATTAAGAACTGCTTCCACTTGCAGCAAATTGGCGCTTTCATCAGCTCGCAACACACCCAGTTCAGTTAAAGAACCCAAGTTACGCAGCATTGCACCTATTGGCATTTCCTGAAATAGCAGCTGCCAAGCAAGCTTGTCCATTTTGCCCACAGGTGCAGCCATTTCGTGGGTTAAGCGTCCTTGGGAAATAGCTTCATGGGTTTGGGTAGGATTTCGCTTCAGCCACTCATACCACCAAATCTGCGCCAACGCCTCTGAGGGAATGTCTGCTGGCAATTCTTCCCAGCCTCTAACTACCCACTCAAATAGTTGACGGTGATTTTCTGTAGGCGGTTTCACATGGAACAACCGCAATGCATCTCGGTGGGAGAAGCCTTGACGCTGTTGATATTTCAACAGTTGATAAGCTAAACCCTTGACATCTTCCCGTGAGAGCCAAGTTTTACCAGCTTCCCGCACCACCTTGCCAAATCCCCGCAGAGATTTGGTGTAGTTCAACCATTCGTAGAAGTGGCTACCAGTGCGGACAACTTGCGGAAATATTTCACCAAAAGCCTGTTTTGCTTCTGGTGCTTCGCCCATCGACAGCAGCACCAAAGCTAAGATAGGCGCACTGTTATTGATGGCGCGTCCATCGCTAGCATACAAAATTTCTTCTGCTGCACGGCTGGGATTTTCGGCAACAGCTTGTCTGACAACTGTCACAAAATCCTCAGTTAATTCCTGCTTTCCGGCATAGTAAGTGCTTTTTGCTGTGCCAACCAACAGACAACGGCGTAGCATCTTCCAAATGCCAGCATCAAACATCCAGCCGCCGGAACGTCCCTGAACCATTTCCGCTTCTCGTCCGGGGATAGGCTGATTTTGGGGTGTAGTAGTCTTCTTGTTAGTGAAAAAATTGTAATTCATGGTTTCATCTCCCGGCCCTTGCGGGCAAAAATGAAAGGTGGCAGAGCAGGATTTGAACCTGCGACATCCGGCTTAAGAGGCGATAACCCTAATTCGTCGGCCTTCTCAGGCAAGGTGTGAACAAGGATGTTTTTCGGCGCTCTACCAACTGAGCTACCTGCCACATGAAAGTTTTGGATTTTGGATTTTGGATTTTGGATTTTGGATTTTGGATTTTGGATTTTGGATTTTGG
>NZ_CALMFY010000031.1 GCF_937863485.1 uncultured Nostoc sp. | reverse complement strand
ATGAGGGTTTTTTCTTTTCATACGGAAAGAACTACAGTTTTCAAGGTGGACGCGGCTTAGTAGCTGGATTTACGTGCCTGCTGTACTAGACTTGCTCGAAGATAGTAACATTTGTCAGTGTTTATCAAAATAGAGAAGTAATATGTCAGAAGATTTAAAAGGCAAAATTGCGCTGATCACAGGTGCAAACAAAGGTATCGGGTTTGAGATTGCCCGCCAATTAGGTTCTAGAGGTGCTACTGTTCTTGTTGGTGCAAGAGATATAGGACGTGGTGAAGAAGCAGCGAATAAACTTCGTTCAAATCAGATCGATGCCCGAACAATTCAGCTTGATGTCATCGACCAAAAAACAATCGACTCTACGGGTAAACAAATCGAGAGCGAATTCGGAAAACTTGACATCCTTGTTAACAATGCTGGGATAGTAAGTGATGGCGATCGCTTTCCACCTAGTCAAGTTGATATTGAAACACTGCGACACACTTACGAGACAAATGTATTTGGAGTGTTTGCAGTTACAAAAGCCCTGTTGCCACTCTTGAAGAAGTCAAAAGCAGGGCGAATAGTGAATTTATCAAGTGGTTTAGGTTCTCTGACTCAAAACTCTGACCCAAATAGTGAGTTTGCTGATTCTAGATATCTTGCTTATAACTCATCAAAGACAGCATTGAATGCGATCACAGTTCTTTTGGCCGGTGAACTTAAAGATACCCCGATTAAAGTCAATGCTGCTGATCCTGGTTTCACAGCAACTGACATTAATCAACACCGAGGGTACCGCACTGTTGAGCAAGGAGCCACAGCAGCAGTGAGACTTGCTACTCTACCTGATGATGGTTCTAGCGGAGGGTTTTTTGATGAGAATGGCGTGGTTCCCTGGTAGAAAGTAAGGGGGCATAAGGCATTGAGCAGGAGTTAGAAAACTCGTTTCATCCACCTTTGAACTGGATAAATCCACCTTTGATACTCGTTAACGAGTGTTTGAACTGGATGAATCCACCTTTGATACTCGTTAACGAGTGTTTGAACTGGATGAATCCACCTTTGATACTCGTTAACGAGTGTTTGAACTGGATGAATCCACTTCAGAATTCCGTTCATCCACCTTGTCCCCTTGTCCCCCACTCCCTACTCAATAGGGATTTGAATCAATCCGTCCCCTTTTGACACTCCTGAGATAGTAGCCAGAAGTTGGTCTATTTTTAAGATTAAAGGTGTCGCCCCTGCGAACTTTCCAAATTTTGTAATTGGAAAAGGTCAAAGGCGTTCGGGGTTCGCATACTTCCGGTAGATGATTACCAAGTACAAAGTACACCGCACCCCTACCCATAACTTTTACCAAACCGTTTTTATCCACAAGAACCGATGTACTTTCACTAACCCCTATGCCCAAAACACTGCTAGATACACCGTCCTTAATTTGACGGGCAATAAAAGTCATAATTCGACCCATCCTTTCCCGTCTGTCGAAGTGCGTATCTACGATAGTTCCCCTCAAATCGCTCCAATTGAAAAAGTTGTAAGTAAAAGTGATGTCCCGGTAAGGATCTTCGAGTGCGTCTCTAGTTTCAATGCCTTTTTCGGAAGAAGCACAAGCATCATAGACACAATCACTTTGGATCATCGCACCCGCACTGGTGCCACCAACACCACCACCCTTAAGGTAAACTGACTTAACGGCAGCCTCAAGCTTGGTATCTTTCCAGTTGCGGATGTATTCACATTGGTCGCCACCAGCAAAGAAAATCACATCAGCATTTCTAACTTTTTCATAAATCTCAGCTTTGTTTGCTTCTTGCCTATTGCGAATCACAAGAGTTTCCACAAACTTTACACCCCTCATGGCATAAATTAGCCGATTGTAATCGTGATTACCATTAGTGCGGATAACTACAACATTAACTTTAGTAGCGGAGTCAGTACCTCCCCTAACTTCGTTAATCATCCACTGGATGGCATCATCGACATCGGGGCCACCCCCACCTAAGCTCAGGACTGGGCCCGCTAAAGAAGAACGGATATCATTGGAGGGGGAGGGGTAGACATCAACAGTGTCACCCAGAAAGTAGCGTTTCCAGTTTTCGATAAAACGGGTTATAAGGAAGGTTCCCATATTCAACAACTTGATTCCTGTACTTTTCAAGCGCCTTGCTATGCTTGGGAATGCCTTTGTCACACTAAGCTTTTGGAGCAAACTGCAATTATTGCTAGGCTGTTACGCATTTTTATTGCTTATTTATTCGCGATCGCCCTTAATCATTAGTCGTTAGTCACTTATATTTACAATTTGACTTTAGACAAAGGACTAATGACACTTTTAACGAAAAAATCTGCAATTTAAATACGCACTAGCTTAACTCTGGCACTACAGAGGGTAGAATTTCCAGCGTACAGGGCTTGTACTGTTTTTTAACGCCATAAGAACCCAGAGTAATCATTAATTCTCTGCCTTACTCTGTGAAAATCTCTACATTGCTTGTGTCCTTTATAGTCCAATACGCTTGGGTTAAGCATTTCTTCCTTCTCTTCCTTCTCTTCCTTCTCTTCCTTCGCGTCCTTTGCGTCCTTCTCTACGAGACGCTGCGCGAATGCGGTTCGTTAAAAAAATTCACTTTGAGAAAGAGTTAAGCCTTAACCCAAGCGTATTGCTTTATAGTCCAATCTTGTAGGGAATGGGGTAGGGGGGTTAGGTTGAGGAGCTTTTCCTGTTAGCAATAATACTTTTCAAACATCCTCTGAGGACTAATGTAATTTCAAAGAAAATTTACATTGAATTTAGATCCCCGACTTCTTGAAGAAGTCGGGGATCTAACAAGTCGCTTACCAGACAATTTGCGATCGCTCTTGCACAACTCGCTGATATACTTCTTCAGTTTGCTTGGCTAATTTCAGCCAGTTAAAACGCCGCTCTAAATCCTCATAAGCATTATCCACCAGCCATTGCCGATAACCTGGATTTTTCAACACTTCTAAAATTCCCCAAGCTAAAGAATCCGGATTATTCGCCCAAGTAACAATGCCTGTTTTGGTATGTTGCACCACTTCCGGGAAACCACCAGTATCAGAAACTACTACAGGAACACGAGAAGCAAAGCTTTCTAAAGCCACAATTCCAAAAGGTTCGTAAAGGCTAGGAAATACGGCACAGTCAGCGACAGTTTGAAATCTATCTAAGTATCTATCAGAGAGAAAACCTGTAAAATAGCAATGATGCCAAATTCCCAAATCCCAGGCTTGGCGCTTGAGATGGTCAGTATTGCCGCCACCAACGATGACAAGTTTAACGTTACCTCCCATTTGGGAAAGGATCTTAGGTACGGCATTGAGTAATACAGGTACACCCTTTTCATAGGTCATGCGACCGAGGTAGTAAACGATTTTCTCATCGTCTGTGGCGAATTGGCGGCGAAAATTCACAGCATGAAAATCTACGTGATGCTGTTTCTTTTCGGCTCGGATACCGTTATAAATGACATCGATTTTGTCCCAAGGACTGTGTAGTACTCCTTCTATTTCTTGGCGCATATAGTCGCTACAAACAATAATCCGCCAAGCGTTGAAAGCCAGCAAGTTTTCTTTGCCATTAATATAGCCTTGGATGTCGGTGTGAATACCGTTATAACGTCCGTATTCTGTAGCGTGAATTGTGGCAATTAGTGGTATTTTGAAATTATGTTTGAGAGCGATCGCAGCATCTCCTACTAACCAATCATGGGCATGAATTAAATCAAACGATCCCTCCTCTAGAATCAACTTACCACCGTGATCTCCCATACTCAGGTTAAGATTGACTACCCAGTGGAAAAAGTCGTTACTATAGCCGACTGGCACCCGATGCACCTTTACGCCCTCAACTACCTCATACATTGATGCCTGACCAAACTCTGCTGTAATCAGGTGGACTTCATGCCCTAGCTTTACCAGTTCCGGGTACAACTCCGCTACATGCCGCGCAATTCCCCCAACAATCCTCGGCGGAAACTCCCAACTTAGTACTAGTATCTTCATCTGCCAGACTCCCCGACGCTTTACAAATATCTAAAAAACTACATTTATCTAAAAATACAAGGATGCTGAATACAGTGAGTATGTTTACTAAAATTTTTAGATGTCTTTGACAGTGATTTTGTTAAAGCTTATCAAAGGTTATCAACTGTATGCTATGGATAATAAGCAAGGTCAGCCCCTTCCCTACGGGACGCTCTTGCGTTCGGGGAAGTCAAAAGTCACTCATTCAAAAGTCAAAAGTCAGGGTAAGCGCATCTTGTCAATAAATCCTAAAAGATGATCAATAAGTAAGCATTATTGATCATCTTTTAGGCGACGCCAAATAGTCCATCATAGACATCACTTTGAGCCTTGCGAAACAAACCAAACGAGAAACTCTGATTATTCGTTCATCCACAAACCAAGGTTTTTGTCAAGACTAATTTAGATACGCTTACCCTGTAAGCAAGGTATTATTCTAATTCGTAATGACGCTCTCTACGAGACGCTGCGCGTAGCTTGCTTCCCCGAAGGGGTACGCGGACTCGCTACCGCTACCCTAACGTAATACTCGCCAGAGGCGAGAAGCAAGCTACGTAATTAGGACAATTGAGCGCCCGTTTTGCAACTCAGGCTTTAAGAAGGGGTAAGTAGCTGTTCAGTAATTTCTAGGCTTTCAAAAGCATTTGAGCCTGTAGAAAAAGATTGTCTAATACCATTTCACTTTAATAATGATACAAATACGTTGGTAGGGGCATGGCAATG
>NZ_CALMFY010000030.1 GCF_937863485.1 uncultured Nostoc sp. | reverse complement strand
TACCGCCATCTATGGTATCTTTACCACCATTACCCGTGGAGAGGGTATCGTTGCCACTGCCCCCGACAATATTATCATCGGAGTTTGTACCTGAGATATATAATCTTTCGATATTCTTGTAACTAACACGATATGTGCCCGCCGTAATTGATCCAGTGTTAGTGGTCGGATTGAAGGTCGAAATGGTCGAAACGCTCCCCTCTATAGCTGGTCTGTAGAAGGACAACAAATCGTCACCCGTACCCCCATCTACTGTTTGAGTCACTAAATCAGAGGTGATAGGTACTGTATCCGTGGTGCTTAGACTGAAAGAATCATTGCCATCGTCTCCAGAGAGAAAGTTATTGCCTGTTGAATAATCAGCCCTCAAGTAATCGTCACCAGCGCCACCTTTAAGGGTGTTATTGCCTAAAGAAGGGTAATAATAATCTCCAGCGCTATAAGTGATAACATACCCAGAGATAGAGAGAGAATCATTACCATCGCCGCCAAATAGTAAGTTATTGCCGGAGGAATACTCAGCACTTAAGGTATCGTCACCAGCCCCACCGTCGAGGGTGTTATTGCCTGATGAGCTAAAACTAAAGTATGCTCTATAAGAGTTAATGCCAGAGGTGGAGAGATAATCATTGCCATCGCCCCCAGAGAGTGAGTTATTGCCGGATGGAGACTGAGCCGTCAAGTAATCGTCACCAGCGCCACCGTCAATGGTGTTATTGCTTGAGGAGGGAATATAGTTGTATCCGGCGTCAGTAGTAAGGTAAGAGGAAGTAAGAGAATCATTCCCATTGCCTCCAGAAAGTGAGTTATTGCAGGATGTTGCTCCAGCATACAAGATATCGTTACCACTGCCACCCAAGAGTAGGTTATCGCCTGTTGAAAATTCAACGTTCAATGTATCATTGCCCACACCACCAATGAGAGTATTATTTCCTGCACCACCCCGCAAAAGGTCGTTACCACTTTTGCCATCAATAATATCATCACCCCCTTGACCATTAATCACATCATCTGAGTTGTCAAACCCGTTAACATTGTTGTCGAGGTCGTTTAGGAAGGTGACTGTATTCAAGTTAAAGATAGTGCTTTGGGTGGAATTGGCATTGAAGACATCAAAGCTGTCGGTAATGGTAGTTTGCCCATAAAACTCTATATTGCCCAAGTCTACAGTGGCTCCTGTAGATTTACTCAAGTTTTCCAGGTTTTCCAGGGCAAAGTTTTGCAAGACGAATTTGCCTTGGTAAACCTGCCCTTCAAAGGTGATTTCGAGATTGCTGCCATTCTGGGTCAGCAGCATATTTTGGGCAGTGAAGCCAGGTGCCTGTAAATATAGAGTGTCCACTTCAGCAATAACTGCTGCTGAGGGATTTACGCCTTTACCTACCCCACCAAAATCAGTGATATAAGTACCGTAGTAGGATTCGTAAATATCGTTGCCACCTGCACCAGTCAAGGTGTCGATGGTACTGCCGAATAGGGTATCGTTACCGTTGGTTCCAATGATATTTGCCATAATTTTTACCTACTTAAATCTGATTTTTTCAACAACTTTCAGTTTTCAGTCTACTATTGGTGCTGTTTTCGGCCAGGAACAAACCGCCGAAATTTGACCTTTTCGAGATACTTTGTCAGCCACTCTTGAACAAGAGTAATTTTTGTCTAAGATTCACTTATCTAACTATCTCAGACTCTCTAAGCTTTAAGCACTATACAAATTCACAAGGGTGTCGATTCCGGATAAACCTTCATTTTAGGCTTTCTTAATCATCTTTGTTCAGTAGAAATCACTGAACAACCATTAAACAAATCTACCCTTCATATTTGGTTTTTGCCAGTGCCTAAGTAAGTCGGTGCAATCAAATCAAACTGTGTGAAGAAAAATAAATAAGGCTCAAACTCTTTCTTCTCCTGGTCCCTACCCCCCGTCTTATTTATCTCAACAATAATTATTTACACCGACCTACTTAAGTCATATTAGCTTGAACTAGAAAAGAGTTGACTCTTGATTTGGAAAAAGATTTTTATGCCCTCCTTGTGTGCTATTGTCCGTGGATATGTAACTTGAACATAAAGGACACTTTAATAGCGTGTAAATAACTATATAGTCAATATCTTACGTAAGTACCTGTGCTGAAATAACCGTCTTTGCATACTCTTTACATTATTTGCCGATAAATGTATACGCAAATACTAAACTTTGTGTATTATTCATATTCTTTGAGTTGAGAGCGATCGCAAAATAATTTCTTTTTAGGTGTAAGTTATCATTAGGGTTTTTTATCTTGAAAAAAGCATAAATCTTCTATGCCTCGAAAAACCTCATCGGTAGCATCCCACTTTACTCTTAAAACCCCACTAGCTCTGTCTCAATTACATATCCGCTTACAGTTTCTAAAAAAATCACACCAATCGCTACTCAAACAAATTAAGAAAAAACGCACAGAACTGAATAACTTTGTTGAACGGACGCGAACTTTCGCAACAGAAGTCTTTCATCAAGCCAGTCCCCGTTTCCGAAAAATGGCTGAGTTAGATCAGGAGATCCATGCTCTATTTGAGGAAATTTTCACTACTAAAAAGTTTGGTAAACAAACCTTCAAAAATATAGAAGCAGTTTACCTTAAACTCCAGTTAACAGGAATCATTAGTCAAAAAAACAATGGCAAACAACTTTCAAAAGAGCTAAATGAATTGTTTGATAACCCCGAGCCAGAATCAGATTTTTCAAGGGAAACTGCTAAAGGTTACTATCAACATTGACAAACAAAAGAATTTGTAGAATCTCATGGTAAAGCTAGAACAGAAGATAAGAGAAAAATTTGTGAAATATTTCTGAGGTTAGCTGAAATCTTCCACCCTGACAAGGTAAAAGACAGGGAGACACAGACATATAATACAGAAATCATGAAATCAATCAAGTCTACCAAGAAGGCGATTTGGCAAGACTTCCGGGCATTAAAATCTAATGCGGGAGCTAGTCGGTAAATTTAGCGATTTCTAGACGGTTACCCGCTGGGTCGAATATATAAAAACGCTCACATCCCTTCAGTGGTTGCTTATCAGGGACAATTTCGATCTGGTATGCCAAGAGATATTCCTTGAACTGATCTAAATTGGTTACAACAAAACAAACGTGCTGCTTTGAGCTTGTTCTCTTAACCTGCTCTCTACTAATATGTAATTGTATGTTATCCAAGACATACCATTTTCCGGGAGCAACGCGATTTTGTGAGGTTGGGTGAAAAAGGTGCGATCGCTAAAATT
>NZ_CALMFY010000029.1 GCF_937863485.1 uncultured Nostoc sp. | reverse complement strand
CCTCTTTTTACCAAACTACAAATCTGCCCATCACACAACACCTTGAAAGGGCTACTTCCCCCTAGGGGTACGCTCGATGGAGCCGGCGTCGTAAAGCCTGCGGCATAGCTACGCTTAGGGCACAGCATCTTTGGGAGAGACGCGATTAATCGCGTCTCTCCCAAAGATGCAACTTGAATGCTGATTAGCTTATTCTTTTGTTATCCAGATACTAAGGATGCTTTAGATGGTTGCCCAAATCCAAGAACTTGAAGCCCAGCACTGGGTTAAAACTCGTTCTTCCCTCGACCCTAGCGAGTCCACTTTCCTGATTTGGAAAGGTAAAATTTACGCCTTTATCCCCGGTGAGAAAAGACAACTCCTGTTTAAGATGCTGGGATTGAGTGTTAGCCGATGTATTCCCACAGCAGAAGGTAGCTGGGATTTTACTTCTAGGGAACTGACTTACTATCTCAACCCAAAAACAGATGAGGTTTTGCCCAAATGGGAAAATCCTTGGACAGGCGAGACAGTTCCGGTGATTCACGTTGCCAATAATCCAGTGCAGGGTAAATTCGATGGAAATTTTCCTGCACAAGTAGATGGTGACAGCACAACCTTCGTTTTTGATATATTTCCCTATTACCCCAATCCCTTAGCAGACGATCCAAAATTTGCCGAATACAGCCCAAATCCAATTTATCAGGCAGCCGAATTGTTTAAATTGACTGTGCCAACCGCAGATTTATTCAACACAGCCCTCCCCTCAGTTTCTCAACTCAAACTGAGTTGGGATAGGATTGGTCAATGGCTTCCCTGGATGAAAATGGGCGATCGCCCCGGTAATCTGATCTACAGTGCTGTTGGCAGCAAAGTCAATGGTTTAACAGAACTGCCCCCACTGCTGCAAGACGAAATTAATAACCGTATTCCTCTATATAAAAAAGCCCCAAAAGCATTGACAGATGGAGAAGATATGACTTCTTGGTTGTATTTCCAAAAGCACTTTCAAGCTTACTTGGCTGGTGAAATCTTCCCGCTTCCCCAAGCAGAAGAATCGGACAAATAGTTGGTTTTGTTAATGGAGGTCAAAACAGGACAGGCGATCGCATTTATCAAGGTGAGTTGTACGCTATCTATATTATGGAGAAGTACCAGCGCCAAGGTTTAGGATATCGCCTGATCTCCACCGTAGCAACAAGGCTGCTCCAGTCAGGTATTAGTTCAATGTTAGTGTGGGTTTTAGCTGATAGATAATCCCGCTTGCGGGTTCTATCGAAGCCTTGATGGTCAGCAGGTGAACCAAAAGCAAATCGAGATTACAGTGCAACTGGTTGAAGTTGCATACGGTTGGAGGGACACGCGAAAAGGGATAATTTAGAATTTGGTGACTATATCTATATATAGATATAGTGTTATTTTGCGATCGCTAATAAATTTTAGATTCAGTAAACCACAAACTTTTAAAAACCAACGTAAAAACAGGGGTTTCAGCCATCGGGAATTAGGAGTATTCACCATTGGTTTTAAAGGAATCTTAGAGCGATGTCTACAACGGGCTATGACGCTCGTTCGCGCCAGCGTGCCGTAGGCAAGACTCGCTCTAAGCGAAGCCATGCCGCAGGCTTTACGCAACTCTTGGAGACGCTGCGCGTAGCAAGATCCCCGTAGGGGTACGCTATCGGCGTCGCTTAAAGGTAGCTAGGTGTATCGTCTGAAATGCTCAACAAAACGTTGTTTTGTGATATCCGTAGATTTCAGTGAAATGTCCGCTTGATAAGGCTTCTAAAAAACTTTTTGGTTCACTGAGATTAGACCTCTTGCATAAATCAAAAGCCCTCACCCTAAATCCCTCTCCCATCCTTGGGAGAGGGACTTTGAAATTGCCTCCCCTTCTCCCAATTTTGGGAGAAGGGGTTGGGGGTTGAGGGTAGTTTTGCATTCGTGCAAGAGGTTTATTGTTCAATCCAAAATCTAAAATCGTTCGACTGAGCGTAGCCGTACCCCTATGGGGATCTTGCTACGCGTAGCGTTCCCCAGGAAAGTCTAAAATCTAAAATTCTTCTGCCTCCTTCAATTAAATTTCGCCTCTTGACCTGAACAATCAAATAGATGTAAACCTAACCGTTGGGAAAGTTCTTCACACACTTTTACCCCCCGCACACTGTTACCACGCACATCCAGCAGCGGCGAAAAAACTCCAATGCCCATCTTATTGGGTACAACGGCGATAATCCCACCACTAATACCGCTTTTCGCCGGAATACCAATTTTATAAGCCCACTCACCTGCAAAGTTGTACATGCCACAGGTATACATAACACTCAGAATATCTTTGATGTAATGCTTATTTACCGCCTGTTCTTTGGTTATCGGGTTAATACCTCTGTTAGCAAGGGTAGCCGCCATCACCGCTAAGTCTTGGCAATTCACCATCACAGCACACTGCTGGAAATAAAGATCCAGCGCTTCTTCAATGTTCCGGTCAATCATCCCAAAGTTGAGCATCAGATGCGCCATTGCGCGGTTGCGATGCCCTGTACTCCGTTCTGAGGTAAAAACTGAAATATCAACGAACACATCGCGGCCAATATATCGCCGGAACATATCTAGCATCCGGTTGAGGCGTTCAGTTGGGCCGAAACCTCTGATTAAGCTGGTGGTGGCGATCGCTCCAGCATTTACCATTGGGTTATAAGGTCGCTTTGATTGCTCATCCAAAATAATCGCGTTGAATGCATCCCCTGTCGGTTCCACGCCAACTCTAGTCAAAACGTAATCCAGTCCATGATCTTCTAAAGCAAGTCCATAAGCAAACACCTTGGAAATTGACTGAATGGTAAAGAGTTGCTCGTAGTCCCCAACTTTGTAAACCTGACCATCTACTGTCACAATGCAAATGCTGAACAATTCCGGGTTGGCCTTTGCCAGTTCCGGAATGTATTTCGCTACTGCACCCTCCCGCAGTAACTTGTACTGGGAATGCAACTCGTTGAGAACAGCTAATAATGGCGATGGATCTATTTCTAAATCTCCTTGATTTGCTTGGCTTGTCATCAGGCTGATAGCATTTCCCAAATTACCTAGTATATAGGAATCTTATTTGATTTTTGAATAAGCTCCGTACATCTGTAAAGTGTCGAAATCAAAGATAGTGTGTCTAATAAATGCGATCGCAACCCTAATTAAAAAATTGGAATCATAATCTTGCCAGAAATACAAAATTGGAACCATGAACTTGCCAAAAAAGATAACCTTAAGATTTTAGGACTAGTACCGCAAGGCGGAAGTCAAAAATCAAAAGTCAAAAGTCAGCCCCTTTGGGGAAGTCAAAGGTCAAAGGTCAACAATTAGAACCCAAAGTCAAAATCCTTTTTTTGACTTTTGACTTTTAACTTTTGACTTCGAGCAAAGCGAGTGGGCTTTTTCAGGTTTTTAAATGGTTGCTCTATTTGCGCCGTGTTTTACTAGCCCTTTTAAGGTGAGCATATGTACTATCAACGTTTTTACGGCATTTCAGGCATTGGCTGGAATTGAACAAAGAATTTATCCATTAAACTCCTCTTATTTTGGACTGTAAATTAAGCGATGCCTACGGCGGGGTACGCCTACGCCTCAGCCAAAATACCAAAATTGGGTTAAAATGTCATTTTTCTCGTAGTACAAACGTTCTGCCTGGAAAGGGCACAGCCCTACATCTCTACAGTTGAAAAGACAGCTTGCTCTGAAAAATCATTTTTGAGCAACTACTTAAGGCAACCAATCACTCTTGTTTTTTTTAATACATTGCAAATTTAATCTTCAAGCGATCGCCAAGATTTACTAATTTTTTTATAATTAATCACAAAAAATATTAAGTTGAGTATCCTCTTTTTTTTATACTCAGCAATACTGTAGCATTAAGTTACATTTATTACTAAATTTAGTCTAGTTATGGAGAATCAAAGTCATGATTAATCTCAGTAGAAAAAACTTTGAAAAAAGATATTAAACTCAAACTAATTTGCATAATTATTTCAGATGTAACTCTTATCACGACTTATTCATAGGTAAATCTAAATATTTAATTAAATAAGTTATTTTAAGTATTTATGCTGATGCCATTTCATTGAAGTTATTATATTAGGGTTTAATCGTAAATAGTCGATAGAGATGTTATCTATAATACAATGGTCGTTGCGAGCCTTTAGAAGCGATGTGAATCGGGTATCGTTACTTTGGTGTGCAATAAATGTAAAGTTTTTTTAAGAAAATTTTGACTTACATTAAAAAGCGTTACATAGCCAAAGTCCCCATTTGAGAAAGGTTTCGCCCTTGAAATTGGAATTTAAATTGAATCAAGTTGCCAATTATTACGCTAAAACCCTGATCCCCAAGCTAAAAGGTTCATGCTAGTCTGTTGCAGTTATCAAAAAAAAAGTGAAGACGGAACGAGTTCGAGTTATCAGGAGGGAAGTCACTCTCACTAGTGAAAAATCCCGCAAGTTATAAAACTTAAGTTCTACAGTCGCTTTAAAAACGGACGCATGAATCAAAGACATTTGTGGATTATTGTTACCCTGTCTATGGCTGTTTTGGGCATACCCTCAGTCGGTTGCACTCAAACCATCAAGGGAAATGCGCTAGCTTCCCAAAAATCGTCTGCCCCTGATGTGGTGAAGGTGGGAGAGTACCAATCCAGAGCAGGGAAACAAACCTTGGATGCTGTGATTACACAAATTCATCCTCACAACATTGGAGGACGTAAGGCAGCAACCCTTTTTATCCGAAATATACCTGTTCTCACCTTTTTGAGTTCTCTACCAGATACGAGCGTTGAAACTAAAAAAGTTGGGGCAATTGGAGATAATGGGGGCGTACAATCGTACGCCCTTATTGCTAGCAATTCACCAAAGACGGTGAGTACTGGGAACTTAACGCATGTGAGTAACCAGATTAGCTCTGTTGACAATGATCCGGTTCAGATAGCTGGTGTAATAGCAGCTAAGATCAACCAGTTGAATCGAGAAAATGTGGACGGGAGTAAGATTACCGTAAGTTGGAAAGCAGGGGGCGAATCTACTGCTAATCAAGCGCAAAATAAAAGCGCTCCCCTCCAGCAAGATGGCGATCGCTATGTAATCAAAATTAATGGCGAAGAATTTGTCGAAATCAACGAAGATACGCGATTAGCAGGTACTACCAACAATCTGGCGCAAGATGCATTGCAAGCAACCAATCGCCTGCGGAGGCTACTAGGCAATGCATCTCCCTTAAAAGAAATTGCGAATTTACCAGTGCGTCTACCAGTATCAATACCTAAATTCCCAAAACAGATTGCCGTCGGCCCAGTACGAATCTCTTTCGGAGGCATGGCTTCCTATTACGGCTATGATGGTTCTGGTAATCGTACTGCTAGCGGTCAGAGGTTCAATCCAGAAGAAATGACTGCCGCTCATCGCAGCTTACCCTTTGGTACGCAAGTTCGTGTAACTAACACCTACAATGGTCGTTCTGTAGTGGTGCGGATTAATGACCGAGGCCCGTTCATTCGCGGGCGAGTCATTGACCTATCTGCTGGTGCGGCTCGGATTTTGGGAATGATGGGCAGTGGCGTGGCACAAGTGCATATTGAAGTCTTAGAGAAATAATCAAGTGCTGAGTGACTTCGGTGTGAGCGCTCAGTCAAGTGCTGAGTGCTGAGTAGGAAATCTCACTTCTTTACTCAGAACCGGAACTCAGAACTCGCAACTGTTTTGCCCGATCACCAGTTCCGGATTACTTAATTCCCCTAGTTCAACCATCTCTTCCCTCTATTTCAGATATAAACTAGCGGGGGAGGGATCGATAAGAACTAGGGGTATTTTTGTGCGCCTGCTGACAACAGTTGCAGCTTTACGCTGCTATTTAACTAAACGGTGCTCAGAAAACAAGCTGATGGCAGTTACTGAGGATCTGAGACTAGATGAGATGACTAACTGGTATCAGACGGCAGTCGGTCTGGTGCCAACGATGGGGAATTTGCATCAAGGTCATTTAAGCTTGATCCAACGGGCGCGGCAAGAAAATTCTACGGTGATTGTTAGTATTTTCGTCAATCCCCTGCAATTTGCTCCCAACGAGGATTATCAACGCTACCCTCGTACTTTAGAGCAAGACCAACAATTTTGTGAACAAGCTGGGGTAGATGCCATTTTTGCACCAACTCCGGAAGAAATGGCAGTTCCCCACAAAAGTATACAAGAATCAAAGGTTACACAAGTTATCCCCCCATCTGCTATGATAACAGGCTTGTGTGGTCGTTCTCGGCTAGGTCACTTTCAGGGTGTCGCTACGATTGTGACCAAACTTTTCAACTTGGTACAGCCTGACCGTGCCTACTTTGGTCAAAAGGATGGTCAGCAACTGGCAATTATTAAACGCTTAGTAGCTGACTTAAATTTGCCAGTAGAAATTGTTGCTTGTCCAACAGTACGGGAAGCGTCGGGTCTTGCCTTCAGTTCTCGTAATCAATATTTGACTGCAACGGCAAAAGAGCAAGCAGCGGTGTTATATCGCGGCTTGCGACGAGCTGAAGCTGCATTCATTGCAGGCGATCGCAATAGCAACAAGTTGATAGCAGTGGTACAGCAAGAAGTGGCAATGGTCAGCACGGTCTCAGTGGAATATATTGAATTGGTTGAACCGACTACGTTGATGTCTTTAGAAAAAGTTGAGGAGGAAGGAATGTTGGCGATCGCAGCTCGTCTTGGTTCTACACGTTTGATTGACAATACGATATTGCGTGATCGTCAACCTATTATCGCCATTGATGGCCCAGCCGGTGCTGGAAAATCTACAGTGGCGCGTCAAGTGGCAGCAAACCTAAATCTAGTGTATTTAGATACAGGAGCGATGTACCGTGCTGTCACTTGGTTAGTACTGCAAAAGGGGATTGCCATTGACGATGAGTGTGCGATCGCCGAATTAACTAGCCAGTGTAAAATTGAACTTACTCCTACCCAGGATTTAGAATCGACAGTGCGGGTTCGGATTAACGGTATCGATGTTACCCAAGCAATTCGCACGATTGAGGTGACATCTCTTGTATCGGCGATCGCGGCACAAAGCGCTGTCCGTCAAGCATTGGTTAAACAACAGCAAAACTGGGGTAAAAGAGGTGGTTTAGTAGCTGAAGGTCGGGATATCGGTACTCACGTGTTCCCCGATGCCGAAGTTAAAATCTTCTTAACCGCTTCTGTAAGTGAACGCGCCCGTCGCCGCCAGCAAGACTTTAACAAACAAGGTCAACCCGAAGTGAGTTTAGAGCAGCTGGAACACGACATTGCCGAACGTGACTGGAAAGATAGTACACGCAAAGTTTCTCCTTTGCAAAAAGCAACGGATGCGATCGAAGTTCAAACCGATGGTTTAGACGTATCTGAAGTCACAGCACAAATTGTTAACTATTACCAGCAGCGTTTATCTCAGTGGTAATTACCGCTATTTGCTGTTAGTTTTTTAGTTTCAAAGGGTGGTGGGTGAGTGATTATTCACTTACCATCCTCAACACTCCACCCAAAAACAAAATATTAGATAATTTTACTATTGGCTCTCTTCACTGAAAATCAAGCTTTGTATTAGAAATTTTAGATTATTTAAAGATTAAATCATCTCGCTTTCGACTGATTTATTACATCATAATTAATCTTACTAAAGGTAGAAGAATGAAAGCTTCAATTGCTAAATGCTAATTAATTATCAGTCTTTAGTGATGAAATATTAGCCATTTTTATTTATAATCATTAATTACTAGCGATTTGACTTATCACAAAAGTACTTTGTTTTCATCTTCACTTTGGTAGTAGAATGACGATGTTAAGTTTTATGTTCCATAATGAAAGACATAAAACTCTCAAAAACAAAAGCTGCTAATTTCCTAAGCTTCTGCAATAGCTTTCAACTAGAAACCGATAAAGAGAGGATTTCACACAATGGTATTTGTACAAGAACCACTACCCTTTGACATTAATGCTCTAGAGCCATATGGCATGAAAGCTGAGACTTTCGAGTATCACTATGGCAAGCATCACAAAGCTTATGTAGACAACCTGAACAAGCTCACTGAAGGTACTGAACTTGCTGATAAGCCTCTGGAAGAAGTGATCAAAATTTCCTTTAAAGACTCCTCTAAGGCGGGAATCTTCAACAACGCTGCCCAAGTTTGGAATCACACCTTCTTCTGGAATTCTTTGAAACCCGCAGGTGGCGGCGCACCCACTGGTGAAATCGCAGCCAAGATTGATAAAGACTTCGGTAGCTTTGACAAATTCAAGGAAGAATTCTCTAATGCAGCCACAACTCAATTCGGCAGTGGATGGTCTTGGCTGATTGATGATGGTGGTACGCTGAAGGTGATTAAGACACCAAATGCAGAAAATCCACTAGCTCATGGACAGAAGGCACTCCTAACCTTGGATGTTTGGGAACACGCTTACTACATTGACTACAAAAACGCTCGTCCAGCGTTTATCAAGAATTTCCTAGAACAGTTGGTGAACTGGGACTTTGTTGCTGAAAATTTGGCTAAAGCTTAATGAATTGCCAGTTTTGAACTGGCTGCGATGCCTTTTGGCAAGTTGCTTCTCTACGAGAGGCTGCGCCAATGCGTCTACGTAGCTTGTGCCAGATATGTAAAGTAGAAACAATCAGTTAATTGACCAATCTTGTTAGCAGTCACGAACTAGTCTCGTGGCTGTTTTTGGTTAACTGTTGAGGGGATGGGGGAGATCAAGGAGCAAAATCTAGCTTTTCTGAGAATTGCGATTCATTAATTATGACCGGGATAATGCTGTTGGTTTTGTGTCACAAATCGTAAAATAGCATTTGGCTCGTAACTGAAACATACTCTAATTTGCCCCAAGTTAGAGCTAAAAATTTTGAAAACAGCCTCTTAGGAGTAAAAACAATGGTGCAAGCTGTACAACAAGAACTGACACTAGAAAAGGTAAATAAAGCTATTGAGGCAATCCTGAATGTTTTGGATGTTCCCGAACCCGGAAATGATTTACACGCCAAGGCTTTATCTGCCTTTGTAAATGGTGATTACCAAACTGTAAAGCGGTTAGCCTCGACCAATTTATCTGATTGTTATGTTAAGGCACTGGGTTATTTAGGTGGGGCTTTGAAGCTAACGCCAAACACTGACACAATTCTGGCAGAGTCGGCACGGGCAGCGGCTGACTTTGCACGAGAGAGAACATTACGTGAACTTGGAGATGCGTTGGCGAAAGCCTTGTCGTAGACATCGCATCTGCACTTAACTAATAATTTTTCTTAGAGGAAACGCAGAGGCACAGAGAAAAAAAACGAGATTTTTCGAGTCACCTTGAAAGGGCTAGTACCGCAAGGCGGAAGTCAAAAGTCAAAAGTCAAAAGTCAAAAGAAATACGGCGTAAACGTTTCATTGATTTGAAATGGGTTGTTTATTTCCGCCGCACTGTACTAGCAGTTAAAGAAGTAATTGGACAGAATTAATTACACAATGTCATTGCGAGTATAAGCAAGTGAAAGGTACTCCTTCCCAACGGGACACTACGCGAACTCAGAAGCAAGCTATGCATAGCGTCTCTAAGAGTTGCAATTCACTTGCGATTTGAGATTACAACTCTTAGAGGATATTTGAAAAGTTTTAGGCGAATATAATTCGCTACTACACGAAGCTTAGTCTACCTCCTTGGACTAACGAAAAATCAAGGTTTTTTAACCCACGGAGGTGGGTTTTGTCTATGTAGCCAAGCCAGTGCGATCTTCTCCCAAAGGAAGAGGCTGGCGCCTGCCGTAGGATGCCCAAAGGGCTGTAGGGGGTTTCCCCCATAAGCACCTGGCGTGCGACTTCTAGTCGCCCAGGCGAGTAACAATTTAGACTTTTAAAACAACCTCTTAGAGGATGTTTGAAAAGTCCTCGCCACTTAATAGTTCAGATGAACTATAAATTACAAATAAAAAGGGAGATGAAAAATTGTCTACGAAAGTTGATACCCTGATCAAATATAGATTTTATTAAATTCCAGCAAATGTCAAATAATCAGCTAACGGGCAGTAGTAAAGAACTAGCGCAATACATCGAAGCAACGAATAGCATCTCTAAACCTTGGCTATTGGTACAACTGCGCCTCAAAAAATTGCAAGAGCGTCGAGCCACCCTTACAAACGATGTCTATACCAAAGAATTAGAAGATATTTACCAAGACTTGATGAATTTGGGGGAATGGTGGCGCGGTATTGAAGATGAGGTATTTTAAAGTCAGGAGTTATGAGTTTTCCTAACTCCTAACTCCTAACTCTTAACTTAAAACGCAACCTGATGCCTCAAGCTCTCGATCAAGTCGATTACGATACTCTCGATGCCGCAAAGCGACGCTTCATTGATGCCGCAAAACGCACACTTGGCTTTGCAAGCGCTTATGGGATCGTGCCCGCATCGGGTCTCGGAGCAAGCGCTAACACTTTCAACTTTAACCTCGCTCCGTTTCTGGAGGCAGGGGCTAGAGAACTTTCTATGACACTTGTCCCCGAAGGACTGGGCACCGCAGACGATACCCGCCCTGACGACCTCTGTGAAGAAGAGCTTCGACGATTCTGGTGGAACATTGGTATCAAGATCATCTCGTGTCTGACGAACGACGCCGCAACCTCAGGTATGCAGACTCTACTTCTTGGTCTCTATCTGCCGTCAAGCACTCCTGAAACAATCTTCACCCCCGCCTTCCTTGATGGGTTTCTTGATGGAGTGGTCGAGGGGTGCAAACGAGTGGGCTGCGTTTACCTCTCAGGGGAAACTCCTCAACTAAAAACTAAGATGATTCCAGGTCGGCTCGACATTGCAGGCTCCGTCTTTGGAGTTATGCCGCCTGGTGTTGCTCCCATTGATAGCTCACGTCTGGATGCTGGAAATACCATTGTTCTCGTCGAGAGTTCGGGGCCCCATGAGAACGGCTTTACCCCAATGCGAAAGCTTGCCCAGTCGCTCCCTGATGGCTATAGAACAAAACTTCCGAGTGGGCAGGAGTTCTGGGAAGCGATGAATGCCCCGTCGTATCTCTACACACCACTTGTGCAGGCGGTGCTTGGCGAGGGAATTTGTCCCACCGCGATGGAGAATATCACTGGACATGGATGGCAGAAGCTGATGCGATCGGTGAAGCCGTTACGGTACGTGATCGAAACGATGCTCCCAGTGCCGGAGATATTTACGTTTGTTGAGGGTCATCTTGAGGGCGGGGCAGCGACGATGCTTTCCGTATTCAATTACGGTGCCGGATTTGCATTCTATACAGAGTCGGAGCAGGATGCAGAGAGAATCGTCATTCTCGCAAGAGAACATAAGTTAACCGCCGTGATTGCCGGAAGGGTTGAAGCGTCCCTTGCCCGTGAGGTGGTGGTAGAACCCCTTGGAGTCACCTTGAAGGGAGAGTCTTTTGGGATTGCGCGCGGGGTATAATCAGCCGCAAGCGATCGCTAGTTTTCTTCGAGCTATTGTAGACTCACTTATGCGATGCCTGCGGCGGGCTACGCCTACGCTGAAGTCATGACTAGATTAGATAATTCCATGGAAATACTGGAATAAGTAGTGTTATTTTATACACTGTTTATAGTTACGTTTAGGCTGATTATAGAAAATTATTCTACTAAGTCTTTAAAAATAAGTCATTCAGCACAAATAGGATAAGCGGATTTGTAAAATTTGCATGTAATATTATTTACTACTTATTCATAAGGTAGTCCAAATTACCCCTTACCACTGAGGTTAAGATTTGCTAACCTAGTCTTAACATATTGAAAAATTTGCTGAGAAAGCTGAGAAAGTAGCCACCAACACTATATTTATAGTGTTGGAGATTTCTTATCTATAAATGGGGCGTTTTAGTGTGTTAAGAAAATATATTTTTATTCAGAGGGGGTTATGGCTGTAAATTTGGCCCGAACTACTGCTTCTGTAGAACTTTTGAAGCAAGTATTCCAGAACATTGATGCACAAAGTTGTCCAAGGTTATTCAACTTTCATATGCACACTGTCTACTCAGATGGGAGGTTGCAGCCGAGTGGATTGATGGAGCAGGCGATCACTATTGGGCTAAAAGGGTTAGCCATCACCGATCATCATGGTATTATCGGCTATCAAGCGGCCCTTGCTTGGTTGGAAGACTGGAAGTGGAATAATCCTGGTGCAAGTACTCCTTACCTGTGGAGTGGCGTGGAAATCAATGCCAACCTTTTGGATATAGAAGTTCACATTTTGGCTTATGCTTTTGGAACAGAACACCCTAGTATGAAACCCTATCTGCAAAGAAGGGCGACTACAGGCAAAGAATATCAGGCAAGTAACGTGATTGCCGCTATTCATGAAGCTGGGGGATTGGCAGTTCTGGCTCATCCAGCTCGTTACAAGCGATCGCATTTTGACTTAATTCCAGCTGCGTCCCAAAAGGGTATCGATGGTGTGGAAACTTTCTACGCCTACAATAACCCTAACCCCTGGAAACCCAGCGCTTTGGAATCAGAACAAGTGCAAAAGTTGGCTGATGAATACTTTCTTTTCAATACTTGTGGTACTGATACTCACGGTTTGAGTCTGCTACAACGTTTGTAAAAATGAATCCATTTTTTTCAACTCTCCTGGTTCAATCTGCCAGGAGGTTATTATATTTTGGATTTTGGATAATGGAATTGACCCCATGCATTAATGCACTTGCTGTGGATGATGAAATTTTTTCATTTCTCTCGCGCCTCAAGTCGCTTGCTCTGGAACCTTTTTTTAGATTCTAGATTTTAATTTAATCCAAATTCTATTATCTAAAATCTAAAATTGTCTCGGTTATTCTATTTTGGATTTTCGATTAGTCAAGCCGACTATTCATTAAAGGACTATAGTCGATTCTTCGTGGGAATCACAATCATCGAGAAATAGGGGACTTTGGCTGGATCAACTTCATCCAGAGGTACGATGCGTTGCTGTGACGTTGATGCCCGCTCAATATATCTTGCTCGTGATGCTAGCCCTAATTTATGTAGAATATCCCGCACTTTGGTAAAGTGGCGACCTAGTTTCATAATTGCTGCTGCATCAGTCATCAGCAGATGTGTAGTCAGTTCTTCTGCTGGCAATGGGGCGGGTAGGACTGTGAGAATATCGGTGTAGTAGGTGAAAGGTACACCCAAGGCTACCGGACAAGCCATCAGCGAGGAAACTCCGGGGACGACTTCTGTTTGGTACTGATCAGATAACCGCGTGAACAGGTACATGAACGAGCCATAGAAAAATGGGTCACCCTCACATAGCACCACGACATCTCGACCCGCTGCTAAATGGTCGGCAATTGGTTCAATTTCCTTGTCGTAAATAGACTTTGCCTTTTCTGGCTCTAAGGCGCGGGGAAGGTGAAATAGCACCTCAATTTGATTGCCAGGAAGATACTGCGCCACGATCGCTCTAGCGATACTCTCTTTATCTATTGCTGATTGATAGGCTACCACGGGAGCCGCACGTAATAATCGCAGCGCTTTCAGAGTCAATAGTTCTGGATCGCCTGGCCCGACACCAATTCCATAGAGACGACCTTTGGTTTTCATATTCATTCTTCCTCCGTTGCCAAGGCGTTAACTGCTGCTGCGGCGATCGCACTCCCACCGCGCCGACCATGTAAGGTTAAAAATGGTACATTCCTACTATCTGCTACCAGTGCTGCTTTCGATTCGGCTGCACCGACAAACCCAACAGGAAAGCCTAAGATAATAGCAGGTTTGTCAGCTACTTCATCAAGCATTTCTAAGAGTCTAAATAGTGCTGTAGGTGCATTGCCAATTGCGATAACTGCTCCTTGGAGGTGCGATCGCCATAATTCCAGGGCTGCCGCCGACCTTGTAGTACCCAGACGCTGGGCAATTTCTGGCACTTCTGGCTCATTGAGGGTACAAATAACTTGATTGTTTGCAGATAACCGCCGTCTGGTAACGCCATCGGCAACCATCCGGCAATCGCACAGAATCGGCGCTCCTGCTGCTAGTGCTGCCCTTGCGGATTGCACCGCTGTTGGTGAATATCCTAAGTCAGTGACAATATCTGTCATCCCACAGGCATGGATGAGACGTACAGCAACTTTTGCTACATCCGTTGGTAGCACATCTAGGTTCGCTTCTGACCGGATGATTGCAAAGGAATTACGGTAAATTTCGTTGGCATCTCGAATGTAGTCGGGCATTCAATTTGGGATTTTAGATTTTGGATTGATTTGTTTAATATAGATATTCCCTTTTGATTGGAAGAATACCTAATTTAATTAACCGCAGAGGCGCAGAGAACACAGAGAACACAGAGAAAGAGAAACAGAGGAATTGGGTAATCTTGCACTGTGAAGCGAGTAATCAATCATCTGTATTTATTTGTGTGCATCTGTGGTTCCATTTTCTAAATATTTATTAAATAATTGCTGTAATTGTGCTAGGGGATATCGATTAGCAAATTTCCCAAAGGACTGATCAGAATTTAGGCGTTGAATTTTATATACATATAGCATCCGCTCTATTAATGCAGGTAGTTCGGCAAAAGTCACATATTGATATAGTTCACGTCCGAATTTCTGCTTACTGTCACCAACATAAACGTGATAGCCCTCCACAGTTCCATTGTCCGTCTCAATGCTGACACCGAGCAGAGTAATATCACTCTTGCTATGCTGGGCGCAGGATTTTTCGCAGCCACTGAAGTGGATATTAACTGGGCAATCCAGAATGACGCGAGTTTCAAGATATTCTGCTAATGCCAACGCATGACTTTTGGTGTCCGTGGCAGAAGCGGCGCAACCCTTCTTACCAGAACATGCAACTAATGCACTCTTGATGTTGGTTGCAGAAGAATTTAATCCTAATAAAGCAATTTCACTTTGGAGATCGCCAAGCCATTGCTGAGGAATATCTGTTAGCAGTAAATTTTGCCAGGGGGTTAACCGAAGAGTGCCGCTACCATATTTTGCTGCTAAATCTGCCAAACCCCATATCTGCCTACTCTCCAATCGTCCCAGAGGTAACACGATACCAATGTAAAATAAGCCTTTTTGACGTTGAGGATGGATGCCAATATGCTGATACTTCCCATCTCCTTGTAAAAGAGTAGAGAATTCCTCCCCCAACGCTTGTAGGGTTGGGGGTTCGGGGATTAGGTCTTTTCTTGTTTCACTGTACAAAAGAGGGAAAGATAGACGCTGCTGAACTTCCTGGAGATAATTTTCACAACCCAACGTATTCAATAACTCTAAGAGACGTAGCCGCCGCTTACTCGTAGTATGACTATGAGCTAGATAAACATCTGCCAAAGCTGCCAAGACGGGCAAACATTCCTCTGGTGGTAACAAAATTCCTATATCGCTAGGCGGTTGACCTTTTGTGCCTACACTGAGATAGAGGCGGAAGTAAACATTACCATCAAGTAAAACAGCGGCAAATAGGATATCATTCAAGCGATCGCCGACTCGAATTATCCCACCACCATCAAAGCAAACGCTAAATTTTGCCGACAGTCCCGAAAGCGCCGAATGTGCAGCAATATAATTATCCCAAGCTTGGACAAAAGGGCGAGTGTCAATTAATTCCTGCGGGTCGATACCAGCAGTTGGACTGGTCATAATATTGCGGATGTGGTCTACAACAGTGTTGCCAGAACCCAATCCCATATCCTGTAAGAGCTTCAGAACTTCAGCATTTATCCCGGTGCGAATTTCGCGGATTTGGAGGTTAGCTCGATTAGTCACATCCACATAGCCGCCACCGTGCTGCTCTGCTATGTGTGCGATCGCACGGCACTGCTGACTACTAATAATTCCACCCGGTATTCTAATCCGAGATAATATCCCATCTGCGGCGGGTGTAGCATAAAACAAGCCAGGACAAGTGGCAAATCCAGAAACCAAACTTGGAACTCCTTCCCCGTGCAACGCAGGGAGTAGACGGTGAGTGTATCCTGAGGACATCTTGAGAGTTGGCATTCTGACTTGGGTGATCCCATCACAGCTGCGGCACAGTCCCGGAATTTCACCGGAGTTTCCCAACTCCAAGCTCTAGTAATTTAGCACGAGATGGTAGTCATAAAATTTAATACTTCATATTTTGAATCAGCCTATCTACCACCAAAGTTGTGAGTTCGAGGCTCATGTAGTATAACTGCCTAATTAGCTTCATAAAAAACCTCTCCCTGGTTTTACTACGCAAAACCCTCTCTCTCCGAATCGGAGAGGGACAGACTTGAACGATTCAAGGCAGGGAGAGGTTTGTTGAACTCACGCTGACAGAGTTAACCGTAGTTCACCAAGCGATTGAGAACAAGAAATCTAAGAAACTAAATTATTTAGAACACAATCTTATGGCTGTAAGTAGGGGAATTCCACTTCATCATTGGAGTTGCGATCGCAAAATCTTGCATCTGTTGGTAGAAGAAGCGATGGCTAGAGATTACAATTTTACAATTAAGCTATTCAAAAACATAATTTTGAGCCACTTTCCAATAGCGCGAGAACCGCTTCAGGTCAATATAGCCGTCATACTCAAAAAATGGCTCTACTTCTAGCACTTCCACTGCAATAGAACCCTCCATTTGATTGCAGATATCATCAAACCGGGGACTGGGACTGTTGGCTGTGACGACTAAATTCGCATCATGTTCTTGAGCAAAAGCTAAAATTTCTTGTGCCACATCACCACGACGGATAACAACGGGTAACTCTAGCAAGCATTCGTAGATAAAAGTGAGGCGTTTAAGACTCAGTTGCCATTCTTTTATCAAAGCCTCGTCCCAAACCCAGATAGCTGGGGCATCGGAGTATTTTTGCAGTACAGGGTTGTATGGACTGAGGCAATCTCCATGTACCCAAACAATTGGTTTACTCATTAGATTTTGGTTTTGTTTCCTGTTAAAAGGCAAAAAATCTTAGTACAGTATTTGATTAATTCGTAGCGAATTAAATTTAGCAATAGCAATGCTAATGCATCCCTCTGCAATGCCAATGTGTCCCTCTGCAATGCCAATGTGTCCCTCTACAATGCCAATGTGTCCCTCTACAATGCCAATGTGTCCCTCTACAATGCCAATGCGTTTCTCTACAATGCCAATGCGTTTCTCTACAATGCCAATGCGTCCCTTTGCATTTAAAAACGCGACAAATGTTATGCTGACATTTACTTAGCGCCGCTTCTTCCCACGCTGCCAACTTTGGCTATTGGCTTGTTGACTAAATTCCCCTTTAGGAAAAAGTCGCTGTTCTAATTCTTCATAACTACCTTCAAAATCACAATGACCGTAAAGCGGACATTTCTGGCAATAAACGCTTTTGGTGTAGCGTTCTAAGTTTTCACGGTTGAAAAAATACGGTTTATGACTAAAGGTGCTGGCAACCCACTGCCATGACATATTATTGCTAGCAGGATCTCCATCTAAAAGGTGTTCGAGAAACCACTTGGCTCCTGTTTGCCAACTAATACGCCGCCAATGGACAATGTAAGCCGCTAGCCACATCCGGGCGTGGTTATGTAGATAGCCAGTTTCTTTTAAGTCACGGCTAAAGCTGTCGATGCAAACTCTGCCTGTGGTTCCTTGTCTGATATCTTGCGGCAATTCCGGTGCATATTCATCCACAGTGTAACCAGTTTTGTACTCTTCCTGGTCTTTCCAGATTCCATCCCCTAACTTGACATACAACCGTTGCCAGTAGTCGCGCCAACCTAACTCGTTAATTAGTTTCGTAGCATCGTTTTGCTGTACCCGTTCAAGGACATAATCTCGAATTTCTCCCAAACTCAAAACGCCATAGCGGATATAAGGCGAAAGTCGTGTCACAGCACCTGTGACAAAATTACGTGTTTGCGCGTAGCCTAGTGGGTCGATTTTTTGCAGTACTTCTTCTGCCGCTTTGCGTCCTCCCTGAGTTTCGCTGATGTGGCGATCGCGTTTTGCTGCATCTGAGAATTGTTCGCTGAGGTAGGCTACCAACTCATCGCGGTTGGTAAATTCGCGTTGCATATCTTTAGGCATATGAACTTTGAAGGGTGAGAATAAATAAACAAAAATACCTGTAGGCTAAGTCATTATTATCGCGGATAAACACAAGCGATCGCTCTCAACCTTATGAGAGAACTTTTTTTATAGTAAGCAAAGATGAATCAGTGCGTAGGCTAGCAAGAACCGCAGGCATCGCTTTGATACCGATTTTCTCCAGGTTATCAGTAAATAAAGCTAAAATATCAGATAAATCTGTCATTTTTAGAGACGATGAGCCTGTGCATCAATCCTAACTGCCAAAATACTGACAACCCTGATAATCTACTGCGCTGTCAAAGCTGTGGCTCTGAATTGCTATTGGACGCTATCGGGTAACTCGTTTAGTGAGCGATAAAGGTGGCTACGGCGACATTTATGAAGTTAGAGAGCGCAGTGGTATCCCCAAAGTTTTAAAAGTTCTTAAGGAAGATAAGAAAAATGATGCTAAGGCTATAGAACAATTCCAGCGAGAAGCTGAAGTTTTAAGTAAGCTTAATCATCCAGGTATTCCACAAGGGGAAGAATATTTCACGTTTTTTCCTATGAATATTCAACCGCCAGTGTATTGTTTAGTAATGGAGAAAATTGAGGGAGAAAATTTACATGAGTGGCTACAAAAAAGAGGCAATCGCCCCATTAGTGAAAAGCTTGCAGTTGATTGGTTAAACCAACTGGTAAACACATTGCATGAAGTACATCAACAGCAACTGATTCATCGAGACATTAAACCGTCTAACATCATGCTTCAACCAAATGGGCAATTGGTGTTAATCGACTTTGGTATCGCAAGGGCAATTAGTCAAACATACGAACAAAAAAAATTGGCTGGACAGGGCACAAGAGTAGTTAGTGATGGTTACTCGCCTTTAGAGCAAGCTACTGGAAGTGCTGTTTCGCAGTCAGATTTTTTTGCCTTAGGTCGTACTTTTGTCCATCTTCTAACAGGAATACATCCTTTTGACCTATGCGATCAATATAACCATGATATATACACCGATGAGTTAGAGGATTGGCGACAAAAAGCCCCTAAAATTTCTGCCTCGCTAGCAGATTTGATAGATAAACTGATGTCACGTCCAATTAATAAGCGCCCAGCCGATAACCAGGTAATTTTACAAAAGTTAGCAGAAATTTCTGAGACTTTATATCCTCCCAAATTATATCATTCAAAGTCGTATAACCAAATATCTACAGTCAATAACCCAAGAATTTTTCTAGAATACACTCTTGGAAGTTGGTACTCTGGTCACTCTGGCTGGATTAATTCAATAGCTATTAGCCCAGATGGACAGACTTTAGTTAGTGCCAGCAATGATAAGACAATTAAAGTATGGAATCTTAAGAATGGAGAGGAAATTTTTACTATTACTCCAGATACAGACACAGTTAAGTCTCTGGTAATTAGTCCAGATGGATATTCTTTAGTCAGTGGTAATATCAATGGAGTAATACAAGTATGGAATATAACTACAGGCAAAGAAATTCACACTTTTGCTGGGCATGGGTACGAGGTTTTTGCTCTAATAATCAGTCCAGATGGGCAAACCTTGTTCAGTGGCAGTAGTGATATTAAAGTATGGAATCTAAATAATGGAGAGCTAGTTCGCACTCTTAGCATACATTCAGGGCCAGTATTGACTATAGCAATTAGTCCAGATGGGAAAACCCTTGTTAGCGGTAGTGAGGACAAAAGTATTAAGATATGGTCAATTTGTACTCTCACTGGGCATTTAGCTAGTATCAGTTCTTTAGCAATCAGCCCAGATGGAAAAACTGTGGTTAGTGGCAGCCATGATAAAACTATTAAAGTATGGAATATGAACTCAAAAGAAGAAAGTTTTACCCTTACTGGGCATTTAGGTGTTGTTAATTCTGTGGCAATAAGTCCAGATGGCCAAACTTTGGTTAGTGGCAGTAGTGACGAAAAGATTAAACTTTGGAATTTAAGCACTGGTGAAGAAATTTATACTCTCACTGGGCATTCAGATGCTGTTACATCTTTGGTATTTAGCCCAGACGGACAAACCCTAGTTAGCAGTAGTCGGGACTCTACAATCAAAGTATGGCAAATACAATAGCTTCAAACTAAGAACACAGCCCTATTGACGCTAATCTGAACACTGCCGATAAATTCATCACACGAGTAAATCAGATTACTCGCTCAATATATGTACAATTCTAAAGCTATGTCTACGACGGGCTATTCAACGTCGCAATCTCTCACACCGCATCATGAGCAACATTCCCCAAGTCGGACAACCAGCACCAGATTTCTCCATTGCTGACCAAAATGGCAATTCAGTCACTCTCGACGACCTCAGCAGTCAGTGGATTGTCTTCTACTTCTACCCCAAAGATGATACACCGGGCTGTACCACCGAAGCAAAAGATTTCACCGAGTTGGATCAAGACTTCAACGCACTGGGAGCAAAAATCTTAGGCGTAAGTCCAGATTCGGGTAAGTCCCATTGTAAATTTATCACCAAACATAACTTGTCAATCACCCTTTTAAGTGACCCAGAACATCTTCTGACAGAAGCCTATGGCGCTTGGCGATTGAAAAAATTTATGGGCAAAGAATATATGGGTGTTGCTCGCTCAACCTTTCTAATTTCACCTGATAAAATTATTGTCTATGCTTGGCCTAATGTAAAAACCAAAGGTCATGCTCAGGCAGTTTTAACTAAATTACGGGAATTAGCAGCCATGTAAACTTAACTAGATGTGGGTGTAGTTGTAGCAATGTTACCTGAATCATACAGCAGAATTCAAAATTTAGGAGTAAAACAGGCTTAATACCTGGCTTTGAGACTTAGTTTGTGTACTTCATTAACTAAATCAGTAACGCTATCATCAAAGTAACAACCTAAACTGCTCGTAAATTATAGCAAATTCAAAAATTGATCTTAAACCCTGACTTAAATCCTAATAGTTATACTGCATCTTTTAAATGAATTATGGTTCAATTTATCCAAGCACAAAATGTCGGGCTTGCCTTTTTGGAGAAAAAATTTAGTCTCAAACTAGCCGAAGATGAGGCATTCTTCACAGAATGGTTTGAAAAATTACCGGAAATTACAGATTTAGAAAAGCAAGATTTAGACAGAGTAAAACTTCATTTCCTCCGTTTAGTCAAGCGTCCTCCTTTGTCAGAAGAAACGGTGAAGTTAGTAGTTTTATCTCCTTTACTCAATTTAGCTGGATTTTATGATGAGCCTTTTTATATGAGAGGCGAGCAATCAATAGAAATTTATGCCGAAGATGAAGGAGAAGTTATTAGAGGTAGAATTGATTTTTTAGTAATTCAAGAACAATTATGGTTGTTAGTAATTGAATCTAAAAGGTCTAGCTTTTCTCTTTTATAAGCTGTACCTCAAGCACTTGTTTATATGCTGGCTAATCCTAGTGAAGACAAACCTACTTTTGGATTAGTAACCAATGGTAGTGATTTTATTTTCCTGAAACTTACCACAGTAAATCAGCCAAAGTATGCTATGTCTGACCAATTTACACTTTTGAAACGAAAAAGTGAACTATATCAAGTTCTAAGTGTATTAAAAAATTTAAGTCAAATTTTGAGTTAATTTATGTCTATTCGTCCTATCTACCTTGATTGCCATGCTACTACACCCGTAGATGAACGGGTATTAGCAGCAATGCTCCCCTACTTCACAGAACACTTTGGCAACCCATCCAGTATTAGCCATATTTATGGTTGGGAAACAGAAGCTGCTGTCAAACAAACGCGAGAGATTTTAGCAGCAGCAATCAACGCCACACCAGAAGAAATTGTTTTTACGAGTGGTGCAACAGAAGCGAATAATTTAGCTATTAAAGGTGTTGCCGAAGCTTATTTTAAAAAAGGTCAGCATATTATTACTGTTGCCACTGAACATAGTGCAGTTATTGATCCTTGCAATTATTTAAAAAGTCTCGGTTTTGAAATTACTATTCTCCCTGTCCAAAAAGATGGATTGATTGATTTAGCTGAGTTAAAAAAAGCTTTCCGTCCTGAGACGATTTTGGTATCGGTGATGGCTGCAAATAACGAAATTGGTGTGTTGCAGCCATTAGCAGAAATTGGCGAAATGTGTCATGAACACAATATCATTTTCCACACCGATGCCGCCCAAGCTATTGGTAAAATTCCCTTGGATGTGCAAGCGATGAAAATTGACTTGATGTCTTTAACAGCACACAAAGTCTATGGTCCAAAGGGCATTGGGGCGCTGTACGTCCGCAGGCGCAACCCCAGAGTGCAACTGGCTCCTCAGCAGCACGGCGGCGGACATGAACGGGGGATGCGTTCTGGGACATTGTATCCACCGCAGATTGTCGGCTTTGGGAAAGCTGTAGAAATCGCTTTGGCAGAACAAGCCACAGAAACCCAACGCCTCACCCAGTTAAGGCAAAGCTTGTGGGAACAGCTTTCCCAAGTTGAAGGAATTCATCTTAACGGACATCCCCAAGAGCGATTGGCGGGAAACTTGAATATCAGTGTTGAGGGAGTGGATGGAGCCGCACTTTTGCTAGGATTGCAGCCAGTAATGGCGGTTTCTTCTGGTTCTGCTTGCTCATCGGCAACCACTGCACCCTCCCATGTTCTCACAGCACTGGGACATTCAGAACAGCTAGCTTATGCCTCTGTGCGGTTTGGTATTGGCCGGTTTAATACCCAAGAGGAAATTGATATTGTGGCGAAACATACGATCGCTACCATTCAAAGTTTACGCAATCCCTCTTTTATGGATTCTCCCGTAAAAAAGCGCCAATCTGATCTAGCTCCTGCTGATTGAGGCGAAACTCTCCAGCCCCGATAATTCCTTCCACCTGCTTGGGATTGCGTCCACCAACGATCGCCCCAGTCAGCGCCGGATTGTTTAAAGTCCAAGCGATCGCCACTTCACCAGGGGAGCGATCGTGTTGTTCACCAATGTGCTGCAACACCTCCACCAGCTTCAAATTACGAGATAGACGTGGCTCCTGAAATTCACTATTCTTTTTGCGCCAATCATCATCTGGGAAATTAGCAACCCGCTCAGGTGTCATCTTTCCTGTAAGCAAGCCAGATTGCATAGGTGAATAAACAATCACACCGATGTTGTTTTCCTTACAAAAAGGCAGAATCTCTTTTTCGACATCGGGTTTAACCAGTGAATAAGGCGGTTGCAATGAGGTAACTGGTGCAATCTCCTGGGCACGTTTCAACTGTTCTACATTGAAGTTTGAAACTCCGATATAGCGAACCTTGCCCTCATCCTTGAGCTTGGCCAAAGTCGTCCAGCCTTCTTCAACTTCTGAGTCAGGGTTGGGCCAGTGAATCTGGTAGAGGTCGATAGTTTCAATATCGAGTCGGCGCAGACTAGCTTCAACCTCCCCCCGCAGAGAATCCGCCTTCAGGCTATTACCAATTTTGCGCTTTTCATCCCAGATCATTGAGCATTTGGTGAAAATGTAGGGGCGATTAGATCGACCTTTGAGCGCCTTAGCAACAACCTCCTCAGAATGCCCCAGACCATAAACAGCTGCGGTGTCAATCCAATTAACACCGAGGTCGAGAGCGTGATTGATCGCTGCGATCGATTCCTGGTCATCCTGCTCTCCCCAACCAAAAGCCCATCCACCTCCACCGATCGCCCAGGCTCCAAAGCCGATTGGGGTAATGTGAAGCTCCGAATTGCCGAGCTGTTTGGTTTGCATATCTAGCTTATCCAAAAATTTTTGAGTCAATTGCTAGTCTATGCTGCAAATATCTTCTCAACCGCTATCTGAGGTGTGAATGACTATTGGTGGAAACACGACATAATCACTACTTGTGTAGATTACTAAATCCTGAATGTTGTGTTGTTCCTTACTTCTTGTACACTAGTACCGCAAGGCGGAAGTCAAAAGTCAAAAGGAGCCAGTGCGTTGGGCGGCTCTGCCGACTTGAAGCAACTGGCGTTCAAAAGTCAAAAGTATTATGGAATGGGCTTTTTAGGGATTTTAAATGGCTGCTCTATTTACGCCGTGGTGTACTAGTACACTGTGGCGGAAAACAAGGGGATGCCCCTTGTTTTGTCTGGTTAAATTGAGATAAACCTCATCTATGTTGAGAACCGTAGTTTTTGCTCTCACCCTAAATCCCTCTCCCCATACTTGGAAGAGGGACTTTTTTCCGGCTCCCCTTCTCCCAAATTTGGGA
>NZ_CALMFY010000028.1 GCF_937863485.1 uncultured Nostoc sp. | reverse complement strand
CTACCTTAATGGATTATTGTCGGTTTGAGGTACTTCAAAAACTGAGATGCTCCCCTTATACTTGGTATCTGACAAAAACTTTTCGATTTGCAGAAATTATTATCTTTATCGCCTCCTCACAGCAATTGTGTAATTAGGTAGATGTGAGGCATCTGTTTGAGTTTTCACAAGTCGCCAGTCATTATCTATATATAAATTCTCAAACACTTGAGAAGTTGCTAAGGATGTTTTTTGAAATTCATTAACATGATTTATCTCTAGATTTTCTAATTTGACAGCTTTAGGCAAAGCCAGTTTTGACGCATTCAGTTTGACTTTAGTGTTAACTACATTAGTAAACCAGCTGTAGACTGATTCTAAAGTTAGAGGAATTTCTCTATTTTTAAAAGCCTGAAATCTATCAATGTTTTGAAGACACCATTTACCATTTTGAACTCCATATTTTTGGATCACCATGAAATCATAAGCTGGTAAATTTGATTCAAAATTCTGGGATAAAGACGACTCTTTTCCCAGTATATAGCGAGCTATACTGGCACAGTAACCATCACGCTGGAAAATTTGGAAGGACTGCTCTTGTATTCTTTTTGGTAAACTTTCATGAAACGATATGGTAGACCAGATTGGTGTCCAAACACCCACTAAAAGCCGTAATTGCTCTGTTACACTCAAAACAGGATTATGTTGGCTTAACTTTATAAAATAGGGAAGTAATTCAGTTTTGTAAAATTTCATTTCGGCATTTAAAGTTTCTGGCTTTCTATCTTGAACTCGTGCCAAAATTTCATTTTTAACTTTTAGTGTTTTTGTAACACTTAATTGATTTTTTTGTAATAGGTCGAGCATTACCATTTACCTTTTTATGATTTTTTTAGATGACTTGGTAAGAATTAAAAACTGATGAGTTTAGTGCTTATCAAGGTATCATGCATCCCTTTATACTGTAAAATTAGAGCCTTTTAGCTCCTCCTTTTGACAGTTATTTGGTGTTTATGTGCTTGATACTATCTATTTTTACTAATAAAATGGTGTGATCCCGATCACTGTAAACTAAAATATATTCAAGAAGTATTTAGAAATTAGAGTATTGCATATATGGACGTATTGCGGCTTAAGGCAGGGTACGAGAAGTGCTATCAATTCACATCCAAATGAAGTGCGAAGGATGAAAATTTTGCTCCTTCACACTTCATTATTTATCTTAAATTTCTAAGATTCTCTTCCCGATGCCCAGGTATCACGCCATTTTACAGTCCCTTCTTTAGCAATTACCCAGCGACGATTTACAAGATTTTCACGCAGAGGCGATCGCCCCTCCCGCCACATGGCATATTTATAAGCAATCAGCTTACCAGTACTCTCATCAAAGGGAATCTCAGCAGACCAGGTATTCGAGTTGATGTACTCTAGGGGATATGCTTTGCTGATATCCCAATTACCCAACTCTGGGCAATCTCCAGTTACCACAATGATTTCACCGGGTTGGGTATCCACGCCATTGAGTTGGACGCGCACAATTGTCTGTGCTTTTATCCGTTCCCCAACGTGGCTGAAAACAAGCACTCCCCGTTCTTCTAGTACTAAGTCATAAATCTTACCATTTTTCACCTCATACTTATTGCGAGTCACTACGCAGGTATGTTCCCCATCGGGCAATTCTGTTTCTACTTCCGGGAGAGTAACTTCTCCTCCCCGGTTTAAAGCTATAAAACATAGGGAGTCACGATAACGACGCACATAACAGTAAATGTCGGGAGTGAGATATTTTTGCCAGTGACTACCCATTGACACGGCAGGATTTAGTCGCCGTAAACCAGACAGCAGCCTGATGCAACGATAAATCTCACTCTCAGTATCCCAATTTTCCATCATTGGGCGGTTATAAGGGTCGTTACCACCGTCGGTGTCGTTATGCAGATACTGTTCTGTACCGTAGTAAATGCAGGGAATGCCGCGAGATGTCATAATTAAGGCGATCGCAACCTTCAGCATCGCTGGATCGGGGTTCAGCGATTGGAAGCGGCACATATCATGGTTATCGATGAAAGTGACTAACTCTGCTGCCCCGTTATAGCGATAATCCTGATCAAAAATGTATTGAATTGTTTGGAATCCCATTTCTGAACCTTGGCCCAGTGCGGCTCGAATTGCCACGCACAACCCAAAGTCTAGAAGTGTCATGCCTGAGTGGTTAACAAATTCCACTGAGAGATCGTCAGTAGGATTACTGTAAATCCATTCACCAAAAATAAATACATCTGGTTTATGATTGCTCATATCGCCAGTGAATTCTTGCCAAAACCAAATGGGCATATGCTTGACAGTATCCACCCGCAGAGCATCTACACCCCGGTCTAGCCATTGTTTAATGGCTGACTTGATATACTCACGATATTCAGTATTGTTTTCGTTGAAGGTTGCTAAACCAGATAGTTCACAATTCTGCACTTGCCAATCGTCTTCCCAGTTTTGCACTTCGCCATAGTGGTGATACCAATTATTGACATCATCATTGAAGTCAGCAATTTTTACACCATCGTCATACAATTCTCCTTTGCTACCGCTGGTATCAGGTGTGCTATGGTTGCAGACAATATCTAGCACTAGCTTCATATTGCGCTTGTGCAGTTCCGCAATTAACCGATCAAAGGTTGTATTTTTTTCTTCTTGGGTAGCATTTAAAGAAGGGTTCTCTCCTTCAGCAATATAGCGAGGATTGAGCCGTTTAAAGTCTTTTGTCCAATAGCCATGTAGCGCTGCATTACCAACAAATAATTCTTCAACCTGCTCAAACAGTGGAGTTAGCCAAAGGGCAGTCACTCCCATATTTTTGAGATAATCTAATTTATCGATGACACCTTGCAAGTCACCACCCCAGTACTTACCCCATTCTTGTCTACTTGGATCGTACAGTTCTGAGTTCGCACCTTCGCTGTTATCTTGATCGCCATCATAAAAGCGATCGACCACAAGAAAATAAATGGTTTCCTGACGAAATTCAATATCTCTGGTGTAAAGAAACTCTAGGTCAATCTCACTCTCTGATGGTGGTGTTTCTATAATAGCTTGTACTTTTTCTTGTACAGAATCAACTTTGTATTGATCTGGTGAAAACTGAGATGGAGGGGTTTGTACCATAAAAAAACTCAAAATTTCATGAAATTCACGTTTTCACATTTGTAGAACCAACAGTACAACGTTTCGAGTATTGTGTGTAACTACAAATTTCGGTATTGTGACATCCGGCCCACGGTGTAAGGATCTATCGCTAGCTAGTTCCTAATTCTATCGATAGATATAATTCATCTGCTAGAGAATAAAAACCAACCAATATAGATAGCAATTATTAACAGTAATTGCTTGATCATAAAAATTTACAATATTTGGTCAAAGTGGCCAGCGGTAAATATTGAGCCGATGATATGGGAAGTCAGCGTTTTGTAGAGTCTGATTACAGCAAGGCTTAATTAGTGCTGGAGATTAGCTCTCAACAAGGTTTCGTTATCCCTGAGCAATACCGAGTAAACGATGTAAGTTAAGTCGGTGGGAATAAATCAAACTATGTGTTTTGCAATGTAAAATTATTGTAATTGATTTTGTAGTCAGCGGCTCCAGCCCTTTTTTGCTCGCATAGCGGACGCACCAGAGGACTAAAGTCCTCTGGTGCGTCCGCTATGGGAACACTACAAACCTTTTTATTTACGCCATCCTACTTAGTTAGTCAACTTTTTCTCTAGAAGATTCGCTGCATTGGTAAACTGACCATTGTCACTTTCAATCTGTTATTACTATCAAAGAATTAATTTAGGTAGCAATTATGACAAAATATGACAAGGTTTTTAACTCACCAAAGACATCAGAGGAATCGCTAAGTCCAGAGGAAGCGGTGGCGGCGATCGCAACTGTGACTGCGATCGCTGATTCATCCATTGAAAATGTAGATGCAGAAAGTTTAGCGGGTATCCTCTGGGAATTCGAGGTCTTCGAGGAATATTCAGAAGATGAAATCGCCGAAATAGTTGATAGACTCATAGGCATTGCCGAAGAAGAGGGAATTGGACCCCTGTTTAATACCGCCAAAGTATCTCTGTCTGATGAATTAGTGCTGGATGGTTTTGCAGCTGGGGTGATAGTGCTTTTAGACGATGAACTCGCCATCCCGAAACCGAAACAAGCCTACCTCAAAAAGCTACAAGCAGCCTTAGAACTGGAGGATGAAGAAGCAGAGGAAATCATCAAGGAGGTAGTTGCAGCCTTTAAAGAAACAGAAGAAGAATATGCAGACGACGGATATGCAGACGACGAAGATGAAACAGTAGTCATAGAAGATTTTAGTCAACAGACATATCAATCACCCTTAGGTAACTTTACTGTGCAGATTCCAGTTGATCCGCATCAGGGTGGTAGAATTCAAAGCCAGGAAGGAGTAGTTGGCTTTTCTGATGACATCGGTACTTTGCTGAGAATCGATTATTATCCTTTCCCTCTAGAACAGTTAGAGGAACTGGAGTCTGTTGGACAAGAAGAATATTTACAAACAATCTTAGTAGACAAGTATGTACCGCAAGCGATTTTTGTCAATGTACCAGATGCTTCTGTGGAGTATAGCGAATATCTCAAAGATACCTTGCGAGGCGCTTACTACGTGTTAATCGATATGCCCAAAGGTTCGACAATTTCTAAGCAAGAAAATAATGGAACTGCGATCAGATTAGACGCTTACCGGGGGCTGCTCACCTTTATCAGTGGTGAATTTTTGTATATAGTTAGTAGTCAGCACAGCTTTATTAACGGCGAAACTCCTGATTCCCTTGAAGAAGAGGCGGAAGACATCAAGGAGAGTATTTTAGAGTTTGTTGAGACTATAGAGTTCACTTAGTACAGCTTTAAGCGTAGCGTTTTTAATGCAGGGGAACGCATTAACAATGTGGCTGATGCATTGGGATTGCAGAGTATTGCAAAATTTAATTCGCTACGAATTACAAATGCAGTGCAATATGCAAACACGCCATCGCCAAATGTCTCAAACCGATTCAGGCTGATTAATGACTTCATTGCTCTCCCTCCCAGCGCTCTGGGCCATAGATAAACTGGGATTGCTCTCCTAAGGCTTGACCGTGTTTCCATAGCCGCATTCCCAGCGCCAGTTGATCGCCTTCCCAAGCAAAGAGTGCTTTTGAGACATCCTGATGAACCATGAGGGCATCAACGAGCGCGATCGCGTTTGCTGCTGCTTTTGAGGTACTCGCTGCGGTATGCGGGCGGGGGATGAACGCTGCATCTCCCACTAAGGCAATGCGATCAAATGTCATTTGGGGCACACCCAGATCCAGAATGGCTTGCACAAACGGTTCTTTTGTTGCTGCCACTAGCTTTTGAAACGGAGTAACTAAGACTCGATTCGCATACGATCGCATCTCTTGTTCTACAGATGGCGCGATCAGACCGGGTGGAATCGAGAAATCTCGACGTTTGCCGTGCTTATCAGTCAGAATGTGCGGCAATTCAGTTGTTTGATCGTAATTGACATACCACACCCAATTAAAGCGACGTTTTCCCGGCAGAAGCGACTCATTCTCACCTGGAATGACGTATTGCAGGATGTGTGAATTGGGAAACTGATAGAATACAAAGCGCTCGGTAAAAATGGCAGCCGTTTCTGGGTCTAGCTCCCATTCATCGACTAAGCCGCGATAACCAACATAGCCTGCATACTGGGGCGTGTAGTTAGGCAACAGCAATTGGCGGATGGTCGAATTCGGTCCATCGGCTCCTACCAATAAATCGCCCGTCTCACGAGTACCATCCACAAAGATGGCTGTCACCTGATTGCCGTTTTGCTCAATCTCGCTCAAGCATTTCCCTTGATGGTAATGCTCATCTGGAAACTGCCGCCGCATCGAAGCGTAGAGCAAGTTCCAGGAGGTCAAGGTTTGACGCATCGGCATTCGTTGAATGCTGCCATTTTGCTTCAAGTAATAACGCTCCTGCGCCATAACACCCAGTTTGTCCTGGAGAATGCCTGCGCGTTGAAACGCTTCAATCACATCAAGCTGGAGTACAATGCCGCCGCCGCGACTGTCGAGCAGATGAGGCGATCGCTCATAAATATCGACTTGCCAACCAATTGATCGCAGCAGGGTTCCCGTAAATAATCCCGCCAGCGATCCACCGATCACAATGGCACGACGATCAGTAGCGTTCATCTATTTTCCTCCAGATATTGATTTGAATTGTGATGGCAACGAGCGTGATTAAGCGGTTGCTAATTCATTCACTGCTTGTTGCAAAGCTGCCCGAAAGACTTCAACTGATTGCGCTCCAGATATGATTTCTCGACCAATGCGAATGGTCGGAACACTATGAATTCCTTGGGCGATTGCCTGTTGTTCTAAGTCTTTGACTTCTTGAATTCCTGCTTCTGACTCAAGAAACGCCTTCACTTGAGCAGCATCAATCCCGATCTCTGCTGCCAAAGTTGCTAGAGTCTCAACATCGGCAATGTTTCGACCTTCTGTGAAATAGGCATTAAGAATGCGGACAGCCATCTCAGTCGCTTTGCCCTGATTGCCTGCAAACCAGGTCAATCGATGTGCTTTCAGGGTGTTGGGCGTGACGGTCATCAGGTCGTAGCGGAAGTTAATATGATCAGCTTGTGTCGCCTGCACCGTTTTTGCGTCCAACCCTTGCGAGTATTCCCAACTGCCAAATTTGCCAGTGCGATAGGCTTTGCGATCCATTCCGGCTTCTGGCATTTGCGGATTTAGCTCAAAGGGAAACCAGAGGTACTCAATCTCAACAGCAGAATTTAGTTGCGCGATCGCTTGATTCAACCGCGTTTCTGCCACTAAACACCAAGGACAAATGAAATCAGAAGTAATTGCGATCGTCAGCGTCATCGTTGCCTCCTTTGGGACTATTCTGCAACTGTTGATAGTTTCACTTTAATCTCATTTGAAAAGAATGTTAATGTACTAAATACGCTAAATACCTTTGCGTTTTTTGCAATAATCAGTTCCGGGGGGAGGCGATGGATCAACTGGCAGCGATGCGATCGTTTGTCAAAGTCGTAGAAACTGGTGGCTTTTCTGAAACTGCACGGCAGTTAGGGTTAGCCGTCTCCTCGGTGACGCGCCAAATCAATTCCCTGGAAGCGATGCTGAACACTCAGTTACTCAACCGCTCCACGCGCAGCATCACGCTCACACTACAGGGGCAGAAGTATTACGACAAAGCCGTGCAGATTCTGCAAGATGTGGAAGAAGCCAACATTTGTGTTATAGAACAGGGTGATATTCCGCACGGCACTTTGCGAATCAGTCTGCCTGTGACGTTTGGGCGGTTGCACATTGCTCCGATTCTGAGTGATTTTCTGATTCAGTACCCAGAAGTGAAACTCGACCTCCAACTGAGCGATGGACTCGCAAACCTGGCAGAAGCCGATCTAGATTTGGTCATCCGCATCGGCAACCTCGATCGTTCCAATGCCAATCTAATGGTTCGCAAACTCGCGACTTATCATCGGCTGGTCTGCGGTAGCCCAGCTTATTTGAAGCAACAAGGTAAACCGAGTCATCCCAACGACTTAACTCAGCACAATTGTTTGCTGTTTGCTTATTCCACAAATCATCAAATCTGGCGCTTCCAGCGTGAAACAGAAGTGTGTGAAGTGAAAGTGAGTGGGTCTTTAGTAGCAAACCATTCGGAGATACTGCGTCAAGTTTGTTTAGATGGCAGTGGTTTGATCTTGATGCCAACCTGGTTGATCGGTGAAGATATTAAAGCTGGACGATTGCAGGCAGTGTTGTCTGATTTTCAAATCTCTCCACAAACTGATCCAGATACAGGTGTTTATGCATTGTATTTACCCAATCGTAAACACTCGCTACGTGTTCAAGTGTTCATGGATTTCCTGATTCAGCAATTTGGCAATCCGCCCTACTGGGAGACAGACCCGTTCTCAATTCAGTGTCCATAACTCATCAACTCATCTGATGTACATTTGGTAAGGGCGATGTCTGACGACAAGCCCGGAGAAGACAGGAAGTCTCCGGCTCCGCAGTTAGTGTCTACACTTGTAATTTTTCATGACAATAACCCTGCTGAACAATCGCTATCAAGTTATCCAAGTAATCGGCGCTGGTGGTTTTGGCGAAACCTTTCTGGCAGAAGATGTCCATATGCCATCTCGCCGTCGCTGTGTGATCAAGCAACTCAAACCGATAACCAATAATGACCCGCAAACCTACCAACTTATCCAACAGCGCTTTGAAAGAGAAGCAGCAACCTTGGAGTATTTGGGTGAAAGTAGTGACCAAATTCCCAAACTCTACGCCTACTTTTCTGAGAACGGGCAATTTTACCTTGTCCAAGAATGGATTCACGGCCAAACCCTGACAAAAATTGTCGAAGCCAAAGGATTTGAGAGTGAAACTGCTGTTCGGCAAATTCTCTTGAGTCTGCTTTCAGTCTTGGATTATGTCCACAGCAAAGGCATTATTCACCGGGATATCAAGCCAGATAATATTATTCTCCGTTCTGTTGATAGCAAGCCAGTTTTAATTGATTTTGGTGCAGTCAAAGAAACAATCCGTTCCGTGGTGAATTCTCCAGGACACCCCACGCGATCGCTCGTTATTGGTACGCCTGGGTATATGCCTAGCGAGCAAGCCGTTGGCCGCCCAGTTTACGCCACTGATATCTACAGCTTAGGTTTAACAGCGATTTATCTGCTGACTGGCAAACACCCGCAAGAACTACTAACTGATCTAAAAACTGGGGAAATACTTTGGCACCACTTCGCCCCTAACGTCTCTTCCGAATTGGCGGCGGTACTCAATCAGGCAATCAAGCCTCATGCTGGCGATCGCTACAGCACTGCTAGTAAAATGCTACACGCCTTGCAGTCTGCTGCAAATGCTTCCACAGTCATTTCTTCTCCCACTGCAACATCGACTCGACAAACCCAGCCATTATATTCCCCGCAAAAAAATTCTGCGTTAGCGAAGCTCACCGAAGGTATCGCAGAGTCTTCCTCTGGTGGAAACTGGCAAAAACCTGCTGTGATTGTTGGTAGTTTGCTGGTAGGTGGCTTGCTTGGTGCGATCGCAATTGCTAACATCACTCGTCAGCAACAACCAGAAATAACCATTGCCACAAGTCCCACCCCATCGCCAAAATCTTTGCCTTCTACTCCTGCATCTCCCGAACCACCTGTTTCTTCCCAAACTTCTCCAGTTCCAGTTGTACCGATCTCACCATCACAACAGCCAGTAATTCCCGATCCTTTGCCAACTTTTAATCCTCCTGTTGTATCCACACCACTGCCAAAAAAGAAGCCTGTAACTTCAGATACTCCAGCGCCAGTAGCAGTATTCACACCACAGCCAGAACCAGAGAATCAGGCGACGCCTGCTTTGGGCAATGCCAACGCAGTTCCCACACCAGAAGTGCGTTCCACACCACAGAACAAGCCCCGGAGTAAATTAGCTGCCACTACCAGCAGACAAAGCGTCCCCGCATTCCCTACAGGTACAGCAAGAAACATCGTAGAAGCTACCCTCGGCAAACCAAATCAAGATTTAAGAGGCGCATGGCCCAAGACGCGTGCTGTTGTTTACAAACTAGTGCCAAACAAAATTGACCTTGGCTACTTATTTGATCGTAATTCTAAAGTGCTGCGTCAAACTGAGGTAGCTTTTGCCCAATCGGTAGATCCGCAGGTAATGGAAGCTACCTTGAATGGAATGTTAGATGGGCAAGCCACTGAAAAAATTCAGCAGGGACTTAAACAGGTACAACAGCGCCAGTCTGATAATTTTAGTTTTCAGAATGGCTCAGTTAAAGGTCAGATTATCCGCCAAAAATGTGATTTTATATACATCAGCATTTGGGATGCAGATTTACATGATTTTGTGAGTCCATCGACAGCCAAAAAGTGTTAGCTACCTGGGAAAGATTGTTCTCAAAAGTTTAAAGTACTTTATGCAACTAGAATTGGCATCAGCCAAACTAATTTCTTGATCCCCAATTACGTGCGATCGCCAGGAGTGCCAAACTATTGTGAACGCGATCTAATCAGTTTCTCAGGCTGATGCACTAATATTTCAATCGGTAGATGTATTCATTGAGTTGGTATTGTTTCATCAGAAAGAGGTAAACAACGCTTCCAACGGAAAAAATCATGACTACCGCTTACCCCTACATTGTAACGCCAGATACGGCTCCGAACTTTTGGCAGATCCGTAATCTTTGGCGCGTGATGGCGACGGGTATCCAGACTGGCGGCTCTTTCTGTGCACTGGACCAGCTTGTGACCACGGACGGCGGCGGTCCATCCACGCACACGCACACGCAGGACGAGGGGCTGTACGTCGTCAGCGGTCATTGCACCTACAATGCGGCCGGACAAGTCATCCCATCTGGGTCTGGATCATTCGTTGCCATCCCGCGACACACCGAGCACTCGTTCGTGGTGGACGCGCCAGGCACCCAGCTTCTGAACTTCTACCTACCCGCTGGCTTCGAGATGATCATCATGAGTGTCTCTGTCCCGGCAGAGCGGAACGAGCTGCCTCCGCCCGATGCCAACGTGCCACTCCCCCCACGTCGGTTGGTCGAACAACTCAATCGTGACTATGGTGTGACCGAGGTGCTCGGCAGGTCATTCGCGGACCCGCCGACGGAAAACAACATGGTAACCAAGCCGACACCCGGAGCGAAGGTTTTTCCCTTTCGTTCAGATGTCGCTACCTCACCATCCTACTGGCACGCGAACGGCCTATTTACCGTGCTTGCGGACGGCCCCTCGACTGACAATAGCTACTGTCTCTTGGAGCAACTGCTTCCCAAAGGTCCTGCGGCACCACCGCATCTGCACGAGTGGGCGGACGAGGTTTTCTACATACTTGACGGTGAAGCCGAGTTCCTGCTGGGCGACAGGATCGATACTGCGGGCAAGAACGCCCTCGTGTTCATCCCGAAAGGAACCGTCCACGCTTTCCGCATAAACAGCGAGAGCGCCCGCCTGTTGAACCTCTACACGCCGGCCGGCTTTGAGCGCAGCGTCGCCATGCTCGGCGAACCAACGCAATCGAGGAACCTTCCGCCGCCCGGCTGGACTCAGCCGGAGGTGCCGGACGACCAGCGTGCAAGGCTGTTCGCCGATATTGGTATGCGACCGATCGCCATTCCCGACCCCTTCAGATCCTAAACGGACTGGCGCGGATGCCGCGTCCGATTAGGCGGGAAGTTTGGGGATCGTAATGGAATGGCCAGGCACATTGTTGCTATGAATTTTGAGATAATTGCATCCCGACGGAAAAATTGTCCATGAGTGAATACATAGAAACAGTCATTGTCGGAGGTGGACAAGCTGGGCTTTCGATTAGCTATTACTTGACCCAGAAAGCTTGTCAACATATTGTCCTTGAGCAATCACCTCAAGCGAGTAATGCTTGGCGCAATCAGCGTTGGGACTCGTTCACCCTCGTGACCCCCAATTGGCAGATTCGACTACCAGGAGCAGAATATCAAGGCGATGAGCCAGATGGTTTCATGACCCGTGACGAAATCGTAACTTACTTGGAGCGATATGTGGAGCGCTTCAACCTACCTGTGCATTATGGCATCCAAGTCACGGCAGTAGAACAAAATTCTCCAAAAGCAGGCTATATTGTCAAGACCAGCAGTGGAATGTTCTCAGCGACCAATGTGGTAGTAGCTACTGGTCTATTCCAGCGCCCTAAAATTCCGTCTTTCAGCATCGCTTTTCCAGCACAGATAAAGCAACTTCATTCCAGCGAATACCGCAATCCAGAGGCGCTACCAGTTGGTGCGGTGCTAGTGGTGGGTAGTGGACAATCGGGCTGTCAGATTGCCGAGGAGCTTTATCAGAGCGGAATCAAAGTGTATTTGTGCGTCAGCAGTGCTGGTCGGACACCTCGTCGGTATCGGGGCAAAGATATCACCTGGTGGATAGACAAGATGGGGTCTTATGAGCGGACAGTAGATAAGCTACCGTCCCCGAAAGCTAAGTTTAAGGGAAATCCGCATTTATCTGGTAAAGGTGGCGGTCATTCTCTCAACCTGCACCAATTTGCGCGAGATGGGGTAGTGCTGTTAGGTCGCATTCAAGGTGTACATGACGGCAAGATTGCATTGGCTGCTGATCTTAAGGAAAATCTGGCCAAAGCAGATAAGTTTGAGGTCGATTTGCTCAAACAGATTGACGACTATATCGAGAAAAACGGGCTGGATATCCCCAAAGAAAACCTGCTTAATTTGCGGGATGGCTATGACAGCGAAGAGATTTTAGAGTTGGACTTAAAATCCATCGGTGTCACTAGCGTGATTTGGGCTATGGGCTACAAGTTCGATTTCAGCTTAGTTCACTTGTCGGTCTTGGATAGTGATGGCTATCCGATTCACAAGCGTGGTTTCACAAATTATCCAGGACTTTACTTACTAGGTCTACCCTGGCTACACACCGCGAAGTCTAGCCTTCTGTTGGGCGTTGGAGAGGATGCGGCCTTCATTGCATCAAAGATCGTGGCGCAACAGCAGAAGAAGTAATTTTGGATTAGGAAAGTAGGATGAATCGGGATGTGTTATTTGACAGTAAAATGGCGATCGCAGGGCTTTGTATTCTATAAGACAGATTTAGTATTCAATATAGTCCTGAAAAACTTGCTTTCTTGGGCTACAATCAACATAATTTCGGTCTTCCCAAACACAAAAAACTAGTTTTTAGAATTTAGTGGATTTGTTTTCTCGGATTTGGGACTAAATCCACGAAAATCTGTCTTTCCCATGCCTCAATCCCCAATCCCCATTTTTAAAACTGAGTTTTAAATTCTTAATCTTCATAAAGTTATAAATACCATTATTAAGTTTTTGATAATACTTGTCTCAGCTTCTACATTTATGTCGTCAAGTGCGATCAAAATTGTGTAATCTGAAAACAACAAAGCTAATTATTCAATTGAGGTTTGATGACTCCTACGATTATGCGTCAGCTTTGGTCAGTGGTTGAAACTGCCCAAGCCAAGATCCTCTTGCAACTGGATGATGCTAGCTTGGTGCAGTGGTTAGTGAAACAAACCGAAACGCAAGTGTTGTTAGATTCTAACGAAACTGATTTTCTGTGCCACTACATTCAATCTCGGCTAGCCCTTATCCGTGATATTGCCCATGAACGTCAGTGTTCATGATAGCAAAATCACGACGAATTAATTGATAGTCAAGTATTATTACTATTGACTATTGGCTTTTTGGGAAAAATAACCTTCCACTAAGCAGTCAGAGCCTACTACACGCCAACGAACACGTTCTAGAGACAACGCCTCAGTCATAGTAGTAAAACCTAAATCGCCCACAGGTGTGGGAGCAATACTACCACCAATGATTTTCGGGGCGATAAATGCTAGAACTTTTTGCACTGCTCCTTGAGCGATCGCACTAGCAGCTAAAGTTCCACCACATTCCCACAACACGCTACAAAAACCGCGCTCATATAAGTACGCCATAGCTTTATCTGGTGTAAGTGATGTTAATTCCACCACCTCCACCCCAAGTTTTCGCAACAGTTCTTGAAAATCGGGGTTAGCACCCTCCTCTGTCAACACCAAAGTCGGAGCATCCGCAGTTTGCCAGAGATGGGCATTTTCCGGTAAGTTGAGATGGCGACTCATCACCACCCGCAGGGGATTATGTGCTTCCAGCTGATGGCTGGTTAAATAAGGATTATCCTGTCGGACTGTATTCCCGCCGACAATTATTGCATCACTTGCCGCCCGCAGTTGATGTACTTCAGTACGGGCTTCTTGGCTTGTCACCCAGGCGCTGTGACCAGAGGTAGTAGCAATTTTGCCATCTAAAGTCATGGCATATTTTAAAATTCCCAAAGGTCGTTTGTAGAGAATGCGATGCACAAAAGCTTCATTTAGCTGATGACAAGCTTCTTCTTCTACTCCTACCAACACTTCGATCCCCGCCGCACGTAAACGGGCAATCCCACCTCCAGCTACCAGTGGATTGGGATCAACCATACCCACTACTACTTTTGCCACCCCTGCTTGGATCAAGCCTTCCGAACAAGGGGGAGTCCGTCCGTAGTGATTGCAAGGTTCAAGGCTGACATAGATTGTTGCACCACGAGAGCGATCGCCTGCTGCTTGCAAGGCAAACACTTCTGCATGAGGCTCACCTGCACGAGGATGAAATCCTTCGCCGACAATCTCGCCATCCTTGACAATCACCGCTCCGACTAACGGATTTGGTGAAGTCCGTCCTAAAGCGCGGCGAGCAAGTGACAAACACCGCAGCATCATGCGAGAGTCAAAATCACTTCCGATCTTTTCCTTTGGTGGTGAATTCGATCCAACTGTTGACTCCACTAAATGTATATTTTCCTGAGTGTAATTTGCTAAGGATGCATCTGCTTGAGCGACCACTGGGGAATTATCCATAATTTTAGGCAACACTGTAAATATTCTGCACGCGATCGCGCAGTCTTTTCACAGGAGAATCGCGCTTTACCCCTGATAATTAAACAGAGTCAAATTCAGGTGCTATTATTAGCTGTCTTAACTTGCATCAGCCTGTAATATTCAGATTACAATTGTTTTTGCAGCCTTTTTCATTTATTTGAACCACAATCTTCTGTTGGGTAGCACAGATATCTGTGCTACCCAGCCATTTACAGCGTCGCTGTAAGTTCATGTAAGCGATCGCTCCCATCACGGGAGACAGGCCAACTATCCCCTCGGTAATAACTTTTGCTTACAGCAAAATTCAAGTATTTGAACCACATCTGTCGTAGGGGCGCAAGACCAAGATCCCCTACCGCGTGGTCTATTTACCTGAAAATAGCTGTAAGTAAGTGACATTCCACTTTAGGAATATTTCTTTATCTGAAAGTATTATGATTGGGTAAACGATGCTGTAGCCGACGTTTTATCCAAAAGTTATTCTTAAAGAAGTTGACCCTACCTTGTTCACGATCCGCTCCTGAGTCTGCAAGGTTTTGTCTCTTTTTTCTCCAGTGATCGAGCGAGTAAATATTAAAGCTGTTGCCTGCAAGCAAAATAAACAGCACAATCCCGTAAGAAAGCATGGAGGTAGCTGCACCCCAGTTTTGGATCGATGTCACCCCTAACTTCAGAATAATCATTAGGGCAAAGGTGACAATCAAAGCGCTTCTGGTTGCTAACCCAAGTGTGATTAACACGCCCACAATTAACTCTACAGGGGGCACTAGGTAAGAATTGATTCTCACCAGAAATTCTGGGAAATAAGAATCTGCTAGTTCTTTGACAGTCTCTTCAACGAATCCAGGGATGTTAAAAATGCGAGTGAATCCGTGATTAAAGTAATTCACACCGATGAGAATTCGCAGCAACAAATAGGCAATCGCAACATCTTTTGGTTTGAGACTAATCTAGGTTCTATTTTCAGTCATTGCCTGAACTCCAACTATGATACGTCAGCCCCTTCCCTACGGGACGCTCTTGCGTTCGGGGAAGTCAAAAGTCACTCATTCAAAAGTCAAACATTTTGAACCCTATAAATAAATTTAGTTGCTCTGAGTCAACTGACGTAGTATTTCTTGTACTACGTATCTCGAAATACATTTTTTTTATTTTCCATAAATAAATTTAGGGGCTTGTACCTTTTTGTTTCTGGTCAACGGTGGTTGATTTCAATTGCAGAAATTTGGAAATATTTGGCGCTTTTGAGAGCTAACGTTCTTTCATAGACAGAATTAAGCGAACTGAGCGATCGCGTAATAAGTAAGTGTAAAGCCAAGTAAGTAACACTAGTAAACGACTGCGGTAGTCAGGAAGATATATTAAATGAACGCCTAGCCACATCAGCCAAGCCAAGCATCCTGTAAAGGCAAATGCGCCAATTTTTCCCACACCTGAATAACAGCCAATAATCGCTAATCTTCCCATGTTGAAATAGCTAAAAGGCTTTGGTGATTTACCTCGAAATTCCCGCTGAATATTTCGGGCTACAGCAACACCCTGCTGAAGCGCTTCTGATGCAACCCCAGTTAATGGTTTACCGTTCTGTTCCACATAGGCCAGATCCCCAATCGCATAAACATTGGGTTGCTCTAGCAATTGTAGGGTGGGATGAACAAGTAATTTTCCCTTATTTGCCAAAGATACCTCCTCAGATATTGTGGGAGAGTTTGCCTCTAACCCCGCAGTCCAAATGACGGTTGCAGTTGAAATTACTTCATGGTTTTGCAGATGTAAAGATTCAAAAGTCACTTTAATCACTTTTGTTTGCAGATAAACCTTCACTCCTAGCTGATGTAATCGTTTGTAAGTGTAAGTTCCCAACTTCTTTGGCAGATCGGCTAATAAGCGATCGCCAGATTGCACGAGAATCAACCTCACTTCCTTGAAAAGTGTCCGATAATCTCGACGCAAGTGACCTCGAAGCATTTCAACGAAAGCACCTACCACCTCAACGCCCGTTGGCCCACCGCCAACGATCGTAAACGTCAGCAGTTGTTGGCGTCGTGATGAATCAGATTCCTGGATAGCTTGCTCAAAACAAGAGAATATGTGATTTCGGATTGCTATTGCTTCTTCTAGCGTTCTCATCGAGAAAGCATATTCCGAAGCTCCAGGAACTCCGAAAAACTGGGTTCGGCTTCCAGTTGCAAGCACCAGAAAGTCATAGGTGATTACACAACTATCTGTTTCAACAGTTTGCCTTGAAAAATCAATTAGCTTAACCTCAGCCATCAAAAATTGAACCTTAGGCTTATTCCGTAGGAAAGAGAATCGCCGTAATATTGTCCGGATTGGGTAAGCAATGTATTCTGGTTCCAATTGACCTGTCGCAACCTGATATAACAACGGTACAAAGGTGTGATAGTTGTTGCGATCGATTAACAATACATCTGCACCAGAATCAGCTAAAGATTGGGCAGCTTGCAACCCACCGAATCCAGCGCCAATAATGACAACGCGGCGACTGTTCATTCTTTCCCTCTTGATTTAGCTAGTCAGTCAAGTTATTAACGCCAGTTGCGACAACGGATAGGGCAACCTCAGCCTCAACTCTTGGAGAGGCTGCGCCAACGAGTCAGACGCTAACGCTTCGCTACCCTTGCGTCGGGAACCTCCCTCCAGGTGGTCACCGCTCTTTATGAATATGAACTCTCATTTGTGTAAATTATTACTATTTTTAGAAAAATTGTCGCTTTTATTTCTCAATTTTCCAGTATTAGGAGCAGAAATACTTAGGTACCATCAATCAAAGCAGGCATTCTCTAAAGAATTGGAGAAGTTTTAGCAACAGTCTGTTAGGCAGAAAATATTGCCTCAACTTCCCCAACATTTAAACCGATGATCGCCCCCACCCATTTACAGCGTCGCTGCAAGTTCCTGTAAGCGATCGCTTCCATCGCGGAAGACGGGCCAACCATCCCCCACCAGCACTGCTTCTATCCGACTCAGTTGAGCCAGCCTACGAACAGAAGCAACAGCCTTCTCTCGATTCAGCAGCTTGTCATCTGGCAATATAGTTAAGCTACCTGCTTTGCGTGCCCTAACTAAATCTCCTGTAATCAAAGTCGTCTCCTCCAGTAACAGAGCCAATTCACCGGGAGTTTTCGAGCCTTGGAGTTCAATCACCTTAAGTCCTGGTACAAATTCTTCTCCATCAGACAACCAGCGATCGCAAGGTATGGGGAAAGTGTCTTTTTCTGCCAGAGGGCCAGCTATCTTAGCATAAGTTTGATCGGCAATTTCTTTACTTGCCCTGACATGCTCAGAATTTGTCAGCACAATCCAAACTACACCACCGAGGGATTTCAGATGATTCCAATCATGGTTTGATAGGGCTACTGGGTCAATCAAGATGTTGCCATCTGGGCGAATCCAGGCAATCCCATTGAAATCAATATTTCTTGCCGGATTGAAATTAGACCAGCTATAAAGATCGGGACGGTGCAAAGATTTCATGATGATTCTGGATCAGTACTTCAGTAATTGACTATTAGTATCAATAATTAAGTATATAGATTATAAGGTTGCATTCTCTCTGAATCTGGAATTTGAGTATACTACGATAAATCTATCGATATTAGGAATTTTCTTTGGTTTACAGAAATTCCCGGATAACGGCAATAGAGATCAACGGAGGTATAGGGGTGAGTGAGATGCAGCGCCAAAAAATATCAGCGAAGGCAGACCAGTTTAAAGAGTCAGTGATTCGGGAAATGACGCGGGTAGCACTGCAACACGATGCAGTGAATCTGGCGCAGGGGTTCCCCGATTTTCCCTGTCCTTTGGAGTTGAAACAGGCAGCTTACGAAGCAATAGAGGCAGATGTCAACCAGTATGCCATTACTTGGGGCGATCGCCCATTTCGTCATGCGATCGCCAACAAAGTTCGTTGGTATCTCGGTTTAGATATCGATCCCGAAACCCAAATCACTGTTACCTGCGGTTCCACAGAAGCAATGGCAGCTGTGATGCTAGCGACAGTCGATCCTGGGGATGAAGTGATTGTATTTGAGCCATATTACGAAAACTACGGCCCTGATGCGATTTTAGCTGGTGCTAAACCCCGGTATGTGACACTGCATCCCCCCGATTGGACATTTGATGAAGCACAGTTGCGTCAAGCTTTCAATGCCAATACCAAAGCTATTATTATCAACACACCCCACAACCCCACAGGTAAAGTCTTCACCCGTGAAGAACTCACCCTAATTGCTGAACTTTGTCAAAAGTGGGATGTATTAGCGTTCACAGACGAAATTTACGAACATATTCTCTATGATGGCACTCAACATATTGCCCTAGCGACCCTTCCCGGAATGGAAGAACGCACTGTTACCATTAACGGTCTATCCAAAACTTACAGCGTCACTGGATGGCGAGTCGGCTACATTTTGGCAAACCCCGAATTAACGGGAGCGATTCGCAAAGTCCATGACTTTTTGACCGTTGGCGCTCCTGCACCATTGCAACGAGCCGGAGTTGCCGCCATGCAACTGCCACCATCCTATTATCAAGAACTAGCCAAACTTTATCACCAGAAGCGAGACAGGATTTTACAGATTCTAGATCAAGTTGGCATTCCCTATTTCGTTCCCAAAGGAGCTTATTACCTTCTTGCAGATATTTCCAAATTTGGTTATAAAACTGATGTTGAATTTACTTATCATCTAATTAAAAATATTGGTGTTGCCGTAGTTCCTGGTTCCAGCTTTTTCAGCCAACCAGAAAAAGGACATTCATTGATCAGATTTTGCTTCAGCAAAAGACCTGAGACATTACAAACAGCGAGCGATCACTTACTAAAACTCCAATCAAATCTACAACCCACATCCTAACATTCATTTCTTCTCTTCTCTTACTTCTTCTCTTCGAGACACTTCGTGAACGCGCCCTACCCTGCGGGTTCGCTCTTAGCGTTCTCGCAGAGTAGCCGCTTTGCGTCTATGCGTCCAACTCTTCTCTACGAGAGGCTGCGCCAAGGAGACGCTGCGCGTAGCTTGCAACTCCTGCGGAGTATGCGGTTCGTTTAAACATCCTATGATCCAATACGAAAGACCGATTTTCATTTGGCGTTGTAAACTTGATTTATCGCCCTACTTTCACAGATAGCTTTGTTGCCGGCAGGGATTTAAAGCTAACCGGAAACAGAATTACGAATTACGAATTTTTAAGGGTGTCTATCTTCAAGTTAATAAAAATTAATAAATGTTGGGTTAATATAAGTTTATAAATGAATGCTTGATTTAGGCATTTGTTAAAAAAAATAACATTATTTTGCTCCAAATTTAACTCTAATTTTTAATCTCTAAGGAAAAGTTAACTTGCTCAATAAAACCCCACTTTGAAACAGGGGTTTATAAGCCTTAATGTGTAGTAATCCCCAGATAAACAACACTAAACTAGTGTACAATTCGTTAAAATTCCCGGTAATTATATCGGGATAGTATGCTTATAAATTATGAATTAAAAACCCCATTGACTCTTTAAAAGGATAGGACTAATGTTATGAGTAGTCCTTCCAAGGACACTATATTATGCATCAATAAATCAGGAGGTATTTCCGATGATGATGATGATGACTGAAACCATGACTGCCGAAATGCAAGCTTGCATGGAAGTTTGTATGGACTGTCATAAAATGTGTATGGAAACCATGACTTACTGCATGGCTAAAGGTGGTAAGCACATGGACAAAAGCATGATGAGCATGATGAGCATGATGCGCGATTGCGCTGAAATGTGCATGATGTGTATGAATATGATGATGAGTGGTTCTGAGTTCATGGAACGCACTTGTATGCTGTGTGCTGAAATGTGCGATCGCACTGCAATGGCTTGTGACATGATGAGCGATGACGCGAAAATGATGGAATGTGCTGCCGCTTGCCGTAAGTGTGCAGAGTCTTGCAGAAGTATGCACATGATGCCTGCATAATTCCCCTACCTCGCAGAAGTTTATCTGCAACCTAATATTCAAGCGCCCAGACCCAAAGAGTCTGAGCGCTTGAAGTAAAGACTTAATTAATGAAAGAATTAGCATTACTCACACTTTTGTGGAACTACGCTTGCGCTACAAAATCTGAGGCTGTCAAAGGCGGCGCACCAGTCAGAATTGCAAATTGACCACCAGTGCGATAACCGTTCAAGGCCTGGGAGAAGGTGCAAAAGTATAGGGAGGAAATTGCTAATTTTAAGGCGTAGTTGACAAGACTAATTCATAATCTCTGCGTAGATATTCATCGAAAACGCGATCGCGGTGCGAATAGAGTTGAGGATATAGAAGTATACGCCTCTAGCGAGGAGCAAGGACTGGTACGGAGTGAGGATACGCCAGAAAGTGGAATGGAGACTGGCGAGAAAAGGATTGTGATTCGTCGTGCGATCGCTATACCAACATTAAAATCAGCTATCTCTTGCAAAAAATGCCAGAATATAAATAAATCGCCATTCTCACTTTTGTTAGCCTGTTACACGAAGAGAGAAGCGATCGCCCAAGGCAGTGTTTCTTCAGCGCGTATCTTTAGAGCAAAGAAGTTGGATTGACTGGGAAAACCAAAGGATGAAAGTGATACTCCCTTGGCAGATTGCACATGTCATTTAGGAGATATTCAATTTTCAATCCCACACCCGACGCAAATTCAATACAAAACCTGGTAACACCGCTTCACCGGACAACTCAATCGGATTCTCCAACACTTCCAGTGCCAATCCCGGTCGATAAATTTCTACCCGTCGCTGCTGCGGATCGATTAACCAGCCCAGCAGAGTGCCATTGTCAATATACTCCTTCATCTTAGCTTGCAAAGACCCAAGCCGATCTGAGCTAGAGCGTAACTCTACAACAAAATCCGGGCAGATATTAGGAAACGTTCCTTTTTGTTCTGGAGTAAGTACCTGCCAACCTTCTCGGCTCACCCAAGAGGCATCGGGGGAGCGAGTCGCACCATTGGGTAAAATGAAGCCAGTCGAAGAGTCAAAGGCTTTACCCGGTTCGCCCGAATTACGCCACCACAAATACAACTCTCCAGAAATACTCCAATTGCGTTCTCCAGTTTCCCAGCCCGTTGGTGGGTTCACAATTAACTCTCCACGTGCGGTTCTTTCCAATCTCAAGTCTCGGTTAGCTGCTGCTAGGGCTGCAAACTGTTCCTGGGTGACGTACAGCCCAATCGTCTTAGGCAACTCAATCAATAAGGTTTCGGTTTCTGGACTGGCAGGTGTCTGTACCATCTTGACCTCTTACACAATAGGGATTTAAGTGAAAGATGCCTACCCTATTAACTAACACATTCTACACCCTTGTCTTCGCGATCGCCTCCAACACTGTGCGTTCTATGCTTACACCATCTGATCTAACTCTTTGACTTCGATTAACAGCTTCAGTGCATCAAAATATCCCTGCTTCCACAATTGCGCGATCGCACCTTCCTAAACCCAGACCAAATAGCCTAGTTAAGCTGATCAGTTTTTGAGAAATTGTGCGTTGGTAATGGGTTTTAAGCAACACCATAGTTGGTGTAAGGACGCTTGTAGGGAGGATGCAACCCCAAAATAATATCTTCTTTAGGAATACCCATTGCCAATAGTTCTTCACCAACATCGATATCAGTGGTATTTTGCTGAAGCCAAATTTTGCCGTCTTTGATATCGAAGTGTAGAACGGTGTAATAGATTCGCTTTAAGCCTTTCCAGCCGACACGCATGAGTTGGTAGCGATCACGTACTGGGTCAAAAAATAGGGCGCTTTCTATATCTTCGTCACGGGATTTATATTGGCTATGCTTTTCCAAGAGGGTTTGGATGCAGGAACGATAATGCTCTAGTTTATCCATTGCATGATCTCCTCAGTTAAAGGTTCGTAAACAATTAGTTTGAGTTGATATCTCTCTTTCACCATTTGAGCAAATTGGCTTTGAAAGAATGTATCATAGGTTTCTAGCGGTATTGCAAGATAAAGTTGGCGATCAGGTTCTTTTGCTTCCAGCATAATCCGGTAGTTAAGAAATTGCCCTAAAGCTGTATGAAAGTCGCTAATTGCTGAAGTCCCAATAAAGCTTTTAATCTCAACGGCGATTCTTTCTTCACCCCGTTTTGCTCCAATCAATCGTTCAGCCGCTAGATCGATTTTGACCTTGACTTCTTCCCATTCCAATTCTAAGGGATCGTCGGTGATCATCCATTGGTCTTTCTCTAGACCCCGTTTTACAGCTTCATGGAATAGGTCTTTTGCGGACATATTGAGTGTGATACCTTCTCTGCGAGATGCTGCGCGTAGCAAGATCCCCGTAGGGGTACGGTCAGCTTCTCTACGAGACGCTTTGCGAATGCTAACGCGCAGCTTCCTTCCTCTCCTTATGCTACCTGATGTGACTCTTTAACTTTGGCTAACGGCTTCAGTGGATCAAAATATTCCTGTTTTCCCTATTGTGCGTTAGCGTTCGCGCAATAGGGGAAACAGGAAATAGTATGACAATCAACCCTGGTGCAGGCAAAAAAGGAGAACTCAATCCATCTCTGACTCTAAATCTTGCTGCAAGCAGATAGGATCGATATACTTTCTAACTTGTACGCTAGTATATGGTCTAATTGCAAAATATTAGCAGCGATCGCCTTTTAGCCGATGGAATTCTTGCTTCACAGAGAACTGGAGTTTGACGACTTCCAGGTCGTAGTCTAACCCAACTCTCCACAAGCATTTTATGCAATGCCCCCTGTCCGGTGCATCTCTGCGTTCATTCCATCAAAATCAAGCGCAGAGGATCTAAACGCACATACCAAGGAAAAGGTTGGTCTTTCATCGTCGCCCATTTTTCTTTGAAGACTTCAGCTTGCAGATGGTAATCTTGAGAATTCTTGCCAGCAGAATGTAGTTTGAGAAACAACGTCATTCTATGGGGCGTTTCACTTGTTCGTACTAGCCAACAGGGAAAAGTATTTTCCTGTGATGAGTCGTTGGTAAAAATTAACTGATGGGCACGAATGCCGATGTGGGATAATTCGCTCTTGGCTGGTTCAACAACTTGAAGAGTACAACCCCAATCAGTCGCTTCTACCTGTTGTGATGACTGGAGAACAATGCGGGAGAAATTTTTACATCCGGTAAGTTGGGCGACACTCACAGTAGCTGGATGCTGGAAAATATCATGTTTGCTGCCATAATGAACGGCTCTACCATGCTCCAATACCAACAGATTCGGGCAAATCCGATAAGCTTCTTCCATATTATGGGTGACAAATAGAGTTACACCTTGGTAGCCAGCTAGAGTTTCTGTCATTTGCTCCTCTAATTGACTACGTAGATGGGTGTCAAGTGCTGAAAACGGCTCATCCAAAAGCAATGCTTCCGGTTGACTTGCTAATGCTCTTGCTAAAGCTACCCGTTGTTGTTGACCCCCAGAAAGTTGGTGTGGATAGCGATCGCCTAATCCCTGCAACTGCATCGCTAATAATTGCTCCTCTACCTGTACCCTAATACTCCCAGCAGATAGTTTTTTAGGCAAGCCGAAAGCGATGTTTTGCGCCACACTCATGTGCGGAAAGAGAGCATAATTCTGCACTAAAAAACCGATGCGGCGATCGCGACTGGGTAAATTAATCCTTTGTTCCAAGTCAAACAGAACTCTACCATTTAAAATTATCCGCCCGATTGTGGGCGTTTCTATCCCCGCAAGGCAGCGCAAAATCATGCTTTTACCTGCTCCAGAACCCCCTAACAATCCCAAGGGTTGCTCATCAGTAGTGAAAGCAACTTTTAAATGAAAGCTAGGAAGTATTTTTTCAATGTTGACTAACAATCCACCAGATTCAAAGCTAGAGTGCGGGGTATAAAGATTTTCTCCCCCTGCTCCCTGCTCTGTGCCCCCAGATCCCCTCTTCTTTTCCCTCAATTCTTGCCAGAAGTTGACTGCAATAATTCCAGATAGAGAAATCACCATAATTGCGATCGCCCAAAACCAAGCTTCATTCATTGCTCCCGCTTCCACAGCAAAATAAATTGCCATTGGAATTGTCTGCGTTTGTCCGGGAATGTTACCAGCCAGCATCAACGTTGCACCGAATTCTCCCAAAGCCCGAGCAAAAGCTAGCATTGTGGCGGCTACAATCCCAGGTAGTGCTAGGGGTAAACTGATCCGCCAAAAGATTGTGGCTTCGGTTGCACCAAGAGTTCTGGCTACTCGCAGCAGATTACCATCTATTTGTTCAAAGGCTCCCAATGCAGTTTTATACATCAACGGGAAAGAAACTACCATAGCTGCGATCGCTGCACCATACCAAGTAAAGACGATGCTGAAGTCAAAAGGCTGCATAAGTTTCCCTACGGGGCCATTTTTGCCAAAAAATAGCAGCAACAAGAAACCGACAACCGTGGGTGGTAAAATCAGGGGCGCAATTAAGATACCCTCAATCAACGATTTACCTTTGCCACGATATCCCAACATCCAGTAGGCAGCAGTGATCCCCAAGAAAAAGGTGATAAATGTAGCAAGTAATGAAGTTTTGAGTGATATCCAAAGAGGCGATAAATCCAATGGCATAGTTGCGTAGGGAAGAATTAGCTCAACTAATCCCTAATTTACCAACTTTAGCTTCAATATGTTGGAAAAAGTTGGTAAATTACCTGACAAATATAGCAATTTTGAATCATTCGTAAGAAACAAGATCCCCAACAACTTTTAGGAAGTCGGGGAGCTGTGGCTTGCAATTCTCACAAATCAAAACAGGGGTAAGATCACTCTTGAGCAATAAGGTTGATCAAGCTTAAAAAAGTCTATCTGGTAAGCTTTTTGAAAAATCTGTTGTAGGGGCACAGCATTGCTGTGCCCGTAGGGCGTGGTCTGTAATTAGTCTAGTTGAGTGCTGTAAGCACTAAAACCATAAGCCAAAGTTTCTTTTAAAGCATCTGATGGTTTAAGACTTCTGTTGATAGCATTAGCAAAGGGCACTGGAATTCCTTTAATGGTTTCCGGCAAAATTGCATATTCTTCCGTTGGTTCGACAATGTATTGTGGACACTTCGTTTGGATGCCAGCAGTCGCTAACATTTCATTAATTTCAGCAGATGAATATTGCTTGAGATAAACTGGGTTTCTCACAAATGGGTTCAGCCTTCTGATAAAATTATGGATAATATGAGAAGGACAAGACTTGTTGTGAAAGGAATGATTGAAAACAAAAATTCCACCAGGTTTTAGTACGCGAGATATATCAGCCAACAAATTTCTTAATTGTGCATCTGGGATATGCATAAAGACGCAGTTAGAAATTACCAAATCTATAGAATTATCTTCTAAAGGCAATATTTCAGCAGAATTACAAATCAAGTTAAATTCAGCTTCTGGGAAAAAATTATATTCTTGTTTAACTTTGATTAACCGCCGCAATAAAGGTTCAGAAATATCAATTCCATAATATTTTTTGCATCTCAGATTTTTAGCTTTTGAGAGATGTAAAGGTGCGCGACCATAACCAGAACCAATCTCCAGAATAGAATCAACAGATTTATTCAACGGAAATTTGTTCCAAGTACCTCCAGGTGTGCCAGTTAGCAGAGTGTAATCTTGTTTAATGGGCGATGTATCTGCAACTTTTTCAATTTTTTGGGAACCATAATATGTTTTACCAATTGCATCCCATGTTTTTTTATGTTGAGTATTATTCAATTGTTCATAGTCGCTAGGAAAATAAATGCCATCTCGTAATTCAAAGTCATTCAGACTGGATTTTACATTTGCTAATTGAGTCATTAGGATTATTCCTTATGAATAGTTAGTTCTGTTTTCTGTTATACTCTTAACTCAGCATTAACCGCAAGGGATTTTTACTGAGCTGCTTCCCCTTAGCCTTTTTTCAAAGTTTATAGCTGTTTTCAATTCGATGGAATATAGATCGTAGGGGCGCACAGCTGGGCTACCAAAGCGCGTATTGCATCCAAAGGAAAACCGCTGTAATAGCAACCCGTTATCTGATGAGAGCGGCAAGTTCGTATACATTAGTTAATGGACTGCAACAATCGGAGGCTGGGATGGTAGAAGGGTCAGAACAAAAACGGGTGGTAGTTGTAGGTGCAGGTTGGGCTGGTTTAGGAGCAACCTACCATTTGGCAAAACAAGGCTATGATGTGACCCTTCTAGAAGCAGGCCCCTATCCCGGTGGATTGGTGGCAGGTTGGCAAACAGCCACTGGAAAATCTGTTGAAGCTGGCATTCATGGCTTTTGGTATCCTTACAAAAATATTTTTTCCCTAATCAATGAATTAGAAATTAATCCTTTTACCACTTGGACTCGTTCTTCGCAATATTCGCCAGCAGGTTTGGAAGTTGAATCACCGATTTTTCAAGACTTACCGCGACTCCCCTCCCCACTAGGAACTTTTCTCTACACTCAGTTTAAACGACTGCCACTAATTGACCGCCTCAGCGCCCTGCCTTTACTTTATGCTGTTGTTGATTTTGACAATTCTGATGATGCTTGGCGGCGCTATGACTTTGTAACTGCCCGTGAATTGTTCAAAGACTTTAACGTTTCTTTCCGACTTTACCGCGAGGCTTTTGAACCAATGTTATTAGTGGGCTTGTTTGCCCCTGGTGAACAATGTTCAGCCGCAGCAACTTTAGGGATGCTTTACTTTTTTATTCTGGCTCATCAACCAGATTTTGATGTGGTTTGGTGTCGGGGAACTGTCGGGGAAAAGATATTTCGTCCTTGGGTGGAACGTATCGAAAAAGCTGGTGTGCGAGTGTTACCTAAGCGCCGAGTTACAGACTTAATTGTTGATAGTAATCATCGAGCCAAGGCTGTAGTTTGCGGTGATGAAGTAATTGAAGCAGATGCGGTGATTTTTGCGGTTGGGATCACGGGGATGAAGAAAATTGTCTCAACTAGTCCTAGTTTACAAAGCCGTGAAGAATTCCGTAATTTGAGCAATTTAGGAGCAATTGATGTTTTAGCAACGCGACTATGGTTTGACCGCAAAATTGATATTCCTCGTCCTTCCAATGCTTGCTTTGGATTCGACGCAACTACAGGTTGGACATTTTTTGATTTGAATGCTCTACATGATGAATATCAAAATGAGCCGGGAACAGTGATTGAAGCTGATTTTTATCACGCTAATCAGTTTCTCAGTTTGAGCGATGAGGAGATTTTACCAATAGTTCAGAGTTATTTAGCAACTTGTGTGCCAGCGTTTCGGGAGGCAAAGATTATTGATAGCAGTGTAATTCGGCTACCTCAGGCGGTGACTCACTTTGCACCTGGTAGCTATCGTCATATGTTGCCCGCTAAGACAAGTTTTGAGAATGTGTTTATGAGTGGGGATTGGATTGTAAACCGTCATGGTTCCTGGTCACAGGAAAAGGCTTATGTTACTGGTTTGGAGGCGGCGAATTTGGTGGTGTCTTATTTGGGATCAGGTCAGCTATCTGAGATTTTAGCTGTAGAAGAGGATGAAGTGCATATACAAGTGGGGCGATCGCTCAACCAAACTTTGCGTAACTTGGGCAAATCTATCCTACCTGACTTTTGGTTGCCGTAATCCTTAGGGGCGCCAAGAGTGAATCATTAATTGTAATCTAAATTCGGTAAGCTAAAGAAAGCTATTGCGATACCATCCTTATAATGTAAATCAAATCACATAAGCTTATGGAGCCAGACTCTTTACAAACCGAAGTGATTCTGACGCACCCGCGTGAGTCCCTCGGTAGAGTGCAACTTGATTGGACACCCCAACCCGGAAACTATCTCGATTTTCAAGGTAAAACCTATGCAGTTTTAGAGCGCCGCCATCGATACCAACTTAAAGCTGGGCGATACCGTTTGCATAATATTGCCATTTACGTACAGTCGGCTAAACGACCATCTGAGAAAAGTTTGGTTGAGGGACGTTGGGTAATTGGTGATGCCACCTGCTGCTACAATGCTCATTCAGAAATTATTCGCTGTGCAGTCAACCCAGATGGCCCTTGCAAATCTTGTCGCTTTTATGAAAAGCTAGGAGTCATTTAATTTTAGATTTTAGATTTTAGATTTTAGATTTTTTTTAATCCAAAATCCAAGTTGCGCTTCTAGCGCACCAAAGGTGCAACCTAAAATCTAAAATTGGCAACCCCTCAACTGCCTACACCAAAAACTTCTCCCACAGTTAAGCGAGTACCATTAACAAAATCCCATCCCGACTGGGGACGTTTACCAGCTAGCTGAACCTCTCGCAACAGCAACAAACCTTCCCCAGTTTGGACGATCGCCCCAATTCCTTTGGCAATGCTCACTACCTCTCCGGGTCTATCTGATATATTTGACAAATTAGGCAATTTATGAATTAATTCTTGTAATTCCGGTGGTAGCTCGCGATCGCTTACAGAAGCAAGGGGAGCCGAAGCGGTGATTTTTAACAGGTTGTTACGAAAGGTAGCGGTGCAGTTAGGGTAAAAGCCTTTGATTTGATTGTGTAATTGGATAGCGCTTTTTGACCAATCCAAACCATAATCTTGTTTTTGAATCAGAGGGGCATAAGTAGCTGCTAAATTATCTTGGGCAATTGGTTGAATTTCCTGACGTTCCAACTTCAACAGAGTTTCCACCAACAGATCCCCACCGATCCCAGCTAGTCTTTCGGCTAAATCTTGGGCATTATCCAGTAATCCGATCGGTGTAGTGGCTATTTGTAGCATTGCCCCAGTATCCATCCCCACATCCATTAACATAGTTGTGATCCCCGTTTCCCTCTCACCGTTATACAAACACCACTGAATCGGCGCTGCACCGCGATATTTGGGTAAAATCGAGCCGTGCACATTAATGCAGCCCAACTTTGGTATATTTAGGATTTTTGACGATAATATCTGTCCGTATGCAACAACAACAAACACATCTGCGTCTAATTGTTTGAGTTGGGTTAAAGTTTCAGTGTCTTTTTTCACCCGTTCGGGTTGCCATACTGGTAAGTTGTGAGTAGTAGCGATCGCTTTTACAGGTGTTGGCGTAAGTTTATTTCCGCGTTCCCGGCGTTTATCTGGTTGGGTGACAACTGCCAACACGTCAAATTCTGAATGATTCAATAACTTTTCCAACGTGGGCACAGCAAACTGTGGTGTACCAAAGAATACAATTTTCATTAATAATTTAGTTGTTAATCGTTAGTCTATTAATTAATGGTAAATAATATCGGCTGTTTGGTGATAGAATATTTTCGTATTGGTGAAACCAAAGGCTGCAAGATTTAACTTAATAGTTAAGTTGACAAGTGTAACAGCTAGTATAAGCTGTATCTGCCTTTAGTGAGCCTCATCGTTTAGTGGTGTATCGTCACGAGCCGCTAGAGCATCTACCGAGTAAATTTTCTTGTGTTCCCGATTATTTTTCCCAAATTGGCGTTAAATACAGTTGAGTTTCTAAAAAACTATTGCTTGTTTTAACTATTTTTGTAGTTGAGATTGCAATTTATAACTTTGGGTTGCTGACAGCAGTATTTTCTGAGTATGATGTATTATGCATCGGCTTTCCCAGGTTTTCTACCTAACGCCTCATGTTTACCATTATCAGGGTTTGCGCTGTTATATTTAGTGTGTAACCTGGCTTGTTTGCTGCGTAATAGCGATCGCTATTATGATCCCCAATAGCCGAGTTATCTCATTCTTAATTGCCAGCGTCATCGCCTAAACTATACCCGGAATATCCCTTAACCAATACCTGTTTTTGGTGTGGTTGGGTATAGGAACTGCAACACTCTATATCGTGTAGTAATTACTGAGTTTTCAGCATATTTACTATACTCATATATTTTTGCCAAAAAAACTACTACCTGAGTAAAAAAGGTGTAAACAATGATACTTAATTTTTCTAAAACTCTACAAACTTTGAAGAAAATATTTCGTCAAAGCTTTTAGTTTCTTGTTATACATATAATTACCGCCTGCCCCATTGCTGCATAGGTATTGCTTCTCACATAGCAACCGCCCCTCTAGAGAGTCTCCAAATGCTTAAACCCCTTTTGCTATCAGGATGGTTCCGCGTACAACCATTTCTGAATTACGTTGTCGTTGTGATACTGATTGCACCTTTGCTAGCGGCGTCAGGTAACTCGACCCCAGTCAGATCCGAAGTAGCTAAACTAACACAGATAACTGGAAATTCTGACTCTGTGTCAAAGAAAATAGCTGTAGTTGGGGAACCTGATATAGCTAAAATATTAAAAACAGATCAAATCAACTCTTTAACAAAAGAATTTGACTCTGTGCCAACGCAAAGTACTGCTGTTCAGGAACTGCAAGTATTACCAGCAGATAAAATTGAGCCTCTGGCTAAAGCAGATAGTTCTTTGTCAAATAGCGATTTAACTGTTCCTGATAGTTTGGCAGCAGTTGAACTCGCACCATTAACAGATGTTCCTATTAGTCAACTTAATTTAATCCGAAAACTCAAAGCTGCTAATGTCAAGTCTTTGAAAGGACGAGAAAATTCTCTCTCTAAAGAAAAGTCTCTTACTGAATCATTGACAGCAACTCTTAAAGCACAACCAAGCACAACGACGGAAATACCTGTTGTTGAACCAGTTGAGGAGTCCCAAGCAGAACAAATAGATCCCATAGGTAGTCCTCATCCTATTCCTTGGAAATGGATTACAGCTACTCAAGAGGCAATTAGTTCTAAAGGTGGTTCGGGAGTGCGTCACTACCGCAGCATACCCGTGGTTTCTCCAGATGGTAAATATGCTGTTTATAGCCGGGTACAACTGGAGGTAAAACCCCAAATGTACAACAGCCGTGTTACCAGCGTTCTGTTTGTCCAAGATATGCAAAGCAAGAAGTTGTGGGTGATGGCTTCAACTACTCCTGTTAGTGATCCTTTATTAAAAATAAAGGCTGTAAAGGCAGCGTCGTCAGAAGAAACTGATCCCAATGGTCAAATTGGGGTATTAGTTCCAGTTAGTTGGTCGGAAAAAGGCGATCGCTTCTTAGCACGCAAGTTTGAAGGTATATTTAACGCAGGTGATTCCACAGATAGTGCAGTGATTTGGGATCGGCAAAAAAATCACGCCAACACGGTTTCTCCTGTTAATCAGGAAGAAGATCATGAAAAAATTGCAATATTGTTAGGCTGGAGTAAAAGCCAACCGGATCATGTCCTATTTCGGGCGGGTGAATTGGGCGAGGAAAACTGGCCATTAATGCAAGTTGCTAATGATGGTAAAACTGTCACTACAACAAATGATGATCAGCCGATTACTTTTGGTAAAAAGGTTACAGAAATTTGGGCAGGGCCACAAGTAGCCTACCGATAGCTTATTAAAAATCTTACATACTCCCGTTGTCGTCACTACTGACAACGGGAGATTTTTTTTAAGAGGAGAAATACTAATAGTTTATTTACACAAAAAGTCGGAGGATTTTTAGTTCTTTGACTCCCCCTTTGACAGAGGAAAATATCAACAAAACCGCATATCTTGGTAAAAATATTTATCGCTTTCAAAACTATCAAAAACAGTCAATAAATCTTGGTTGAGGAAAGAAAAATAATTTTGTAAGATTCTTCACACACAGAATTTGAGGCAAGTAAATAATATGGCTGATGAAAATTACGAAGAAAAATATACTCACCCTGAGCTGCGTCGCCAACTCAAGGAAGAAATTCTGAAATCCGATAAAGGTGGTAAGCCTGGTCAGTGGTCTGCGCGAAAAAGTCAGCTTTTAGTGCGGGAATATGAGAAACAAGGTGGAGACTATAAGCAAGCCGAAAAAGACGAAGCAGCAAAATCACTGGAAGAATGGTCTGAGCAAGATTGGCAGACTGAAGAACGTGAAGACCGCGCCCGTGAGGGCAAAGTCACTAAGCGCTACTTGCCTTCCTCGGTGTGGGATAAGTTGAGCGACAACGAAAAACAAGAAGCAGAGGAAACAAAGGAACAAGCTTCTAAAGAAGGTAAGCAACACGTCGAATGGACTCCTGCTATCAAGCGAGCTATCCATGAGGTTAAAGATGGGTCTGAGCCGTCAAAGCGGGAGTTATATGAGCAAGCGAAAGCGCTGAATATTAAAGGTCGTAGCAAAATGAGCAAGGACGAACTACTCAAAGCAATTCATGATGCTCAAAGCTGAGGCTTTCGCACTCCATTAGTTGAAACTAATTATTGTGTGTAAGTAATACTTGTATACAATACTGGCTTACCTAACTTATATCATTTGGAATCGCTTTTTTGTAAATACTTTTAATCCAAAAGTTAGGATGATTCGTTGCAATTTAAAGATAATTTAACTAGATCATAAAGACTTATCACCTCTTTCCCACTCAGGTATGGCACCTTTGACCCGGCGGATGGGCAAATTAGCAATTAAAGCTGTGGTTCGTTGGTTGCTTTCTAAAGAAAACTCTAAGCCTTCTGTCTCAACTTCGACATAGCGACAGACTACATCTAAGATTTCTTGCCGCATTTTTTCCAACGTTTGAGGGTCTATGTCAGCGCGATCGTGAGCAATCACCAATTGCAGGCGACGTTTAACTTGAGTTCGACTGCTATCAGGACCGCGAAAAAAAAGTCGTTCTAGAAGTTCAATCATTACGAATAGGTCTGGCGTGGAGACTGGAAAAGTAAGTTAAACAATCTTTGTCCACAACAACCTTCGTAGACGGGCGAAGATGCTGTCTTGGGACGAGTCGATCTCCATAAATTGGACACTTTCCCCTTCCAATCTACGAGCAATGTTCTCAAAGGCTGTAGCAGCTAAAGAGGGATTTTCTGCTAACACTAAGGGTTCGCCACGATTGGTAGATACAATAACACGCTCGTCGTCAGGGATTACCCCGATCAGGGGAATGGCGAGAAGTTCCTGAACATCTTGCACTGACATCATATCATTTGCCTGCACCATTGCGGGTCTGATGCGGTTAATTATTAAATGAACACGCTTGATACCTTGTGCTTCTAGTAACCCCACTACCCGGTCGGCATCACGAACTGAGGAAATTTCTGGTGTGCTGACAACTAGCGCTTCTTTTGCCGGACCGATCGCATTTTTAAACCCATTTTCAATGCCGGCGGGGCTATCAATAATCACGTACTGATACTTTTGCGCTAAGGCATTCACCAGTAACTTCATCTGTTCAGGTGTGACTGCATCTTTGGAGCGATTTTGGGCTGCCGGCAGGAGTACGAGATTGGGTTGGCGCTTATCTTTCACCAAGGCTTGTTCTAAGCGGCACTCTCTGGCCAAGACTTCCACCGCAGTATAAACGATGCGATTTTCCAGCCCTAGCAGCAAATCCAAATTTCTCAAACCAAAATCCGCATCAACCAAAGCAACTTGACGCCCCATTTTGGCTAAAGCCATGCCCAGATTTGCTGAAACTGTGGTTTTACCCACTCCTCCTTTACCGGAGGTAATCACTATAATGCGAGTCATGATAGAAATGCGGTCAATGAGGGTTCAGAAAATATAAAACTGTAAATTGCAGTATAAAGTATGAAGTATCGTATCAGGTATGAAGAAATATCTGGTCTCCCTGATTCGGGCGAGGGATGAATATTTTTTTATTGCGATATTTGGCGACAAGCCGCTTTGCGTCTGTGCTCAGTTGTGTGCAATACACTTCGCTAGGACAAAGGGATTAGAGTAGTGTATTCCATCTACATGAAAACCGCTATATTTCATCCTTGATACTCTTCATTCTTTAAGTAAATATTCAGGGCTACTGATTAGATTTTAGTAAATTGGTTTCTAGAAAAATCACTAGCCCTAGCGATGCGAATCCCTTGGGGCATAATATGTGCCACTTCTGGAGAAAATTGCATGGGTAATTTTTCTGGTGCCCTAGCTACAGCATCTGCGATCCGCAATTGGGTAGGTTCCATTTGCAAAGCCATAATCAGACACTCACGATTGCCTCCGGCCCCAGCATGAGCAATTCCACGTAGACGACCCCAGATGATAATATCTCCATCTGCAATTACAATACCACCTGGATTTACATCTCCCAAGATAATTACTGTACCAGGATGACGAATTTCTACTCCAGAGCGGACTGTTGTTTCCAAATAGAGAGCATCTGCCTGGGGTGTAGCTGTCGCTTTGGACTCTGAAACAAGAGTTGTTACGGGCTGTAGTTGTTCTACAGAATACCCAGATGTCACAGCAGCGATCGCAGTTTGCCGACGACTCGTCGAGACAGATATTAGCCGGAGTTGAACTTCACTCAAAGCCTCGGCTAGTTCTTGCAGTTGTCTGGTATCTACTAGGCGGTCTTGTGCCATTAGATGTACAGGCGTGTTAGATATACGGAAGCGATCACCTGCATTCAGACGTTGCCTTATTTGTTGCCAAATATCAGACCAACTGAGTTCTGAGCCAGATCCTTGAGATTCCGGAGGCAAAATTAATAACAGCCGTCCCTCCTGACTTTTTAACTGGACTTGAGTATTATCATTTACGCGATGCCCTGGTAATGCTAACTCATCGGGATTTAAATCAGTCAGGATAAAATCTGATCCCGCATCAGGATTTGACTCTACATCTGGGTTAGCAGGATTTGACTCTACATCCGCAAGGACAGTATTTGATTTTAAATAAAGGAGGACAGAATTTAACTCAGCATCTGGGAGGATAGAATCTGACTCTAGATCAGAAACAGTAGGATTTACCTCTACCTCAGAAAGGATAGAGTTTGGTTCTGCATCAGGAAGTGCAGAATTTGACTTTAGATTGGGAATCGCAGAATCAGAATTCATGCAGTACTAGCCAAAAGACAAGGGACAGTTTTAGCCAACAGATTTTGGATTTTCAATTTTGGATTTTGGATTTGTGTCACCCACAAAAGGTGAAAGCGCGTAGCAGGACGTTAATCTGACATGAACCAAAAGATCCTTTAATCTAAAATCTAAAATCTAAAATTGGCACGGTTAACCTCTGATAAACTATCCCCAAGGCATCAGCATCGCCGACATTACCTGGAAACAGCACCACAGGCAAATTAGGAAACTGGGAATGATCGGATGGCGTTAAGACCATTGAACAACCAGCTAAAATTTGACCGAGTAAGCGGGCTGAAGTTAAGGCTAGTCCAGTACTCAAAACATCGTTTGAGGTAATACCACCCTTGCTGATTAAAAATCCTATATCAGATGGTAAACCCCGCACAATATCCATCAATAAACTTGAAACTTTTGCCCCAAACTCCAATCTGGTGTTGACATCTTTAAAACTCAGTTCCTGACGGCTAGTATAAACCACTGGTGTTTTGCCAGCGTCGTGTACCGCCCGTATACTTTGCTGAATTTCAGTTAGCAGTGCCGCAGATTCATCTGCCCCCTGATCAAGTAATCGTGCTACATTTACTTCGATTCCCACAGTTCCCTCTACTTGCAATAGCGCTGCTAATTGCTGAGTAGTCTTTTTCACATGGGAACCAACAATTACCGCACCTGGTTTGCCTTGGCGCACGTACTGCACCATGTTTTCCGCGGCGATCGGTTGGGATGGTAAAGCGGCTAAAGCCGTTAAAATACTGGCTGCACTGCGAAACAGAAAGCGTTTCCCTTGACTTGCTGCTGCTAATATGTCTACTGCAAAGCGGTTGAGATCAGCTTGAGTTTCACCATCGACGACAGCGCACTGATTACCACTCAGTTTTAGCAAGCGTTCTAGACTACCAGCCCGAATATCGGCCAGGAGAAACCTTTCCACAACTTCGGCATTAATTCGTCCTTGAGTCTTTTCTTCGACATACTTGGGTAAATAACTGTGATGGTAGCTGAAGACTGAATCACGGGCAAATTCAGTTTCATGCACTGGGGTGGGTACACCAGCAATAATCAAGTAATGCACACTGTCGCGGGTGATGCGTCCGCCGTCAAAAAATGCAGGTACGAGAAAATGAGCATCAAAGGGACCGAGTTCTTGTGCGATCGCATCAGTTTCAATGGGATAATGCCCTCGCAAAGTAGAATCAGAACGGCTGACAATCAGAAAATCCTCAATTCCTTCAGCATTCAAGGCGATTTTCAAGTTATGGCAAACTTCTTTGATCACAGATGCAGCTGATTCTGGGGTTAGTGATCTAGTGTTAGTCAGCACAAAGAAAATCGGTGAATCATCCTGCAACCCGCTGCGTAAAGTATCCACATCCCAGTGCATTAGCAGCAAGCAGCTGTGGACTGTTTGAGAACCTGTAGGGTCATCATCCAGGACAATTATTTTTGGTTTGTTGCTCATTTTAAGTCAACGGGGCAATTGTTTTTTAGAAAAGTTCGGATTTGAAAAGTATTTTGCTAAACATCAAAGTAATTGCAACCTAACCCCCTACCCCCTTCCTTATTAGGGTTGGGGAGAGATTTAAAGCCTTTCTCCTTAAAAAAGAGAGGTCTGTTAGTATCATTTGTGACTTTTCAAACATCAATTCAGCCTTTCTGCAATTTTCTGATTTCTGCTTGCACATCGATCGCAATTTGCAATGATTGATTTAGCAGTTGAGCATATTCGCCTGCTTGACTACTAAGTTGTAAAGCTTGCAGACTGGCTAAATTATTAACAAATAACTCTTGGTTATTAGCAAGCAATTTTTTATTATCTCGCAAAATTCGTTCCGTTTTCAAAGCGCGGACTAAATCTTCTCTAATTAGTTGCAGGGCGGCGGTTACTTGATCTCGGTCATGGATACTGCTTTCTACGTTTCCTGATGCTGCCAATTGGTCATTAATATCGATGGCAGCAACCAGGTCATGATATTTATCAACTTCATCTAAAAGTATTGTCAGTCCTTGGGGACAGGTTAATTGCCGCCAGAGCGCTCGTCCTACTAATATCGGGATTGGCACTAGAATTAGTAAAAGAATTCCTAGTCGAATTGAAGAACCAATTGTCGGCAGAATAATAAACGCATAAACAAAGCCAACAATTATTGGCGTTAGCGCCAGTGTCACCAGCATTTCATTGATGAAAAACCCTAATCGCTTCTTGCTATCTCGCAAAACAGAAGGTCTAAAAACGTCTTCTGGATCGAACCCAGTCAAACGTCTCAGTTCTCCTTTGCTAATTTCCAAGCCTATTAAGTCCGGCTGCACGGATTGATACTCCTTGAGGAAGCGCGAGTTGCGTATTCATTTTAATCGGGTTTGGCGTGGATGAATTTCTTGAGCCAGATCAACTTAGGATAAACGCCAACTCAGTGTAACTTGCACTTGTCCATCAGGCAAAGCTGACATTTGCCATGCACCATCTGGAAGTTCAGAGGCGATCGCATCCATCATTTTAGTGCCATAGCCACCTTTTTTGCATTCACAGGTAGTAGATTCTCCAATCGATCCATCGTTAGCGATCGCACTTTCCACCACACGCCATTCAGATCCCCGACTTCTTCAAGAAGTCGGGGATCTAATCTCCCACTTTCTACAAGACAATGATTTTATGCGATGCCTACGGTTGGCGGTAAACTACGCACTTTTCACCACACGTCATTCAGATCCCTGACTTCTCTAAGAAGTTGGGGATCTATATCCCAGGCTAATCATCTAGCAACAGTCTTTTGAAGCCAGTGCTATCAGGTAGGTTATGATCCGCCAAAAATTGCTGATAAGCTGACTCTTGCTCAATCTGCGTTTTAATATACTCTGTTTTGGGTAGTTGTCCTGATTTCACCTTTCCAATGCCCTTGATTTCGCTCTCGTTCCACATTCCAGTATGTGAGCTTAAGCAGATGTTCAAAAAGTCGAATTAACAGACTTTTAACCGTTCGCTTCTGGCTTTTGCCCATATCTTCCAACTCTTCAATTAAGTTATCTAAATCCACAGATGAAAACTGATTAGTGCGAAGTTGGTTGATGGTTGTCCTAAGCCAAAGGTAATAATCTTGTTCGTATAAAGTTTGAGTTGATGGTTGTATTTGGATCACCATACACTTGTTAAACTCCCATAAGTTGTATTATACACACTGTGTTTTGTACACCAATTGTGCTTCAGGTTATCAATATTCAGAGTTGCCTCCAATCTCTCACCAAAATAAAAATACTCCCTGTGACACTATCATAATAAAGAAAGTTTAGTTGTTGGTTGATTGATTATATAAGCGACTGGTCTGTGGGGAAATCTTCAGTTGGTGTTCCAGATTAGGGTCGTAGCCTTGGGCTGCTAATGCTACATACTCAGTATCCATCATGCCAAGGTTATGAATTTCAGTTAGGGTGCAATACCAAAAATATTCCTTAAGTCTAAACTAAAGCTTACTGAAAGAATGAGGTTTTAATTTACCAAGTCATTGAGAATATACGAGATACCATTCATCAACCTCCAAATTCTCAGCCCTAGAAATCGATTATTTAGTGAAGGGAAAAGATAGCTAAAACTAAAGCAACAGACATTCTTTCATTAATTGAAGCAGATAAACAAACCAGAATTTGCACGTAATTAAGGCATTAGGGACTGACAAAAAATAAATTATCCAAAATTATTTGTACATTTGTAGGGGATCTTGGCCTTGCGCCCCTATGATGGGATGTTTTTTTAACTGGAAGTCCCTTAAAATTACCAAGCTATTCATCATGAGGTATAAAAATGACTGCTACAAATGATCAGCGTAAAATTCGTTATGCCGTTGTTGGTTTAGGTTGGTTTGCTCAAGAAGCCGCCTTGCCTTCCTTTGTCCACACTGAAAACTCGGAATTAGTGGCACTAGTCTCAGATGACGCCACTAAAAGCGAAGAACTGAGCAAAAAATATGATATTAAGCATACTTACTCCTACGAGCAATATGAAGACTGTCTGACAAGCGGCGAGGTTGATGCCGTTTATATTGCGCTGCCCAATCACTTGCATTGCGAGTACACTGTACGGGCTGCTAATCAGGCAATTCATGTATTATGTGAAAAGCCAATGGCAACGACTGAAGAAGAGTGTGAGGCAATGATTAAAGCTGCCAATGACAACAATGTGAAGCTGATGATTGCCTACCGCTTACATTTAGAAGAAGCCAATTTACAAGCAGTCGAAATTGTCCGCTCAAAGCAAATTGGTGAACCACGGATTTTCAACTCGGTTTTTACTCAGCAAGTAGAAGAAGGCAATATTCGTTTGCGAGATGTCACAGGTGGTGGCACGCTCTATGATATTGGCATTTACTGCATTAATGCTGCACGTTATCTATTGCAAGATGAACCAATTGAAGTATTTGCTGTAGCTGCCAATAAGGGAGAAGAACGCTTCAGCGAAGTGGAAGAAATGACTAGCGTCATCTTACGTTTTCCCAACGAGCGATTGGCAACATTTACCTGTAGCTTTGGAGGGGCTAGTGTTTCGAGCTATCAGATTGTAGGTACTCAAGGCGATTTGCGAGTAGAATCTGCCTATGCTTGGCAGGGAGAACTGAAGCACTACCTAACAATTAATGGTGAAACCCAAGAGCGTACCTTTGAGGATCACGATCAACTAGCAGCTGAATTTATCTACTTCTCTGATTGTATTCTGCAAGATAAAAATCCAGAGCCATCTGGAACGGAGGGGTTGATTGATGTTTCGATCATTCAAGCGCTCTACAAGTCAATTGAGACGCGTCAACCTGTGCAGATAGAAACTCGCGATGCCGGCGGCGGTAAACTACGCCATCAACGTCCCACATCGGCTCAAGCTATTCAACGTCCTCCTCTTGAGGAAACGCCAGACCTGATTAATGCTGCTGCACCTTCTAATGAGTAAGGTAGGTTGAAGTATCCTTGACCAAATAATATCAGCTTGGTAAGACAAGGGGCAAAATCCCCTTGTTCATCCGATTAATACAGTTTATGTTGTAGCGATCGCTCAACAAAAAAAGACAGATAAATCAATGGCGGATCAAATACAATTATTGCCGATAATGATCTATTCTGCCCCGTGAACAACTAAATATAAAAATTTAAGGATAAAGACCTCTATCAGTCAGCGCCTGCGCCACTCTACCTACCCCCAGTGTGTAAGCTGCTAACCTTAAAGGAATTTGCCGTACCTTCGACTGCTGAATCACCCGGCGGTAGGCTTGCACCATCAAATACTCCATTTCGCGGTTGACACGTTCCTCATCCCAAAATACATAGGAAAGACCCTGCACCCATTCCAAATAACTGACTACCACACCACCAGCATTCGCCAAGATATCCGGTAGCACTGTCACACCCCGCGCCTCTAACGACAAGTTAGCCTCAAGAGTAACTGGCCCGTTAGCTGCTTCTGCCACAATCTGCGCTTGTACCTGATTCACATTTTCTTCAGTGATCTGGTTTTCCAAAGCTGCTGGTATTAAGACATCGCAGGGTAAACTTAATAAATCTGCATTGCTAATTGGTACAGCTTGCGGGAAACCCACAATACTCTTGCGATTTTCAGCAGCGTAGACTTTCAACTTGGAAATATCAAGACCAACTTCGGAAAATACTCCCCCAGCACCCGTTGAAACAGCGATAATTTTCGCGCCTGCTTGATGTAGTAATTCCGCTGCGGCACTACCAACGTTACCGAAACCCTGGATAACTACTCGCACTCCTGCCAAGGATTTACCTTGTTCTGCTAGCGCCTCACGCACAATAATCATCACGCCACGTCCGGTTGCCATTTCCCGTCCCAGCGAACCACCAATAGAAAGCGGTTTCCCAGTCACAACCCCTGGTACAGCATGACCGACATTTACAGAGTAAGTGTCCATCATCCAAGCCATCTCACGGGCAGAAGTACCCATGTCGGGTGCAGGAATATCTACCGCAGGCCCAATATCTTTAATCAACTCGCTGATATATCGACGGCTGATTCGCTCTAATTCGCCAACACTGTAACGTTTTGGATCTATAGCAATACCACCCTTACCACCACCGTAAGGAATACCTAACAAAGCACATTTCCAGGTCATCAACATTGCCAAAGCTGAAACTTCTCGCAGTGTCACAGCCGGGTGATAACGAATTCCACCTTTGTAGGGGCCTAAAACATCGGAGTGCTGCACTCGATGTCCAGCGAGAACTTGTATTTGCCCATCATCTAGTTTCACGGGAATGGAAACCGTGACAACCTTACGCGGGTGGCTGAGAATTTCCAGCAAACCTTGATTTAAATTTAATTCTTTAGCTGCCGCTTCTAAGTAGCTACAGGCTTGATCAAATGGACATATATGTGCTGGAGAAGCAGGTTCTGGCAGCAACAGGGATTTTGAAATCATAAAATTTTCTCCTAATCACGGTATCTTTGCGAACCGGATATCATATTTAACTAGCTTATCTTTTTTTTGTGGGTAAAATAGAGTTTTTGTAGTTTTTGTTACAGTTTTATATTTTATGTTTTGATATAGATGCAAAGCAGTATATGGACTAATACATTCTAGATAGTCTGCTTTGTTAAATAATTCCAAAAAATAAATTATCTAATCTTGTGGGGATTTCCTTTAAGAATTCAGGTTCAACATTACTTAACAAATCGCCTTTATTAAAGCAATAAATGATTTACGTGTATATACGGTTAGTTAGTAGGCTTTTGCATAATTACTATATAACCAATAATACAGTATTAGCTACTTAAGCTAGTAAATCAAGTTTAGAAGTTAAATTACTATCACAAAACCTTTGGCTATCAACCAGCCAGAGGTAGAGCAGATCATTCATGATTTGCGGCTTTTGGCTGGGCTAACGCCAGAAAAATTTGCAGCCACTCTAGGCGTTACATATACCACGATTAATCGTTAGGAAAATGGACGCTCTAAACCGTCGCCGCTAGCGATGGAGAAGATGGGCGGTAAGGGTCAAGATTTGTTGTCGAAGTATTTGCCAAATTAGTTGCTTGCTCAGTTTTTGTGTGGGTGATTGGTTTTGCCCATCGCAGATTTAACCTAACAATTCAGGCTTAATTACGCTCAATAGACAGCAAGGGTTTGCAGCAATATTTCCTCTAAATAAAGCATTCTCAATATGTGCCTTCACAGAAATTTCAAAAGGATTTTTATAAATGCGTAATGATAAAAGTACAACACCAAGCCATTTAAAAAAACATTGGCTTCTTTATGGTATTACTGCAACTATTTTAATCATTTCTCTGGTAGGTCTTGCAGTTGCTGTTTTACCTAATGCCCAAGTGAAAATTCAGCGCGATACCCTGTTTGTTATTTCAGCAATTTACCTTTTGGCATCTTGTAGCTTTTTCTTATGGATCTACCTGCGAAATCAAGATCAAGAATTTGTCGGTGTCTTGCCAAAGGTAATTGATGAACTAAAGAGAATTGGCAGAGAGTATTTCAAAAACACTTCTGCTATTGAAGACAATAGTGAGCGGGTGGAAAAATTGCATAACAGGATTGAACAGGAAATAAAAAGGCTTGAAGAGAGTAACAATTCTTTTGTAGAGAGTAACAAGTCTATTGAAAAGATATTGATGGATCTGCGTCAAGAAAATGGTAATTTGCAGCGTGAATTACTTTATTGGAATCAAAGTACTATTGAATTCTTTCAAGTACTAAAACGAGCATTGGAAACTGAACAGAATGAAGAAAAACAGAAGGTCATTAATAAAAATATTCAAGACTTTGAACAGGTTGTCAACAAACGTGGTTTCTATCGAATCGTTTCATTTGCCAATGGCGAATTTGACGAGAATGAACATGAGTGTAAGGGTGAAGAACAATCATCAAAAACAAAACCTGGATATATTGTAAGGTGCGATCGCTGGGGTTATAGATTAGGTGCAAAAGTCTTGCAGCGAGCAGAAGTCATTCTGGCACTTAAACCTATAAATAGTAATGATTCAGAACAATTAATGCCTCTAGAAGCCTCTACAACTACTTAAATGTAACTTTAGGTAGAAATAAAGCTTTAACTTTAATTACATCAGCAATAAATTCATTTTTACGAGATTTAAACAATGAAAACAATTTATGCAATTGGAATTGATTTGGGTACATCGACTTCAGAAATTTGTATTTACAAGAATAATGAACCTCTGCCAATCCCTGACCCAGTAACAAAAATTCCTATTATCCCTTCAATTGTGGCAATTAATGAGCGAAAAAAACTTTTGGTTGGCGAAACAGCACGGGGAACAGTTGATCGTCCGGGGTATGGTGTTCGAGAAAGCAAACGATTAATGGGAACTGAGGAAGTTTTTTGCTTACAAGAACAAGATTATCGCCCAGAGGAAATTGCCGCTTTGATTCTTCGCAAGTTGAAAGAAAATGCTGAAGAAGCGTTAGGACATCCAATTCAAGATGTAGTAATTTCAGTACCTGCTAATTTCCCAGATGCTGCTCGTAAAGCAACATTTAATGCCGGTGAGATAGCTGGTTTAAATGTACTTCGGTTGATCAATGAACCAACCGCAGCAGCACTAGCATTTGGCATCAAAAATATTGATTCTGAAGAACAACTTGTTGTGTTTGACTTTGGTGGTGGAACTTTAGACATTTCAGTTCTAGAAATGTTTGAAGGAGTGTTAGATGTAAAGTGTAGTTTTGGTGATACTCATTTGGGTGGTAAGGATTTTGATGAAGTCATGATTTCTCTGTTGCTCAAAAAATTTGAAGCACAGTATCCGGGAGTTCCAGTTTACAACCGTGAGGCGGAATTGAAGGGACAAGCAGAACAAGCAAAAAAGACACTCTCTGTAGAGCAATCTTGTGATGTCCGAATTCCCTATTTTGCAACTAAAGATGGAAAAGGGATTGATTTGGATGTTGAAATCACTCGCACAGAATTTGAAAAAGCGATCGCTCCACTTTTAGAGCGAGAGTTTGTATCCGAGAAGCGTTAAATAAGAAAAAAATACGCCCTAGTGCAATTGATCGAGTGCTGCTAGTTGGCGGCACAACTTATATTCCGGCAGTTCGGAATATGGTGGCGGAAATGTTCGGTAAAGAACCAAAATTAGATGTTAATCCAGATTTGGCAGTTGGGATTGGTGCTTGTATACAAGCGGCTCTAGCCAAAGGGTTAATCAATGAGGAAAGTGGCATTATTTTAACGGATGTAGCCCCATTTGGTTTAGGAATTGATGTAGTGAGCATGATCGGTGGACAAGTCATGTTGACTTATGAAGCATTGATTCAACCAAACACTACCATCCCTTATTCAGCCAAAAAAACGTACACCTTACTTCATGCTGAACAACAGGAAGTTGAGGTGCGTCTCTATCAAGATAAAACAGGTAAGGCTAAACTTCCCATAGATGCTATTGATACGGGAATTACTGGGCAGATTACTGATATACCACCTGCACCAAATGGCAATCCTTATCCAATTGAGATTGAATTTTCTTACGATATTAATGGGATTGCTAAAGTTACAGCCAGTATTCCCTATATTCGTAAAAGTGTTGAAATAGCCCTGGGACATTCAGACAAGCGCATGAGTGATGAGGAGAAACGAGCCGCTACTGAGCGTAGTCAGGATTTATGGAAACAGAATGGACGGGCAAAACAGTATGAAAGCCTGATTAATAAAGCTGAACGGTTTATGGCAGGTATCCCACCCCAGGAACGATCTCCTCTTTCTCGTGCGGTAATGGATTTGAAAGAGGCTTTGATAACTGACAATTCCAGGCTGATTGATGAGGTGGGTAATCGCCTAGTAGACATGATGTTTGAATGGGAAATCAATTAGGAGTGTAATTAAGATGGCTTACGAACTATACCAAACGCTAGATATTCCCACACAATCATCTACTGAAGAAATTCGGCGCTCCTACTATCGACTGGTACGCAAGCACTCACCTGAGAAAGATCCTGAAAAATTCAAAGTTATTCGTGAGGCATACGAAACCCTATCCGATCCTAAAGCAAAGCAAAACTATGATTCGCTACAACAGCATGGTGGAGAAATAATAGTTTTGCTAAGTCAAGCTGAAGATAGAATAGGGGAAGAAAATATTTGTATTATTCATTTACGCAACAATCAAGTAGAACAAGTTACGTCCACAGCAGAACAAATTATTTCTTGTTTACCAGCAGATGAAGATGTACGCAATTATGTTGCAGCTAAATTTGCTGTAATTGGCTCTGAACTGGTTCAAGCCGGTGCAAAATACATAAATCCTCACATATTAAAAGCTGCACTAACTTTTATGGAAGCAGCAAAAAGGTTTAGTCCTGGTAATACGGAAATTGCGAAAATACATAAGGATATTTCAGAAGTTGTTAGTGCTTTCAATCAATATGATGTTCTCAAAGATGATTATCAAATTATCCACGGCTTCAAAAGATTAGCAGCATTTAGCATTATTAATGCACTGGGAGCACAACATTCTGACTATGAACGAGATACAAATTTCAAGAGTATCATCGAAGAAATTAGCAACTCAATAGACAGTGAAGTTCTTGTATCTGCACAGCGTATAAAATCTAAGTATCCTACCATATATCTGTTGAATAGTGGATTTTTTGGTCAGCTAGAAAAGGCAGCTATGGAGATTGCTAGCAAACAGCAGTATCAACCCCAGTATCAAGCTACTAACAATTCTTCAGACAGTTGCTTTGTTGTCACAGCCACCTACGGTACACCCTATGCACCAGAAGTAATGAAATATCGTTACTTCAGGGATGAATATTTGACCAAGAACATCTTAGGGAGGAAATTTATTAGTCATTATTATCGTTTTGGCCCGATAGCTGCAAGCTACATTAAAAAGCACCCAAATGTTAAAAAAGTGATGGCGTTTATACTGGGTAATCTAGCTAACTACTTACCCAATGAAAAGTAGTCATATCTAAGTTTAAGATGGCCTGTGGGGACAAACTTAGTACTTCTAGACCTGATATTACCCAAGCTTTTCCTAATGCTAAAGCAGTGAATAAGGTATTGAAACTGTTAACCCTCTTTCATTGACAATTGGTAAATAACAGGCGATCACATTTAGTGTTGTGTTGCTACCCGCCCAGTCGAAGGTATCTAATGGCAAGCAAGCTGCTTTGCATATAGGCACTAATACATCTTTTTTTACATTAATAGCACCAGTAACAGAGATATTCTCACAGTTAACTTAAGGGTATGGGGCATTGGCAACTAATCACAAATCACAACCCTCACAAGTTTTTACCTTGCTAAGGCGATCGCAGCATTCTGTCCCCCAAAGCCAAAACTCAAACATAATACCTGCCTAACTTTACTTAGACGGGCTGCTGTAACCACATCTAAATCAAATTCTGGCTGCTGCAATCCTACATTAGGTGGTAAAATTTGATGCTTTAATGCCATGAGAGAAAAAGCTACACCTAAGGCTCCAGATGCTCCTAGTGTATGACCTGAGCTTCCCTTGGTGGAACTAACTGCCACGCCTTGGGGAAACAAACGCTGGATTACCATGCTCTCTATCCGGTCATTTAGCTGAGTAGCTGTGCCATGAGCATGAATATAATCAATATCGGCTGGTGAGAGACAACTACGTTCTAGACATTGGTTGATGGCAGCGATCGCATTTTTCCCTTGAGGTTCTGGTGAATTGGTATGATATGCGTCGTTAGTTAAACCGAAACCGAGAATTTCACCATACACTTTTGCTTGCCGCTGTTTTGCCAACTCTGCTGATTCCAAGACAAACACAGCTCCACCTTCGCCCAAAACTAAGCCTTCCCGATGCAAATCAAAGGGATAAGCGCCAGTTTTCGCCAAAGCACCCATCTGCTGAAATCCAGCCAAAGTTAAACGTGTAATTGGCGCTTCCACTGCACCAGCTAGAGCCTGTTGACATTGCCCAGTTTGGATCAGCAAAGCTGCTTGGGCAATAGACCAAATTCCAGTTGCACAAGCTGCCATCGGTGCCAAAACTATCCCAGATGCACCGATTTGTCTTGCAGCTGCGATCGCATTCATGTGAGGTAATGTATCTAGCCAATTTCCAAAAGAGGACACGGGCTTCGCCGTGTCTTCATACATTTGCCGCGCCAGCATTTCCCAAGACGCTTGATAAGAGCGACTCGATCCAATGACTACAGCACAATCAGCTAAAGGTGAAACTAACTCAGCATCTTGCAAAGCAGAAGCAACAACCATCTGAGTTAACATTGGCAACTCAGATGATTGTTGAACAATCAAACCTAGAGGAAGTGGTGTAATTTCTGGAAATGGTTGATGCAACCGAATTCCAGATTTACCTGCTAGCAAATTTTGCCAACTATCCTCTAAGCTTCCACCCAAGGCAGAAATTAAACCAATACCAGTTACACAAACCTTAACCAATTTGAATTTTGGGATGAGGAGGATGAGGGAGATATGGGGGATGAGGAAACGTAATTATCAATCCACTTGTCCGAAAATTAGGTTTTGATTCTCGATTTATAACCCTTCGAGATTTAATTTGCGGATATGTTTAATAAACTTCCTCATCTCCCCCATCTCGCCCATCTCCCCCTGTTCCTCTTACTGCCCTGGTGTTTTCAGATTTTCAGCACCTTGGGTGACTTTAGCAGATTCAATGCGATCGCCTTGCTGAATTTTGTTCACTACATCGAAGCCTTGAGTGACATTGCCAAACACGGCGTAGTTACCATCCAAGAAGGCCAAATCTGCTAAAGCAAAGTAAAACTGAGCAGAAGCGGAGTCTGGTGGTTGCGATCGCGCCATTGCTACTGCACCTTGCTTATGGGGCAATATGACAGGTTGAGCAGTAGCATCAAATGGTTTATTGTAAATCGGAGTATCTGAACCTTTTGGTTTAACTTCTAAAGGTATATAGCGAGGATTTCCCGTTTTTGGGTCAATATAGCTACCGGTTCCCAGTCTATTTGCTGGAACTTTCGGGTCTTTGCTTTGGGGATCGCCCCCTTGAACTACAAACGGTTGGGGTTCGCGCACAACTCGATGGAAAGCTAAACCATCGTAAACACGCTTTTGCACTAAATCTACGAAGTTGCCAGCTGTAATGGGGGCATCAGTGCCGTCTACTTCGATAGTAATCGGCGAACCTTTAACCGTGAGCACCACAGTAGCCTTGCCTTCGAGCCGTGGTAAATCTGTGATTCCAGGAATACTCTCACTACTAGTTTGAGATACAGATGTTGCTTCAGTAGTCGTCTTGGTGCTTGCCTGGCTTGTAGCCGAGGTAGCTGTCGAGCTTGGAGAAGACGTATTAGAAGCTACTTGCTGTGTGGAACATCCTCCCAACATCAAAGCACTGATGATCACAAGAGAAAGCAAAAATTGTGAAATTTTTAACCGCATTGCCAGTTACTGATTCAACCACAGTATCTTATCCTTTCGAGGGGCATTGGGCACTGGGCATTGGGCATTGGGCATTGTAAAAATTCTTGGTTTATCCGCTTCTTTGCCAGTTTGTCCTCCTTGTCCTCCTTGTCCGCACTCCCCAATCCGCATTCTCCAATCCGCAATGCCCCATTCCCCATTCCCCATTCCCAATGCCCAATGCCCAATTAATTAAAGTCCTTCTAGTGACACTCCCAAAAAGCGGGCTAACTTTGCGCCTTCTGTTTCCAACTCTGTTAAAGATAACGGTTGTCCAACCCGTGTTAAGGGTATATCTCGCCGGCCCTTAATGCGTAGATAGAGGGCACGAAGGGGATTAAGACCTTCTTTGACGGCTATTCGCACAGATTGCACATCTTCTATGCGGCTGTCAATCTCAATTCGGCGGTTTTTGCCAGGAAACCCCCAACGGAAGATTTTGATTGTGCCAGTTTCCTGATTAAATTCGTTGTAACCGCCACCTACATCCAATAAAATCACTAACCACAAATATGTGGCTAATAGCAAGCCAGCAGTGCCATATAATCCCATCACCAATCCTTGGGGGACAAATACCAGTTTAGTTGGATCGGAAACTATGAGTAAATTAACTTTTAAATAACTGGATATCCCAGCCAATAAGAAGCCGCTGGCTCCCAAGGTAACGATAGTTGCCCAGCAGTAGTTACTGAAGCGACGAGAACCGAGAACATTTTGATGCAGGAGGCGATCGCCTTTGTTAATTGTTGTTGATGCCATCATTGAACTACCATTGCCCTTGAGATACTCGCTGTGACATACTCGTACACTGAATGCTCTTGCATAGAGTGGTGGCTCTCTGTGCCAATCCGGCTAATGCTTAAAAGGCACTGAAGCTCTGTTTTAAGTTCACGGGATACATTACCGCAGACTATAAATTTTTTACCCTGTACCCGACAAATTTTACTGTCCTAGATGATACTGGCTTACTTGCACTATGGGACAAACCACTTAGGCTATTTGTATTAGTCAAGATGTGCCAACTTCCTTTCCCCTTGTCCAACATTTCACATAGGTTTTCCAGAGGTGTATCAACGACCGGGGTGGCGAAGTAACCATCCACATTTTACCAAACATTGTTGACAAAAACTCAACTGCGCCCCTGCCTGTTCCTGCTACCCATATAATCCATATAATTTGTTAGGGCACGTTATATAATTTATTGACTCAGTGGCTGATAAAAATTCTTTCTCCCCTGCCCCCTGCCTCTTTTTGACCTCTTGGGAATGAGTTACCTACCTACGTCCATCTGCACTAAATTTTTTTACATTTCTGAGAAAACTTGTGTCAAATTGTAAAATTTCTGATATTCATATTATTTATAAGGTTCGCGTTTTATGCCTGATTTGCTTCTGTGTATCAGGCAAAAACCCCGACTAGTGTGATAAGTTAAGAATCATTAAGTTACCACAAGCTAGATTACTAGCCGATGGTACGTGTAATGGCATAAAGAAAGAGAAATGCTGATATCACTGGTCAGCAAATTCTCAGAATCTCAGTTGCTTTCACGCTGTTGAGATTGTCAAAAAAAACGTTAATTCCTCACGGCAGTCGGTTACATCGGCTCTCCGTATTGCTTTAGAAACGTTGCAATTTTAGTAAAAAAGAGGATTTTAGTCCGATGACCATCGCAGTTGGACGCGCCCCTAGTAGAGGGTGGTTTGACGTTCTAGACG
>NZ_CALMFY010000027.1 GCF_937863485.1 uncultured Nostoc sp. | reverse complement strand
TGCTGGTAAACCATATCACCAAGTTGCTTACTATATTAGTAGTCTAGTTCGTTCAGCAACTGATTTTGCCAAGGGAATTCGTGGACATTGGGGAATTGAGAATCGCCTTCATTGGCTAAAAGATGTGATTTTTGATGAAGATCATTCCACCATACGCATGGGTAATGCTCCTGCGAATCTGTCGGGAGTGCGAACCTAGGCGTAGCCCGCCGTAGGCATCGCACTCAATATACTCCGTCGAAATCGTCATGCTTCTATCACAATTGCTCAAAGATTTATCTCTAACGATATTGACAAGCTTCTTACTCTTATCGAATGAAACAGCCCTGCCCTTATTAAGGGGGAGATCAGAAATCCGGTTCCCTCCCCTTTCTAAGGGGAGGGTTAGGGTGGGGTAATCTATCGCAAACATTTTTTGAATCGCTATTAAATCCAAAATGGTATAAAAGAGTAGAGACACGTTAGTGCAGCGATTTCGGGTCTCTACTGGTAATCGCATTTAGCGCTCCATCTGTTGGAATCATTTTTGGATGAAGTAAAATTTACATCTAATTCTTCATCACTGCATCCAAAAGCACATTGGCATCAAAACGGACTACATCGGTGCAAGGTAGGCCAGTTTCTGCTATTGTTTGAGCGATGCTTTCCTCAGCCACAGACTCATCTAGATGGGCTGTGTTAAGGGCTATGCCTACTACAGGAACACTTCCAAAAGCACCACCGGCACTAGCGACAGTTTCATAAAGCTGAATTACCTCTGGTAAAGGTGGAATTACTACATGGGGATGATTACGTACATGAACTTGTCCCGCCCGATGTACTAAAACCAGTTGAGTTGGTTGCGAACCACGGATTAGGGGTAGGGTTGCTGTTGAACCAGGGTGTAGCAGTGAACCTTGTCCTTCAATGTACAGGATGTCGTGGTTTTTGCCATAGCGCATGACTATCTGTTCCACAGCACCAGCGGCAAAGTCTACCCGCACGGCATCTAAAGCTACGCCGTCCCCTTCTAACATCACCCCAGTTTGACCGGTGGCGAGGAATTTAGAATTCCAGCCGCGTTGTTTTGATGCCCAATGTAACTCTAGGCTAGTTGACATTTTACCGATCGCCATGTCCGTTCCCACTGTCAACACCCGCTGACACGGGAGGGTGCGGGCTATTCCACTAGCAACACTTATATTAGGCGGCTCTTTTCGGACATCCCAAATTAGTTGCCCAGGTTTGAGTAGTGCATTTAACTCTGGTATATTTGCCATTGGTGTATGTAAACCATTCACCAGAGACATTCCAGTTTCTAAAGCGTCTTTGATTTCTACCCAGTAATCATCTGGTACAGCACCGCCTCCTGGAGCAATGCCTATTACCAAGACTTCTGGCTTGTACTCTAGGGCTGCGGCTACTGATGCCACAATTGGTACATCACGCTTGATACCTGTTAATTCTGATAGAGATTTGCCAACAGACTCGCGATCAATTACGGCTACGATTGGGGCTTCACTATAACGTAAAATTGCTAGCCCTGTTTTGCCGTTAGGCCCGCTAATTCCCTCATGCAGCAAGATAGCTACTCGTTGATTAAGTGGTAATCGCACTGTGTTGTACCCCCAAACCTGGTAAATCGTTTGGCAAAACTCTCCCTTCTTTTAGCAATGCACCCGTAAAGGGATCATCGATTAAGTTAAGGTGACTGTCTAAATCTAAATAATCAGCTAGTGGCGCTAGCTGTACTGCTGCTGTATTAGCTAGTGAACTGTCAGAGTAGCAACCAAACATTACTTGCAACCCATAGGCTCGCGCTGTATGTACCATTCGCATTGCCTCGGTTAGTCCCCCAGATTTCATCAGTTTGATATTAATACCATCCACGTAGTTTGCCAAATGTGGAATATCGGAGCTTGTGAAACAACTTTCATCGACAAAAATGGGCAAGGGAGAGTGTTGTTTGAGTTTTGCTAAACTTTCTTCCTGCCCCCGTGGCAATGGCTGTTCTACATACTTTATACCTAAATTAGCCAGCCAATTGCACATCGCGATCGCATCTGATAAACTCCAACCCCCGTTGGCATCAACAAATAATTCTGGTAATGGTGCTTCTTCTCGCACTGCTAATAGCATTTTTTTATCTGCATCTATGCCATCTGGACTACCTAGCTTCACCTTGAAAAGGCGGACATCAGTAAATTGTAACCAGTCTCGCGCTCTAGCCCTGGCACCTTCAGGCGAATTAATCCCAATTGTGACTGAAGTCGGTACTATTTGATTGCGATCAAGTCCCCAAATTTGCCACAAAGGTAATCCTACGCACTTACCCAACCAGTCGTGCATTGCTATATCTAAGGCAGCTCTTGCAGCAGAAGGAACTTGAGTTTGTATTAACACTTGCTCAATTTGCTGCCGCTGTAAGGGGCTGAATGCTTGCAACAGTGGCACAATTTGCTGTAAACCGTCTTTGATTGCATCAGTTGATTGCCGATGATTACCCACACCGAATGGTGATGCTTCTCCCCAGCCTTCGCTCCCATCATGTGAGATCCTCACCCATACATTCGTTGTCTGTGCCGTTGTACCTCGACTAATGGTCAACGGAAATCTCTTATTTACTGTAAATAAATTTACATTTATTTGCATACTTATGCTGCATATTATGTTATCAAGAAAGCCAGTGTAAGTTCAAAGTTTAGATTACGGGATGCATTTGTTATACTTTTTTACATTCATTATAAAGTTTTTATACATTTGTTACTTAATTTATGACCAACTTAAAAAAATGGAAGACTTTAAAATCAAAAATGGTTTTAGATAATTACTGGTGTCAGGTAAGGCAAGATGAAATAGAATTGCCCAATGGGAAAATTATCGATGATTATTTTGTCAGTATTAAACCAGACGTTGCGATGGTTTTACCTATTACTAGTAGCAAAGAGATAATTTTTGTCCGGCAATACAGACATGCAATAGGTGAATTTTTCTTAGAACTGCCAGCAGGGAATTTCGACCCCACAAAAGAGAGTGCTGAAGTAGCAGCAATTAGAGAACTAAGAGAAGAAACTGGTTATATTTCCGAAGAATTTATAAAATTTGGAACTTTATATGATAAGCCGAGTAAAGATACTAATAAAATACATTTATTTTTAGCAGAGAATGTGAGCAAAGTTGGAGAGCAACAACTAGATATTACAGAAGAGATTGAAGTTGTATTTATTCCTGTAGAATCAGTTTTAGAGAAAATTGTCCAAGGTGAAATTACTGTTGCCGGAACTGTTGCGGCTCTCTTATTAGCTTTAAAATTTATTAGTTAACTAATAACCTATGTATTTTTTTATGCTTTTAAATAATAAAGTTTGAGATATAATTACCCAAAGAACAGGTTTATTTAGAATTAAACGCAACAAGTTAATTTTTTCAATTAACAACCTAATTCATGAGTATTAAATGAGAAAGCCAGAAACATTTGAAGAATATAAAAGCTGGTGTGGAGAGTTTCTGCAAACTGATTTTGATGATGATACTAGCAGAAACCGATATGAAACGAATCTTAATATTGCCTATCTTGCCGCAGAGAGCCATGTTTTCTTTGAGACACTAAAGAAAAAGTTTGACGAATGGTCTGAGGACTATAAAAAAGCGACGGATTCAGAATTGTTAATGAGTCCATTTAATCTTAAGGTAGTTAAAAAAACATATGAATCTGCTGTGGATAAATCTTTCAGAATTAATGTTTTATGGAATGAGGATTTTCCAAAAGAACCTAAAAAAGGTTGGGTAACATCTAGAAACTTACACTTTTATTTTAATGATGGAGTGCGTGGATACATTGTCTGTAGATTTATTGACGGGCCAAAATTTATTGCTGAACGACTAAAAAAGTATGCAAAAAGTCTCGGTTTGAAAAGCCATTTTTACAGTCAAGAAAGAGAAGAAGGTTATTATGCTTATCACTTTTATGTGACAATTCATATCCCTTTTATAGATGAATCGTTTAAGAGGATAGTCTCTGAAATTGAGGTTGAAATTCAACTTACAACGCAATTGCAAGAAGTACTTAAAAATTTAACTCATCAATTTTATGAAGTTAACAGATTGAAGCCAGGTAAAACTAGTAAATGGAAATGGGATTATAGAACAAATCGCTTTAGAGTGGGGTATATAAGTCATACATTACATCTTTTAGAGTCAATAATTGTTGAGATAAGAGATAATAAGACGGAAACGAGCGAACTTAGCGAAGATTCAGAGAAAGATCCCAATGCCTAAAACTATATATTATATTGAAAGTCTCCCTCTAATTTTTAGAAGGATTGATTCAGGAGAAATTCATATACCTCAGTTTCAGAGGCGCTTTGTTTGGGGTAGAGAAGAAATTATTCAACTTTTTGACAGTATTTATAACGGTCTACCTATCGGAACTCTACTTTTTTGGCGAAGTCCTGAGAAAAATTTCATGTTTTCTCAGGACGATTTTATGACTTCATCTCAAACTGAAGAGCAAGCATCATATATGTATGTTATTGATGGTACTCAAAGACTCAGAGCACTCTACAACTGTCTTCACAGAAAGGAGAATGGTCAAGATTCTCGATTTGCTGTAGGTTTCGACCTTGAAAAGAAAATTTTCACTTATCTTCATCAAGTTAATGTTTCCGAAACAATTGTAGTTTTATCCTCGGTATTTTCTCATGAAGAGATTATAAAACATCAGATTGCTTTAGCTTCACACCATGCTAGTCAAATCCTTGTTAAAAATTTGAATGAGTTAATTTCTGCATTTGTAGAGTATCAGATTCCAATAATAGTGATAGATGAAGTTACTAAAGATGAAATGTTAACTGCTTTCCAAAGAATAAATACAACAGGAACAAGACTGTCTAAAGAGGATATTTTAAGAGCTAGAGAAGAATATATGGGCAAAAATGAGCTTTAAATATTAAATCTCAAGTCTAGGAGAAAGAGAAATTGTGGGTTGCTTCCAATTATTAAAAGCAAATCAAACAAGTTGAGGATTTTGTTGTGTAGGTACAAGTTTGAGTATCCACGCCACCTATTTTTTTAGTTTTTTATCTTGCCCATTGCTGCAAAATATAAGCATAAAAAGCCTCTTTATCTACCTTATCCATTGCATAGATTTTCCGACCACCAGGAACTACTTTAGTACGCCCCTGACTAAGACCACTGGTGATAATTTCTGTTTCCCATTCGCGCAATTGATAGAATTCCGGGTGTCCCAGATAAGCTGTTGCTAAAACATCCCAAAAATAATAATCCTGGGGGATAACTAGTGCATAACATTGTCCAGCTAAATCAGAGATGGGATAATGGCGTTGTCGTCCTATTTCTTTCACTAATTCCGATGTGAATGGGACATTATTAGTTAAATCCAAAGGACACATAATAATTTCAATTTGCGTTTGCCATACCCGCGCTGCTGAAATTGCGTCCCAATAAACATTCCATTCGGCAGAACCATCTTGTCCTGCTTCCAGACTTTTTTCCACATTACCACCGACATTCAACGCACCCCCCATCCATACAATTTTCTGAATCTTTGCTTCAATGTCTGGTGCTTTGTCCAAGGCTACTGCAACTGTGGTCAACGGCCCAGTTACCATCAAAGTTACGGGGTCTGATGCGTTACGTAACACCTTGATCATAAAATCTTGACCTGTTTCGGCAACCAGAGACGTAGTGATGGTTTCGCTTTGATTGAGAATGGGAAGATGGTCAACGATAAACGAATCACGGCGATAGAGAGTAGGAAATGGATTGATACCGCGCACAGTGCTTTCTGCAACCGAGATATGAGAAAATCCCATCAAATCGAGAATTTTACGTGTGGCGCTAACAGCTGGTTGGACATAACAATCTGCTGGAGTGACGACAACACCAAGGAGTTCAATATGATCCATTGTCAACAGCAGCATAGTTGCTAGATAATCATCTACACCGCCATCGTGATCCATTAATACTAGTTGTTTTGACATAAAAGGAGAATTAATATGGATAAGTTTATGGAAGCAGCAATTCAAGAAGCAAAACAAGGCAGACAAGAAGGTGGAATTCCCATTGGTTCGGTTCTCGTCAAGGATGGCAACATTCTTGGCAGAGGACACAATAAACGCGTGCAAGACGACGATCCTGTCACTCACGCTGAAATCGATTGTCTCCGTAATGCTGGGAGAGTTGGCAGCTACAGAGGTACTACACTCTATTCAACTTTAATGCCGTGTTATCTGTGCGCTGGGGCAGTGGTACAATTTGGCATTAAAAAAGTCATTGCTGGAGAATCCAGCACTTTTCCTGGTGCCAAAGAATTTATGGTATCTCACGGTGTGGAAGTAATTGATCTTAATCTTGACGAATGCGAACAAATGATGAGTGAGTTTATTCAAACTAACCCGGAACTTTGGAATGAAGATATCGGTAATTAGAGACGCGAAAAATCTTTGTCTGTACAGGAGTTAGGAGTAGCCCTGCCAAGGTGACTTTTGATCGGACAATTATGGCAGGAGCGATCGCTATCTCAAAAGGAACACACAAGAATAGGATAAATACTGGGTGCAATCTTTGAATGATTTGTCAAACAAAGTCCAGTCAGCGTGATGATACGGGGGCTGATGGAAAGAGGCTACTCATCACTTCTAACCTAGCAAAAGTGTGCTGTTATTATCAATCAGGGGAATTCCACTAGTAGCCATACCTGGGTTGGGCTGTGATGCATTATAGGTCTGAATATAACGCCGCACTTCTAGCGGAAAATCAGGGTAATCTAATACTGCATCCCCATCAGCAATAGTTGACCAGAAGTCTCGCAAACTAGGAGCTAATTCTTTTGCCTGTGATAATGGTAAGTTTAATGGAGAGTGAGTTAGTAACTTGACTAGGAAGGGGAAAGAGCGATCGCCCATCCACTGCCGCGATGACTGTTGCAAGTTGGGGAACTCAGGCACTGACTCTACGCGATGGGATAAAATTTGCAACGATTCTTTACCTTGGTTATCCCGATGAAACTCTAGCACCCGGTAAGGGTGAGGATAGCTAACTAAAGAGCCAGTGGTAATATCATATACTCCATCTGAGTAAGCAATATCCTGAACGTGCAAATGCCCGGTAAATACTAGCTTGACTCCGTAGCGCCTCAGTAACTGCAACAATTCTGCTGAGTTCGCTAACATATAGCGATTTGCCAGTGGGTGGCTCGATTGATTGGGCAAATGCTCGACCACATTATGATGCACCATCACCAGAACTAATTCATCACCAGACGCCGCTAGCACCTCTTCTAACCACCGTAGCTGTTTGGTATCCAAACACCCCACCTGCTCTCCCTGGTCATTAAAGGAGTTAGAATTCAGTCCAATCAGCTTAACTCCAGGCAGCAACTGACGAATGTAGTAAATCTGCTGTGGATCGTCATAGCCAAACTTCGTATAATAGTAGGGAAAATCTGCAAAAGCGATTGATTGCTGATCAGCCAACAGTACAGGAACGTCATGATTACCAGGAACAACATAGACGGGAAAAGGTAGTTGGGTTAACCGTTGTTGTAACCAAGCGTGGTTCTCTGGTTCGCCGTGCTGGGTTAAATCTCCTGGCAACAAGAGAAAATCTAAATCGAGTTGTGTTAAATGTTCTAGTACACTTTCAAACGCCGAGATACTGACTTCTACTAGATGAAATCTGCTGGGATGATCCCAGATTGTGTGGGGAAGTGCCAGGTGTAAGTCGCTGACTACTGCAAAGCGAAAATTGAGAGCCATTGATTTATGAAAATGTTAAAAACAGGGGTTAAAATAAGCCTTTTCCCAAAAGTATAACCCTTACTTTCTCTCCCTGCTCAGGAGTGCGTCTACTTAATATTTGTATACATTAAGCATCGATTACACCCGATGGTGATAATTAACTTAAGGACTAATCATAACCATTAATCTTCAAAAATTATCATAAATTTGATTGCTAAAACCTGGAAGTCAAGCGCTCAGTGATTCAAGTTCTCTACCCGATATTTCTAGAACGCGCTTCAACCAATTTTCTGTTTGTTGAGCAGCAGATAGCTTTTCTGTAGCATCCGACCAGATTGTATCCCACTTAAACAGCCAGCGCGTCAAAACCCGAACTAAGTCAACTAACTCTGCGGCTCGGTCAACCAACAATTAATGGGTAATAATTCAATAGTGTTAGCGGCACAAAATGTAATCGTCTAGTTTCTTGGTTTCTTTACTACTCCCGTTTTCGATAAAATAACTTAGCAGATCACCAAGGAACAGGTTCAGAATCATGCCTCACGCTAGTATTGGGATTATTGGTGGTAGCGGTCTGTATAAAATGGATGCGCTCAAAGATTTAGAAGAGGTGCGAGTCGAGACTCCTTTTGGTTCACCATCGGATGCTTTAATTTTGGGGACTTTGGATGGTACACAGGTAGCTTTTTTGGCGCGTCATGGCCGCAATCACACGCTTTTACCATCTGAGTTACCGTTTCGTGCTAATATCTATGCGATGAAGCAATTGGGTGTAGAGTATTTAATTTCAGCTAGTGCTGTAGGTTCCTTAAAGGAAGAAGCGAAACCACTGGATATGGTGGTGCCAGATCAATTTATTGACAGAACTAAAAATCGGATTTCAACGTTTTTCGGTGAGGGAATCGTTGCTCACATTGCCTTTGGCGATCCGATATGTAAGAACTTGGCTGTTGTGTTGGCAGATGCGATCGCATCTCTGAATTTACCACAAGTTACTCTGCATCGCGGCGGTACTTATGTGTGCATGGAAGGGCCAGCTTTTTCCACTAAGGCAGAATCGAATCTTTACCGCAGTTGGGGTGCAACAATCATTGGGATGACGAATTTACCAGAGGCGAAGTTGGCAAGGGAAGCCGAAATTGCCTATGCAACCTTAGCGCTGGTGACAGATTACGATTGTTGGTATCCAGATCACGATAGTGTGACAGTGGAGATGGTGCTTGGCAATTTGCTGCGGAATGCTGTGAATGCTCAAAAGGTGATTCAAGAAACTGTGCGGCGCTTGAGTGAAAATCCACCGCCGAGTGAGGCGCATTCGGCGTTGCAGTATGCGATTTTGACTCAGTTGGATAAAGTACCAGCGGCGACGAAGGAAAAGTTAGGGTTATTATTGCAGAAGTATTTGTAATATTAGTAATGATGGCGCACCATCATCACTAATATTACAGGCGATGTCTACGACGGGCTGTAACGCTCCTGCGGACGCTCGTTCCTCGCTAACGCTGCGCTATCGCTACCGCTTCGCTAACGCTTTAAGCGTTCCCCTACGGGGAAGCAAGCTACGCGGAGCGTCTCTAAGAGTTGCCATGCCGCAGGCTTTACGCTACACTATCGGCGTCGCACTTTCTCAATTGACAAAATTGATCCACCGACTCCACCCAATGAAACGTCAAATAATGTTGGATGTCCAGAGTTTATGTAGCTGCAAACTTAGATACCATTCTTCAGCAGTAACCTGTACCCCCATCTGAGTCAGATCAATAATTCCCAAAGCTACAGTGCAGTTGCAGGCAATTACCGACAGTACAAAAAATTGCTCAAAAAGCTAAATTTTTTCGAGTAGAGATTTTTTCTTTCTATGTTTTTGTTACAATTAGTGAAATTTATACCTAAAAATACCACTATGGCTTTATATGCTGAATTACATAGGCATCTGGGCGGCTCGGTCGTACCTCGAGTTTTATGGGGATATTTCGAGCGACATTCTTCGGAGTTGATGTCCCGCTTTAGTGACTATTCAGAATTTGAAGATTTTTACACTCGCCCACGCAATACCCTAGATGAGTATCTAGAATTACATACCCTGGTAGAAAGTGTGCAAACTGTGGAGACTTTGCCTTACTTTATCTATCGCTTGGTTCGGGGTGCTTACATTTTTGAAAATTTGGCTTATCTGGAACTGCGCTACACTCCTTATTTGCGAACACCTGAGCATCTGAATCAATCACAGAGAATTGACAAGATGGCAGAAATCGTGCAAGTAGTAGGACTTGCCAGTCACCAGCCAGAATATCCGATTGTTACTAGCCAAATTCTCTGTATGCACACGCGCCTACCCTATGAGGTGAATAAGGCGATTATTGATTTGGCGGCGCAAAATAAACAATATGTCTGTGCAGTAGATGTAGCAGGGGGTGATAGCTATTATGCCGATCACTTAGAAGAATGGATTAGCTTATATGATTATGCGCGATCGTTGGGCGTTAACACCACGGGACATCTATATGAAACCACTGCTGGTTGTTACCCAGAACTGTTACCCTATCTCATGCGAATCGGTCACGGTATCCAAATTCCCCTACTGCATCCAGAGTTACTTAATGATGTAGCTAAACGCGGACAGTGTTTAGAGGTTTGTCCCACAACTTACCTGCAAACTGGTACTTTGCAAGATATACGTCAACTCAAATTAGTTTTTGACCGTTGTTTTGATGCTGGGGTCGATATCGCTATCTGTACTGATAATGCTGGGTTGCACAATATGCGTTTGCCATTTGAGTATGAAAATCTCTTGACTTACGACATTATTAGTTTTGAACAACTACAAGCTTGTCAAGATGCAGCTTTCCGTCATGCCTTTGCTTGGCCTTACAGTCAACGTCCTGCATCCCTGTTGAACGGTTTGCTCAAACCTGAACCACCTAAAGTTTTGGCTATCAGAGATACTAATTAACAATTACCTAGAGGTAAGCATAAAGTTAGGTAATTTAATGTTAATTAATGTTGCAGACAGTGATTTTTCGTGATGCCATAAAAAAAGCTGTAATGCATAAGAGATATCTTGTAAAAGTCAATGCTTTAAAGATTAGACCACAGGTACATACAGATAATTTATCGTTATTTATCTGTGGTTCCTTTTTTGTTGATTCGGATTTTTGCCAGAAGTATAATATGCAGTACAAAAAACCAGTAATTATTGTAAAACCTATTTGACCCGATTGCAAACGGGTCTTTAAATCATGGAGATCAGCAACTAAATTATTACTTGTAAGCTTTTCTTGGTTGTAATCTCAGAAGCAATTTATCAAAAATCCTTTTTTAATTGAGTTTTCTTGGCAATTAATCAAAATTTCTCGTAAATTCGCCTCCTCATCTCCCTCAATTTCCTCATCTCCTCCCCAGTTCCCATGCACCCAGAAGCTATAAACTATAATTTATGGCATCTACTATTCAAGCTCTACCAACAGAAGTCGTATATCTCATTACAGCTGGTGAGGTAATCGACTCTTTAGCTTCTGTGGTGCGGGAATTGGTAGAAAATTCCCTAGACGCAGGTGCAACCCGAATTGTGGTTTCTCTCTGGCCGCAGCAATGGCGAATTCGTGTGGCAGACAATGGTTGTGGAATGAACCTAGATGATTTGCAACAAGCAGCCACAGCCCACAGCACCAGTAAAATTCGCTCTAGTGCCGATTTATGGAAAATTAACAGTTTAGGGTTTCGTGGTGAGGCGTTACACAGTTTAACGACTCTGGCAAATTTGGAAATTTTGAGTCGGACTGTGGGTGGAAAATTAGGATGGCGGATTAGCTATGGCGATGGCGGGGAAGTTGTGCAAGTTGAAGTAACTGCGATCGCACCTGGTACAGTGGTTACAGTTTCTCATCTTTTCGGTAATTGCTCATCTCGTCGTCAGGGATTACCCACAGCAGCACAGCAAATGAAAGCCGTGCAAGCCACAATTCACCAAATCGCCCTATGTCATCCCCATGTTACCTGGCAGATTTGGCAAAATGACCGTCAATGGTTCACCATCTGTCCGGCTGCTACAACTGGGCAACTGCTACCGCAGATTTTACCGCAGGTGCGCCAAGGTGATTTGCAAGAAGTGAAATTAGAACTCCCCAACCCGCCAAACTCCTGTACAGACGCGATTAATCGCCTTTCTACTCCTCACTCCTGTACAGACGCGATTAATCGCCTCTCTCCTAACTCCTCACTAAACTTAGTGGTAGGATTACCCGATCGCACTCATCGTCATCGTCCAGATTGGGTACGTGTAGCGATTAACGGCCGGATGGTTAAGACACCGGAACTAGAGCAAACAATTTTATCAGCATTTCACAAAACATTACCACGCGATCGCTATCCAATTTGTTTCTTACATCTTGCTATTTCTCCCGATCAAATTAATTGGAATCGCAATCCAGCAAAAACAGAAATTTACCTGAACGAAATCATTTATTGGCAAGAGCAAATTACCCAAGCAATTAACCAAGCACTCAGCATCTCTTCTACCAATCTCAAAGAAGCTGTTCACACTACACGAGTTAGTAAATTACTCAAAGCCGCAGAAGCCAAAGGTGGCTACAATTTTAATCCTCAAAATCCCAACAAAGATCACAAAAATCCTAACTCCTTGAAAGCTGTCGCTCAAGTTAGCAACACCTATATTGTGGCGGAACATCCAGGTGGTATGTGGTTAGTAGAACAACACATTGCCCATGAGCGAGTTTTGTATGAGCAATTGTGTGATAATTGGCAACTTGTGCCCGTCGAACCTGCAATCATTCTTTATCAATTGTCGCCAGCGCAAGTATCGCAACTGCAACGCATTGGTTTAGAAATAGAACCCTTTGGCGAACAACTTTGGGCTGTCCGTAACATCCCTGCACCTTTACAGCAGCGAGACGACTGTGCAGAAGCAATTTTAGAACTTAGTTGGGGAGGCGATTTACAAACAGCCCAAGTAGCTGTCGCTTGTCGCAGTGCCATTCGTAACGGTACACCTATGAATCAACAAGAAATGCAAACACTTTTAGATAATTGGCAACGCACTCGCAATCCTCGCACCTGTCCCCACGGACGCCCAATTTATTTATCTTTAGAAGAATCAGCTTTAGCCCGGTTTTTCCGGCGTAATTGGGTAATCGGTAAAAGTCATGGAATTTGATGTTTTCGCTAAATTGTTGTCGAATGCAAGTTTGAACGCACTGAGTTATGCGCTTTTGGGGGTTTCCCCCATGAGCAACTAATGAACCCGAAGGGCTATCCCTCTCCACCCACTCAAGGAAAGAGAGTTTCCCGCCGCTTTTAATGAACTATCCATCTACGCTGAAAACCTTACCCACCTACGATCCAACTCTATTTGAGGGTGCGCCGTATCTACATAGGACTTACGCAATAACTCTCTGAAACCTTATTCCTTCGTGTCCTTTGCGTACTTTGCGGTTCGTTTTTTCATGATTTTGCGTAAGTCCTGTCTACAATATTTACCTTGGGGACTTCCAAAGAATAAATTACTCAACAAAAATCAAAAGTCTACTTCTAAACAATATTTAGGGGTAGTAGGGGTTGAGTCACGTAGCTTGCTTCCCGCAGGGTAACCCAACACCAAGAATCCTTGATTTTATTGGGTAACACGAATGTTCAACCCCTACTACAAATATTTTATTTTTTCAGAGTAATAAAAGAGCGCTAATTAGTCGAATAAAAAACCTCAATTTTATTACGAAAAACAATCCCTCTACGAGGTGGAGAAGGACAGACTTGAACAAAAGTTCAAGGCAGGGAGAGGTTTGTCTAACTCAGTTAAACCGCGTCCACCTTGAAAACTGTAGTTCTTTCCGTATGAAAAGAAAAAACC
>NZ_CALMFY010000026.1 GCF_937863485.1 uncultured Nostoc sp. | reverse complement strand
AGATAAACCGGATCTACACCGATATTCAAGACATCCTCTACCCAAACTTCTGTACCGCCAGCAAAACTAACTCGCGCTGGGTTATATTTAGTGGCGATCGCAGTTGCTAATTCTTCCTCAGTTAGCAAGTTCAATTCCACAAACACATCTAATTCTTTCCGAGAGATATTCCACTCTTGATCCCTTCCCCGCAAAATTCCCCGTTCCATCAACGCCACCCGCAGTCCCTTCACCGCCAAGGCGCAACCAATTAAAATGCCTAAAGTGCCACCGCAGATAACTACATCGAAGTCTACGACGCCCAAAGGCTGTTGACTTTCTTTAACTAACGTTGGGATAGGTGCGGTGTTTTCGCGCACAGATGTGAGGATGCGATCGCCTTGGCGCAACCCTCCTAAAACATCGCCCGGTAATTGGGAAAGGATTTCTTCAGTTAAAGACATTTTGGAAAAACTAAACTCTACATTCCAAAACTACCTGAGAATGGAGAAAGTAGCTGAATAAAAAGACCTCTCCCTGGTTTTACTACGCAAAACCGTCCCTCTCCGAGTCGGAGAGGGAAAGACTTTAATACGCTTGGGTTAAAGCCAAAAACCAAAACCAGTGTAGGTTGGGTTGAGGAACGAAACCCAACATTTTTCGTGGTTTGTTGGGTTTCACTTGGTTCAACCCAACCTACAAATATTGTACGCAAAACCCTCCCTCTTACCCGTCGGAGAGAAAATTGAACTTTAGTTCAAGACAGGGAGAGGTTTGTTGAACTCACGTTAAATTATCCCAAACCGAATAGTTTTGCGATCGCAGGCAATAATTTATTACCCGCTTCAACTAGCGAAGCAACAGCAGGTAAGCCTGTAAATATCCCTTTCAACATGGTGATTGCCGTTTTTGCCGTCTTCTGCTTAGTGGATTCTTGAGGATTTTTCCCCGCTTCTGCCAAAGTCTTCACCTGTTCCAGCGCTTCAGCTTTCTCTTCTTCTGGCAAATATGTGGATTGTATGATTGCATCTTGCAACTGCGACAATAATTCTTTAATTCCCGGTTTCTCGGCATCCGGTGAATCAGGTAACTGAGTGAGGGCAATACTTACATTACCGCTGATGGTTCCCAGATTAGCAACAGAACTATTCCCAGCGATACCGCTGACATTACTGCTGCCTTGAATGTTGATGCCGCTGATATCAGACATGATGGTATTTCCTTGTGTATAAGATTTAGGATGCCCAAGTGCAGTTGTGATCATATTTTTTAAATCACTAATATAACTATCTTTTGCTACCAGCAATAATTGCTGACTCTGGGATAAAGCTTTGAGTTGATTATAATCATCAAAATATTCTGCACTCAGTTGAGATTTATCGCTACCTGCTGCGGTTTTGGCTCTGAGCAAGATTTTATCATCGCCGCGTTTCTCCATTGCCACGATTTCTAACTCAGCTTCGGGATGGTTTTCGGCAAGGTTTTTGAAAGCAATGGCAACAGCGCGGGGGTCAACGCCTTGATTATGGTATAGGTCGAGGGTGTCAAAAATTGGCTTGATAAAGTCGGCAAAGTCGCCGATTGCAAATTTCTCTTGTTTATTATCAGGTTTACGGAGAGGGTCGGGGTCTTCTTTGGTGGGAAAGTGCATGAAGACATATTCACACCTCACCCCATGCAATTTAGTTGTATTTGTAATCCCCCAATCTTCAATGTACGCGCCGGTGAGTGTTGCACCTGTTAAATCTGTGTCGTCTAGTTGTGTTTGCTTCAGCTTTGCTCTTGACAAATCGGCATCTTGCAAATTAGCTTCACTGAGATCAGCGCCAATAAAGCTGGCATCTGCTAAATTTGCTGATTGTAAGTTGATACCCCGCAGGTTTTCACGGTAAAAATTTTTATCCTGTCCCTGTCCTGTAATCAGCAGTTGACGTACTTGTGAGTTTTGCAGATAAGTTGAGCCAGGACGAACACGGTCAAGCATTTTGGCTTGATGCCAACGGCTACAGATAAGAATAGTGTTTCGGAAATCTGTGCTTTTGAGTGTGGCTTTGGTGAAATCAGCATTGGTTAAGTCAGCGCCACGAAAACTTGTACCTCCTGTTGCAGCAAAGGTAACAGCGATATTACGAACCAAGGAGTGTTTTTCGTCTCCTTTCATAGCTCGCCAGCTAATGTAGATATTAAATAACGTTCCAGCTCCGGCTCCGGCAACGGCTCCGGCGATGGCTCCGGCGACGGCGAAAGCGAAGGCGACGGCGATGGCGACGGCTCCGGCTCCGGCGAAAGCGAAGGCGACGGCGATGGTGACGGCTCCGGCTCCGGCGACGGCTCCGGCTCCGGCGAAAGCGAAGGCGAAAGCGAAGGCGAAGGCGAAAGCGAAGGCTAAGGCGACAGCGAAGGCTAAGGCGACAGCTAAGGCGACAGCGAAAGCTGCGGCTCCGGCTATGAAGATGGCGTTGCCTGTACCTGCGGCGACGAGGAAGGCAATGGTGACGGCAAAGGCTCCTAAACCAGCTGCTATTCCTTGGCGAATTGTGACGAAGAAAAAGACAATTAATACGATTAGGGTAATCCAGCCGCCAATCTGATTGTCTAACTTGGAATCAAATATTAGTGACACCAAGTAACCATTGAAAGCCCATAAAAATCCTGACAGTCCTGACAACAGCCACGAGACAAGGACTAGGAAAATTACCCAACGTCGTTGCAGTCCAGCTTTGGCATGGCTGAAGTTCGCACCTGTTAAATTAGCATTGGTGAAGTTTGCCCCTCGGATGTCGGCATAGCTAAAGTTTGCACCCGCAAGGTCTTGTCCTTTGAAGTTGCGTCCTTGGAGATTTTGACCGGAGAAGTCTAAAGCCATGTTCCACTTTACGGAGGTGAGCAAATTTTACTACACGCTCACCCCTGTAAATTCAGGAATGGTTAGATATTTTTCATTAATGGAGTTCAAAGACTCGTTCACGAGTATCAAAGACTCGTTGACGGAGTTCAAAGACTCATTCACGAGTATAAAAGACTCGTTAACGGAGTTCAAAGACTCATTCACGAGTATCAAAGACTCGTTGACGGAGTTCAAAGACTCGTTCATGAGTATCAAAGACTCGTTCACGAGTATCAAAAACTCGTTGACGGAGTTCAAAGACTCATTCACGAGTATCAAAGACTCGTTAACGGA
>NZ_CALMFY010000025.1 GCF_937863485.1 uncultured Nostoc sp. | reverse complement strand
TCTTTAAGCACCAAAATTTACTCCAACATCCGCTGAATTTGCTGAAATTGCTATAGCACCAAAAGTTACCGCCACATCCCCTGAGATTGGTGAAACAGCGATCGCACCATAAGTTACCGCCAGATCACCTAAGATTGGTGAAGTACCAAAAATAACAGCCACATCACCTGAAATTAGTGAAACGGTGATCGCACCAAAAATAACAGCCACATCACCTGAGATTGGTGAAACTGCGATCGCGCCACAAGTTAGCGCCACATCACCTGAAATTGGTGAAACTGCGATCGCGCCACAAGTTACAGCCACATCATCTGAGATTGGTGAAACTGCGATCGCACCAAAAGTGACTGCTACATCACCTGAGATTGGTGAAACTGCGAGTATTTTCCGGAAAATTATTGACAATGAACAAACAATAAAATCAGAATTTCCCACTGCGGTAACAAATCCTGAAATATCAACCTATGTTGATACCTCAGATAATCCAATCTCCCTGCAAGATCAGGTAAACACACCACCTAAAGTCGAGCAAAATACGACCGAAGAAAATTTGCCAGCACCTAAAGGTTATGCTACTGATGGTCAGGTGACAGACTCCCACGTTAATACCAGGGATGCACAGAAAAATTTACCTCTACTACATGACATTAACACTGGTGGGACACCGCAGGATATTATCCTTCCAAGTTTACAGACACCCGATCCCACAGAACCAGAACAAAAAACTTCTCCAGAGACTCCGACTAAAGTCGATTCTTTTCCAGACACTTCATTACAACTGAAAAGCGCTGAGATTCATTCATCTCATGTATCTAATTCTTTAATTCCTTCTTCCTTGGGGTTGAATATTGGAAAACGGAAACTTTCGATCCTCAATTCTCCACAGCTTAATCCTCTTCAAAACGAGACAAGTGATGTAGGTGAACCTGCACCTCAATACTCATCGCCTCCCCTGATTTTCCGAAAAGCAAATTTTAATACTACTACTAATACAGCTTCCCAATCATCAAACACACCTTCTCAATGGTCAAGTGTGGAAGATTTACTAAATGGAAATAATGATGAATTCACTAACTTTAATTTTAATAGTGTGGAATCTAACGGCCAAAATTATGAATTTTCTGATGTTTCAGAATCGCCACAAGTTTTTGCTAAACGCCTTCCTGCACCTAGAGGCTTTGCTGAGGATGGAAAGGTCACACCCGACACATCTAGAGACATAGAACCAGTAACTGAGACGATAAAGAACACTTATTCATCTTCTAAAGGAGATGCTAAAGATGATACGGATGATCTTGAAGCTCTAGCACGTGAAATTTATAGCAGATTACGCCAACGGATAGAAATTGAGCGAGAGCGTCATGGCGGTCACTCAGGTCGATTACCTTGGTAAATTCCCATTCAATAATTATTTTTTGGAGAAATACTTAAATGCCAAGTCCAGCAATTATTGTTATTCAAAAGCTTCAACCGCAACTTGAGAAAGCCAAACTTCTAGCTTATAACAAGGAAGCACCAGATATTGAATTAATGTTTAATCCTACAGACATTAGTTTTGCTCGCACTGTTAGGTGGAAAAATGACGATGGTAATAGAGGAACTACTCTACTTCCCAAGATAAATTTTTCGGCAATTGAGCCTTACACTTTCACACTTAAACAGTTACTATATGATACTTATGAAACGAAAGAGTCGGTGATGAAAAAGTATATAGACAACATTAAGAAAGGTGTTGAAGGTATCACTAAAATACCTGACAGTCGTCCACCTGTTTACATATTCACATGGAAAACAGAGTATTTTTATTGTGTAATCACGAGTCTAACTTACACTTTAAATATGTTTCTGAGTGATGGGACACCAGTAAGGGCACTGGTAGATATAGCCTTGCAAGAAGTAGATCAAAAAAACCTTCCTGGAGGAACTCAATCTCTATCTCAAGCCGAAAATCGTCAGCGTTCGCCAAGTAATAGTTTAGGAAATACGGGGAAACAAAATTCACCAAGGTCACAAAACCCATCAAAGTCACAAAACCCACCAAGGTCAGGAAGGAGATAAAAACTAATTTATCACTAGTTTGTTCTTAAAGACTGCTCTAAACATTTCATAGTTGCAAAATAATAGTTATGCCTGCTAAAGAAAGCCTTTATTTAAGTAATCTTCAAATTAAGATAGACGGAAAAGCCGCTTCTCCTGAATTAATGGAGGATGTGTTGCAAATGACAATAGAAGAAAGCCTTCATTTACCAGCGATGTTTACGCTAGTAATACATAATAGCTATAATCCTACATCTGACCAACCACAAAACCAGCCTTGGCGACATGAGCCGTTTTTTAAGATTGGGAAAAAAGTGACGTTGGGTTTTAATTCGAGTACTACTCAAGATAAGAATTTTCAACAAGAAAAGATAGAAAAAGTACTGATTGAAGGCGAAATTACAGGGATGGAAGTTCACTTCAATGAAAAATCTGAAGCTGATATGATTGTTCAGGGCTATGATATTTCCCATCGTCTTCACAGAGGTCGTTATAATCGTTCTTTTTTGAACCAAACTGATGGCACGATAGTCGAAACAATAGCTAAAGAAGTAGGGATAACAGTTGGCAATGTAGACAAAAGTACCGCAGTCAATGAGTATGTCTTCCAAGAAAACCAAACTAATATGGAGTTTTTGCGGGAAAGGGCAGCCCGCATTGGTTTTGAATTATTTGTTACAGATGGCGAAATAAATTTTTGTGCACCAAAACCAAAAGCTAAAAAACCTTTACCACCTTTACTACTAGAATGGCTGGTTGATATTAATAAATTTAGTACTCGCGTCACCAGTGCTGAACAAGTGAGTTCTGTGGAAGTACGTGCCTGGGACTATACCAAAAAACAATTGATTACCGGAAAAGCTAACAAAGAGGAGCAACTAAGTAAAACAGGTAATAATCAAGGAAGTAGCACCAGTACTGCATTTACCAATCTTAAGCCCTACAACATGACTGTTGTAGATAAACCTGTTGCCACTCAAAAACAAGCAGATACTATGGCTCAGGCTCTGTGTGATGAACTGGGAGGAGAATTTGTTTATGCAGATGCCAAGGCAGAGGGTAATCCTGAGATTCGACCGGGGCGAATTATTAGTCTTAAGGGTATGGGCGATCGCTATAGTGGAGAGTATTATGTTACAGAAACCCGCCATTTCTACAGTAAGCGGGTTTATTACACTGATTTCAGCGTCCGGGGACTACGTTCTGGTGACTTATTCACAACTCTATCTACACAAAAACGCCTACTGCCATCTCAGACTTTATTAGTGGGAATTGTAACTGATAACAATGACCCAGAGGGATGGGGTAGAGTGAAGGTTCAGTTTCCCACCCTCACAGAAAAGCATACAAGTGACTGGGCGAGAGTTGTAGCTTTGGGAGCAGGAAAAGACAGAGGTTTCGACTGTTTACCAGAGGTGAAGGATGAAGTCTTGGTAGGTTTTGAGCATGGCGATATCTACCGTCCCTACATAATTGGCGGAGTATGGAACGGGATGGATGCACCACCGGAAGACGTGGCTGACTCAGTTACAACAAAGGGTCTTGTAAGATTACGCACCTTTAGAACTCGTGTAGGACATATTCTACAGTTTGTCGAAGAAGATGAATCAGGTAATAAAAGCGGTAAAAGTGCTAAAGGTGCTAAAGGTGCTAAAGGCGCTAAAGGTGCTAAAGGCGCTAAAGGTGGTAACACTAGTAAAACAGGTATTCGCCTAGAAACTATATCTGGTCATCAAATTTATCTCAATGATAGTGAAAAGTGTATAGTGATTACAACCAAAGGCGGTCATGAAATCAAAATGGACGACAGTCTTACTTCTAAATCTGTTTCAGTGACATCAAAAGGTAGTCTGTCATTAGATGCACAAACAAATATAGACATTACAGCCAAGGGCATCATTACAGTTCAAGGCAAGCTAATTAAACTTAATTAATTACTAATTCGTAATGACGCTCTCTACAAGAGGCTCTTGCTAGCTTGCTTCCCGATAGGGGAACGAATACTCGCTCTAAGCGAACACGAACAGCGTCTCTAAGAGACGCAGCCTCTGGTAGAGAAGGCTTTACGTTGCATTAACGTAATTCGTAATTTTTGGCGAAACACCACAGGAAATTATAAATTGTGGTCTTGAATTATTTGGTAATAAATTCTAAACTAATTCAATTACGAATTACGTAGCTTGCTTCTCGCGACTCGCGTAGCGTCTCATAGAGAAAGCGAATATTACCAATTACGAATTATTCTCATTGGGCTTTTTTAAAGTTTGATAATGAAAAACACTATTGGGAGTTTGTCATGCCAGGTAGAGCAGCAGCAAGAATTACCGACAATGTAGCGCATCCCTTACCGCCAGTATTGACAGGAGGCCCAGGTAGTCGCAATGTGTTGATTGGGTCTTTACCTGCGTGGCGGGGTGTGCTGGCACCAGCAGTAGCGGGTTTGCTATCTGCCAAAACATCTTCTAATACGACTGTCTTAGCAGCTGAGGCTGCTAGCAAGGCGGCGGCTGGTACACCAGGGGCACCTGCTGCTCTAGCCGCCGAACAAAATGTAAAGACAATAGCATTAACTACCATGAGTAGCACAATCCGTTCTGCTGCGGCGGCAGGTGCTGATATTCATAATTGCGCCACACCCTCGCCCGTACCTCCACATGGGCCCGGTGTTGTAATTGACGGTAGCAAGACAGTGCTAATTAACAATCTGCCTGCCTGTAGGATGGGCGATACTATTATAGAAGCATTAGGGCCACTACCGAATAAAATTACCAAAGGTTATCCTACTGTTTTGATTGGCGGCTGATTGAAGAGGTGGAGGGGATGAGGGAGTAGGGGGTACAGAAGTGGATCTGATCTGCGTCCACGAGTAAAAAAGACTCATTCACGAGTATTAAAGACTCGTCCGCGAGTATTAAAGACTCATTCACGAGTATTAAAGACTCGTCCACGAGTATTAAAGACTCATCCACAAATCTTAAGTAAGTAAGCGGAAATAATTAGAAGATGGTGTAGGGTGGTGTTACCGCGTTAGCATAACGCACCGAAAATCTTAAATGGTGCCCTGCAAAAGCCGTAACACTACAGCTACAACTGCCCTCTGCCTCTTCTGTTCAATCTCGACCTTTGGCGAATAGGCTTAAACCTTCTATGCCGATATCTTTGAAGATATCCATATAACAGCTGTCTAAGTACCAGATATGGTTTATGGTGGGCAAAAAGACTATTTAGGGACAGGTTTGGCTTATCCACTGCATTTAAATGTGCAAGGTGGGATACAACTTAGCCGTGAAGATCAAAAAGTTAAAGAATCTATTTGGATTATCCTTCGCACTGGAGTAGGTGAGCGGCTTTATCGACCTACCTTTGGATCTCGCTTGTCAGAATTGGCGTTTGCAACCTTGAATAGCGAGACCCTACTGCGAATCCGTCTTTATGTCTTGGAAGCTTTAGAAGTTTGGGAACCGCGCATTATTATCGATGAAGTTATCGCCGATCCCGACCCTGTACGTGGCAGAGTGGATATCATCATCAATTATCGACTCAAAGATGGGCCCGATATTTATAGTTTTGTTTATCCTTATTATTTGGTTTCAGCTGGGGAGGAATCGTGAACTTTGACTTTTTACCGAAATTACCTTCTTCCAACTTAGACGATCGCGCCTTCGATGATTTGGTGGAAGAATGTATTATGCGTATTCCTCGCTACTGTCCAGAATGGACAGACCATAACCTCAGTGATCCAGGGATTACGCTAATTGAGTTATTTGCTTGGTTAACTGACCAGATGTTGCTCAGATTTAACCAAGTACCTCGAAAAAATTATGTAGCTTTCTTAGAATTACTGGGTATTCGTCTCCAGCCTGCCGCCCCAGCCCGCACGGAATTAACTTTTTATTTAAGCGCTGCACTGCCTGAAGTTTACACTATTCCAGCAGGATTAGAAGCTTCAACTATCCAAACTGAAACCACAGAAGCTATTACCTTTAGTACAGATTCTCCTCTAATTATTGGCATACCCCGGATACAGCACTTATTAACTGCCCAAATCGCCGAAGACATTCCCCAAACTCTGCGAGAAAGAGTCACAAGTTCATGGACTCGTGAATCTGACGGTTTCTGGACAGGCAGTGAAGTATCGATATTTGAAGAGGAACCCCAGCCTGGTAACTGCTTTTATTTAGTGATCGCTTCTGATGATCCTTTAGATGGTAATGTTCTAGATATTACTTTCCAAGGAGCCGCAGCTACGCCTGCTGGTATTAACCCCAATCAACCGCCTCGGAAGTGGGAGGCCTGGGATGGAGAACATTGGCAACCAGTTTTATTGCAAGAGTCAGATGATGACACTCGTGGCTTCAGTTTTTATGAACTCGCTGAACAGGGTGGGAACCCGTCTCAAGGAGCAGATGTTCGTTTGCATTTACCGCAAAATTGGCCTGTTACCAACTTTACCTCTTACCGGGGTCGCTGGCTACGTTGTACCTTTACTGTCACAGAAACAAATCAATCTGGTTACAATCGTCCACCACGAATTACTGGTTTAGCAGTGCAGTCAATGGGTGGTACGGTACGGGCTAGTCACAGTACTTTCATTCAAGATGAGCGTCTAGGAATCAGTGAGGGTAAACCCGGACAGACTTTTGAATTACAAAGCGCACCGATTTTAGAACGCAGAGAAAATGAATATATCTTAGTTACTCCCGCTGGTGGATTGCCTCAGAAGTGGACTGAGGTGAGAGATTTTGCTGATTCAAGGTCGCATCACTTTCATTACACCATCGATTCGATCACTGGTACAATCCAATTTGGGCCGCTGATTCGTGAACCTAGCGAACTTAAACAGCAAACACGGGTGCGATCGCGAATCCAGCAACCATCACTAAATGACACATTTGTACAAGTTAGTACCTTGGAAAACAATCAATCTGAACACCAGTACGGGGCGATTCCTCCCCGTGACTCAGAAATTAAAATGGTTGCTTATCGTACAGGCGGTGGTAGAGAAGGCAATGTTCAAGCTGGAACAATCCAGTTTTTGAAGTCTGCATATCCGTATATTACTAGTGTGATCAATCATGTACCAGCAGTCAATGGTGCGGATGCGGAATCACTGGAGCAAGCTGTGATCAAGGCTCCCCGCATCCTCCGCACCCGTGATCGCGCCGTCACTGCCGAAGATTTTGAAGTTTTAGCTCAACAGGCGGGGAATGGTGCGATCGCACGTGTCCGCTGTTTGCCAGCAAATTCTCAAAGACAAGCTGGTATAGTTAGTTTGCTGATAGTTCCATTCGCAAATACAGATGCGATCGCCCAAGGCAATGGGATGACACCAGAAGAGTTTGCTCTGAGTAATGCACTTCAAGAGCAAATTATGAGTTACTTAGATGAAAGACGGTTATTAGGGGTACAAATAGAATTAGAAGAACCGAATTACGTAGGTGTTTCTGTACAGACAGAAGTTGCTTTAGAGCCAGCCTATGACAACCCTTTTGCCAGAGAAGAAATTCGCCGCAATTTAAGGCGATCGCTGTATAAATATTTAAATCCATTAACTGGAGGAATGGACGGCAAAGGTTGGCCATTTGGGCGACCTGTTTATATATCGGATATTGTGGCATTACTGCAACAAACCCCGGGCGTGCGTCATTTAGGTCCCGTTTTGCTGTTTCCCATCCGCAAGCAAGGAGAAAATTGGCGACGACAACCATCACCAGAACAATTGATTGACCCAGGATCGGAAGGTTTAATATGTTCTTGGACTAATACCAATCTGCGTTCAAATCATGATATCCAGATCATTAATCGCTGATCCAAAATTGGATAATTAGTATTGTTTGAAATTTCTGGAACAGCATTTAATTAACCGCAGAGGCAAGGCAGTGCGCCCTTTTCCCTTGGCGTCTCCCCTTCTCCCAAAGGGAGAGGCTAGCGCCAAGGGAGAAGCAACTGCCGCGCAGAGAACACAGAGGAAGAGAAAAAGAGGAATTGGATAATCTTGCACCGCAAACAAAGTAATTCAAAATCTAAAATCGTTCGACTGAGCGCTGACGACGTACCACTTCGTGGAAGCAAGCTACGCGTAGCGTTCCGCAGGAAAGTCTAAAATCCAAAATTGGTAGAGTAGTTATGGTTCAAAGTCGCTTTAGTCCATCTGTACGCATTCAATTAACGCCAATGCAAATTCCTGAAGCTTTACCTGTGGCAGGTTTAGCATTTGCAAATGCGGAAAACATGGATGTAGCTGGACGTAGTTTACTCTTGCATCCTGGGCATCCGAGCGAGATGATTGTGCAAGTGCAAAACTTAGAACAACGTCCTTTGCGGGTGAGCTTAAGCGTTGACGGAAATTTTCCTAGCGAGTGGTGTCAGATTGGCACAGAAGGTAGTGAAATACCCCCTCGCGGACAAATGGATGCTGTCCTTTACTTCTCAATTCCCGACACATTTTTTGAAGACCAAGAAGCGATCGCTCCTGGAAAAAAAGACAAACTAACTCTCAATTTTCGCAGTTTAATTACTCTACATATAGACCGAGGCACTGACAACGAACAAATTGAGAGAAGTGAGTATTTTGATTTATATATCCGCCCTTACACAACCTACATGGAATTCTTGCCAATTTTGTATCGGGAAGTGGACTTTATTGGTCGCTTCATCAAAATATTTGAGCAAGCTTTTCAACCAATAGTTGATAGTTATAACGTCATGTGGGCAAACCTTGATCCCTTGACAGCACCACAAGCACTACTACCCTTTATGGCTCATTGGGTTGCTTGGCAAGTAGATTCAGTTTGGGATCTCCAGCAACAGCGGCGTTTAATTAGCCGGGCTGTAGAACTTTATCGCTGGCGGGGAACTCGTAAAGGATTGCGTCTCTATTTACATCTTTATACTGGTTTACCTCTAGACGAACATTTACCTAATGAAGCTGATAAACATATTAGTATTACAGAACCTTTTGGCCCAAGTTTCATTATCGGAGACGCACAACTAGGAAATGCAGTTTTAGCCGGTGGGCAACCATATCACTTTATAGTACGTTTGCGTTCAAATATTTCTAGTGGCATCATCAATGAAGAACTTATCCAAAGAATCATAGAACAAGAAAAACCTGCTTTTTGCACCTATGAACTATCTATAGAAAATCCTCCTAATTAAATAATTTGTAATTTGTAATTAAGTAAGTAAAATTAAATTGTAGGGTGTGTTATCGCCAAAAGTACGGCATTATCAAGAATTAAAAGTGCGTTAGCCTTTGGCATAACACAACGCCAGTTGCTACAACTTTAAAAACCAAAGTAACACACTGACTTCCCTACATCTAATTTAAAATCAAAACTTGAATAGTTAGTATTGTTGGAGATTCCTGAAACCGGCTTTTAATCCCAAATCCCAAATCTAAAATCTAAAATCTAAAATCCAAAATTGATATGTCCCATCCTTTCCCACCCCCACCAATTAAATCCTTTGAACGCCTGCAAGCCGCAGACGGGTTACTAATCAATGCGGAACGCTGGCGCACAGCCCATGATTACCACCGTAATCGGCAAAATGCCCAATATCAAAGTTTAAACCAACCAGGAATTGTCTGCGGTTTAGGCGTCCGAGATGTGACTGCCCCAAGCCAAGTTGAAGCTAAATATCGAGATGGGCGCTGGGTGCAAATTCAACCTGGGATTGCAATTGATTTAGCAGGTAATCTAATTGTTGTACCGACTTCTTATGATTTTCCCATTGATATAGAAGTAGCAACTTCTGAACCAATCATGATCTACTTAGTAGTTAGCTATGTAGACCCTGATGAATTGCGGCGCGGACAGCAAAGAGATATTGTTCAAGAAACTTATCGAATTGACCAAAGAAACTCCATACCAGTCAGTTCAGAAATAGAAATATGCCGGATACTTCTGCAACCCGGACACACTGAAATTAACCAACCTGCGGATGCTTTCTTTCCTGGATATAACAATATTGATTTGCGTTATCGCCGTCAGGCACAAATGCGTCCCCAAGCACTTGTGTGTATGGCGCAGGCGAATCATAGTGATCCTGAATGTGCGCGTAATTTTTTCAGCCTTTCTTATTTGTTACAAGCAGTAGAACCCCTATATCCCAGTTTGCGAGGGGCTGATGAACCAGGTCAGGTTTCTTTAGGAGAAAATATCCAAGACTATGACATACTTTATCTCACAGGTGGACAGGCCATATCTTTAAATAGTCTCGAATTTGAATCTCTAAAAAATTACTTAAATTTAGGTGGTGTGCTTCTCATTGATGCACCAACAAATGCTACTGCTCTAATTGAGAGTACTCAAGCATTAGCACAACAGTTAGATAGTCCTTTAAGACCTTTAGAAGAATTGCAACGGAGTCATCCTTTAAGGACAAAACCTTTCTTATTTGCTGCCTTGCCAATGGTTAATCAACAGCAAATTAAACTGTTAATTGGTGGAGGAATTATTTTAGCGATTGGTGATTTAGCAACTGCTTGGGGACTGGATAGAGATTTGAGTTTACCTAGATTGACCATTCGTACAGCTCAGGAACTCGGAATTAATATTCTTCATTTTGCTTGGAAGCGGCGACAGTTGATAGGTTTGCAACAGGAAGATAATTCAGGGCAGTGGTGAAAGCCAAGTTAGTAGAGTGAGCATTGCTTTAAATAATATTGCACCTATTCCACATTTTTTTGGCAATGCCTACTCTATAACCCAATACAGTTAAGGATAATTGTAAGGTTGGGTTGAACGAGCGTTTATTTGCTTTACTAAGTTCATTTCATTATATATATCTGCAACTATGCCACAGTGGTCAATATCTTGTACTCAGATAAGTAGATGGATATAAATAAATATAAGATAGTTTGTCATTGCGTTGGCGCAGCCTTCCCGTAGGGTGATATTGGCTAAAAGTCATATTAACAAAGTAAATAAATAAGCGGGAATAAACAGAACAATATTTTTGGCAATTAATATCAATCTTCTGCCCGCAATAACCAAAAGCCGCTATAAGTCATCCCGGAATCATCTGGTTGCACTAACAAAAAATGCAATCCTCGGCTTTGCTGTTTTCGCTGTTCATATGTTTGGGCTGCTGTTCTAACTTCTGAATCTTCAAAAGTGGCAACAATCCACCTATCTACCAAGCCAGCTTCTAGTACCAAGCCATCTGGTGCGCCAGATATGTAGTTAAATGCTACAGGACGGGCTTGCTGCAACCACCGTCCTAGGCGCATCGATTGGCGTCCACCATAAATTACCACACCAGGGACGGGCACTGTTGACGCCAAACCCAAATTGATAGGTTTCAAAAATTCTGGGATGTGCAAAATGGGAATGGGGCGATCGCTAAATCTGGTTTCCACATCACTAGCAGCCAGAGTCGCAAAACGCCATTGTTCTCCCCAGAGGTTTTCTGGTAATGGTGCTGGGGGTGGTTTATCCAGTGCTGAGGGATACTGCTTTTCCTGCAACCACTGCTTCAGTGCCAAAGTGTGGCGGGTAGGTTCGATATTTATACTTAAATTGCGTCCCGCCGCCTCAATTAAACTTAGAGACTGAGGACGAAACACCTGAATCACATCTGGCAATTTTTCACCAGCAGCCAATTCAAGTTGAGTCGCAACCCAATTTGAATTTGCTGCTGATTGGAGACAGGTGGCTTCATACTCAAAGCTGCGAGTTGCGTCACAAATCAACAACTCCCATAAAATTTGTCCAGATGCATCTTGTAAGGGACGACGATAAAAATC
>NZ_CALMFY010000024.1:32131-75064 GCF_937863485.1 uncultured Nostoc sp. | reverse complement strand
ATTTTAGATTTTAGATTTTGGATTAAATTAAAATCTAGAATCTAAAAAAAGGTTCAGAGCAAGCGACAAGAGTCGTGGATAAATCAAAAAATTTCATCATCCAAGCGCCTGCATTAATGCATGGGGTCAATCCAAAATCCAAAATCCAAAATCCAAAATCGAATGACTTCCACTCTTGTGTCCCACTGCTCCCCCTGCTCCCTTATCTCCACAAACCCCTGTTAAAAATAACTAGGATAAGAGACAGGGCTAATTTAAAAATCCTAAAATTCAAATCTCAAATTGATATGACTTCGACATTGCCCTTGCCTGAACCTGATCAAAGCGATTCTGCCAACACTGACGCAAATTCTCTCAGCTGGGAGGAAGAATTGAATAGTGCCATTTTCAGTTTTGAAGATATTCAGACGGAACTGAATTATAAACAAGCACAAACGGCGCTGCGAAACTTGGTAGCCAATCTTGACCTCACCCCCCAAGAGAAAACCGGATTGGAGACGGAAATTGCTGATTTGGAAACCATGCTGGGGAAGTTAGACCGCATGGTGGTACAGATTGCGGCTTTTGGGATGGTGGGACGTGGTAAGTCTTCGCTACTCAATGCTTTGGTTGGGCAAACAGTATTTGAAACTGGGCCACTGCACGGTGTCACCCGGACTGCACAAACAGTTAATTGGAGTATTAGTGAGGAAGCGATTGGGGAAACTGAACGTGCTCTGCGAGTCACCCTGCCTGGTGTAGGTCAATCGCAGGTGGAATTAATTGACACTCCTGGGTTAGATGAAGTAGATGGTGCAACCCGTGCCATGTTAGCTGAACAGATTGCAAAACTTGCGGATCTGATTCTGTTTGTGATATCTGGCGACATGACAAAGCTAGAATACATGGCCCTTTCTCAGTTGCGGGAAGCAGGTAAACCGATCATTCTGGTGTTCAACAAAGTAGACCAGTATCCAGAAGCAGACCGGATGGCAATTTATCACAAAATCCGGGATGAAAGGGTGCGGGAATTACTCACACCTCTAGAAATTGTCATGGCTGCGGCATCGCCATTGGTGAAGACGGCGATTCGTCGTTCTGATGGTACTAGGGGCATACAGTTGCGTACAGGTAATGCCCAAGTCGAGGAACTCAAGCTGAAAATCTTGGAGATTCTGCATCGTGAGGGCAAAGCTTTGGTTGCTCTTAATACTATGCTTTATGCCGACATTGTAAATGAGCAGTTGATAGAGCGAAAACTGATGATTCGGGAACAGAATGCCAATCAGTTGATTTGGAAGGCTGTTATGACTAAGGCATTAGCGATCGCACTCAATCCTTTAACTGTGGTAGATATTCTCAGTAGTGTGGTCATTGATATTGCTCTGATTTTGGGTTTATCTAAACTCTATGGCTTCTCAATGACCGAAGCCGGGGCTGTACAATTGCTACAAAAAATCGCCCTGAGTATGGGCGGAATTGGTGCGAGTGAACTGTTGGCAAATTTGGGCTTGAGTGGATTAAAAACTTTACTTGGTATCTCTGCAACAGCTACCGCAGGTGCTGCGCTAGGCCCTTATATATCGGTGGCACTCACGCAAGCGGGAGTAGCTGGTGTTTCTTCTTACGGGATTGGACAAGTTACCAAAGTTTATTTAGCCAATGGCGCGACTTGGGGGCCTGATGGGCCGAAAGCAGTGATTAATCGGATTTTGGCAAACCTGGATGAGACTTCAATTCTCAACCGCATTAAAGATGAATTGCGCCACAAGGTAAAACTTAAAAAGTGATGCATAGACGTGAAGTTAATAAAGGTTTGGTTAGCCATGTTCATCCCTAGAAGACCCCCCAATCCACCCACTTACTTCTCAGGTTGAGACTAGTACCGCAAGGCGGAAGTCAAAAGGAGCCAGTGCGTTGGGCGGCTCTGCCGACTTGTTCGCGCAGCGTCTCCGACAGGAGAAGCAACTGGCGTTCAAAAGTCAAAAGTCAAAATGAATACAGCGTAAGCGTTTCGTTGATTTGGAATGGATTGTTTATTTCCACCGCGCTGTACTAAGCTGGCTTTAACTAATTCGTAATTACAAATTATAAATTATTTTAGCTACTTGTATTCTGCTCAAGCCAAGTAACTAAATCAGATATATTTGAAAAGTCTAAAAATTCTTCTCCTAATTGTTCCAATTCTTCAGTAGATAAGACTCGAATTCTCTCGAATATTGAGGAATCGATTTCTCCAAATCGCCGATTTAACTGACGATTTAAGAAGCGAAAAGCTTCTTTTTGTTCTCCCTTTTGCAAAATATCCTGATAAATCACTGATTCTTGCATAATATCTTCCCGCAATAATTGACGAATAAAATCTTTCTCAAACTTCAACCCTGCTAAAATCTCCGTGTAAGCAGCAGTATTTTGTCTTGTCTCGATATCTGGAATTTTAGCAATTTCTTCAGCAACCTGCGATAATAACGCTTAGGCTGAATCTGTTCGCGTTAACGGTGCTAAAGGTAATAACGCTAGATTGCTAAGAAATAGTGCTGAATCTTGTTCCCACATTCGGATAACTCGATAACGGTGGGTTGTAACTTCGCTGACATATTCTTCAGTAAAAGCGATTTCGTTACTTGTCTCTTGCAAGAAAATCACTACCTGTGTAACAGGAACTTGATATGTCCGTGTCAATCGGACGTAGTAATCTAGCATCCGCAGAGAAATTGGTTTTTGGGATTTGATTGTGGTTTGAAATTCCAGGTGTAAAATCCGATTTTCTGTTTGCAGAAATGTCACAGAATCAGCACGTATCGGTTCGATGCTCAATTCGGTTTTTAAGATTTCAATTGTTCGTGGTTCTTGATTTAATAACCAACGGGTAAAATCACGGGGATATTTTTCTGCGAGGATTTTACAAAGGTTGTCATATTCTGCCATCTATAAAGATTGCACCTGATTTTATAGATTATTTAGGGATTTATAACAAATAAATTATCCAATCTTGTCAGATAGACTGAAAAGCCCGCTTTTGGCTACGGGTGGGCGAGACACCCACCCTAATTATGCAATTTATAATGTGGAACAGCTTATTTTAGAGCGCATAACTATCAAACGCACTCTTGTAAGCATCAGCAGCTTCTATCCCAAAACCTCCAGCTTCGACATGACGAACTAGCGATTGAATGATCGGTGTAGCAATACTAATACTAAATAAAGCATTGAAGCCTGCGACAACCACTGGTGCTGACAAAATGACTGTAAATTCTGGAAATAAAGCTAATACAGCCACTAAGACTAAAAAAACAATTGGTGTAGCAATACCTGCTGCCTTTGCTGCTTCAAAAATTAGATTTTTATACTCTTCAACAGTAATATCGCCCCGATAAAGATCCAAAGAGTAGGAAATTGCCGTTACTACAACCTGGGTGAGAATAGCTGTTCCCGTTGCAGTAATGCCAAGTCTAGCGATTGTTCCAGAATTGCTGACAATAGAATCGACCGCATTATAAACCCGAATATAAAACTGCTCGCCAACAGTCATTACTTTGGCACCTCGACGGAGATTGTCAACACCTACTTCCCAAAGGATATTATCAGCAGCATTCGATCCACCTTGGGAACGTGGATTGATGTGGCTACCGTGCTTATCTCTTAGAAATTGACGAATTGTATATTCTTTGGCTCCAAGTTTTGATGTGCCAGGAATTTTCTCAAAAAGCTTCATGACATCTGCATCAGACCGAGGTAAATCTCCCACTCGGATACCAGCACGATATCTCAGCCTATTTGCAATCTTTGGCATCTCTTGGGCTAATTCGGCAGCTGTCTTTGGTAAATTTTGCAAAGCATCAGCCATAACCATACTAGATGCGGCAACTCCAACAGCAGTTTCTGCAAATGTTTTACTAACATTCTGAACAGTTTGAAAACCTGACTGTGCTGCTATGGTTGACAAGCTTTGTAAATCATTAACTGCATGGACACTTGAAGTAGTCATCTCAGCAGTAGTGTTTTTGATTCCATCAACTACCTCATCCATCCCGTTTACGACATTGTTGGCTACTTCTTGAGCTTTATCTCTAACCGTATCTGCTAACTTCTGTGCTTGGTTGATAAAATCCATGTTTTAGTAACCTTTCATTTCTGCTGTGGAGTGTTTGTTCCAGTTTCTCTTTCTAAAACTGAGAACCACCTCAGCATTAATGACGAATTTACTTCCAAAATTGTTAAAGAGATAGTAATCAATTTATATCGGTTGTGTATATTACTTTAAAAAACTAAACTATCCGACTAGTTTGACTCATTAAGTACGATCGCTCTCTCTGTCAGTTGGATTTCAGAACAAAACTCAACATTAATAACCAACATCTAATCAAAAAGCTATACCAATAATTCAATACTTTGATGTTGTGAAAATTGACTTTATGTGTAAGCTAAAAGAAAGCTATTTAAGTTGCTCCGTTCCATGAACCTACTCTACTGTGAGATAGAACTTTCCTCAACGCGATCGCAGTTAACGGCACTAAAAATCCCCTTTGAAAATTTATTAATTTAATTTTTTCAAGTTACAAAAATATTGTAGATACTCGGCACTTCGACCTTTTTACTCGGCACTTCGACCTTTTTACTTGGAACTTCGACCTTTGAACTCGGAACTTGAGCTTCTGAACTCGAAATGTCAAGTTCTATACTCAAACTCCGAGTTTCTGAGCTTCTAACTTTCAACCTTTTAGGCAAAATTGCCGATGATTTTCTCCACTATTGATGCTTACGGCTACACTTTCCTTTCTTTACAGACGAAATTGTGCCCTCATCAGCTTTTAGTTTCTACCTTTGAAAGAGTTTAGCCATTCTTGAACTTGCTCTCGTGCAATATCACGCCCCCCAAGACCAAAGGCTAGGGCAATAGCAACTGCGATCGCACCTAATAAAAGTCCAAAGGCTAAATTCACAATATCACTGGCAACTCCAATCTGTTGCAGTGCCATTGCAGAGACTAAGGCAATGATGGCAATCCGCGCCACTTGACCCAAAATCTGTGCTTGACGTTCGCCGGAACTGGTAATGATGTTAAAAGCCAGATTTGCCAGGAATAAGCCAATGGCAAATATTACTAATCCTGCCAAAATCCGCCCGAATATGATCACAATCCCAGACACTAATGCAGTCAGGGCTGGAATATTCAAGATATTCACCGCCGCCACCGTGGCAAACAGCATGATCCCTACTAAGGCAACAATGCCTGCAATTTCCGACGGCGTGCGGCTTGGAATCGGGGGGGTTGTTGGTTCTGTTGAAACTACGATTCGTCTGCTAGGTGTTGTCAAACCCAAAATCGTGAAAATGTTATTAAAGCCTAAATTGGTGAGGATACTTGTAACCAGATCCGCAATAAACCGCCCGACGAAATAGGCAACAATCAAAATTGCTACAGCTGTAAAGATGGCAGGGAGGGCGTTGAGAACCTGTTGCAACATTGCGATCGCAGGTATTGATATCGCATCAATTCGCAAGGCATTCAGCGCTGCGATCGCTACAGGAATTAAAATCAAAACATAGACAATTGTGCCGATAATACTCGATAAAGGTTGCACCCCGGCAGTCGCAGATAATCCCAACCGACTACCTAAACGGTCGATGCCAGTTGTCACCAGCAAGTTTGTCACAATCCGCCGCACCACATTAGCGATGAACCAGCCAACTACAGCAATTAATATTGCCGCTAAAATGTTTGGCAGAATTAGCAGAACTTCTGTAATTAGAGCTTGTACTGGTTGTAGAGCCTGCTGTAGTCCGAGAGTATCTAAAACTGGGGCGAGAAACAGTAAAAATATAAACCAATACAGAGCATTGCCAATCGTCTGACTCAGAGACACCTGATTCAGGCTGGGTGCCCTGTCTTCTGGTTCTGGATTCAAACGCTCATCCAGGTTAAATGCCTGTAATGAGCGCACAGTGATAATCTTCACAATGGTCGCCAAAAACCAGGCGGTTACCAAAAGGATTCCCGCACCAACCAACTTTGGCAAAAAGCCAATAAGTTGATTCAGAAAATTATTCAGGGGTCGAGACGCTATCTCCAGATCCAATGTCTGTAAAACAGCTACTGCCGTCAACAGAATAATGCTCCAAAAGACCAAGCTGGAGATTAATTTCTCCACTTGGGGAACATCTTGACGACCCGTTATCCCTGCGGCAATGCGGTTATCTATGTTTGTGCGATTGAGGATTCCTCGCGTCACTGCCGCTGCGATCGCTGCAATTAGCCAACCTACTAACAAAATTGCCACTGCCCCCAGCAGACGGGGTATAAACAGAATCAACTGTTGAACAATACCTTGCACATCAGCGATTCCTTGATTCACTGCTGGTTGCGCCAGTTGCAGGTTGGGCGATTGTGCCAAAAATTGCTGCACCCCCGTGGACAAAGCAACTCCTATCACCTGGGTTATTCCTTGCCAAGTTGTATTCATGGTTTTCGGGAATTAAGCTTAAATGTTCGCCGCAAACACTGAGTCAGTGTTTTGCCTATCAATTTACCAGTAAAAACGTACATCTATGGCATTGATATCAAGAGTAATTTTTGACTTTGTTACCAAATATTTGATTTAATCTACTGGCAATGGCGAATTTTGCGTTACTCTAATTGCAGCAACAGCATCAAAGATGTGGAATGTCTCAAGTTTTGTCACAATCGATTCAAATTAATGCAACAGCTACGGTGGTGGAGCACTGTATTAGCGATTTAGCTCTCATGCACCGCTGGCTTAACCCCGTCCTCCGTTGCGAACCTGTGGGCAAAGCTTGGAGTACCGATGTCGGCAGTCAAAGTCGTTTTATCATTCAAATTCCTCTACTAAAACCCACGTTGAATAGCGTAGTTGTGGAACGACAACCGGGTTTGGTAGTCTGGGAATTTCAGGGATTTTTTCACGGGCGCGATCGCTGGGAATGTCAGCCCACAGAAAAGGGAACGCTTCTACTCAACCGCTTTGAGTACGATATCCCTAACCCCTTAATTAGTTGGGGTTTTAACACCTTTGCTGCATCTTGGACAAAAGAAGATATGCAATCCCAGCTGCGCCGCCTCAAACGAGTCGCAGAAGAAGTGCAAATTAGTCGATAGTCTGGAGTTAGGAGTCAATCCCCACTCCCCTACCCATCCTTACCCAATTCGGTAAGTAGCCGCCGAATCATAGATGCATCCTCGGCATCAGGAACTTTTGCTAAATAATTTTGTAAGTCGTCTATGGCTTGGGGATAGTAACCGAGTTGATAATAGATCAAACCGCGATCGCGCAATTCTAAAGTTAAATTAGGAAACAGCAACAAAATTCGTTCAACTGCTGCCAGTGTTTTTTCTAACTCTTGCTGTTTCAGGTAAATAAATTTTAAATTTGTCAGTATCCGGGCCAAAAATTGCCGATGAGTGACTACAGCTAAAAATTCTGGTTGTAGCGTCACAGGTTGCTGATAAAGTTGAGACAGTCGTTCTTCGCAATCTTGAGCAAATATTATTTCACCGTTACTGAAAGCATCCACAAAAATCTCTATATCTGGAATATCTGGGCGGATTAGGAAATGTCCTGGCATCCCCACACCCACCATCGGAAAATCAATCCTTCGCGCAACCTCCAGGTAAACCAGCGCTAAGGTAATGGGAATCCCCAATCGGCGGTCAATTACATCATTGAAAAAGCTGTTGCGCGGGTCGTAATAGTCAATTTTATTACCAGAAAACTTTAAATCCTCGTAGAGATACTGATTAATACTTTGAACTATCCGTAAAGGATATCGTGAATCAGGCAGGCGTTCTTGAAGTTCCCATGCCATTGTATCAAGGGCGTTGAGATATTCCTCTGGGTCTAGCTTGGGATATTCTTCTTGTGCAATATACAAAGCTGCCTTTGCTAGGTCAATCTGCTCGTCAGACTGCTGAATCTCCTGATAAAAAAATTGTCGTGCTGACGAGAAATTCATAAGCTGTTGCTCGGTGGAAGTGTGAGGATGAAGCGGAAGTGGGTCTACCTTTATTTTAAGGAAATTCACGCCTAAATTATTCACCAAGATTGAAGTTTATAACTGCCGTGTTCGCTGCAAGACACGGCAATTTTTTATTTTGATCAGCATTTGGGGACACCATACCGCAATTTTGTAGCATCAGGAGCGCCGCCCCAAGTCTGGTTGTAGTATTTCCCAAACTTACGCAGCTTTGGATTTTTCGCTTGAATCAAACTTTATGGGTACAGGAGTAGTATAAAGCTGATATAAAAAAACATCCTAACTTTAACATTTTTCGTCTATGTATTTGCTAACAAATATCTATTTAAGCCCGAAGTTAACTCAGTTTTTACTACTATTTAATCAAATTCATAATTTAAAGCTTACGTATTTATACGCATATTTTCTCTTCAACAAATAAATTAACCATTAAGCTATTTAATAGGTACACAACAAGTAAATAAAGTGATTCGGATGACGACATCAACCGTTTTAAAACGTTTAAGCAAAATCAGCATAGCGATCGCAGCTTTTACTGCAATTGGAATTGCAACATCAGCTTCTGCTAGAGCTGCATCCGTAGTTCTTCTAGAAGACAATTTTGACACCGAAAATGGCGGCACCGGGGTGTTAAATTATAACAATTTTGCCAAATGGAATGTTACAGATGGAACAGTTGACCTGATTGGTAGTAATAATTTTTATAACTACTTGCCAGGCAACGGGCTATACGTAGATACAGATGGCTCATCATTAATGGCTGGCAAACTTGAATCTAAAGCAGCATTCACGTTTGACGTAGGTGACATCCTCAATTTAACTTTCCAGTTGGCTGGTGACCAAAGAAATAACGGTGACAACTCTGTGAACGTATCGTTGGGTAGCCTGTTTAACAAAAAATTTACACTGCCATCGGCCCAGAACTTTACAACCTATACTCAAAACATTACAGTCACCTCAGCTACAAACGCCAAATTGGCTTTTGATGGGCTTGGTGGAGATAATATTGGACTATTGCTGGATAACGTGAAATTGACTAAGACCACCTCTGTTCCTGAACCTACTTCCATAATCGGTGTCCTAGCCTTCGGTGCTTTCAGCGCTACTTCCCTTTGCAAGCGCAAACAGCTACAAAAAGCTGCCGTGAAAGCCTAAATTTCTTCTCACCTTCATTTTTGATACCTGCTGTGCCCGTTAGGCTAAAGCCGTAACACACCCTAACTTTTGATTTACTTTATAAATGGTCTCTTAGTAATTATTGATTGCTTAGATTCCGAAATAGTATTGAGAATATGTGTATTAGCTATTTGAATGAAATGGTACGCCACTGCTCTTTCTGCGATCGTCAGGAACAGCAGATTTTTTATTTGAGCTTCCCCAATATGCATTAAACAAGCAAATACGCTGACAATATTTAAAATTTGAGTCATTTTCACTAGTGCTTATATCTGCGATCGCAGCGAGAGACTGAAACCTCACCTGTCGTAATTTAGGTGTTACGTGCAATTTAACTGAAAGTTTCGCGTATGCCATCGCCAGACACAGCATTTTTTTGTGTTGACACGCATAACGGTTGTACAATCTTTAGGGGAAATTGCCGCTATTTAAGCGGCTTCAACCAAAGCGATGGCGGAGCCATCGCCTGCCGTAGGATGCCCTTTGGGCTGTAGGGCGATCGCATCTGAAAAATCAGCTTGGTGAATAGCTAGGGTGTTAACTGGATAAAGAAAAAGCATCCACTCGTCTAGGCGAGCTTGTCAGGATGAGGGTTGCAGCCAAAAAAGTCAACCTTCTTTTTAAGGAATTACTAAGGGAGTTGTGTCCCCTTGCGGTGCTACAGTGAAAGGTGACATTGCTTAATTTTATGTCTTCTCCGACCTTATCTGAAATCTAGCTTCAATCATTAGGCGCAGCATGGTCACAACCGCAGAAAAAACAAACATTGGTTACATTACTCAAATCATTGGTCCAGTTGTAGACGTTAAATTTCCCGGCGGGAAATTGCCACAAATCTTCAACGCTTTGAAAATTGTTGGCACCAACGAAGCTGGACAGGAAATCAACCTCACCGTTGAAGTACAGCAACTGCTGGGCGACAACCAGGTGCGGACTGTTGCAATGAGTTCCACCGAAGGCTTAGTGCGCGGTTTGGAAGTCACCGATACAGGCGCTCCCATCAACGTACCAGTTGGGAAAGCCACTTTGGGTCGGATTTTCAACGTCCTTGGCGAACCTGTGGACAACAGGGGCCCTGTAAATGCTGAGGCAAGTTTACCCATCCACCGCTCTGCTCCCAAATTCACTGACCTGGAAACCAAACCTTCGGTGTTCGAGACTGGGATTAAAGTTGTTGACCTTCTGACTCCCTATCGACGCGGCGGTAAGATTGGTCTGTTCGGCGGTGCTGGTGTTGGTAAGACCGTGATCATGATGGAGTTGATCAACAACATTGCTACCCAGCATGGTGGAGTATCCGTATTTGCTGGCGTGGGTGAGCGCACCCGTGAAGGCAATGACCTCTACAACGAAATGATTGAGTCTGGGGTTATCAATAACGAGAACCTCAACGAATCAAAAATTGCTCTAGTCTACGGTCAAATGAACGAACCACCCGGAGCGAGAATGCGGGTTGGTCTTTCGGGATTAACAGTAGCAGAGTACTTCCGGGATGTGAACAAGCAGGATGTGCTGCTATTTATTGATAATATCTTCCGGTTTGTGCAAGCAGGTTCGGAAGTGTCGGCACTACTGGGTCGGATGCCCTCAGCGGTAGGATATCAGCCCACATTGGGAACCGACGTGGGTGAACTACAAGAGCGGATTACCTCAACTACAGAGGGTTCGATTACCTCCATTCAGGCAGTGTACGTACCTGCGGATGACCTCACAGACCCCGCACCTGCTACCACCTTCGCCCACTTGGATGGTACAACAGTGCTGTCTCGCGGTTTGGCATCTAAGGGAATTTATCCCGCAGTTGACCCCCTTGGTTCAACTTCCACCATGCTCCAGCCCAACATTGTCGGTGACGAACACTACAATACTGCGCGTGCGGTGCAGTCAACTCTGCAACGTTATAAAGAACTCCAAGACATTATCGCCATTCTCGGTCTAGATGAATTGTCTGAAGAAGACCGTCTGATTGTGGCGCGGGCGCGGAAGGTTGAGCGCTTCTTGTCCCAGCCGTTCTTTGTGGCAGAAGTATTCACCGGTTCTCCTGGTAAGTACGTGAAGTTGGAAGATACCATCAAAGGCTTCCAGAAGATTCTGTCTGGTGAGTTGGATGCTCTGCCAGAACAGGCTTTCTACTTGGTGGGCGATATTAACGAAGCGATCGCCAAAGCTGACAAAATCAAAGGTTAGTCATTAGTCACAGACGCGATTAATCGTGTCTGTACATTAGTCATTAGTGCGATCGCTAATGACTAGTGGCAAAAGACAGAGGACAGAAGACAAAGGACAAAAGACAAATGACATTAACCGTTCGCGTAATTTCCCCAGATAAAACAGTATGGGATGCCCCAGCTGAAGAAGTTGTTTTACCTAGCACTACTGGTCAACTAGGTATCCTCACTGGACATGCACCACTTTTGACCGCCTTGGATACTGGTGTAATGCGAGTCCGTGCTGCTAAAAATGAAAATTGGCAAGCGATCGCTCTTTTGGGTGGCTTTGCGGAAGTCGAAGAAAATGAAGTGACAATTCTGGTTAACGGCGCTGAACGTGGCGACAAAATTAACCTTGAGGAAGCCCGTGCTGCTTACAACCAAGCAGAAGCGCGTCTAAGTCAAGTGTCAGCAGATGATCGCCAAGCCCAAATCCAGGCAACTCAAGGCTTCAAACGGGCCCGCGCTCGGTTTCAAGCGGCTGGCGGTTTGGTCTAATTTAACTTTCTATTTCAACTTTGTAGGTTGGGCAATGTTCAACCTACAAGATATTTATTAAATTTTAAAAAAATTACGCCAAGTTTAAGAAATCGAGGCAAGCCTTGGTGAAGTGTTAAATTAACTAATTAGTTGCCCAAATGGGCACAAGTTATGAAAAGCTTTTCATCTTTGCTTGATACTCGTAAACAAAATAAGATAGCTCGTTTTGCAGCATCTATCGTCGCAACATTGGCGATGGCTAGTAGTGTTCATTCTGCCAATGCTACTTCTGTAAAAACAACTACTGCAAAAGAAATAACTTCGGTATCAGTCCAGCTAAATCAGACCAAACCAAATATTGCCCAGTTACCAATTAGCAGGACTCTATATCAAGCTGCTGGAATTAATCCTGTTGTACTGGTTCCCATTCTACTTGTCAGCGGTTTAGTCATATTCGTCCCCCTGTTCTTTGGTGGACTGGTGGTTATTGGAGAACGTGAAGTCGGCATTGTGGTGAGGAAATTTACCCTTTCCGGGCGCGGACTCCCCGCCGGCAGTTTGATTGCCCTCAACGGGGAAGCTGGCTTGCAGGCAGATACTTTAGCTCCTGGTTGGCACTGGGGCTATTGGCCTTGGCAGTATTCTGTAAAGAAAGAGCCAGTAGTTGTCGTTCCCCAAGGGGAAATCGCTTTGATTGTGGCGGCAGATGGAGCATCCAATCCACCAGAGCGGATTTTGGGTAAAATTGTCAGTTGTGACAACTTCCAAGATGCTCGAAAATTCCTCACCGAAGGTGGAGAAAAAGGGCGGCAGATGGGTTTTCTCACCGCAGGTACGTACCGGATTAATACTGCCCTTTTTAAAGTCATCATGGCAGCAAATGCCAGCACTCATGGCATGACTCCAGAACAGTTGCGGGTTTACAGTCTGGCATCTGACAAAGTTGGCATTGTCACTACCTTAGATGGTGTACCAATTTCTGCTGGTGAACTCGCAGGGCCGATAATTGACGGACACGACAACTTCCAAAATGGTCAGAAATTTATTGATGGCGGTGGGCGGCGAGGCTTACAAGAGCAGACTTTGCTTTCTGGTTCTTGGAACTTGAATCCTTGGTTTGTCCAGGTTGAGCAAGTGCCGATGACAGAAATTCCTATTGGGTATGTAGGTGTGGTGATTTCTTTCGTGGGTAAGGCACATCAAGATGTCAGCGGTGCAGCTTTCACCCACGGTAACTTGGTGAATCCTGGACACAAGGGTGTGTGGGTCGAACCGCTGTATCCTGGCAAGCACCCGATTAATTCTCGGATCATGAACATGGAACTGGTGCCAACGACTAACATAGTATTAAATTGGTCAGACCGCACCGAACGCCACAGCTATGATGCTCAACTAGCCTCTTTAACTGTGCGATCGCGTGATGGCTTTGCCTTTGATTTGGAAGTAGCACAAATTATCCATGTGGGTGCTTTAGATGCCCCGAAGGTAATTTCTCGCGTTGGTGCAATGCAAAATCTGGTAGACCATGTATTGGAACCGACCATCGGAAATTATTTCCGTAACTCAGCCCAAGACTATACTGTACTAGACTTTCTCACTGCTCGGAGTGAGCGACAATCTGAGGCTGCTGAGTATATTAAAACAGCATTGCGGGCTTATGACGTGCAAGCGATCGATACTCTCATTGGTGATATTTTGCCACCAGCATCATTAATGCAGACACAGACAGACCGGAAAATTGCCGAAGAAGAACGCAAGACTTATGAAGTGCAGCAGATGGCGCAAACCCAACGGCAGCAACTTGTCCGGGAAACGGCACTCGCTGATATCCAGCAAGAAATGGTGAAATCAGAGCAGAGTGTACATATTGCTGACTTAAAAGCCCAAGCCCAAATCAAAGAGGCGAACGGTGAAGCTGAGGGGACAAAACTCCGGACAATTGCTGAGGCTGAAGGGATTCGGGCTACGGGTAACGCCAAAGCTGAAACCTACAGTGCTGGCGTGGAAGCTTTAGGATCACAAGGTTATACAGCAATGCAACTAATGCAGATTATAGGCGATCGCAATGTCCGCTTGATTCCAGATGTCTTAGTTGGCAGTAATGGCAGCAATAATGGTTTAGTAGATGGGCTACTATCGATGATTTTATGGAATCAAACTGGTAAGGGTGAATTGACACCAACACCTTTGCATCCCCAACCAGTAGTTACCAAAGCCCAACCAACCGCAGAAAATGGTCTTCCACCTATAATTGTGAATTTCCCGGCGGATAAGTAACATCCAGTAGGACAGCACATCTGTCCATACGTGTCAACTTAGAGCCAGGGCGAATAGAATTCGCGGCTATACAAACGTTCGCCCTACAGCCCTTTTCCTTAGGGAGACGCTACGCGTAGCTTGCTTCCACGTTCGCGGAGCGTCCCGTAGGGAAGTGGTACGGGCATCCTACGGCAGGCGTTCCCGTTGGCGCAGCCTCTCGTAGAGAAGGGTAGGCCGCCTCCGCGGACTAAGAAGAAATTAAGGGTTTGAAACCCACGGAGGTGGGTTTTGCCTCTATAGACGCGGTTTCTAACCGCCGATTTAACTGAAAGGAAAGTTTTGCTTTTACAAGAACGTTATCGTTTAATGAAGCAGATTGGTAAAGGGGGATTCTGTAAAACCTTCCTCGCTGTAGATGAGGGTCAGTTTTCTCCAGTTCCTTGCGTCATTCAAGAATTATCGCCAGAATCCGAAACATCTAAAAGTTTTCAGCAAAAGGCACAACAGCTAGAAGAATTAGGAAAGCATCCCCAAATTCCGGCTTTACTGGCTTATTTTCAGCAGAACGAGTATTTTTATTTAGTGCAGGAGTTTATTGCAGGCACTAATTTAGCTCAGGTGGTTGAGGAGGAAGGGGCTTTTAATGAAACTCAGATTTGGCAACTTTTAGAAGATGTGTTGCCAGTTTTTCAGTTTATTAGCGATCGCAACATCATTCACCGCGATATTAAACCCCACAATATCATTCGTAGATCCCCAATTACCAAGAAAGGGGATTTAGTCATAGTCGATTTTAGCACTGCGAAAATCGTCACAGAAATTGATCGGCTAATATCACAAACCAGTATTGGCAGTCCAGAATATGCTGCACCAGAACAAGCTAGAGGAAAAGCGGTTTTTGCTAGTGACTTATATAGCTTAGGTATTACTTGTATTTACTTACTTACCCAGATTCCGCCCTTTGATTTATTTGATATTGCAAATGATTGTTGGGTCTGGCAACAATATCTTACTACTAAGGTAAGCGATCGCCTGGCGCAAATTCTCGACAAGCTGCTGCAAAATGCTGTTAACCGTCGTTTTCAATCAGCTGATGAAGTTATGCAAGCAATGGGTATGGAATGTAAAACTCAAAATTTTAAATTACCAAATCCTCCTTGGCGATGCTTGCATACCCTAACTGAGCATTCTGGGAGATTGAGTAGTCTGAATGCCCTTGCCATCAGTCCTGACAGTAACACTTTAGCCAGTGCTAGTGATCATAAAATCGTCAAATTGTGGGATTTAAATACCAAAAAAGTCCTAGCTAGCTTATCAGGACATTCTCAAGCTGTAAAATCAGTTGCCTTCAGTCCTGATGGGAAAATTCTGGCAACTGCTAGCGATGATAAAACTATCAAATTGTGGCAGATTGAGACATTAGCGGAAATCTGCACCCTCTTGGGACACTCACACGCTGTGAAATCAGTTGCTTTCAGTCCAAATGGCGAGATTCTCGCTAGTGGTAGCTGGGATAAGACAATCAAACTCTGGGATGTAAATACTGGCACTGAAATTTGCACGATGACTGGACATAAATTACAAGTAAATTCAGTGGCATTTAGTCCTCAAGGACAGCTTTTAGCCAGCGCTAGTTATGACAGAACAATTCGTCTGTGGCAGATACCTGCATTAGAAAGTTCCCACAAAGAATTTCAAAACCGCCCATGCTATAGCTTGTTAGGCATCCTTTCGGGTCATGCATGGGCGGTTTTGACAGTCGCTTTTAGTCCTGATGGGAAAATTTTGGCGACGGGTAGTGATGATAACACTATTAAATTGTGGGAGGTAAACACTGGTCAGCTAATTTGCACACTTGTAGGCCATTCTTGGTCTGTGGTGGCTGTGGCTTTTACTGCCGATGGCGAAACGCTCCTAAGTGCAAGTTGCGACAAAACAGTTAAACTTTGGAGGGTAAGCACAGCAGAAGAGATTGTTACTCTCTCTGGTCATGTAGACTCAGTATCTGCTGTTGCTGTGAGCAAAGTTAGACAATTAATTGCAAGTGGTAGCAGGGACAAAACTATCAAACTGTGGCAGTTTGTAGAACAGCACAATCGCTAATATTGTAATATCAAGCGCTACCTGTGAAGGCAACTTCTGGAAATTTCAACTGAGCTTCTGCCATTGGACGGTTTCTACCTTCCTCTTGCCAGTAGTTAATCACTTCTGTCGCTTTATTAAGCAACTCGACACGATCCAGGTCAGTAATCCAATGTTTGGCCTCTAATTCCTTTTTTAACTCTTCCCAGGCATCATTTCTGGGCCAAAAAAAGTACTTAGTCAAAGGACTTGTGCCTTTGCCTACAATTTGATCGACTGCTAGAGCAACGTTTTCGTCTAACCACAAAATTTTCAAAATAAACTTGGTCAATCACACCTCCGGGAATTTCCAGGCATTACTTAACTAGGATAGCGATCGCTTATTTTAACGCAATACTCTATCAAATAACCAAACATTCGGGAGTGCTGGGTTACCAAGAGAGCGAAACGGGGGATTGAAGTAAGGACACAATGGAGTACTCGGTAAAAAGTATTACTTATGAATCTTCCCATTTAGCACTCACTACTCGGAACTGATTTGATGCCTAAGCCTTAATCATTTTACTTTTTATTCAGCACTGTTTTGGTGATTAGAGAATGGCTAGCATAAGGTGTAGTCGGCGCTAACTACAGATGCTTATGACTCGCCAGAGCAAGCCCTCGACCCCGATTTTTTAGCTGAGGTTGAAAAATTAAACTACTGAGCATCCATAATGGGGTTAAACTTTTTTATGCTCCTCGCCCAAATTTATCCCTGCCATGACTGAAAAATCCTCAGCAAAAGCGATTGTTGTTTTCGATATTGATGGCGTTGTGCGCGATGTTAGCGGTTCCTATCGTCGAGCGATCGCAGATACCGTAGAATATTTTACTACCCAAGCATATCGTCCAACACCACTAGATATTGACCAACTAAAGTCTGAAGGTGTATGGAATAACGATTGGGAAGCATCGCAAGAATTAATTTACCGCTACTTTGAAACCCAAGAACAGACCCGCGAGCAACTGCAACTAGATTACAATGCGATCGTTGCTTTTTTTCAATGCCGTTACCGTGGCCCAGACCCCAACAATTTAACGGGGTATATCTGTAATGAACCCTTATTATTACAACCAAGCTATTTAGAGCAACTTACCCAAGCTGGGATTGCTTGGGGATTTTTTAGCGGTGCGACTCGTACTTCCGCTAACTATATTTTAGAAAAACGCCTGGGCTTACAATCTCCTGTGTTGATTGCGATGGAAGATGCACCAGGTAAACCTGACCCCACTGGACTTTTTGCCACAGTTCGTCAATTAGATAATGGAATTGAGCAAAGATTAGCGATCGTGTATGTGGGAGATACGGTAGCAGATATGTATACTGTCGAGAAAGCACAGGCTTTAGATTCTTCTCGCATTTGGATTGGTGTAGGGGTTTTACCGCCCCATGTACAGGAAACAGCAGCCCGTGGTGATGCTTATGGTAAGACACTGCTAGCAGCAGGAGCAGTGGTAGTTTTAAGTAATGTGCAAGAATTGACACCAAGGCAGATTCAGAAATTGGTAAGTTCATCTGCCTGATCTGTGTTCTAAATACAACTTAGCGTAAAATCGTGGCGTTTTTAATCCAGGGGAACGCATTAACATTGCGGCCGACGCATTGGCATTGTATTGGAACGCATTAACAATGCAGCCAACGCATTGGCATTGTATTGGAACACATTAACACATGCAGCCGACACATCGGCATTGTATCCGGATGCATTAACATATGCAGCCGAGGCATTGGCATTGTATCGGGACGCATTAACAATGCAGCCGACGCATTGGCATTGCAAGGTATTGTCAAATTTAATTTGCTACGAATTAATAAAATGTTGTATTAAGATCAATCAAGCTACAGGTGCATGAATGACTGGCTGATAACAATCTTGCTTGAATAATTGGGAGATTAATAAAAATGTCTGCACTTAAACTGCCTAACGGTCCCCAAACTCATCCTTGGGTACAGACGTATCAGTGGCTTACTAATCCCTTAGAATATATGGAAGCCTGTGCTAAACGCTATGGTGATATCTTCACTCTCCGGATTGGCCCAGTTTTTACTCCTCAAGTATTCATTAGTAATCCTAAAGCGATTCAGCAGATTTTCACCATAGATCCAAAACAGCTAGACTCTGGTGAGCCAGCAGGGATTAAATCGCCTTTATTAGGACGACAATCACTACTAGCTCTAGAAGGTAAGCCTCACCAGCGCCAACGAAAGTTGTTGACACCCCCTTTTCATGGAGAAAGAATGCTGGCTTATGGTCAGTTAACCCGTGAGATCACAGAGCAAGTGATTAGTCAATGGACAGTTGGGGAATCCTTTTCAGTTCTGCCATCTATGCAAGCAATCTCCTTAGAGGTGATTTTGAAAGCTGTATTTGGTCTAACAGATGGGCCACGTTATGAAAAACTCAAGGAAGTGCTGCTGAAAATTCTGAATCCAAAGCAACCTTTCGTTACAGGAATGATGCTTGTTTTCCCATCACTGCAACGAGATTTAGGTTCTTGGAGTCCTTGGGGAATATTCCTGGATTTACGACAGCAAGTTGATGAACTCATATATGCTGAGATTCGCGATCGCAAAGAGCAACCTGACCCATCTCGGACTGATATCCTATCTTTGATGATGGCAGCTCGTGATGAACAAGGGCAGTCGATGACTGATGTAGAGTTACGCGATGAGTTAATTACCCTGTTGGCGGCAGGTCACGAAACTACGGCGACTTCCTTAGCATGGGCTTTCTACTGGATTCACCATTTGCCACAGGTGCGTGAAAAACTACTGCAAGAACTAGATAGCCTGGGCGAAAACCCTGATCCAAATGCTATTTTGCGATCGCCCTATTTGAGTGCTGTTTGTTCGGAAACTCTGCGCCTGTATCCAGTGGTAATGTTGGCATTAAATCGTTTGGTAAAATCCCCCCTAGAAATCATGGGTTATCAGTTAAATGCTGGTAATTTGGTGATTCCTTGCATTTATCTGACCCATCATCGAGAAGATTTATATCCCCAGCCGAAGCAATTTAAACCAGAGCGTTTTCTGGAACGGCAATTTACCTCTTCTGAGTATTTGCCCTTTGGTGGCGGGAATCGTCGCTGTATTGGAATGGCGTTTGCGCTGTTTGAGATGAAGGTGGTTTTGGCAACAGTGCTGTCTCGCTGGCAGATGGAACTGGCTGATAGCAAACCAGTGCAGCCAGTGCGTAAGGGTTTTCTACTTAGCCCACCAGGTGGTGTGCAGATGGTGGTGACTGGGAGACACCAGCAAAATCAGGCAGTTCGAGAGACTAGCTCTAGTTTCTTGTGAAGAGTGTGAAAATGGGATGAGATAGGGTTGGAGCGATGCCTGCGGCGGTAAACTACGGATCGTATCCCATCACATTTGCATGTTTAGGTTTCAACAGGTTTCAGGATTATTGGGGTGAGCCAATGATTATCAAGCTGTTACCGCAAGGCATACAGATTAAAAATCTTGGAACCCTTGAAAATAGGTTCCTGCTCAATTGTAATTTTGCTTAATCCGTGTTCTTTTAGTAAAGTTGTAATCTTTTCAACTCTGCTATCAAAATCATGAACTTCAATAACCACTTGCTTGATTATTTGCCAATCCGGTTCTTCTATGCCCAACAGTACATCTAGCTCGCTTTTCTCCACATCCACTTTCAGCAAATCAATCTGCTGAATATTATGATTGCGAACGATATCTGATATGGTTCTCAACTGGCAATTGACTGGCTCTATTTGAAAAGCTTCTTCTAATCTCAGGTCGAGAATAAACGACTTTAGAAATGGAGGAAGCCAACGGAGCCAACGAATAAATGGAGGAGCATCTTTGAGATTTTTCAGGACAGTCTTCTTTAATTGCTCTCGATCCTCCTTTAAGCCTTCTGGGTATGCGTTAGATAAAGGTGTAGCGTTGGGATAGTAAGCAAAGGTCATCATCTTTGCCTCCTTTGAAAGTCCACAGGGAAATACTCTGAGTTTTTCTGGATCAACACGTTGGGCATTAGCGTGCAACACATCAAAAATAGCTGGGATAGGCTCGAACGCATAGACATTAACATTTTGATTACATAGCTGATATACCCAGAGTGTAAATAAACCAATGTTGGCTCCCACATCAAAGACAGTATCACCTTCGTGTAACTCGATCCCATTTTTGAAGTATTCCTGGATTTGTTCGTAAAGAGTCGGTACTTCTTGTTCTCGCAAATAAAATATTTTCATCCCATTGGGAAGTATAGTTTCAGGAGTTAAAGCCGTCATATATAATAAATCCCCAATTTAATAAAACAAAGAAAAAATTCGCTAATCATTTAGCATCAGAAAGCACAGGCTTTCCTGTAGCAACGACCTGTTCGACAATATCAATGGCTCGACTCACACCCCCTGCTTTTTGAATCGCCTCTTGTAGTCTCAAAGCATTTTGTTTATAAGAATCTTCCGTCAACACCTTTTGGATAGCGGCTCGTAGCTTCGGAACATTCACACGACTCAGGGGTACAGCTTCACCAGCCCCAGCCCAAGCTACACGCGCTGCTATTCCTGGTTGATCATTAGCAACGGGAATGGCAACCATTGGTACCCCATTATTTAGGGACTCTAAAGTAGTATTCATACCCGCGTGGGTAATGGTGAGAGTTGCTTTTTGCAGCAATTTCAATTGGGGTGCATAACCAACAACCAGCGGATTTCCCGGTAAACTTCCCAGAGATTCTGGACTTGCAGAACCACCTAATGAAATCACTAGTTGGGCATCCAAATCATTACAAGCTTCAGCAATAGATTTGAAAACTCCCAATAGGCGATTTTGGACAGTCCCCATTGAAGCGTAAATTAAGGGTTGCCCAGTTAACTTTTCTAACGGGAAATCAGGAACTTCCCGACCAGTTGGACTATGATAAGGGCCTGTGAAATGGAACCACTGGGGCAAATATTGCCTGGGAAATTCCAATTGGGCAGGCTGTTGACTAATTTGAGCTAGTGGGGAATAGTTTTCATTGGCACTGAAGTGTCGGGGTAAGTTCCACTCTCGGCGATAGTCAGCTATTACCTCTCTAATTGGTTTGCCGATGCGATCCAACAACCTATAACCCACTCTGTTACGCAGTTGTGCCCACCAAGCTCGGTTATAGCCCCAGTTTGTTATAAACGGCGGAACACCCTCTTCTCGATTAAGTACTACAGCACTGCAAATGGTAATAAAGGGAAGTCCTAAAAATTCTGCAACAGTTCCGCCCTCTGGCATTATCTGATCTACTAAAAGTGCATCCACACCCGCTTCTTTAATTGCTGGTGGTGCATCCCTGAGCATAACATCTGCCCCTTGCTTGAGCAGATTGACGGTATATTGCAATGCAGCGAGTCCACTTAACTTCCCTAACTCAGCTAAGGATTCTGCCATTGCTCCTGTAGGATATTCAAATCCACCAATAGCCCGGAATTCTAACTCTGCCGCCAGTGTCTTGGATTTAGCATCAAGTCTACCCAATAAAGTGACCCGATGACCCCGCTTTTGGAGTTCTTTACCCAAGGGGAGCATAGTGTTGAGATGTCCGGTTGTTGCTGGACAGATCAGCCCAAAATGAGTCATAGTTCTTGCTTCTGTTTATTTACAATGATGTATACCAGAAAACAGGTACATAGCAGTAAAGAAAAGAATTTTTGTTGAGTTAAACTTGGCTACTTGATTTTCAAAAACTTATCTAAAGCTGATACCATACTGGGCGGCCAACGGCGGATATTTGTTACCCAGTTGATGTCCTTATAACGGCTATCCAGTCCATAAGCCGCTACCCAATTACTTTCGGCTTCCCCTTGTTCTCCATTTACCCAGTAGGCAGCTGTGAGAGCGGCACGCATATCGGCAAACTTGGGATATTTACGGACAATATTCCGCATTTCCCGGATTGCTTGGTCTATTTGACCAGTTTCATAAAGAGCGAGGGCGTAGTTAGCACGGGCAAAGGCAAAATTCGGAGCAATCTCATTAGATTTTTTGTAATCTGCGATCGCATCTGACCATTTTCCTAAACCTGCTGTGGCATTACCGCGATTATTGTACGCCATTGCATCCTGAGGATCGAGTTTTAGGACATGATTATAATCTGCGATCGCATCGTCCCATTTTCCCAATCCTTCCAACGCCGCACCCCGATTCAAATATGGATCGGTGACATTTGGCGCTAATTCTATGGCTTTGTTATAATCTGCCAGCGCCTCTGGTAATTTGTTCTGACTCACCCGCGAATTTCCTCGGTTACTCCACGCCCCCGCATTAGTGGGAAATTGCTCAATAATCTTTGTCCAGTAAGTTTCAGCCGTGGCAAAATCACCTTGATTCGTTGCTGTAAAAGCTTGATTTGCCCACTCATCGCCTTGTTTTAATTGTTCTTGAGTAATGGGCGGTTGAGATTGTGCCATGACTGGAGTACCCCAGCCAAACACAAGTAACAGACTGAGAAAAATACCAATTAACTTAATCATCTGGATTTACCTGTGTCTATCTTAAACATGGGGAATGGGGCAGGGGGAGCAGAGGAGCATAATTAATCCCCAATGCCCTGTTTGGCCAATGCCCAATTTCCCATAATTACAATAATGACAACTGTTCATTAGGCGGCGTGAATCCCAAATGCTTATATGCTGCCTTTGTCGCCATCCTGCCACGATGAGTCCGAGTTAAATACCCAATCTGCATGAGGTAAGGTTCATACACCTCTTCAATTGTTTGGGTATCTTCACCCGTCGCTGCTGCCATTGTTTCCAACCCCACTGGCCCACCGTTAAATTGTTCAATTATGACACTCAGCATCTGACGGTCTGTCCAATCTAAACCGCAAGGATCTACTTGAAATAGTTGCAATGCCTCTGATGCAACGCTTTCATTAATCTCACCCGATAACTTTACCTCAGCATAATCACGGACTCGCTTAAGTAACCTGTTGGCAATCCGTGGCGTTCCGCGTGAACGACGGGCAATTTCTGTGGCACCATCTTCTGTAACGGGGGTTTTGAGTAATTGAGCGGTTCGCAGTACAATTTTAGTCAGTTCGTCAACTTCGTAAAATCGGAGTTTTTGAATTAAACCGAAGCGATCGCGCAGTGGTGAAGTTAAAGCACCCACACGCGTTGTAGCCCCTACTAGGGTAAACTTTGACAGCGGCAAACTTCTGATCCGAGCGCTGGAACCCTTACCAATAGTAATATCTAAGCGATAATCTTCCATCGCCGGATAGAGAATTTCTTCCGTCATCCGCGAGAGGCGATGAATTTCATCCACAAATAAAATATCCCCTGGTTTCATGTTCACCAGTAGCCCGACAATATCGCGTGGACGTTCTAGGGCTGGGGCACTAGTAATTTTGTAATTTACGCCCATTTCCGATGCTAAAATCATTGCCATTGTGGTTTTGCCCAATCCTGGCGGCCCATACAGCAGCAAGTGATCTAGCACCTCACCACGAGACTTGGCTGCTTTGATGGCAATATCTAACACATCCTTTAAATCTTTTTGCCCAATGTAATCGGCAAATCGGTGCGGTCGAATACCTTCTTCTTGCTGATCTTGTTCATCAATAGCAGCTTCAGGCTGCAAAATGTTGTCTGGGGATGGTGCTTTCGCCGACTCCCGACGCTGCTTTGGTTCTCCGTTGGGTTCTGGAGGCTGTTTTTTCGAGGAGATTATCGCCATAATTCAGCTATCTACTTTTAAGGGATGAGGGAGTGGTGGGGCAGGCAGGGGAGGCAGGGGGAGAAAGAATAACCAATGCCCAATGCCCCATTTTGCAATACGTGCTTAAAACAAGCGGTGTGAAAATTTTCGTTTGGAAATACCCGCGCCAATTTAAAATTTAAATTCGGGTCAATTACCCAGAAGTACAAAAGTTATTATGTTATCTAAAAGAATCTTACCGTGCTTAGATGTGAAGGCGGGACGGGTTGTAAAAGGAGTTAACTTTGTCAATCTCCAAGATGCAGGCGATCCGGTAGAGCTGGCCAAGGTTTACAATGAAGCTGGTGCAGATGAATTAGTATTTCTGGATATTACAGCTACTCATGAAGACCGAGCTACTATTTTAGATGTGGTCTACCGGACTGCTGAACAGGTCTTTATTCCATTGACTGTGGGTGGTGGCATTCAATCCTTAGAAAATGTTAAAGCTTTATTAAGAGCAGGTGCAGATAAGGTTAGTATTAATTCTGCGGCGGTGCGTGATCCAGACTTGATTAATCGGGCAAGCGATCGCTTTGGTAATCAGTGCATAGTTGTTGCTATTGATGCCAGACGCAGAAACAACCCGGAGAATCAAGGTTGGGATGTGTATGTGCGGGGTGGCAGGGAAAATACAGGCTTAGATGCCCTATTGTGGGCACAAGAAGTTGAAAAACGGGGGGCCGGAGAACTCCTAGTCACAAGCATGGATGCCGATGGAACCCAAGCTGGGTATGACATCGAGATCACACGGGCAATTGCCGATGCTGTCGAAATTCCAGTCATTGCTTCTGGTGGTGCAGGTAATTGTGAACATATCTACACTGCCCTAACTGAAGGCAAAGCTGAAGCAGCATTACTGGCATCGTTGTTACATTACGGACATTTAAGCGTAGCAGAAATCAAAAATTATCTGCGCGATCGCAACGTGCCAGTAAGAACATTCTCTTAAGTGACTATTTAGCATTTAATGACATCTATCTTAGGTTAGACACACTTACGTGAAAGGGTGTTAATATTATTTTACAAGTATTAACAAATATTAAAAAATATGTTGCTTCCTATTTTACTTTTTGATGTCGCCCTGGTGGCGTGGTCACTGCACTTAATGGAAAGAGCCTACGAAAGTAAAGAATTTTCTCTGATGTTGGCTGGTACATTGGTTGCTCTGGCTGCTGCTGCCATGTTAGTAGTCTACTTTTTAATGGGGCACTGTATGACCTATTTGTTGCGGGTGTCGTAGAAAGTGCTGAGTGCTAGAGGAGATATTTAAAATTTAGTTTTCATAAAAAGCTTGACAAAGTAATAATAATTAAGCGATTATGTATAATGAATTTTAAGGGGTTATAGCGCAGTTGGTAGCGCACCTCAATGGCATTGAGGGGGTCAGCGGTTCGAATCCGCTTAGCTCCATTCTTAACACCCTAATCTTCTCTGTTAATGGAGATGCGACAACAAGCACTAGTTGTCCAAAAAGGTCACTTTATGCTTGTTGTTCTCAAAGGACAACTAATGCTTGTCAATTGTCGCACAAAAGAGAGGGAGAGGAAAGGCAAGGAAAAGCTTAGAAGAAATGATTGATCGATGGCTCGAAGTAAATTTAAGTTAGCATTTGCCTAATTGGCATTGTATGTCTTGCAATGCTGTACGAACTTCTCTGTATCTTAAGTATCCTGGCATACTCATCTGTTCTGAAACGCGAGCTTCAGACGGATATGCTCCCTGATTGTGTAAACTTAGGGCAATTCGTCGAACTTCATCGCAAGACTGCTGTACATTTCTCAAAAGAACCGCCTTTCTATCGTTGAGGTATTTGGCAGAGATGGCATGACATAAACTTGGAAAATGCCTACAAATAGTTCTTCTGTCGCATTCCAAACGCCTAGCAACCTCTTCCATTGATGGTGATGGGGAATCATTACTTTCAAGCACTGCTTCTAGATTTTGTTGTACTTTGTTAGCATCAAAAGACTTTGCACTTGCCCTGGTCTGGGGTTTTGATTGAAGTGGTAGTAGTCGCACTGCTTGAAAAGAATTTGCAGATTTTACTCCTTGTATTAAGAAATCCAGTACAGAGATTTTCAGGCAGTAACAAATTTGTAAAAGTGCCTTGATTGAAGGTTGATTCTCACCTTTACACCAAACCCATACCGTATTTCTGGGTATCTGAAGCTGGCGAGCAAATGCAGCTACATTTCCCTCAGCAACTTGAGATACGTAACTGCACAATGCTTTAGCAATGCTGTCTTTTAATGGCAAAGGTGTCAAATATGGGGCTTTAGCAAGCAACTCACCTACACTTCGTGCGATCCATATTTCAAACTGTAAATCATGCTCTTGTAAATTTTGGTGATCGCTTATTTGAGTTTCCAATGGCATTCCAAGCCACTTCAAGCATTTAGAGCAGTATCCTGGTCGCGATCGCCAAGCCAAAACGTAATTTGTCTGACAGCAATGAGGACACTTTTGACTCAACTTTTGCTGGTGATGCGGGCAAACTTTAACTACATCCAGCGACCAAAGTAAATGCTCGAAAACTAATTGATTAGTTGTGCGTCGTTCTTCGTAACAAGTTGGACACCAAGCCTTGATAGAACGAAGCAAATTCCTAGACGGGAGTAGTTCAGACCAAGTTAGCAATGTCAAAAACTGAAGATCATTGCGTAGAGTCAAGATTTGAAGAGCTTGACGCAAGTCAGCAGCCATGACGCCCGTGCCATTTAGCGCTCCTGTAAAAGGATATATTTTGTGTAAATTATTACTTCCATATGTCTTATTAAAAACTGAGGTCAGTTCTCTTTCCATCAACACTCCCGGAGGTAAGCAATGTGCCTCAGCCAATCGAGAAACATAGCCTGTCAGACTTTCTACTAAAGGTGTGCCGATGCCGACAGGTTCTATGTGGTACAGATGGCTACGCGGCGGGATCAAAGGTAGCTTCAAATTCCACAACTCGTATTTAGTTAGCACATTTGCTCCTAAACTTTTTCACCTTGAATAAATTACACCTCAGCCACACTGTGTTTCAACACATGTAAGTTTTATAATGTTGGTAGTTTCCCTATACTTGACTTTTCACAGCATGTAGAAAAGGTCATTTGGAGGGTTTCCTAAGCCCTAATTTTTCTGTTAGGTATTTTTATTAACCCAAATCTATTGAGAATTAGGGCTTAGAAAAAGTCATACTGTTTCTCGGTTTTGGGACTTACCGTGAAAAGTCAGTATCTATATCTAGTATTCCCCGAAGAATTACCTCATTTTTCCCAGCCGAGTTCGCGCCGTACTTCGCATACTGCTTCAACAACATCTTTTTGGAGTATCGAACCAGGACTTTTTAAAAAAACTGAAATTCTGCTAGCAGTAGGTTCTATTTCTTCCGAATGAAGCTGAAACGCAACTTTCCGAACTTCCTGACGCAATTTTTCTACTCGTTTTGTTCGGCTTTCTTGGCGATAATTAGCGTATCGTGCTGAAATTGCACTGCATAGGTCTGGAAAATGTTTATCTAGGCTATGTACAGATTTTTTACCAAAACGCTTGGCAACCTCCTGCATAGATGGTGGTGGATACTCGTTAGCTGCAAGCAATTCTTCCAATAAACGCTGTAATTTTTCTAGCCTTTGAGCTTTTTCATACTCACTATGTCGCGTTGCTATAATTTTACACAAATCTGAAGAATAATAATACAAAGCACTAGTTTTTTTATACCCAAGCCATTCAGCAATTTCTACTAGGGATGGTGGTGGGCTTTTAGTGAGGGCAGTTTCCAATGCGTGTAGTACTTCTGTCGAGGTGTTTAATTGGTAAGTACCTTCCTTACTTGGTTTATTCTGAGTTTGTGTGATTATCTTGCTAGAATCTACGTTAATTTCTTCTTTAGTAAGAAAATCGAGCAGCGATATTTCAAGTTGGAAACAAATTTGCAGAAGTGTGTCGATTGCTGGCAAGGTTTTTCCCACACACCATCTATGGGTTTGAGTTCTATTTATCCCTAGCTTTTTTGCAAATGCAGCTATATTGCCATGTGCAAGGACATTGACATAACCAGAAAGCATTTCATAAATTTTTTCTTTAGGTGGCGGAGATAAATATGGTGTAGCAGCTATTAAATCTCCAAGATTATTTGTAACCCATATTTGCCAATTTAGTTCATCTTCTGTCAGTTTTATACTGTTTGGTGATTCAACATTTGCAGAAATTCCAAGCCACTCTCCGCATTTTGAACAACAACCTGGTCTTGAGCGCCAAGCCAATAGCCTGTTGTCTTTGTGACAGTATGGACACTCTGTACAGAGACGCTGATGATGATGCAGACAAATCGTAACTTCCTTTAGTGACCAAAGGAGTGGTTCATAGACTGTCTGTTCAGTTACACGCCAATTTTCGTAACAGCTTGGACACCAAGCCCTGAGAGAGCGGAGCAAGTTCCTTGGAGGAATTATTTCCACCCAATTGAGCATTGTTAGTAAACGCAAGTCATTACGTAGAGTTAATGATTCAAGGGTTTTAATTAATTTTAAAGCCCAGCTACCCATTCCATTCAAAGTCTTTGTCTGACTAGTAAAACTTTTCTCTAGCCCTCCATCTTTACTATTGAAGATGTATCCTTCTTTGAGCAATGGTACAAGCTCGCTCAAGACTAATATTCCCGTAGGTACACAATGCTCTTCAGCTAATCGGACAATGTAGCCTGTTAGGCTTTCTACCTCAGGCGTTCCGATACCAACTGGCTTTAAATTGTAGAGGCGGCTGCGTGGAGGAATAGTTGGTTCTTGTAAATCACATAACCCAATTGCTTGAAGCTCATTGCTGTTCATACTTATTGGTCTCCTAGCCGATCACGTTTAGGATTACGTTGGAATGGTTTTGTATTATTAGATTTAAAATTTTTTTTCTGTTCGATACTTTCCTTAGTTGACAATTTATCTTGCTTGTGAGTTTGGCTCTTCTCCAAACCTAAAATGATACGCAAGTTCCTGCTCCTATTTTCACTATCTCTAAGCTTGTTCTCACCGTTAATTGCCTCAAAAGCTAATCCAAATAAAAGATAAAGTTTATTAGACTTTTGTATTCCTTATTAGGAAAGATAAAAGGAGTGATAGACCCACTTGTTAGTGCATCCAATTACATTTAGACTCTTACCTTAAATCAAGAGCTAAAAGCTGTGAGATAAATTTGGCACAGATCATTGAAAAATAAACTACTTTTTCTAAATGAGCTATTTGTTCATAAGTAAAAGCTAACATGAAAAAAAATTATAAATTACTCCTAGTTCAAAAAAATTAACATTAGTAATACATTGAATTATAAAATAACTGATTTTAAAAAGTTTTATCTAAGAAGCTTATGAAAACTGCTTTTACTGTGTAGTACAACAAACAAAGTTTGTGAATATAATTCATACTGTTTGTATAGTTAATACTGTATATACTGTTTAATCAATTAAATTTAACCTGTCTTTTATCAAAAACCTATTAATATTTACAGTTTGATTTAAGGCATTGAAATTAACTTAATTGGAAGCTAATAAAGATAAAACTACTATATATAGTTAGTGAAAAGAATTTCATAATTCAGTTTGTTGATACATCCGTTGTGATACTTACTGCCTAAATTTTCCAAAGATTCCCAGTATAAAGGCTTACCCATTCCCTTGACGATTTGGGCGAATTTTTCTTGGAGCGGAAGGGGGGGGAAGGGGAACAATACACTTTTTTACAATACCAGTGCTAATAGTATTTAATCCACTTGTTGTATTGCTTGATGTATTAAAATATTTTTTACCGCCTGAATTATTTATATAATGACTGAGATATATATTGTTAATAATTTTCGTATTTACACGAACACGAATCAAATGATTTTGATGTACACAATCTTTTATTGAGTTATCCCAGATTGCACATCTTCCAATTTCCTCAATATTACCATGTCCTTCAACAATCAAAATATCATTTGTTTGCAGTTTGATACGTTTAAATTCTTCCTCTGTTAAACCTATAGTCTTTATGTGCGATAGTTCAAGTTGATTTCTATAAATATTAGCAACTCTTAGATATGGTAACTTTAATGGTAGATTATCTCTTTTTTTACTAAGTTGAAGTCCACCCTGAACTTCACTGATTTCATCTAAAAAGCTTTTATTCCAACCCATTGGATTATTAATAGGATCGCCAAATATTTGCAAAAAGACGGATTGTAGGAAGGTGTTGCTGAGTTGTAGGGCGTAGCGGCGGGTACGTCGCAGGCGATCGCTTTTTTCTAAAAGTGTTACAATTCGCTTTTGTTCTAATATCGGAGGTATGATAATTTCAACATTTTCTAGCCTGCCTTCCGAAATGAGCGGTTGTCCTGATTGACTTGCATATTGATTAAGATTGGCAGAGCGAAGGGCGTAGATTAAATATTCATCTAAAAAGCGAGAATCTTTTTTAAAAACGTAAAGTGCATTATCCGTAATCCACGAGTATGGTAGGGTGTAATGTACAGAACCACAGTAAAGTCCAACTCTGCCTATAACAATTTTTCTATCTTCAAATAGATAAGATGAGTGATAACCTGTAATACCGTTTCCTCCGTAAACAGGATATTTACCAGTTTTATCCATATTGGCAGCACTAAGAAAATCTCCACTCTTGAGTTTTAATGACTCTCCTATTGTTGTTTTTGCCCATTTTTTGGAAGTAGTAGCAGGTAGAGTAGACATTCTTAATTGTTATTTATCCATTATCTAAATTAATTGACGCTTAATTTCTTCTGCTTCTACTGCCATCATTTGTTCTAATTGCAACAACCTCTCCAGTGTTACCTGTGGCGAATCATAAAATGCCTCATCCTGCTCAACCTGACGATAACGACTTGCGGACAAATCATATTTATTGCTTTTTACCTGCGCCTTTACTACCCAAAACTGACGATTTAATTGATTAATTTCTGCTTGCAAGGGTGTCATCTGTTCATGCAGTTGTGCCAATAGTTGGTTATCCGCTTCCAAAGCGATGCGCGTTGACTCATCATCGGCGGGTGCAACGGCATTTTCAAACGTCAAGCGATTAATTTCCTTGTGCAGTTGCAAACGTTTTACTTTCAAAGGCACAATTTGCATCTTTAACTCAGCTAACCGTTCCTCGTTTTGAGTTATAAAATCAGCATCAAACCGATGCCGCCAACAATTCAGGATATCAGAAATATCGTTCTCAGCTACAGGTTGGCGCTTATCATCCAGAGAAAAGCCATCATGCTCCATATCGTAGAACCAAATGTGGTCAGTCGTTCCCCCACGAGTAAACAGCAGCACCGCCGTAGACACACCGGCATAAGGTTTAAACACCCCGCTAGGCATGGAAACCACCCCATCCAGGCGATTTTCTTCAATAATCTTCTTGCGAATTTCAACGTGTGCCTTACTGGAACCAAACAGCACCCCATCCGGGACAATTACTGCACATCTGCCACCCATATCCAAGACGCGCAGAATTAGGTGCAAAAATAGCAATTCTGATTTTTTGCTTTTACCCGCCAGAGTTGAATGAGCATCACCCGGATCAACTGCTCCCTTAAAAGGCGGATTCATCAATACTAAATCCAAGCTTTTTTCATCATCAAAAGATTTAGAAAGTGTATCCATATAAAAGAACCGGGGATGGTCAATACCATGCAGCATTAAATTCATGGAACCGATGCGTAACATCGTCATTCCAGAATCATTATCGTATGCAGTCAAAGCCTGAGTTTGTAAAAATTCCGCCTCTTCAGGAGAGAGCATATCCCCAACTAACTGCTTTTGGCCTTTGTCGTTATACAATATTTCTGGACTGGTGTGTTTTTCCAAAATATATTGATAAGCATTTACTGGAAACCCACAAGTACCCGCTGCTAAATCGCCAATTCTATCAGTGGGTTTAGGTTCCACCATTTCCACCATCATCTGGATAATATGGCGGGGTGTTCTAAACTGTCCATTCCTACCGGCGATACTCAGCTTTGATAATAAATACTCATACAAATCCCCCTGTACATCCTGATTTTGTTCCGAGATTTTAATCTCATCAATGGCTTTGCAGGCTTCAATTAATAGACTTGATTTATTAATTTTAAATTCCGCAGTTTCCATATACTGACTGAAGGAACTTTTATTTTCATTGGCTTCTTCCTGATTTTCCGAATTATCCATTTCATTGGTTTCTTCCTGATTTTCAGGATTACCTATTTCTTTCAACCAGGGAAAAACCTTATTTTTGATATGGCTTAAAGCATTATCAGCCTTCATCTGTGTCCAATGTCGCCAACGCATTTCTAAGGGGATTTCTGGCTGATAATCCTCTTGTTTACGGCGCTTGGCTTGGCGTTCTCTTAAATCTTCAGCTTCGTCTAAGCGTTTCAGGAAGAGTAAAAAGGAGAATTGCTCAATAGCATCCATTGGGTTGGATAAGCCACCAGTCCATAGCTTATCCCAGAGTTGATCTACTTTTGATTTTAGATTAGTATCAGTTAGCATTTTGATTTTTTTATTACTTTAAAAGCTTGTATACTATGAGAGCTAAACTCTTCTATAACTTGACGGGATATTTTATAAGTTTGCTGAAAATAATCTGAATCCACTCCTAAAAAATCTAATTTGGAAACAGGATACTTTATTCCTTTATTTTTCTCAATATCTTTGAGTTTATTTTTAATTGGTTTTACTATTTCATCATATTTTTCATTGCGATACCAACCATTATGTAGTCCTGCATTTCGCCGCGCCTTCATTTCTGTATACAGTGGTGTAAACCACCAAAGAAAACTTTCTAAATTTTTATTAGATTCGACATATATTTTGAGTTTCTTTATATATTCATCAGAACCTTTATATATCATTTCCATAATCGACTTTTCAATTTGCTTATCAATTTCTCGCATCATCTCTTCAGAGGTATTAAAGGCAAGATGTCTCTCTTTAGCCTTTATCCATAAAAAGTTTTTAAATTTACACTCTATATCATTTAATTTGAGTTTTTGCTCACCAAGCTTTTCAGGATAAGCCTGTAAAACGAGCAACAACAACTTTGAGAAAAAGTCTTCTACCTCACCCATAATTGAAATAAACAACTGGTTCTGCATAAAGGCTTTAATTTTAATAAAATTAAAATCTCGTCTTGTAAAATCTCTGTCAGATTGCATCAGATCAGTAACAGACAAAATAAATTTATCATCAATAAGTAAACCTGCCATTTCGACAATATGAAATTCAGTCTTTTCAAAATCATCAAAATCTATAGGAATATTTGACCAGTCTAAATTTATAGCATTGATATAAGAACCGATAAACTCATTGGATAAATTAAGAGCAGCTATTTGATGTATTTTAGATTCTGCCAGACTCTCGATGCTCTTTGATAGGTTTTTGGAACGATTCTTAATAATTTTGTTCAAGGAAGTCATTGGTTTACATTTTAACTTTGAAACTTAAGTATTGTATGTTTTTATTTAGTAATAAATAGAGTAAGGTTATATATAACATTTAAGCTGCTATTTTTTTGTAAAAGTTAGTAGCTTGTTCACCTCATCATCAGAAAATAATCTATCTACAGCATTCCTCCCAAACCTTGCCAAAGTACCCTCATACAAATCAGCTACTTCTAACCTACGTTTTTGTAAAAATACACTCTGCACCGCCCGCAAGAAATTAATTTGATTCGCATTGTACTGGCGTAGACCAATAAATTCATCAAACTGACGCTTTACTACTTCCTCATAATCAGGAATCGCATCTAATTCCAGCAGATACCTCAAAAATGCCAAAAAACTAGCCTTCTTCAACCCATAAGCTTTACGAATATTAGACTCCGAAAGTTGAATATTACCACCATCCAAACCTTTCCGCAAAGTCCGCTCTAACTCAATCAGTTGCATATCCGTTACTGCTTCACCTTGGCGAATAGAGGCGATAGTTGGATGATTCTCAATGATTACTGTGATTTTTTCCTCAACTCTTTTTTTGTACTCCTCCACGTATACTTGCTCACCACCCTCACCGACAGTGATAAAACCACGGGTTTCGACAAAATCAGGCAAGTCTAATTCTAAAAAGATACTGGGGCGTTGCCGTCGATTCTTCATCTGTTCAGCTAAAGCGGCAATCACCTGATTCAATTCAGCCGCCGTTGCATTTTTCAAGCGAGACGACAGACATAACTTCACCACACCTTGCTTTTGGGTGTCCTGATGCACAAAATCTGGTAAGCAACTTACATCTTCAGCAATGGATTGTAAAGTATTTGGTGTTGCTCCTTCCGTCTGAATTTCCATTTTCAAACGCTCAACTTTGCTAGTAAAAGTTGCTGCTGCTACATCTACCCCTGGAACAAACCGCAGCAATGGGGCAACTTTTAGCCGCAGAAATTTCAATTTATTTTGAGTAATGTAACTCCAGAATGAATCTGTCCAAGCTTCCTCAATTTGATTCAGTTGCTTTTTAACAGTAAAAGCATCTGTGGGAATTTCTGTAATTTGTTGGCGCAAGCTGGCAATTACTGCTTGACAGTCTGGTGATACTTGCTCAAACAAATACAACTCCAGTAAATCCAAGCGTGTGTTAAAAATCTTTTGGAGTACGGGAATAGTTTGTGCCACTGCTTCTTGTGGCTTCGCCTCAAATTCGTTTTCCCAAAAGTCGATAATCAAAAACTCTTGCTTGGCGTGATTTGGCAACCATTCTAAATGTCTACAAGCCTCTTGGCTGCGAGTTCCCCGTCCAATCATCTGCCAGAGTTTAATCTGAGACTGCACAGGTTTCATAAACACCAGATTCATTACCTCTGGTATGTCTACTCCGGTGTCTAACATATCCACAGAAATAGCAATTCGAGGCATATCCTGATGTTTGAATCTGCCTGTCAGCTTTCCCTTGTATTCAGTTTTGTGAGTAATTACCCGTACCAAATCCGAATACTGGGGATACATTTCTTCAAACACCTCACACAGCCGCAAAGCGTGATCTTGAGTCAGTGCAAAGACAATTGTCTTCGCTGGTAGTTGTCCAGACTCATCTTTATGACAAACATCCAGAATTTCTTCCCACTGCTTTCGCAGAGTGTCTCTATTACTGACAGTCTTCTCTAAATCTGTACCTGAATAATCTAAGTCATCAGGGTCAAGACCTTGTTCTATCAAAGCATTGCGGTCTTCTTCACTGAGAGTTGCCCCTTTAATTCCCTCTTTTTGAAATTTGGTCTGGGCTTGATATGGGCTAAAGTCTACTAAATACTTCTCATTAACTGCTTTTTTATATTCGTAGAGAAATGTTGGCGTACCATCAAAGCGATGAAAGGTGTTAAAAGTATTACGGTCAATAAAACTTGCTGGAGTCGCTGTTAGCCCTATCATCCGCCCATCAAAGTACTCCATTACCTCCTGAAAACGGTTAAAAATTGACCGATGGGCTTCATCAAAAATAATCAGGTCAAAAAAAGCTGGGGTAAATTGTTGATAACATCGTGCCAAAGTTTGTAGCGTTGCAGTGTAAAGCCTTTTGGTTTTATCGATATTGTGGGTGAAAATGCGATCGCACGGCTCATGAGGGATATGTGGCTTAAAACCATCGGTCAAAGCTTGGTCTACCAAATTATCACGGTCGGCAACAAATAATACCTTACGGCTTTGGTTCGCCTGGAGAAACAGGTCAATAATTGCCATTGTGGTGCGCGTCTTCCCTGTCCCCGTCGCCATGATCAACAAAGCGCGGCGCTGACCCTCATCAAATGTTTCACATACTCGCCGAATTGCCTCTTGTTGATAGCTTCTACGTGCAATTAGGGTATTAATTGGCACTAAATAACGAAATTTTATTCTGGCGGATGTAGAGTAAATTTTCCAAATCTGCTGGCGAGAAGAAGCCAGCAACTTGTCTTTTAGCAGAATTACCTACATCCCAAAAATAAAATTCTCGCCCATTCGTCATAAATGCAAAAGGGCGAAAATTTTGATGCTTCTCTATTTCTGTAACGTAATGTTCTACCTGTGTTTGAGCAATACGTGGATCGCGGCTTTGTCGTTTGGCCTCAACTACAGCTATTACTTCACCATTAGCCTGATACAAGCAATAGTCAGTGATGCCGTTCCAAGGTTCTGCATCATAGCCATCCACTGGAATTTCAAACCCTACCTGGTTTGGGTCTTTCAGGTTCCATCCTGCTAGTTCTAAAGCTGGGTCTATTAATTCGGTTCTGGTGAAGGCTTCGCTTGAGGACATTAAAGTATATTTTAAAACTTTACTTATATTAGTATTCCCAATTGCGATCGCCAAATAAAGCAACCTAGAAAAACTAGAAGCTTTAGTATTTATCCTGCTGTATATTTATTCCGGCGTCTTTATTTTGATAGATTTATCTTTCAAACCTTCTTCAACCATCTTTTTGGTGTCTAGTGACCAGTTTTTACCAGACTGGCCTCCCATGAGAGACCAACGAATCCAACCTACAGAGGGTTTCTCAGGATTGTACCACCCTGGATCGTCCATGTCTGGTTTGAATTTCTCAAAAAAATCCACCATTGTATTAATATCTTCGAGGGTCAGAGGTTTTTCGTGTGCGATCGCCTCAGCTAAGGTCAAATGTTTACCACCGCCGAACTCTTTATGTAATGCAACTCCGCGTAATGCTGCCATACTTGCTATTGATGGCGCGATGAGTTTAAGTTCTCTGACTTCACTTTCGGCAGCTAATAAAGATAAATGGAGCATTATAAGTTGAGCTTGAAAAAGTAATGTATTCATTTTTCTTAACCGTAATTTTGGAGGTTTAAAGGAAGCGTTAAATTTCTAACCTCTAAACTACCAAATGCTAGAAAGTATAATTTTGTGCAAACTGCTTTTAGGTTATGTCACGCTGATTCAGATGACAAGCCTATTCTGTCTTTGGACAGGATATCTGAGGATGCTGCTTTCAAAAGCCAAGAAGAAATTAAGTTACTACTTTTGGTCAACTAATGCCTAGTATTTCTACATTGGGTCAACTAATGCTTGTCAAGAGAATTTTTGCTGTGAGCGCATTGACGAAAGAATAAGGATTTCAGAGTGCTTCTTGGACAACTACTGCTTGTCGCCGTGGACAACTAGTGCTTGTTGTCGCATGGAGAGGGTTAGGGAAATTTTTTAGAGGGTTTTAAATGCTTATCTACCTAGCCAGTCTCGAAAGTTGGAGTGATAGAGACTGTAATGGGTTTCTGAGGCGATTCGTTGTTGCTGTAAGAACTCTAGCCAATTTTCTAGCACTTCCTCAACTTCATACTCATCAGTATCAATGATTTGTGCGATCGCATGCACTGATATTGCTTTTTGCTGCTGGATTAAGACATTTAACACATCTATGCTAAACTCAGCCCCTTGTTCGGGTGGAATCATTTTGTGTAAATGCTGCTGATAATATGCTTCTAAACCAGGCGGGAGTTGATTGTACTGAAAAGGTTCCGGGTAGAAATTTTCTGCGTTAGCGTTCGCGCAGCGTTCCGCAGGAAAGCTTACCGTTGGCGTAGCCTCTCGTAGAGAAGGTATCGCACTTATTACCTGACTGAGATACATGAAATTATTTTCGCTTAAAGTGGTGAGGCGATGCCTAACGGCAAGCTGCTCCGCATCTACGGAGAATTCTTGCTCATTAATCTGGTAATTACTTAGCCAAGATTTAAGATTTGACCTCTCCCCCAACCCCTCCCCTTGTAAGGGAGGGGAGCAATCTTGTTCCCCCCTTCCCTCGTAGGGAAGGGGGGTTAGGTAATTTTGAATATATGCTTGGATATCTTGGCGATTTTGTTGTGGATAATCTGCTAAATCAAGACTTTGCGACGGCGTTTCAATTAATAAACCCGACTTCTCCCGCAAGAAAGGTCTACGAGTGAGGAGGAAATAGACCCCATCCGGGAGATAGCGGGGGAGATAAAACAGATTTGTACCAGGTGGTTGGCTGTTACGGTCAATGCAATTCAACCCATCAATGGCAATTATCAGTTTTTGATCAGGTTCTAACTCATCGCTGATTTGCTGGAGAAGACTAGAGAAAAACCAACTTCCCTCTGTGGCGTTATCAGGGAGGGAGGTGTAATTAAGCGAGTATTGATGAATGAGTTGCGTGCAGATATTTATGAGAAATTTGTCAGCATGATTTTTACCCTCAAGTTCGGCATTGTAATAAATAACTTGAGGATTATTTGTCAGATATTTGGCGAGAATGGCACTTTTCCCGCTACCGGGTGCGCCAATGATAGTGAAGTAACCCTGGTTATGGCGGTGGAGAAAATTGTTAATAGCGGTGAAAACAAATTCACGACCGACAAAGTTGTGGCTTTTTTGTTGAATGATTTGCTCAAACTCCGTTGGATGTCCTCTGGAATTGATTGCAGTGGGTGGTTTGGGTGGTGAGTTCATAATTTTGGAGAATAATTAAAAGATGAGGCAACAGTGGAGGTGGCGATGTCTGTACAATTGCTAAGACGGAAATTCACAGTTGAGCAATATCATAAGATGGTTGAGTCGGGGATTCTCACAGAGGATGACCGGGTGGAATTGATTCGGGGAGAGATTATTGAGATGTCGCCGATTGGAACAAAACACGCTGCTTGTGTAAATCGACTTGTTAATCTGTTGGTGCAGCTGTTGGGTAAAGGCGTTATACTTGCTGCTCAAAATCCGATCGCGTTGAACAATAACTCAGAACCTCAGCCAGATGTCGCATTACTTAAACCCCGTGATGATTTCTACGCCACTGCACACCCCCAACCCCAGGATATTTTTTTACTAATTGAAGTATCTGATTCGACTGTGATGTATGACCGGGAAGAGAAAATTCCTTTATATGCAGAAGCAAACATAATTGAAGTTTGGTTAGTAGATATTAACGAGCAAATTGTGGAAGTTTATCAACAACCTACAGCCGCAAGATATCAGCATATGCAAAAGTTCGCTAGTGGTCAAACTTTATCAATTAAAGCTTTCCCCGATGTTAATATTACCGTCAATGAAATCTTTGGCAGATAAAATTACTTCTCCCCTGATTCTTCTCTCATCCCTTGAAGACGCAAAAAATGCACCCTACCTGATTGTTCGCCTGCCACAATTGTCATACCGTCTGGTGCAACTGCACAGCAATTAATGGAACTATCCCCTGTGAAAGTGGCAGTGAATTCTCCTGTTGCGATACTCCAGATTTTGAGGGTACTATCATCAGAAGTGGAAATCGCCTGCTGTCCATTGGGAGTAATGGTGACTGCTTTTACTGAAAAGTTATGACCATTCAGGGTCAATAGTTCTTCTCCTGTCGCGAGACTCCAAATTTTGAGGGTCTTGTCATCGGAAGCAGAAATCACCTGTTTACCATTGGGGGCGACTGCTACTGTGCGTATCGATAAATTATGACCATTGAGAGTTAATAGTTCTTCTCCTGTTGCCAGATTCCACACTTTAAGGGTCTTGTCTGTAGAAGCAGAAATCTCCTGCTGTCCTTTGGGAGTTATTGTGACTGCTTTTACTGATTATTTATGACCATTGAGTGTAAATATTTCTTCTCCTTTTGCGAGATTCCAAATTTTGAGTGTCTTTTCTTTGGAAGCAGAAATTACTTGTTTACCATTGGGGGTGACGGCTACTGCACGTACTGAGTCATTATGACCACTGAAAGTAAATATTTCTTCTCCTGTTGCCAGATTCCAAACTTTAAGAGTTTTATCTCTGGAAGCAGAAATCACCTGTTTACCATTAGGGGTAATGGCGACGGCATTTATTGAGTCATTATGTCCATTGAGAGTAAGTATTTCTTCTTTTGTTGCCAAATTCCAAACTTTAAGGGTATTGTCTTTAGAAGCAGAAATCACCTGTTGACTATTAGCAGTGATGGCGACGGCATTTACCGAGTATTTATGACTATTGAGTGTGAATAGTTTTTCTTCTGCGGACAAATTCCAGATTTTAAGAGTGAAGTCATAGGAAGCGGAAATTAACTGCTGACCATAGGGTGTGAAGGTGACTGGTTTTACAGTGTCATTAAGAACATTAACGTAAAATAGTTCTTCTCCGGTTGCCAAATTCCAGATTTTGAGGGTCTTGTCATTGGAGGCGGAAATTATCTGCTGGCCATTGGGGGTGATGGCAACTGCTTTTACCGAGTCCTTATGACTATTAAGGGTCAATAGTTGTTTTCCAGATTTCAGGTTCCAGATTTTAAGGGTCTTGTCTCTAGAAGCAGAAATTATCTGCTGACCATCAGGGGTGACAACAACGGCATTTACCCAGCCATTATGACCATTGAGGGTCAATAGTTCTTCTCCTGTTATTAGATTCCAGACTTTGAGGGTCTTATCTGTGGAAGCAGAAATCACCTTCTGACCATCAGGGGTGACAACAACTGCATTTACTGAGTTATTGTGACCCTTAAGGGTAAATAATTCTTCTCCTGTTATTAGATTCCAGATTTTGAGGGTGGAGTCAATTGAAGCAGAAATCACCTGCAAGCCATTAGAAGTGACGGTGACTCCACTTACCCCGGAAGTATGACCAGTGAGGGTACGTAGCAAGCGTCCTCCTGGTGAAATTAAGCTAGGAGTCAATGGACACAACCAGGGGAAACTTATTACTTGCTTTGCTTGTGCCAATAATGCCTGAATTTCCTCTGGCATTTTCTGGCTTGATAAACGTCCCCACAATTGACTCGCTAATTGTCTTTCATCCGTTGCTAAAATATGCGCTGATAATTGCAGTGTTCCTTGGATAAATTTTAGTGCCTTTACTTTCTCCAGGTTGTATTTGGAGTTTTCTAATACCTCTAAATCGTCAACCAAATCATAATCTTCAATTAGCGCTTGCACTCCAAACTCAGGATGGTTAATCTTTGCGCTTAGGAAATTAAAATCAGCCAGAGTTTGGTAATACTTCTGCAAATTTCCCGACTTCATCGAGTTTGGCGCTAAACTACCCAAGTAAGCACGTTGAAAAGCAGGACTTTGTGCTGCTAACTTGTCAGCTAATTTTTCCATCTCACGCCACCTTCCTTTCAAGGTAGTCCACAATACGTTGATTAACCTCTTGAAATAGCTTCCGTTTGGAATCTAGAACCCTTTGTGCTTTCAAGAAGTCTAAAAAACTAGTGTGATAGATGCTGTAGCACTTTTCTCCCTCTATATCTTGCAACTTCAAATACTCAACCCACTCATTTAAAAGCGATTGCACATCATATTCATCTTGTTCAGTAATCTCCGCTATCATCTCATAGGGAATTGGTGTGCCAATCTCCACTAAAATAAACAGGATAAATACTTTTACTACTTGGGGTTTCTCATCCATTCCCATCTGTACCCAATGAACTTGATAATAGTCCTGAAGACCATCAGGTAATTGCTTTAAATTCAGGTCATTATAATCACCCTTAGCAATTCCTGACAAAACATAGCGCAGGTACATGAAATTATTTTCACTCTTATTTGTTACCTGCTCTACAAAATCGTTCTCAGAAATATTGCGGTCTTTAATCCATTGTCTAAGTGCATTCTTATAGTCTTGATCGCCATTCAAAAAAAACCGAATATATTCTTTAATATCTTCACGACTCAAATTAACATACTGACTTCCCCTTAAATCTAACTCCTCTACCGGGACATCTGGTGTAGACAAGCGTTTTTTATCTCTAGTATAGGGTCGTCTAGTTAACACAAAATATACATTTTCAGGAAGCGACGGTGGTAAATCTAAAAGATTCCCCCCTGCTTCTTGTTCCACTTCATCCAAAGCATCAACTACAATTACAAGACGATCGCCAGCAGTCAGTTTTTTGCTAACCTGTTCTAGTAAATCTGCTAAATTAGCCTTCTGGGCATTCTGCAACTGGTAACGCTTAATTAATTGTTTGCGAATACTTTCAAGAAATAGCTCCGGTCGATTGCGACCATCGGAGCGAATATTAAAATAGCATGGTGATTTATTGTCCCAGACGTATTTAGCAGCAATGGTACTCTTCCCCATCCCTGCATCACCCACTACTGTAAAGTAACCACTGCAATTTTTGTCACAAAATTGTTTAAATGCGTCAAAAACAAACTTACGACCGCAAAACGAGCGATTTTTTTCTCTAATTAATGACTTGAATTCTGCTGGATACTCGTCTAAATTCCATTCAGGGAAAGGCTCAAATTCTTTGGATTTAGTTGTTTTGGCAACCTTAATAAATATTTCCCCAAACTCTTCTAACTGCGATCGCAGTTCAATTCTCTTCAATCGGATATCAAATTCTGAATCCTTCCCCTGCAAAAACTTTTCTACTTCCTTATAAAAACCCAAGGGATTATTTGAAGTATAAGCACTCCAAAAAGCATTTTTAATTTCTCTTTCTCGAAAAAGATTCAGCAGTACTTCCTGCTGATCTACACCATACTCAATTAAAGAATAAACATAAACACCATCAACATCTTTAGGTGGTTGTACTGGGTCAAACTTGAATTCCTTTAAGAGTCTGACTACAGTTTCATTGCGTTGAGCTTGATTAATAACTAGAGAAGCCGCAGGTTTAGCAATACTTTTAAGTGCATTAACTACAGGGTCAATATTCATCTTTGCTAGCAGTAGATATAATTTTTAGACCTGTAACTTATCCTAACGACTGATGCCAAAATTAAGCAAATACACAGTTATATAATAGCGATGCCTTTCCTTCTCTACGAGAGGCTGTGCCAATGGAACGCTACGCATAGCTTGCTTAAGAGTAGGAGTACGATAAGCTGCGCTAACGATCCCTCTTCTGTCTTCCTCGGCGTCCTCTGCGCCTCTGCGGTTCGATTCTTAGACTCATTTAGCGCAGTATGAGCGCTCACTTATACCTAAAATAAAATGAAACATGGTGCGTAGGCGTAGCCCGTCGTAGACATTGCATAGACGTTTCCAGTACCAAACCCCAAAGTTGAGCTTTTAAACCGCAACTTTCAGCATAAAAGGTGCAACATTCACCCTCAGAAGCTCAACTGCAACAATATTAACTTTGCAACCATATCAACAAG
>NZ_CALMFY010000024.1:0-32031 GCF_937863485.1 uncultured Nostoc sp. | reverse complement strand
TTCACCCTCAGAAGCTCAACTGCAACAATATTAACTTTGCAACCATATCAACAAGTAGAAACCCAATATATGCTTGGACACTAAAGATAGCCATCTATGGTATAGAAATGTATAGAATCTTGTAAAGATATAAAATATAGTTTTTAAATGCACACATTTCTTGCTTCTTCCTCAATGCAGGTGTCTGTACCACCAAATCACTTTCAGCCTATGAAGATTGTCGCACTGGGGGACAGCTTAATTTATGGATTTGGTGATCCGGAAAAAGGAGGTTGGATCGAGCAACTACGGCGATGGTGGATGTTGCCGGATAGTGCGGGTCATGTTCTTTATAATTTAGGGGTAAGAGGCGATCGCACACAACAAGTAGCACAAAGGCTAGAAGTTGAGTTCCGCCACCGGGGTGAACTGCGAAATCGTGTCCCCGACTTGATTATTTTATCAGTAGGCGTGAATGACTCAGCCCGGTTGGCGCGTCCCGATGGCCGAAGTTACACAGATTTTACCGGATTTGAAAAGGAAATTGCTTCTCTGTTAGATTTAGCACAGCAATTATGTCCTGTGTTATTTGTGGGCATGGTGCCAGTGGATGAAGCCAAGATGCCATTTTTAGATTGCTTTTACTATAATCATGCCGACCAGTATCGCTACAAGGAAGCAACTCGGATTGCTTGCACGAAACGGCAGATTCCCTATTTGGACATTTTTGAGCAATGGATGGAACGCAGTGAAAGTTGGCGGCTCAAACGCTTGAGTGAAGATGGTCTACATCCCAATACACTGGGTTATCAAGCTTTGCTAGAAGATGTGATCAATTGGGATGCGATTGAAACTTACCATTCTAAATTTGATTACCACCTTAAGCGATCGTAATAATATAGATATGTTGGTGCTTTGAGCAAGCCGATATTCTCATATTTGCCATCCTCGCAAAAAGCACCACAATCTTGCTGAATTTTCAATAACATCCATTTGAAAATCCATCTATAAAAACTTTAACTCCTCTCTTGTTAATTACTTTTAACTCCTAACTTTTGTACAGACGCGATAAATCGCGTCTCTACTCTAAACTCCTAACTCAGCACTCCTATGACACCAACTTTATTTGGTCGCTGGCAAACTCGATTATTATTACTTGCAACTGTCGGCGGACTTGTATCTTTGCTATTTGCAATGGGTTGGATTGGCCCTGGTGCTAACTCGGTTTATTTTTGGATACTTGGTTATGTCGCCATCTTTGGCTTAGGCTGGGATGTGCTTTATAACTATCTGCAAAAATCTCGCTGGGATAGGGATTGGCCCGCAGCTTATCAACTCTTAGCTGGTATATGGGAATTGGTGTTTGTTTTCTGTGGAGTTAGATTGTTTGGTTTTTTACCAATACCTTTACCCAAGGAAGAACTATCGCCAGGAGCTTTTTTATTGCACTATAGCATCGTGTGGCTAGCAGTTTTTATTACTTCCCAAAGCCTGATGCGAATTATCTTCCCCCGTTGGCGTTTCCGGGGTGGACAATGGTTGTAACACCTCAAATCATCGTAACTGATTTAATCAAAAATTATAGTAATTTTCAGGTAATTAAACCGTATGGTAAAGACGCACAGATGTGAGTCCTTACAGCAGATTGTGGTTGAAATAGATGAAAAAGGTTATAAACCTCATCTATGTTGAGAACCGTAGTTTTTGCCCTCACCCTAAATCCCTCTCCCTACTTGGGAGAGGGACTTCTTTCCGGCTCCGCTTCTGGCAATATTGGGAGAAGGGGCTGGGGAATCAGAGTTTTTGTGTTCATACAGAACTACAGTTTTCAACGTGGACACAGTTTAAATCGCAAATTAACAAATCATAAAAAATTATATATGGCGGTTTGAGTTTGGATGCAATATGTTGTATTGACGTACAGTTGTGTGCATTCCTAAGAACAATATGGCAGTTAATACAACTTTGAAAACCAAAGTAATGCACTGCCTCCTGTATCTCATCAAATTAAAAATAGTTATCTTATGTTGACAAAATTGGCACTTGTGCTGATGTAGTAGTCATCTATGAGAAAAACAGAACAAACTTTGGAGTTTGGGGAGATTCTTCAATGCAGAGACGCAAATTAAGGAAATGCAATGTCAAATTTTGCTCTGGTTATTCAGCTATTTCTGCAACTCACAGTTATTTTAGCCACTTGTCGCATCGTCACGATTTTAGGACGCCGCTATCTTGGTCAAACCGATGTTGTTTGCGAAATGATTGCAGGTGTCATGCTAGGGCCATCACTTTTAGGATTGATTGCACCAGATTTTCAGCAATGGTTGTTTCCTAAGCTTCCTATCATTACTTCTTTAGGAGACAAGATTCCCAACCCATCAATGTCGATTTTATATGCTATCAGCCAGATTTGGTTGGTAATTTATATGTTTTTAATTGGTTTAGAGTTCAACACCAAACTCTTAAAACATCATATCAAAAGTGCAACTTTGCTATCTGCTGCTGGGATTATCACTCCCTTTATTTTAGGAGCGATCGCTTCTTTTTGGTTTTATCACAATGGCGATTTTTTCTCACCAAAGGTAACACCTTGGTCAGCCGCTTTGTATCTAGGTGCGTCGATGACAATTACAGCTTTTCCGATGTTAGCTCGCATTCTTTACGAGCGCGGTCTTGCACAAACCCGCTTCGGTACTTTGGCTTTAGGTGCAGCATCAGTAGATGATGGAGTTGCTTGGTGTTTGCTGGCGATCGTGCTTGCTAGCGTGAAAAATTCTGTGAGCATCGCCATATTAGCAATTGGTGGAGGCATTTGCTACGTGCTATTTGCAATTTTTCTTGGTCAACCTCTACTAAGAGCGTTCACACGCATGACAAAACGCGATGCAGGTGTGAACAGACAAACCCTAACTTTAATGTTGATAATTTTGATGTTTTGTGCATGGTTTACCGATGTCACAGGCATCTATACAATATTCGCTGCTTTTGTGCTGTGAGCAGTAACACCACGCGGAGAATTCGCCCAACAAATTCGCCAGCATACAGAATTTTTAACTACTTCTTTTTTGTTACCGATGTTTTTTGTTTTCTCTGGATTGAACACTCAAATTGGATTGGTAAACACACCTACTTTGTGGGTAATTACACTCTTAATTATTGCGATGCCTACGGCGGTAAACTACGCAATTCTCTGTAAAGGTATTGCTTGCATGTTGGCGGCAAAATTGGCGGGAATCTGCAACTATCGGTGCTTTGATGAATGCTCGTGGTTTAATGGAGTTAATCATGCTCAATATTGGTCTTGAGCAAGGAATAATTACCCCAACTTTATTCACTATCGTGGTTATTATGGCAGTCATTACTACACTCATGGCATCACCACTGATTGCCTTTTTATTGCAAGGCACAAGCTATGATAAATTTTCCGCTTAAGCAAATTTAAATATAAAATTAATTACCTAGCAATTGGGAAAAATTTTCTGCTTTGACTCTGAATATAACTGCTAATTTGTTTGTAGTAGCGCTTAAACGCTGCTACAAACTAACTACTTATAGCAGTCCTAAATCATTTGTAAAAATAAATTAACCGCAGAGGCACAGAGGAAGGCAGTTGCATGGGCGGGTTTCCCGACTTGAGCAAACTGCCCGTAGCGCAGAGAGAGGAATTGGAGATTTTTACGACTCATTTAGGATTGCTATATTACCTAATTTTTTTATATCGGTAATTCGGAAGTTATTCTAGATTGAGCTAATAAAATTATTAGAATTTATGTTTCGCGGTTGCAACTGCATCGTAACAACAATTGACATGAGAAAGAAGCACAAATTACCCTTGCGTGTATAATACGCTTGGGTTATGGCTCAAACTCTTTCTTAAAATCAATTGTTTGAACAACCTGCATTCAGGTAGCAGACGCACCAGAAGAACGCATAGACATGAAGTGGCTTCCCACAGGGTAGGACACAAAGAGAAATAAATACTTAACTGAACTGTATTGGGGTGTATTTAACAAACTTGACATTTTCCAGTCTTTTAAAGAATCATCTTAGAGAAACCAGATAGTTACTTTTGAGGAAACCATGCACATAGTTATTCTTGTTCTGGTTGAGGTGCTGATTGTTATTGGACTTTCACGGCTAGTAGGGCTAGGATTCCGTTCCATTAAGCAACCGCTGGTAATTGGTGAGATTGTCGCCGGGATTATGCTTGGCCCATCTTTATTTGGTTTAGTTGCTCCCCATCTAGCAGTTACCTTGTTTCCACCAGAAACTATTCCTTTTCTAAATGTTTTGTCTCAGGTGGGACTAATATTTTTCATGTTTCTGATTGGGCTTGAACTAAATCCAAAATACCTCAGCGGACAATTAGAAGTAGCTGTTTTAACTTCTCATGTCAGCATTTTAGTACCGTTTTCCTTAGGAACATTGCTAGCGGTGATCCTTTATCCCCTAGTTTCCAACGCAAGTGTATCTTTCACCGCCTTCACCTTATTTTTGGGGGCAGCAATGTCGATTACTGCCTTTCCAGTGTTGGCGCGAATCATTACTGAAAAGAATTTACAAGGAACGCGTTTAGGAACGTTGGCGTTAACTTGTGCTGCGGTGGATGATGTGACAGCTTGGTGTCTCTTGGCAGTAGCGATCGCTGTAGCTCGAACTGGCAACTTTGCGGGTGCCATACCGACAATTATCGCCAGCATAGTCTACATCGGCTTGATTTTGACGGTGGGACGTTGGTTCCTCAAAGGCCTTGCCAAACACTACCTCCGTGCGGGACGCCTCAGCCAATTGCTGCTAGCTGGGATTTATATGGGCGTGGTTGCGTCTGCACTGATCACCGAACTAATTGGCATTCACTTAATTTTTGGAGCATTTTTACTGGGAGCAGCAATGCCCAAAAATGAAGATTTAGTGCGGGAATTGGCAGTAAAAACCGAAGATTTTGTATTGATATTTTTGCTGCCAATATTTTTTGCCTACAGTGGCTTAAAGACGCAGATTGGCTTGCTCAACCGTCCAGAATTGTGGCTTTTGTGTGCGTTGGTTTTAGGAGTGGCGATCGCAGGCAAATATGTTGGCACTTATGTAGCGGCCCGTGTGAGTGGCATTAGTAAACGGGAAGCCTCGGCACTCGGTTGGTTAATGAATACTCGCGGCTTGACTGAACTGATAGTACTAAACATTGGTCTAGAGTTAAAGGTAATTTCCCCCTTAATATTTACCATGCTGGTAATTATGGCATTGGTAACTACCTTCATGACCTCGCCACTGCTGGAATGGACATATCCGAAGAAGCTGATCAGGTTAGATGTTATGAAGCCAGAGTTGGAAGCAGAAACAGGTATAGATACCTCTGCTGTCAGTGAAGCTTCCCCTCGTCCTTACCGAATTTTGGTGCCAGTGGCTAATCCAAGTACGCAAAAAGGTTTAGTACAGTTGGCAGTAGCGTTAGCACAGCCCGCCGTAGGTATCGCTCTCAATTACCGATATCCTGCCGTTGTTAACCCCCTCAGCCTGATTGAATTTCAAGAAGACTATGCCTTTGAAAGTACCCCAGTTGAAGCAGACCGATTAATCGCCCAGCGCCGCCACCAACTAGAAGAATTGATTAATACTCTCGAACCGCCAGAAACTCGTTCTTGTGTGCATCCTATCGTTCGCATATCCAGCAATGTTGCCCGCGAAACAGCACAGATTGCCACATTAGAACAAGCTGATTTAATTCTCGTTGGCTGGCATCGACCAGCTTTTAGTAGTAATCGTTTAGGTGGACGAGTTGGACAAATGCTTACGACTGCACCAGTGGATGTAGCAGTGTTTATAGATAAAGGCAAAGAGCGATTAGAAAGTTTATTGGTACCTTATTCTGCCAATATCCATGATGATTTAGCACTAATACTAGCTCTGAGATTGCTAATCAATCGTGAGACTTGTATGTTGCAGATATTACAGATAGTAACAAATAATACCAAGGAAGAATTGAGTTACGAACTGCACACGATGATGGAGCAATTACCCACCAGTGTACGCGATCGCATTGAAATCAAAATTGTCGAAGCCTCAGAACCAATCCAAGCCGTAATTCAAGCCTCAGAAAATGTTGACCTAACTATTGCTGGCACCAGCCGCGCTTGGGGTATCGAGCGCCAAACCTTGGGAAGATATACAGATCAACTAGCCATCCAATGTCGTTCCTCCCTGCTAATTACCCGCCGCTACAGTCAAGTCACCGCTCACCTTGCCTCTATGCTTCCTGAGGTTAGTAGTCAAGAGCCAACATTAAGGAGTTGAAATTATGAATCATTTCAAGTTCAAATCTTTGGCTTTTTACGGAGTAGCAATAATTTCAGTACTACTGTTGTTTAAAACTGTAAGTGTTTATGGGGAAAACAATCTTAAGGCTCCTCCTCCAGTTAACGGCCGCTATCGTCTAACCCTGTCAGAGAATTTGCCGAACTGTGAAAAATCGGATACCCTGACGTTAAACATTCAACAGTCGGGTATTTACTTAAATGCCTCTGTATTACCGGCAAACGCTAAGGCCGATACTGACGAAAAGCACTCTCTGGCAGGTATCTTCAGAAATCAACAGTTAAATTTATCTGGAAAAGTTGGCAGATCAATCCTTTGTAATATTCCTCGCCCCCAAAATGATCCTCTGAATTCAGTCACAATTCAAATGCAACTTGTGGATAAAGGTAATATGACAGGTCAATTAACCGTAAATGGCATACAAACTCTGAAATTTACTGCTGTGCCCCAAAAAGTTCATTAAATTAGGGAGTGGGGAACACGCAGGGCAAACGCATCTAAATTACTCTTGATCACAATCAAGGTTAAGAACCAATCGATTTAATCAGCATTTTGCGTTTGATTTATTTTCCAAGCTTGAAAGCGATGTCTACGACGGGCTACGCCTATGCTAATCTATGTCAATAAGCAGCTGTTAATGCGACTATTTTTAGATTTATTGAGAATAAACTCTTCTTGTTGACATGATGCGGCCGCCCTGGGGGAACACGTGGCGCTCTCTGGGGATAAGGGGTAATGGGGATAAGGATTTTAGGCGCGAGTAAACAGCAATCTGAGCGCATTCTATGGGTTTTATGGAGCAGATAAAAAGAATGGATCAGGGACTAAAGACTAGGCAATTTTGCCAATGGCGCAAGCAGCTATTTCGCATCAGTCTATTCAGCTTTTGTGCAGCGATCGCCCTCGAAACTTGTACTACTGCTGCTACACCAGTGGTAAAGCTAGATAATTGGCGTTTTTCCCCCAAGACACAGCAACTCGAAATCACTCTCTCAGCAGGCACAACCCCTCGTTATTTCTACTTAGCCCAACCCTCTCGCCTTGTTGTGGATTTACCGAATACTAAGTTGGGCAAAGTTACCACGCAACAAAATTATTCTGGAGCAATCAAAAGTATTCGCGTTTCTCAACTGAACGCTAAAGACACACGCATTGTCTTAGATTTAGCACCAGGGACTGTTTTAAATCCCAAACGGGTACAACTGCAACCTGTTTCCCGAAAAAACTCCACTCGCTGGGTATTACGTCCGGTTATTTCTGGTAAAACTACTGCTGTGAAACCAGGAAACTCCCCACCTTCACCCAAGAAACTACCTCAAACCCCCCAAAAGCCGCCTAGTAACTTACCCGTAACTACTACTAACCAACAATCACCCTTACTCACAGTTCCATCTCCATCCAATCAACTGCCCCCAACAATTACTATTAACTCAGCACAGCCTCTTGTAACCGTACCTCCTCTAAGCCCTAATACATCCTCTCAACAACCTGCTTTGACTCTTCCCCCTCCGTCTTTTCCAAGTCAACCCGATAATTTGAATAACATTCCTCCTTCTGGTATGTCGGAATTTCCAGTTCCAACGATCCCCAATGTTCCCAATCCCCAAGTGATAGAGTTTGGTCAACCTCTTCCTAAAACCCGATAGGGACTGGAGAGCAGGGGAGAAGAGTTTTCCCCAATGCCCTGTTTGGCCCATTCCCAAATCTAAAATCTGTCCGTTTCCTGAGGTGTTCCAACCGCTCCTGGTTGAGCCGTGAATAAGTTTTGAGCAGCTTCATTCTGATATATGCACCTAATATCAGGTTTGTCACTGTCCAAGTTACCTGTAAAGCCAAAGGTATTCAGGCGATTTTTGCACTCATTTACCTGCTCAGATGTCACCAGCTTACGCTGCTCTAAAAGCGCCCAGTTATTTTGTCGGATTACGCATCCAGGACGCATACTGGGCTGGGCAACATAGACATTGAAGGGGTTGAGAGTGACGAACAGTCTAGCGTCCATTACCATCGCGCTAGCTCCATACTGCACACAAATTTCAGGGTTTGGTGCTTTGGTGTCAATGAATTCACGGGAAGCCACATTTGATGGGGCCAACGTGGTTGTAGAACTAAAGGCAATGCCAATCCCAATTCCCAAAATCAACACCCCTCCCATAATTGCGATGGTGAAGAGGTTAAACATTGGGGATTGGAAAATAGAGGGTTTAGAAGTAGTAGCCGATTTACCAGTGGGTTTACGTCTCATTGTTGCTTAATCACCTTCACGCCAATTTGGCAGGGAGTGGTCTAAAGTTTTCTCCTTCTTTCAGTATGCCTATTCTTGACTGTAATTGCCTGTGGCTTTGTGTGCGATATTCTTGTTAAATGAGAGAAATAGGAACTTATCTTGATAAGTAAGTCGGCGTAAATAATTAAAGGTTGGTAGTAAGCGGCTCTAGGTTAAATAAATTAAGCTTTTTGGCGATTTTTGCGTAAGTCCTATTAATTTTAAATTTTTATTATTAGATATTTTTGTTACCCCTACTAACTGTGGGATTGAGTGGGCGATCGCTCTTTCTCTGTGGGGTGGTTAGTGCGATTCGCTTACCAACAGGATTAAAGCCTTCATTACAACCTCTGCTTTAAATGTTGAATTTTCTGTAAAACTTTGTATTGAACGCTTTCATCAGATGGGCGTCAAGCAAATTCGTCTAGATACAGCAGTTGCTAACGATGCTTCACGGCGGTTATTTACATCTTGTGGTTTTCGACTCAGCATTATTGAAATGCTGAAAGAATTATGAGTTATGAGACGCGATTAATCGCGTCTGTACAGGAGTTAGGAGTAGAGAGGCGATTAATCGCGTCTGTTAGGAGTTTTAAATTTTTAACTCCTAACTTTTAACTCCTAACTTTTGTAAGTGTTAGCTAGCTAACAGAGTTTTTTCTAGAGAAGTCCAACGGAAAGCGCGATCGCCACCTCTCTCAATGATTACTCTTACTCGTGGTTCTAGCTGAGGCAAATTCGTTAAATACTCAAGTTCCTCATTGGAAAGAATATGCCCTTCAATAATCCACAACACCAGCCCCTTTGACTTTGGTGGTAGCTGTTCTAGATGAGAATTGAGAATTGGTGGCAAATAGTACACCTGACCTACTGCTGCACCGCTACCAGTGCTTTTTTTACCAAGATGAGGAGGTCTGACTCCATGAATTCTTGTGAGATACGCAGCTACGTCCCCTAGTCCTTTAGCAGTAATGTGAAGGGTGGTATAGCCAGCTGCGCGTAGTCGGCGCTGATATCGACCTTCATAACCCCCTTCCAGAGGTACATATACTCCAAGAGCGCCAAATTTTTCCAGATCGCGGATTAAACCGTTGCCAGTAGTAATTAGTGCCATAGATTTTTGTCTTATCCCACTCAGATATCTCTATTATTTACCCTGAACCGATAGATTAAGTTAAAGCATTTTCTTGGGCATTGAGGAAAACTCTTCTCCCCTACTCCCCAAAAATAACTCTATAAATTACTGGACAAACATAAATAAATAATTTATATTATTAGATTGTGACCAAACACGCAAATTATGTTGCCTTTTTACTGTCATTCTGAGGTAGTGTTAGCATCAAAAGCTGATAACTCAATCCAAACAGGATAAAACTAACTCAGATTGATCATAGACTGGTAAACTAAGAAAGCTTTCAGGTCAACATTGGAGCTTATGGACGAAGAACCAAAGCCAATCCTAAGCTCCAGGGTAAATTTACTCCTGTGCCTCTGAAAAAGCAGGCAAAATCTTAAGCAATAGTTTAAGGTGTTTAAGGAAGTAAAAACTGAGCAGCAATGTTGGTTTCATGGCATTACGTTAGTCTCAGTTAACGGATACTGGGCGGTAAAAACCGCTTAAGTCCAACTGCAACACGGCAGTAGCCAAACTCCGGGAAGCCGCCCTTCGGGCGTGTATAAATCGGAAAACCCGCCGACAGCGCTGCCTCCAGAAAGTGCCAGAGCAATTGCTTGGACGAAAGCATTGCTGCACACAGCTTAAAGCTGTAGCGCATTGCATTGATTCCAGAAGTTACTCCTTCCCAACAGGAAGGGACTTGTGGCTGTTCTGGTGATCTATTGAGTGAAGCTAAACAGATTCACCAAGCAGTACGGACACGGTTTGTTGTGTCCCAAAGCATTTGGAGCGGTTTATTTAAGCCATTCCAAATTTCGCAGGCTAACTCAGCCTAAACTGATGCGTACAAAGCGTGTCCTCTAAAGTCCAATTCCAAGGTCAGCAAGTAGAAAGGAGAACCAGTTATTGTGTCTGTAGGTATTCTCGGCACCAAGCTGGGCATGACCCAAATATTTGACGAAGCAGGAGTAGCCATTCCTGTGACTGTCATTCAAGCAGGGCCATGCACCGTTACACAAGTTAAAACGAAACAAACCGACGGTTACTTTGCCATTCAAGTTGGTTATGGCGAAGTTAAACCAAAGGCACTAAACAGACCACTACTGGGTCATTTGGCTAAATCATCTGCCCCAGCATTGCGTCACCTAAATGAATATCACACTGATAGTTCTAGTGATTATGCTTTAGGTCAACAGATTAAAGCAGATATTTTTAGTGCAGGTCAAATTGTCGATGTAGCCGGCACAAGCATCGGTCGCGGCTTTGCGGGTAACCAGAAGCGCAACAACTTTGGTCGAGGACCCATGTCACACGGTTCCAAAAACCATAGAGCGCCTGGTTCTATTGGTGCTGGTACAACACCAGGTCGTGTCTATCCAGGTAAGCGGATGGCAGGGCGTTTAGGTGGCAAACGCATCACAATCCGCAAGCTGACCATCGTGCGAGTTGATGTAGAACGCAACTTATTGTTAATTAAGGGAGCCATTCCTGGTAAACCGGGCGCTCTAGTAAGTATTGTGCCTGCAAAAATAGTGGGATAGTCAAAAGTCATTAGTCAAAAGTCATTAGTCAAAAGTCATTGGCTAAGGACAAATGGCAAAAGACCAATGACAAATGACAAAGGACAAAGGACAGATAACAAAGATGGTTGAAAGCGTAGTTAAAAATTGGCAAGGAGAACAGGTCGGCGAGACGACCTTCGAGTTGCGCGTTGCCAAGGAAGAAACAGCGTCTCATATCGTGCACCGCGCTTTAGTACGGCAATTGACCAATGCTCGTCAAGGAAATGCCAGTACAAAAACTCGTTCGGAAGTCAGAGGCGGCGGTCGTAAACCTTGGCGACAAAAAGGTACTGGTCGCGCTCGTGCAGGGTCTATTCGTTCACCACTGTGGCGTGGTGGTGGTGTGATCTTTGGACCAAAGCCCAGAGACTTTGACCTCAAGTTGAACCGTAAAGAGCGACGTTTAGCACTACGGACAGCATTTGTAAGCCGCAATGACGATTTGGTAGTAGTAGAAGAATTTAGCACCGAGTTCTCTCGCCCGAAGACTAAAGACTTAGTGGCAGCGCTTGCTCGTTGGGGAGTGTCATTAGAAAACAAGTCCCTGTTAATTTTGTCTGAGATTGCGGATACAGATAACGTTTATTTGTCAGCCCGCAACATTGAAAATTTAAAACTAATTGCAGCCGACCAGCTAAATGTTTTTGATTTACTACACGCTGACAAGATTGTAGTTACGGCATCAGCCCTAGAAAAAATTCAGGAGGTCTACAGTGCCTAGCTTTGACCCCCGTGACCTTGCCGACTTAGTGCGTCGCCCAATTGTCACCGAGAAAGCGACCATCCTAATGGAGCAGAATAAGTACACCTTTGAAGTAATTCCAAAGGCATCTAAGCCAGAAATCAAAGCTGCGATCGAAGACTTGTTTCAGGTCAAGGTTGTAAAAGTCAACACCATTTTACCACCCCGTAAAAAGCGGCGCGTTGGTAAATTTATTGGTTATAAGCCCCAATATAAGCGTGCCATTGTTACCGTTGCACCTGGGGATGAAGACAAGATTAGACAAGTCCTATTCCCAGAAGTGTAGGAGTTTTAAATTTTAGATTTTAGATTTTAGATTGAGGAGTTTACTCAATAACTACGATGCTCGCAATTAGTTAAACACTCATTAAATCAAAAATCCGAAATCCAAAATTAAGTAAATCTAAAATCCAAAATAGATTATGGGTACTCGTTCTTACCGCCCTTATACCCCCAGCACTCGCCAAGTTACAATCTCTGACTTTGCGGAAATTACAAAAACTGAGCCAGAGAAATCCTTAACTACCTCGAAGCATCGCGCCAAAGGTCGGAATAATCACGGGCGAATTACTAGTCGTCGCCGGGGTGGCGGACACAAACAACTTTACCGGATCATCGATTTTAAAAGGGATAAACATAATATTCCTGCCAAAGTCGCAGCGATTGAATACGATCCTAACCGCAATGCCCGAATTGCCCTTTTGTATTACCAAGACGGCGAAAAACGTTACATCCTCCACCCCAACGGGTTGAAAGTTGGAACAATAATTATTGCTGGGTCTGAGGCTCCCTTTGAAGATGGTAATGCTTTACCGCTGTCGAAGATTCCCTTGGGTACTGGTGTTCACAACGTAGAACTGACTCCTGGGAAAGGTGGTCAAATCGTGCGTGCTGCTGGTGCGATCGCTCAAGTCGTGGCAAAAGAAGGTAATTATGTAACTCTCAAGTTGCCTTCAGGAGAAGTCCGCTTGATTCGGCGCGAGTGCTACGCCACCATTGGGCAAGTAGGCAACACCGATGCAAGAAACCTGAGTGCAGGTAAAGCAGGACGAAATCGCTGGAAAGGTCGCCGTCCTAAGGTTAGAGGTAGCGTCATGAACCCCGTAGATCACCCACACGGCGGTGGTGAAGGTAGGGCACCCATCGGTAGATCGGGACCTGTTACACCTTGGGGTAAACCCACATTGGGCGCGAAGACACGCAATCGCAAGAAACTTAGCAGCAAATTGATTGTGCGCCGTCGCCGTAAGTCTTCCAAACGTGGTCGCGGTGGTCGTGAATCATAGAATTTTAGATTTTGGATTTTAGATTTTAGATTGGGGTCTACTTAATTAAAATTCTCAAATTTTCTACCCCAGTGAGATACCTAATCATCCAAAATCCGAAATTCTAAATCCAAAATCCAAAATCCAAAATCCAAAATTAAATTATGGGTCGTTCTCTAAAAAAAGGTCCTTTCGTTGCGGATCATCTCCTAAAGAAAATTGAAAAGCTCAACGACAACAACAGAAAAGAAGTTATTAAAACTTGGTCACGAGCTTCTACAATTTTGCCCCTAATGGTAGGTCATACCATAGCTGTTCACAACGGACGTCAACACGTTCCAGTTTTTGTAAATGAACAGATGGTGGGACACAAATTGGGGGAATTTGCCCCTACACGCACCTACAGAGGTCATGGGAAAAGCGACAAAAAAGCAGGTAGGTAGTTATTAGTGATTAGTCATTAGTCATGAGCTTAAAGACAAATGACAAATGACTAATAACTAATGACAAAATTGGAGAAAATTATGGCTACTAATACTACTGAAGTGAAGGCGATCGCTCGTTTTATCCGCATCTCGGCCTACAAAGTGCGTCGGGTACTTGATCAAATCCGGGGGCGATCATACCGAGAAGCGTTAATCATTCTGGAATTCATGCCCTATCGCGCCACTGAACCCATATTGAAGGTTCTCAGAAGCGCTGCTGCCAATGCCGAACACAACGCTGGTTTAGATCGGACTCAATTAGTAATTACTCAGGCATACGCCGATCAAGGCCCACCGCTAAAGCGGTTCCAACCAAGGGCGCAAGGTCGAGCTTACCAAATTCGCAAGCCGACGTGTCATATTACTGTGGCTGTTGCAGCCGTCCCAGAAAAATAAGCACGCTTATACGAATAAATTGCGTAAAGTAAGAAATCTTAGAGGAAGCATTCGTGGGACAGAAGATTCATCCAGTTGGTTTTCGCCTGGGTATTACACATGAACATCAATCCCGTTGGTTTGCTGTTCCTGATCGCTATCCAGAACTTTTACAAGAAGACCACAAACTCCGTCAATACATAGAACAAAAGCTGGGTAGACTTGCTCAAAATAACGCCGGTATTTCTGAGGTACGAATTGAGCGCAAAGCCGACCAAATCGACTTAGAAGTACGCACAGCTAGACCAGGCGTAGTAGTGGGTCGTGGTGGGCAAGGCATCGAATCCTTGCGTACCGGACTCCAAGGACTGTTGGGTAGTAATCGCCAAATTCGCATTAACGTAGTTGAAGTCCAACGAGTTGATGCTGATGCCTACCTAATTGCTGAATACATTGCCCAACAATTGGAACGCCGGGTTTCCTTTCGCCGGGTAGTGCGGCAATCGATTCAGCGGGCCCAACGCGCTGGTGTGCAAGGGATTAAAATCCAAGTCAGTGGTCGGCTCAACGGTGCGGAAATTGCCCGGACAGAGTGGACTCGTGAAGGTAGAGTCCCTTTACATACCTTACGGGCTGACATTGACTACTCTTATTGCACGGCAAAAACTGTTTACGGCATTTTGGGTATCAAAGTATGGGTGTTTAAGGGAGAAATTATTCCTGGACAGGAAGAAACTCCACTACCACCTGCAAGCCGCGATCGTGAACGCGATCCCCGCGATCGCGAACGTGAACCCCGTCGTCGTCAACAACAACGTCGTCGTCAGCAATTTGAAGACCGCTCAAATGAAGGATAAAAAGGCAATAAGACATGGCGCATAAGGCATAGAAAACTGACAATGCCCTGTTTGCCCTGTTTGGCCAATGCCCAGTACCCAGTAGCCAATCATGTTAAGCCCTAGAAGAACTAAATTCCGCAAACAACAGCGCGGACGGATGGAGGGACTAGCCACCCGTGGCAGCACCCTCAACTTTGGTGATTTTGCACTCCAAGCGCAAGAGCCTGCTTGGATTACCTCCCGGCAAATCGAGGCTTCTCGTCGAGCAATGACCCGTTATATTCGTCGGGGCGGACAAATCTGGATTCGGATTTTCCCTGATAAACCTGTAACCATGCGTCCTGCTGAAACCCGGATGGGTTCCGGTAAAGGTTCGCCAGAGTTTTGGGTAGCTGTAGTCAAGCCAGGGCGAATTTTGTTTGAAATCGGTGGGGTTTCTGAAGAAATCGCCCGTGAAGCTATGCGTTTGGCTTCATTTAAACTACCCATAAAAACTAAGTTTATTGTGCGCTCTCAACCACAGGAGCAGGAGTAGCTTATGCCTCTTCCCAAGATTTCAGAAGCTAGAGAATTAAGTGACGAGAAACTCTCTGAGGAAATTGTCGCGATCAAAAGACAACTATTTCAGTTGCGCTTGCAAAAAGCCACCAGACAACTAGAAAAGCCCCACCAGTTCCGACAAATCCGACACCGCCTAGCCCAATTGCTGACGCTAGAGACAGAACGCAAACGGGCAGCAAGTCAATCGGCTAAAGAAGAAAAGTAGGAGATTATGGCAGTTAAAGAACGAGTTGGCTTGGTAGTGAGCGATAAAATGCAAAAAACTGTGGTAGTTGCCATAGAAAACCGCGCTCCTCACCCCAAGTACGGCAAGATTGTGGTTAATACCCAACGATATAAAGTTCACGACGAAGAAAATAAGTGTAAAGTAGGCGATCGCGTTCGCATTCAGGAAACTAGACCCCTGAGTAAAACCAAGCGCTGGAAAATCACAGAAGTCCTGAACGTCAAACCTACTTAAACCTCATCGTTGTTAGAAACTAACAACATTACAAGGGAGAATAATCGTGATTCAACCCCAGACTTACCTGAATGTCGCAGATAATAGCGGTGCCCGTAAACTAATGTGCATCCGCATCTTAGGTGGAGGCAACCGCCGTTATGGTTTTATCGGTGATAAAATTATCGCCGTTGTCAAAGATGCTACACCCAACATGGCTGTAAAAAAGTCTGATGTCGTGGAAGCAGTAATTGTCCGGACTCGTAAAGCCGTAAGTCGTGATAGCGGCATGAGTATTCGCTTTGATGATAATGCCGCTGTGATCATCAACAAAGACGGTAACCCTAGAGGCACACGGGTTTTTGGCCCAGTTGCCCGGGAACTGCGCGATAAAAACTTTACCAAAATTGTTTCTCTGGCTCCGGAGGTGCTTTAATGGCAACCAAACAGGGTACGCCCAAAGTATTCCACAAAATGCACGTCAAAACTGGCGACACCGTACAAGTGATTGCTGGCAAAGACAAAGGAAAAGTTGGTGAAATTATCCAGGCACTTCCACAACTGAGTAAAGTCATCGTCAAAGGTGTCAACATTAAAACCAAGCACGTCAAACCTCAGCAAGAAGGAGAATCAGGGCGGATTCTCACCCAGGAATTCCCGATTCATAGCTCCAACGTGATGCTTTATTCTACCAAGCAAAACGTTGCCAGTCGTGTTTGTTATACCTTTACCTCAGAAGGCAAAAAAGTCAGAAAACTCAAGAAAACTGGTGAGCTTCTTGATAAATAAGAATTAGCCAACTTGAGATTTTAGATTTTAAATTTAATCCAAAATCCAAAATCTAAAATCCAAAATTAAATGTTCCCTGACCAAGCCCAGGGATATCAGGACAAAAAACTATGGCGACAACAAGACTCAAAAGCTTATATCAAGAGACAATCGTCCCCAAACTGATCAATCAGTTTCAATATACCAATGTTCATCAAGTACCGAAGTTGGTAAAGGTTACTATTAACCGAGGTTTGGGTGAAGCAGCTCAAAATGCGAAGTCTCTGGAAGCATCCATAAACGAAATTTCGCTGGTCACTGGTCAAAAACCAGTGGTGACGCGGGCGAAAAAGGCGATCGCTGGCTTTAAGATTCGTCAAGGGATGCCTGTGGGGATCATGGTTACCCTCAGAGCCGAACGGATGTATGCCTTTTTTGACCGACTAGTTAGCTTGTCATTACCCAGAATTCGAGATTTTCGCGGCGTTAGCCCTAAAAGCTTTGACGGACGCGGTAACTACACTCTGGGTGTGAGAGAACAGCTAATTTTTCCAGAAGTCGAATACGACAGCATCGATCAAGTGCGTGGGATGGATATTTCCATCATCACCACAGCAAAAAACGACGAAGAGGGCCGCGCCTTACTTAAAGAATTAGGAATGCCCTTTCGCGATCAATAAGTTCATCTATAGAGGGAACGATGGCGGCTAACGACACAATTGCAGATATGCTGACGCGCATCCGCAATGCCAACCTGGCGCGGCATCAAACTACACAAGTGCCAGCTACAAAAATGACCCGGAGTATTGCCAAAGTGCTACGGGAGGAAGGCTTTATTGCTGAAATCGAAGAAGCAGAAGAAGGGGTAAAGCACAATCTGGTGATTTCCCTGAAATACAAAGGTAAGAATCGTCAGCCTTTAATCACCGCCTTAAAGCGAGTGAGTAAGCCTGGCTTGCGTGTTTACTCCAATAGAAAAGAATTACCAAGGGTACTAGGTGGCATTGGCATTGCGATTATTTCTACATCCAGTGGCATTATGACTGACCGCGAAGCGCGGCGTCAGAACTTGGGTGGCGAAGTGCTTTGTTACGTTTGGTAGTCACCAGAAGTGAGGAGTTAGGAGTGAGGAGTGAGGAGTTAGTTATAAAAACTCATAACTCATAACAGGATAAAGGACAAAAGTTATGTCTCGTATTGGTAAACGTCCAATTACTATTCCCGCCAAAGTCCAAGTGGCGATTGATGGTACGAATATTGTGGTGAAAGGCCCGAAAGGAGAACTTTCTCGCACTCTCACAGCTAATGTCTCAGTCTCCCAAGAAGGAGAAATATTACAGGTAAATCGTCGGGATGAAACTCGTACCTCGAAGCAGCTGCACGGCTTGAGCCGCACTTTAGTTGCCAACATGGTCGAGGGAGTTTCCCAAGGTTTTCAGCGCCGTTTGGAAATTCAAGGTGTTGGTTACAGGGCACAAGTTCAAGGGCGTAACCTAGTTTTAAATATGGGTTACAGCCATCAGGTGCAAATTGTTCCCCCAGATGGAATTCAGTTTGCAGTAGAAGGTACCACTAATGTCATTGTCAGCGGCTATGACAAAGAAATAGTAGGTAACACAGCCGCCAAAATTCGTGCCGTTCGTCCACCAGAACCTTACAAAGGTAAAGGCATTCGCTATGCCGGTGAAGTGGTCAGACGCAAAGCTGGTAAGACTGGTAAGGGTGGTAAGAAGTAGAAATGAAACTTACTCGTAGAGAATCAAAAAACCGTCGTCATCGACGTGTTCGTGGTAAAGTTATTGGCTCCCCAGAACGTCCGCGTTTAGCGGTATTTCGTTCAAATGAGCATATTTACGCCCAGGTAATTGATGATACTCAGCATCAAACCATAGTGGCAGCATCGACTGTAGAACCAGAGTTGAAATCTAGTTTAGCGTCATGTGCAAACCGTGACGCATCGGTGCAGGTTGGTAAGTTGATCGCAGTGCGATCGCTAGAAAAAGGCATCACCAAAGTAGTCTTTGATCGCGGTGGTAACTTATATCATGGTCGTGTCAAAGCACTAGCTGATGCAGCACGCGAGGCTGGTTTAGATTTCTAAAGTCATTAATCATTGGTCATTAGTCATTAGACAAAGGACAAATGACAACTGACCCTTCGGGTGACGCTCCTACGTCGCTATCGCAACTCTTGGAGACGCTGCGCGAACGTTAACGCCAGTTACTCATAGGAGAAACCCCTCTGAGCGAGTGGCTCACAAATGATATTCACCAAAGCACTAAATTATGGCAACAGAGCGTAAAAGTAGAACAAAGCGTGCCAAAAAAGAAGAAACCACCTGGCAAGAACGGGTAATCCAAATCCGACGCGTGAGTAAGGTGGTCAAAGGTGGTAAAAAACTCAGCTTCCGAGCGATCGTTGTCGTCGGTAACGAACGCGGTCAAGTTGGTGTAGGAGTAGGCAAAGCCTCAGATGTCATTGGTGCCGTTAAAAAAGGCGTAGCCGACGGTAAAAAACACCTCATTGACATCCCAATCACCAAATCCAACTCCATACCCCATCCCATTGATGGTGTTGGTGGCGGTGCAAAGGTGATTATGCGTCCAGCCTCACCTGGTACTGGGGTAATTGCTGGTGGTGCTGTGCGAACTGTGTTGGAATTGGCAGGAGTTCGTAACGTCTTAGCCAAGCAACTTGGCTCCAATAATCCGCTTAATAATGCTAGAGCCGCAGTCAACGCCTTATCTACACTGCGGACTCTTTCTGAAGTCGCCGAAGATCGCGGTATTCCTATTGAAAGTCTCTACATTTAGTAGAGTCGCACTTACAGAGCTTTTGTGTAAACAAGTACTAATTACATCATGAGACTCAACGATGTTAAGCCGCAAAAAGGCTCAAAGAAACGCAAGCGGCGTGTAGCCAGAGGTATTTCTGCTGGTCAAGGTGCCAGTGCTGGTCTAGGTATGCGAGGTCAAAAATCTCGCTCTGGGAGTGGTACTCGACCAGGTTTTGAAGGTGGTCAACAGCCATTGTACCGCCGCTTACCGAAACTGAAGGGCTTTCCGATTGTGAATCGGAAAATTTACACTACGATTAATGTAGAGAAGCTAGCCTCCCTTCCCGCTAATACGGAAGTAACTTTGACCTCCTTGAAAGCAGCAGGTATCCTTACTGCTGTCAAGGGACCATTGAAAATTTTAGGTAACGGGGAATTGAGCACTCCGCTCAAGGTACAAGCGGCAGCTTTCACAGGTACAGCTCGTAGCAAAATTGAGGCAGCTGGTGGGAGTTGTGAAGTCTTATGAGTGAGCCGGAACAGCGCACTTAAATGCAAGCCAACTCGCTGTCAGCGCCTGGTTCACTATAAAGGTAGCACTCTATGATCAGTCGAGATAAAGCCCCAACGGCTCAAGAAACTTTTATGCAGATGGCACAAGCAGCTGGCCTCAGAGGTAGGCTGCTTGTCACCGTCGGTATTTTAATTTTGGTTCGCCTGGGTATCTTTTTGCCAGTACCAGGGATTGATAGAGGGCGGTTTCACGACGCCATATCGGGCAATAATTCCATATTCGGTTTATTGGATATATTTTCTGGGCGCGGACTTTCCACTTTGGGAGTTTTTGCTTTAGGGATTTTACCTTTCATTAATGCGTCCATTATCATCCAATTGCTCACCGCTGCAATTCCATCTTTAGAAAATTTACAGAAAAATGAAGGCGAAGCAGGTCGGCGGAAAATATCGCAAATTACCCGCTATGTCACTGTAGGTTGGGCAATTATCCAAAGTACAGCTTTTTCAGCATTATTCCTCCAGCAATTTGCCTTAATTCCAGGGCCAATCTTTGTAGCTGAAACTGCGATCGCTCTCACGGCTGGTTCCATGTTCGTAATGTGGACATCAGAACTAATTACAGAACGTGGGATTGGAAATGGGGCATCATTGTTAATTTTTGTCAACATTGTCGCGTCATTACCAAAAGCTTTAGGCGATACTATCGATTTGGTGCAAGTCGGCGGTCGGGAAACAGTGGGTCGCGTGATAGTACTGATCTTAGTTTTCCTAGCAACCATTGTTGGTATTGTGGTTGTGCAGGAAGGAATGCGCCGCATCCCAATTATTTCCGCTCGTCGCCAAGTAGGTCGTCGAGTTTTGGCAGAGCAACGTAGCTTTTTACCCTTGCGGCTAAATCAAGGCGGCGTGATGCCAATTATTTTTGCCGCGGCCATCCTCAGTTTGCCACTGCTGATTGCTAATTTCGCCAAGAATGCTGAATTAGCAAATATAATTAACACTTATCTAAGTCCAAGCGGTTCTGGCTCTTGGGTCTATGCCTTGGTCTACATGATTTCTATCATTTTCTTCAGCTACTTCTATTCTTCGTTGATTCTCAACCCAGTAGATGTGGCGCAGAACTTGAAAAAAATGGGTTCTAGTATTCCTGGCATTCGTCCGGGCAAAGCAACTAGTGAGTATATCGAGCGCGTGTCAAACCGACTCACTTTTTTGGGGGCGATCTTTTTGGGACTCGTTGCTATTATCCCTACAGGTGTGGAAAGAGCTTTAGGAGTACCCACATTTAAAGGATTGGGTGCTACCTCTTTATTAATTTTAGTTGGTGTAGCAATTGATACGGCAAGGCAAATCCAAACTTACGTGATTTCTCAGCGCTATGAAGGAATGGTGAAACAATAGTGACGCGACTAATCTTCTTGGGACCGCCTGGAGCTGGTAAAGGAACACAAGCTCAAACTTTGGCTGAACACTTGAATATTCCCCATGTTTCTACGGGTGAAATATTAAGACAAGCCATGAAAGAGCAGACTCATTTGGGCATCAAGGCTCAAAACTATGTAAATAGCGGCGAGTTAGTCCCTGACCAGCTAGTGCAGGACTTGGTGCAGGAGCGCCTCGGCCAACCAGATGCAAAAAATGGTTGGATTCTTGATGGTTTTCCCCGCAAAGTGACGCAAGCGGCTTTTCTAGAAGAATTGCTGGAAACAATACATCAGAGTGGCGAAAGGGTAGTCAATCTAGATGCACCAGATGAAGTTGTAATTGCACGTTTGCTAGCTAGAGGACGAAAAGATGATACCGAAGAGGTGATTCGTCGTCGGTTAGAAGTGTACCGCACTGAAACTGCACCCTTAATTGATTATTACCGCGATCGCCAAAAACTTTTAACAATAAATGGCAATCAGTCCCAAGAAGATGTCACTGGTGAACTGCAACAAGTAATAACTTCCTAACTTGAGGAAAAGGAGTAGAGGATTCACCACTCACTACTCCCCACTCCCCCTACTAAGAAGTAGATCCATTTTAGCTAAGATATATTAAGAAACTGTTGATATATTTCTTAAAGTGTGTTCTCTTGCAGATGAAGTGCTGCAACTGAACACGAGATTGTTGAGTTGAGGAAAAAACAAATTGTCTAAGCAAGATTTAATTGAAATGGAAGGCACGGTAACAGAGTCCTTGCCCAATGCGATGTTTCGCGTTGACTTGGACAATGGATTTAACGTGCTGGCTCACATTTCCGGCAAGATTCGCCGCAATTATATCAAGATTTTGCCCGGCGATCGCGTCAAGGTAGAGTTAACTCCTTACGATTTGACCAAAGGCAGAATTACCTATCGACTACGAAAGAAGTAAGTATATGTAGAAATTTTACCATAAAACCATTTTTTGGACTGTTTACTAGTCTATTAAATGGATTAATTTCCCTAGAAATGCTATAATTTAATATTTGGAGTCAAAGAATAAAAGGCATGAAAGTTAGAGCCTCAGTCAAGAAAATTTGTGAAAAGTGTAACGTGATCAAACGTCGTGGTCGCGTCATGGTGATTTGCGTGAACCCCAAGCACAAGCAACGTCAAGGATAGTCCTCTTACCAATAGAGTGAGTTGTAACACGCATATGATCATTAAAACGAAAAGACGCGATTAATCACGTTTTTCTAACCAACAGTAATTGCGAGAACAATAGGGAGAGTTCATTGTGGCACGTATTGCCGGAGTAGACCTTCCACGCGATAAGCGCGTCGAGATCGGTCTGACTTACATCTACGGAATTGGGTTATCACGCTCTCAAGAAATTATAGCGGCTACTGGTGTGAACCCAGACACCCGCGTTAAGGACTTAAGTGATGCCGATGTAACAGCCCTGCGAGGGGAAATAGAAAGCAACTATCAAGTTGAAGGCGACTTGCGGCGCTTGGAGTCTTTGAACATCAAGCGCTTAGTTGACATTGGTACTTACAGAGGGCGTCGTCATCGCATGGGCTTACCAGTCAGAGGACAAAGAACTCGCACAAATGCCAGAACCCGCCGAGGGAGAAGGCAGACAGTGGCTGGTAAGAAGAAGGCTCCAGGGAAATAAATTTGCAACGCTTGCTAATCAGAGCAAGTTTACCTTAAATCAACTAAACAAGTATGGCGAGACAACCAACTAAAAAATCCGGGAGCAAAAAGCAGAAGCGGAACGTACCTAATGGGATGGCCTACATCCAGTCTACTTTCAACAATAGCATTGTCACCATTACCGATCAAAATGGAGATGTCATTTCCTGGGCTAGTGCTGGTTCTAGCGGTTTTAAGGGAGCAAAAAAGGGAACTCCCTTTGCAGCGCAAACCGCTGCTGAAAGTGCAGCCCGTAGAGCCATTGATCAAGGAATGCGCCAGATTGAGGTAATGGTCAGTGGGCCAGGAGCAGGTAGAGAAACTGCTATCCGGGCACTTCAAGGAGCAGGACTGGAAATTACACTCATTCGGGATATTACCCCTATTCCTCACAATGGTTGCCGTCCACCCAAGCGCCGTCGAGTTTAAACACCAAGACTTGGGCATTGAAGACGAGAACTTACAGCCAAACCAAGTAAAGTTACTTGCAATGACAGCTTGGGCGTCTAACGTGCAAACTGTCATTGGGTGAAAGCTTGGGCAACCAGAAGCGCGTCAGATTTTCCCGCCGGGAAAGCTGTTAAACTTCGGGCTATCCAAAATATTATCAATCAATTTTGGATTTTAGATTTGCGATTTGAGATTGAACCCAACTACAAGGGTACAGGGCCTCGTGGATTTTAAGTTGATGATTTAAGATTTGTTGTGCCTACAAGAGGCGGAGCATGAACCAAAGAAGCACAATCCAAAATCCAATATCCAAAATCGAAAATTGGTAGTCAATTCGGGAGGCAATTGATTTGTCTGCTAGCAGCACCTTAGAAAAAGGGAGGCTCATCTGTGGCGCAGTTTCAGATTGAATGTGTAGAGTCGAATACTGATGAAAGTCGGAACCATTACAGTAAATTTGTTCTGGAACCTCTAGATCGTGGTCAAGGAACAACGGTTGGCAACGCACTGCGGCGGGTTTTACTGTCCAACCTAGAAGGTACAGCAGTTACAGCAGTGCGGATTGCAGGCGTTTCACACGAGTTTGCTACAGTTTCAGGTGTGCGGGAAGATGTACTGGAAATCCTCATGAAAATGAAGGAAGTAATCCTAAAAAACTATTCCTCGCAACCCCAAATTGGTAGACTACTTGTTAACGGTCCAGCAACTATCACTGCGGCGCATTTTGATTTACCTAGTGAAGTAGAAGTCATCGATCCGACCCAGTATGTAGCCACCCTAGCTGAGGGAGGAAAACTGGAAATGGAATTTCGGATCGAAAAAGGCAAAGGCTATCGCACAGTAGAGCGAGGACGTGAGGAAGCCACATCGTTGGATTTTCTCCAAATCGACTCAATATTTATGCCAGTGCGAAAAGTCAACTATAGTGTTGAAGAATCTCGTGGGGAAGGCTTGATCCCAAAAGACCGACTACTGTTGGAAGTTTGGACAAATGGCAGTATTTCCCCCCAAGAAGCACTATCCTCGGCCGCTGGGATCTTGGTAGATTTATTCAACCCGTTGAAAGACATCTCCCTGGAACCAACAGACACAGGTTCACATATTCCAGACGATCCAACTGCCCAGATACCGATCGAAGAGTTGCAACTCTCTGTGCGGGCATATAACTGTCTCAAACGGGCACAAGTTAACTCTGTGGCAGATTTGTTGGATTATACCCAAGAAGACCTCTTAGAAATTAAAAACTTTGGTCAGAAGTCAGCAGAAGAGGTCGTGGAAGCTTTGCAGCGACGCTTGGGCATCACCCTGCCAATGGAAAGAGGCTCTAAACACCCTTAAGAAAAACCGTTCATAATTCATAGTGCATAATTATGCGTCACCGTTGTCGCGTCAAAAAACTCAGTAAACCAGCCGATCAGCGCCGTGCTTTACTGCGATCGCTCGCCACCGAGCTGATCCGTCATGGTAAGATCACCACCACTTTAATTAGAGCGAAAGTTCTGCGAAGTGAAGTGGAAAAAATGATTACTCTAGCTAAAAATGGCTCCCTAGCAGCACGCCGCGAAGCTCTTGGCTATATCTTCGACAAACAACTGGTTCACGCTCTATTTGAGCAAGCTCCTACTCGATATGGTGCTCGTCAGGGCGGTTATACCCGCATCCTGCATACCGTACCGCGTCGGGGTGATAATGCAAAAATGGCAATAATTGAATTGGTTTAAGTCATTAGTCATTAGTAACGACAAAAGACAAATGACAAAATCTGTATGTTAGAAAGCCACCAGCCTACACAAACTCATCGAGTAGCCTTGGTAATCCAATACCTGGGCACTCATTTTCATGGCTGGCAACGGCAAAAAAAACAGCGGACAGTTCAAGAAGAGATAGAAAGAGCGATCGCTACTATTCTTGGGCATCATGTAACATTACATGGGGCTGGACGAACCGATTCAGGAGTTCACGCTGCTGCTCAAGTAGCCCATTTTGAAGCTACAGGTTTAATTCCGCCTCACAAGTGGGCAACAATCCTAAATAGCTATCTGCCGCCAGATATATTAATCAGGGCTTCAGCTAGTGTAGATAATCGTTGGCACGCTCGCTTTAGTGCAGCCTATCGGCGGTATCGCTACACAATATACACTGAAGATCGCCTTAACTTGTTTGTAAGACCCTTCAGTTGGCATTATTATTATGCACCCCTGGATGAATCCTTAATTCAAGCTGCCCTAAAACCTCTGTTGGGAAAGCATCACTTAGCTGCTTTTCACCGTGCAGGCTCAAAGCGACCGCATTCCTGGGTAGAGGTGCAAGCCGCAGAGTGTCGTCGCAGTGGGCCATTTATCCATATTGAAATACAGGCAGATGGATTTTTGTATGGCATGGTACGGCTGTTGGTAGGGATGCTGGTACAAGTAGGTTCTGGACAACGGACACTTCCTAGCTTCACCGAACTCTGGAAAGAAGAACGTCGGGAAGAAGTAAAATACGCCGCACCGCCCCAAGGCTTGTGCTTGTTGCGAGTCGGCTATCCAGATTTTCCCTTTCCAAAAGAGATTTGGTACGACACCTTGCCAAAGTTCGTTACTAGTCAAGAGTCATTAGTCATTGGTTCTTAGTAACGACAAATGACTAATGACAAATTACCCTCCGGGTGACGCTCCTACGTCGCTATCGCAACTCTTGGAGACGCTCTTGCGTTCGCTAAGGCCAGTTGCTCATGGGGGAAACCCCCTTGGTGCTAGCCTCTCCCTTTGGGAGAAGACCGCACTGGCTCAAAAATGACAAAGGACAAATGACAAATGACAACTAGTAAAACATACCTTCCTTCTCAAGCGTCACTTGAGCGTGAGTGGTACATAGTAGATGCCACCGATAAACGCCTCGGTCGCCTCGCCAGTGAAATCGCCCAGGTTTTAAGAGGCAAAAAGAAACCCGAATACACACCCCACCTAGATACAGGTGACTTCGTAATCGTCATTAATGCCGAGAAAGTAGCAGTCACAGGCAAAAAGCGCACTCAAAAACTTTACCGTCGCCATTCTGGTCGTCCTGGTGGGATGAAAACGGAAACTTTCGCTAAACTGCAACAGCGCATACCAGAGCGGATTTTAGAACAGGCTGTTAAAGGTATGCTACCTAAAAATAGCCTGGGTAAACAGTTGTTCACTAAGCTAAAAGTGTACGCTGGGCCTACGCATCCCCATGATGCTCAAAAACCTAAAGAACTACAAATTAGTACAATTCCTGGAGAAGAAAATTAATGGTAGTAGCAGACGCCAATAGCGGTCGCGCCGTATACTGGGGTACTGGTCGTCGTAAGAACGCAGTAGCAAGAGTCCGCTTGGTTCCAGGCACTGGTCAACTGACTGTGAACGGTAAAGATGGAAACTTGTATTTTCAATTCAATGCCAACTACCTGGGAGTCATCAAAGCACCCCTGGAAACTCTGGGACTAGAAAACGAATATGACATTTTGGTGAAAGCAGAAGGCGGCGGCTTGACCGGACAGGCTGATTCTGTTCGCTTGGGAGTTGCTCGTGCTTTGTGCCAACTAGACCCAGACAACCGCCCACCTTTGAAAACCGAAGGTTACCTGACTCGTGATCCGAGGGCAAAAGAGCGGAAAAAATATGGTTTACATAAAGCCCGGAAAGCACCTCAGTACTCTAAGCGTTAGGGCATTGGGCATGGAGAATTGGGCATTGGCAAAAGTCCGTTGTTTATATCTTTGTCAGTCCCCAATCCCTAGCTCCAATTGAAACCTGAAAGTTATAATTGATATAGATTCATCACAAAAAGAACAATGGCTAAATCTGATATTCACCCCAAGTGGTATCCAGATGCTAAAGTTTACTGCAATGGTCAAGTTGTTATGACCATTGGCTCTACCAAGCCAGAATTGCACGTAGATGTTTGGTCTGGAAATCACCCATTTTACACCGGCACTCAGAAGATTATTGACACTGAGGGTAGAGTAGAACGCTTCCTCCGCAAGTACGGCATGAGCAGCACTCAAACATCTGGCGACGAACAAAAGAAAAAGTAGCGGGTTGGCTCTGCTGTTAACGACGGCCCTGCATCAGCTGGGTCGATTGTCATTTATATGCTCGAGCCAATTTGTTATTTTTTAAGGAGCGATCGCACTCGTCATGGCTGAATCATACTTACTGGATAAACTAAAATCTGTTGAACAAACCTTTAATGAGTTAACACGTCGTCTTGGCGACCCTGATACCGCTAGTAATCCTGATGAGTATCAAGAAATTGCTAAGTCTCGTTCTTCTTTGGAAGAGGTAGTTGATACCTATGAAATTTGGAAAACAGCCCAAGAAGACTTGAGTGGAGCGCGTCAGGTTTACAAAGAATCTGCTAGTGACCCAGAGTTGCAAGAAATGGCAGGACTGGAAGTAAAGGAACTTGAAGAAAAAATAGAATATTTAGAGACTCGCTTGAAAGTTTTACTGCTACCACGCGACCCCAATGATGAAAAGAATATCATGTTGGAAATTCGCGCTGGTACTGGTGGCGATGAAGCAAGTATTTGGGCTGGCGATTTGATGCGGATGTACACCCGCTATGCCCAGACTCAAGGTTGGAAAGTTTCTCTAGTGAGCGAATCTCTAGGAGAAATGGGTGGCTGGAAAGAGGTGATTCTCGAAATTAAAGGTAATGACGTTTACAGCCAGTTAAAGTTTGAAGCTGGAGTGCATCGTGTGCAGCGTGTACCAACAACTGAAGCTGGGGGACGGGTTCACACCTCTACAGCCACCGTGGCGATTATGCCAGAGGTGGATGATGTGGAAATCCACATTGACCCGAAAGATATTGAAATGACTACAGCTCGTTCTGGCGGTGCTGGTGGACAAAACGTCAACAAGGTGGAAACAGCCGTTGACTTAATGCACAAACCGACAGGAATACGCATTTTCTGTACAGAAGAACGCAGCCAGTTGCAAAACAAAGAACGGGCGATGCAAATTCTGCGGGCAAAGTTGTATGATATCAAGTTAAGCGAACAACAGCAAGCTGTAACTTCTATGCGGCGATCGCAGGTTGGTACAGGATCGCGATCAGAAAAAATTCGCACATACAATTATAAAGATAACCGCGCTACTGATCATCGGTTAGGTCAGAATTATTCCCTTAACCCTGTTCTGGAAGGTGATTTAGAGACGCTTATTCAATCTTGCATATCTCAAGACCAACAGGAACGTCTCGCGGAGTTAGCGACTTCTGCTGCTAACTAATTTTTGCTGTTAAAAACCCTGTAAAACCACTTATTATGCTGTTGTTTTTAACAGACATAGGTGGTTTTCTAATATTACATAGAGTGCATCTTCCATTTCACTGGGATAATGGTAATAGGCAAATTCGTATTTCATGACGTAATTTAGCTTCGCCCATTCTTTTAGGGTTTGACAGGCATAAATTAACTTCTCTGCTTCTTCTTGCCAACGCGCAAAAATCCGGTAGCTGAAAAAGCTGCTGCACACGTCGCCTTTTCGGCATAGTATTATAAAATTTTGTTAGTTCAACGTCTACGAACAGCTATTGTATAACTTGGCCGCTGTGTTGCTTCTCGTTGACTCTTAACCAACCGAAAGTTATTATTTATATCTAGACTTTTCCAAAAATTCATAGCCCAATCTTTACAAAGGTTATTAAGTTCGACTATATCTCTTCTGTGAACGTAGCAACAAGGATTTGCATAGTTGATGATAGTTTAGAGACAAAAAATAATATTTTAAAATTTTGAGCCTCAACAGAATTTATTAGGCTGTACAACCCGCAAAAGCTACATAAGGGAAATATTAGGATTTACAAAGAGAAAATTTTATATCTTAATATTTACGCGAATTTAATTTTCCGACGGGTCTACTTGACCAAAGAAGACAGATACGGGAATGCAAAGAAAGAACTCTCCGTACCTCCGTATCTCTTCAATAAAAGACTACCACCAAATTCGATTTCCATTTTCATCAACTCGTGCTTCCCGAATCATGTCGGAAATCTCTTCAGCATCTTTAACGTGGTGGAGTGCCTTCTTTTCACCGTCGGGTTCATCCACAACGAAGTAAGTTGGGACTGTGATATTATCGCCTGTAATGTCTGGTACATTATCAACAGCTACCTGTTGAGCTTTTTCCTCAACTGATTGAGACTCATCAGCAATTCTATCTCCCGGATTTGCAGTTAAGTTTCTTTCGTTCACATCCGGTTTTTCGCGAGAATGCGAATCTTCGCTCACTGGTTGATTAATTTGATTTTCTTGATTATTTTCACTCATGGCTTTTTCAGATATTCAAAAATGACACATCTGAATAACATTCTAAAAAATCGAAGGTATAAAGAATTCTTTCTCTAGAGAGATTTTGAGAATATATTTGAGCGAAACACCTCTTAGGTTAGATATTCGCTCAGATGAATTTACTTCTTTGGTTGAAATGGCAGATATTTTTCCTCAATGCTTTTATAATGCTGCGGGTATTCACCTCTACTATTTTGATGTAGGAATCTTTTTCACTTACCTTTGCACCAATTAAATTAGAGTAAAGTTAATTTGGTACTAATTTCACCCCTTGCTTCTTGAGTAAAAGTTTTAATTAAAGCTGAGTTAATTGTAGTTTCAGCAAAAATTGTGAGAACACCTCCTATCTTTTTAATTGACTCAACTAATGTCTGGACTGTTTGAGCACTTGGTTGTTCGCAATTCTCACAAATCAAATATGATTGCTGTATTTAGTCCTAGAGTCGGTATTTTTACTACTAAATAACTTCAAACCAAAGAATAATTCTAACGCGATCGTGCCGTAGTATATTAATAGACCTTTCTTGGAAAATCGGGTCATGGAAGAAAATCCTTCTACTAATGGCAAAATTCCAGCCAAGATAAAAACGCGCCGGGATTTTTTAACTTACATCTAGGTAGTACAGTCGCATCAGTAGCGATGGGATATTTATTTCCCCAAGTCAGCCAAGGTCGTGAGATAAACCTAGAAACCCTTTGCTCCCTGTATCCAAAGAATTCACGCTGTCAAAATTATCTTCCAGGATCTGTGGCACTGGACAAAGACGGCAAGGAAATTGAGGCTAATGCAAATGCACTATTGACAACCGCAAAGCCCGGAATTCCGATTCTCGTAAAAGGCTTGCCAGACCATAGCGTTGATTATCTAATTATTCAAGACGGGTCAAATATTGCTGAGTACGCTATCAGTCCAATTTGTACTCATTTAGGATGTACAGTTGAGTAGGAGCTTGAGAAGAATCACTTTATTTGTCCTTGTCATGGATCTCAATACGATTCTCAGGGTTGAGTCGTTTATGGACCTGCTAAACGTTCTTTACCACTGATCATTGTAGTGAGTCAAGCAAAACCAAGTTCGTTTAGTTGATCACAAATCTGGTGTAGATCCTCGTTAACCTACTAGTATCAAATCAGATTGGACAATACCACCATACTTTTTGAGCAAGTCATAAATTATAAAAGACTAACAAAAATTACTGCATGATTTAAATTTGTCAGGTAAGCTGACAACAGCAGTTTCATCCTCAAAACAATGACCGCAAGTAGTCCCACAGTTTTAGCCCTGGACTTTGATGGAGTGATTTGTGACGGACTAATTGAATATTTTGAGGTAGCGTGGCGCACCTACTGTGAAATTTGGTCGCCTGTTAACGACACACCACCAGATGATTTAGCTTTGAGATTCTATCGTCTGCGGCCTGTAATTGAAACGGGTTGGGAAATGCCCGTTTTAATTAAAGCGTTGGTAGATGGAATTCCTGATGAGAAAATTCTTTATGAATGGGTAATCATCGCCCCGAAACTTTTGTTAAATGACAATCTACAAGCAAGAGAAATTGGTGCAAAACTCGATAACCAACGGGATGAATGGATTACCACTGATTTAGACGGTTGGCTAAGTCTGCATAGATTTTATCCGGGTATAGTAGAAAAACTAAAATTAACTCTTGACAGTGGAGTTAAGCTATACATTGTGACAACTAAAGAAGGGCGTTTTGTACAGCAGTTGTTGCAACAAGAAGGAGTAAATTTACCAGCACCAGCGATTTTTGGGAAAGAAGTCAAGCGTCCTAAATACGAAATTATGCGAGAACTAAAGCAGGCAGAAACAGACAAGTTAGTTAGTCTGTGGTTCGTAGAAGATAGACTCAAGACATTGCAGTTAGTCCAACAGCAAATAGACCTTGAAGATGTGAAACTGTTTCTTGCAGACTGGGGCTATAATACCCAAGCAGAAAGGGAAGCTGCCCAAAATGATCCGCGAATTAAGTTGTTATCATTGTCTCAATTTGCCAAAGATTTCTCTGCTTGGCTTTAATATATTAAATATGTTGCAATAATCTCTTGATGCCTTCACCCTAAAAGGGCTTGTCATTGCCCAGATATTTGTAACAGCTAGATTTTTGCCCTGATCAATATCCCACCAGGAACTGGGGAGGGTGGGTGAT
>NZ_CALMFY010000023.1 GCF_937863485.1 uncultured Nostoc sp. | reverse complement strand
TTAAGATTCTAAACCAGAAAAAACTGAAAAATAACACACCTTGAAAGGGCTAGTCTTAGGTATTTTTGAAGAAAATCTTTGTGTGGTGATCGTTTTATGCTGTTTGCTCTTAAATTCCAACCTAATCCATTCCGCTTTCTGATGTATACCGAGTATCCCAACCATCTGCGATCGCAGAACCTCTTCGCTTTACAATAGCAAGTATATTTTGTGCCATGACTACACTTTGGCGCTTTCGCTCTTTGTATGGTAAGCAATGACAAGGCATTTTAACCCTGGTAAGTGCTTTGAGTTAAATCACAACAGAATCAAAAGACTCCTTATAAGGAAAACCACAATAAGGACAAAAGCTAAATTTGAGTAATATATTGCTTTATCAGACTTAGCGCAACTATTACGTAACCAAGTTCCACATAGAAAACAAAACTTAGACCTGGGCGACAACCAAATATCTTCAAGCGTTGTTCCTGTAGTCCAGCAATGGGGACAAAATTAGTTTACAATCTTCTAACACTTTATTTAACACTACCCCAATTAAGAGTATTTACCTTTGGTGTCGCCAGAATGAGGAAAATGTTAGAGTTAAGAACTAACCGATAGTGAGAAATGTAAATAAGATATGGCTGACCAAAAAGATAAAGCTCAAGAAAAAAACCGCATTGAACAGCTTCAGGAAGAACAAGGTAACACTGATTCTAAACACTCAGGTGGTGCTGGTGCTTCTGGTGGCAATTCAGGTGCAGGTAAATCTGGCACATCAAAAATTTCTGCCACTGGTACACCTGATGATATTGAAAAAATTGATCAGGAGTAAAGCTGACTCCGACGACGAGTCAAGGTTTAACTGGGTCGGTTTTCATTAAGAAATCAACTCAACAATGGTGCATTGAATACCTGATTATTCACTCCACCATTGTTGAGCATCCTCAAGTCAAAAGGCGCACCTCACTGATTTGACTGTTTTTAACTAGGTTAAAAAGCCTGTACAAGATAAAACTACCTGGTACAAATCCAGAGTAGTGTTAATCTTAATCTATACCTCATTTTCCGCTCCAATTAAGATGGGTTTGCCCTAGCAGTTCCCTGGAGTCTGAGAGTCTGATATGACTGTAATTGTCCAAACAGGGGAGTGCGGATAGATCCTGATGTTTTTTGAGTAGTTAAAATGGCTTCGGTTTGAACAGGAGTTTCTCGCGTCCCGATAACTAAGTTGATAATTGGTAAGAGTAAGCTCAGTTTGACTATATTTCCTCCTAAATTAGGGTTTGGTGACTTGCTAATAATTACTGTCACTAATGTACCGATATCAGTAGCTAAGGTTTTAATTTGGTCACCACTGAAATGAGTGGAAATATTTTGAGTTTTGTAATCAAGCTGTGGAACTCCATTCAGAAGTGAGTACTTAATGTAAATACCTTCGCCCTGAAGTTCAAACTCATTCGGTCGTTGCACAACAATTGCTTGTGCTGGTTTTGTGGATTTGGTCATCAAAAAAGATACCAGTGATGTGGCGGTCAAACCAGTCACAAAGGTGAGAGTAGTTTTAAGAATTTGACGGCGGGGAAAACTCGCAGACATCTCTTTTAAGTTAGGTTTCATCATTAATAAATCTCAGAAGCTGATAAATCTTATCTTTTCAATCATCTCAATAAATTCATTGTTTGTATTAAGAAAATATTAAATTTTGATTAACATTGATCTATCTTTTATCATGGCTTCATGCGATCGCATAAAGCCACCCTCAGAGAAAACCAATCGTGTTGCAAACTTAAAGCTCTGAAAGGGTGACAAAGGGGCTGAAGCTGAGAAGATAGAAGAGTGTGACCGTTTTGGGGTAAAAAAGATAGGTGAGGTATTCTCAACAAGACCTATCAAATTTTTTTCATCAAGGTCTACAGGCTATGGTTATTATCCAGTCTGCTTTATAACTTCTTTGTCACTCCTTCAGGTCAAACCCATTGAACTAAAAGATGTGGCAGTGAGCGATGATAAAAGCGATCACTGGGATAAAGCCAGTGTTCACGAATTTGACGGAACTTATAGCGAATATATCTTGAATAAAGTCTCCAAAGTATTTCCAGAACTACGTCAAAAAGTGCTTGAAAGTGCTGAATAAAAACTTACTCCCCAAACACCCAAATTAACTTTGATAAGGACGTGGCAGTTGATGCAGCTTATGAGCCGTATCCAAGTCACTATTGTTTTTTCTACCATATCCCCAACCCAAGAGGCGACGATATTCACCCATAATGCCACTTTCAATTAAATCATCCTCATTGACTGCAACATTGGTATGAGATTCAGGCGCAACATAGAGTGCATCCGCAGGACAATAAGCCTCACACATGAAACAAGTTTGACAGTCTTCCTTGCGGGCGATCGCAGGTGGCTGGTTAGGTACGGAGTCAAAGACATTGGTAGGACACACTTGGACGCACAAATTGCAATTGATACAGAGTTTATGGCTGACAAGCTCGATCATGATATGCTCCTGCTACAACTTTGATACAGAGGGTATGGTTTGAGTGGTTTCTACTGGTGGTGTAGCGATTGCATCCGTAATCCAATCACGCCTTACCCAAAGCTTATCCAAGCCTCCTGTTGCTTGGTAATAACGCTGATTTGGATCGGTTTCGGGATAGTCCACACGAATATGTTCGCTGCGCGTTTCCGTGCGATGTAACGCGCTAAAATATGCCCATCGTGCTACAGCCGTCAGAGCAGCTGCTCGACGAGAAAATTCCACATCGCGCACTGTATCTTGTTTCGGGTTTTCTTGTACTTGCTGCCACAGCGTTTCTAATTTAGCGAGAGAATCCAAAAGTCCTTGCTCAGAACGCAAGTAATTCTTCTCCAACGGGAACATCTGGGCTTGTACACCATGCACGATCGCCTCACTATCGAATGTTTGAGAAGTGGGTGAGGGTGACGATGGGCTACGCCCCGCCAAAGGCGATGGCGTTCCGTCTACCGTAGGCGATCGCAATCCCACTTGACCAGCAGGATGCGTAACCCGTTCATTTGCATGAGCGCCTAGACTCTTAGCAAAGTCCGCTGCTCCAACTCCTGCCCATTGCCCTGTGGAAATTGCCCAGGCAGCATTGGGGCCACCACCCCCAGAAGCTAAACCGACTAAAAACTCCCGCGATGCTGCATCACCGGCAGCGTAAAGACCAGGAACTTTTGTAGCGCAATTATCATTCACAATCCGAATCCCACCTGTACCACGGACTGTACCCTCTAAAATAAGTGTCACAGGCACTCGTTCTGTATAGGGGTCAATACCAGCTTTTGTATAGGGTAGAAAAGCGATAAAATGAGACTTTTCAATCACTGCTTTAACTTCTGGTGTGGCTCGATCCAAACGAGCATAAACGGGGCCTTTCAAGAGGGCATTAGGGAGAAACGATGGATCGCGACGACCATTGATATAGCCACCCAGATCATTGCCTGCTTCATCCGTATAACTAGCCCAGCCAAAGGGAACACCCCTGGTTACAGTCCCATTGAAAGCCGTCGAAATGGCATAGTGATTAGAAGCTTCCATACTAGAAAGTTCCCCACCAGCTTCCACTGCCATCAACAGGCCATCACCTGTATTGGTATTGCAACCTAATGCTTTACTCAAGAATGCACAACCGCCATTCGCTAAGACTACTGCACTAGCACGAACGGTATAAGTACGATCATGCTGCCTCTGCACACCTCTTGCTCCAGCTACTGAGCCGTCGTCAGCCAATAAAAGCTCTAAAGCCGGACTTTGATCAAGAATCTGCACACCTACACGCAAAAGGTTTTTGCGAAGTACCCGCATATATTCAGGGCCATAATAACTCTGACGCACAGATTCCCCATCTTCTTTGGGGAAATGATAGCCCCAACTTTCCACTAAGGGCAAACTCAGCCAAGTTTTTTCGATAACACGCTCGATCCAACGTGAGTTAGCGAGGTTTTTTCCTATGCGATAACGCTCCGATAAAACTTTGTCCCAATTCTCTGGAGAAGGAGCCATGATGCCATTGCCACTAGCCGCCGCCGCACCACTCGTACCCAGAAAACCTTTATCAACAATGATGACTTTGACTCCTTGGGATGCGGCTGCCCAGGCTGCCCATGCTGCGGCAGGGCCACCACCAATTACCAGTACATCAGCAGTTAATTGTAGTTCATTTTCACTATGGACTGCTAGCAATTCCCTTTCCTCAATAAAGTTTCTACAGTACGGCAGAATTCAGGAGCAAAGCCGGAGACGCTCCGCCTCCGGTCAAAATTCAGAAGCGCTCCAACTTTTCGCTGTGTCTCTGATGAGGCAAATTCATTCATGCATTCAGCAACGCCCATAAAATTAATAAACAGAAGTCAACAATTTATCGATTGCAGCCCGAAACGCCGTTGCTGCACCAGCACCCATGTCACGGGGAGCGCAGATGCGATTTCTCAAATATGCGAAAGTGATCGCCCCCACAGCAGCGAAGATGGGATCAACACTACTATTTTTACCACCAGTCCTTCCACCCGGTAAAGTTTCGCCATTGCCATGAATGAGATAATCAGCTAGTTGTCGGAGGTGAAAATCAACAGCGTCCTTAACTGTGGTAGAATCACTATCTGCTGCTAAAGCCTGGACTCCAGAATTTCTGATAATATCTGCGATCGCAACTTCCCGATTATCGCTCAATCTCTCAGCCGCTTCTGCGCGATATTGAATTTTCTCACTATCTGCCACATCCAGAGGTAAAGGATTTCCAATCGGTTCTACACCCCATCTGCGACGCAAAAGTAAATTGTTGGTGATATTATCCGATTTTACCCTCTGATAAGCAGGACGCTGATTAAGTGCGTCAAACCAAGCATTAATTCGAGGAAAGCGAGGATTTCCTTTGAGGTGATATCCCCGATATACAGGTAAATTAGCCGACAATCTATCTAGATGGGGGCTATACAGAATGTCAACTAAGCTAAACGTACTTACAAAGTAAGGGCCGGTATATTTAGCTAAAGCTTGCTCAAGTTCATCTAACTTCGCCTCAAATGCTGCTTGTAAGTTTGCCAACTCATTAGCATCTACAGGTGCTTCTCTCAAGAATTTGTAAGCAATCTCTCTAAAACCGTTAGTCTCAGCATCTTCAACTAACTGCCTAGTAACAGCATTTTTTTCTGAATCTTCAGGTAATAATGCTGGATGTGGAAACCTTTCTTCTAAAGCTAAGAGAATATCTTTGGATTCGTATACTAACTTTCCTTCAATTTTTGCCGCTGGGACAAGGGTTGTGGGAACTAAGTCAGTGTACCATTTAGGTTTATTACTTAAATCAATAAATTCCGTTGCGAAGGGAATTTCCTTTTCTTCCAGAGCAAACCAAACTCGTTCGCAGAAAGGACACCAAGAATTAGTATCTCGATAAAGCAAGACTGGTGGTTGTGTGTTTGGGGGAAGTTTCTGTAAACTGTTGGGTATTGGTGCAGTAGAAGGAGATTGTCCTGTCCTCTTTACTCTACGCGCAAAGGTATTTTTTCTAGCAGTGTCTAAAACTTCTTCCCAAGTTGATAGTGTGTTTTGAATAGACATTTTTTACCTCGCTTTACTAGGAATACCGGAAAACACAAATAACTGTTGCTCTTTAGGTGCAGCCAAGTTCTTGCCAAGGTATTGATGAAGACCTACACCCATGTCTTTTGTAGCAGTGAACTTGAAGTTCACTTCCTCAAATCCAGATGCACTTAAAATTTTCCGTACATTGTTAGAGTAAGTAATACCGTTGGAGTGTCCACGAGTCCAAATGACAAAAGCACCTGGTTTACTCAGAAAACTCAGGTTATCTAATAAGCGATTAAGTTCATCTTCCTCAGCCAGATTGCCAAAGACACCACACACAATCACGATATCTGCTGGTACTGCTCCTACATAGTTAGTGGCAAGAGTTGCATCACCATTGATAATCTCAATTTGCTTGGCTAAACCCAAAGACTCTATAGTTGCTCGTCCACGCTCAACTAAATTTGAATTTATTTCAACTAGTCGTGCAGAAACATCCTTCGCACGAGGGTGATTTTTTAAAGTTCCTAGTAAATCTCGTCCATCACCCGCACAAACACTCACTATTCGGATAGCGCCATCAGGTGAGGCATTCAAGCTGTAAGCAATATATTCCTGCACGATTTCTAGACGCTGCTGCAATTTTGGCTCAGTGTTGTAGAGGTCGTGCCATTCATACCAATCTTTTGGCATAAGGAGTGATTCCCATTTGATACACACTGTCTGTTTATAAACTACGGTTAGTATATCAAATAACTGTAGTTTTAGGACGAAGGCAGAGTATCACAAACATTTATATAAAATCAAGCCTTATTGAATAAAAACCGGCCTTAATTGCTTGGTTATACGTAAAAATTATGTATAGTATTGGTGTGTAAATGCTTGTATAAAAAAGTTCAATATCTGTTGCTAAGAGGTTCCTGATTTGTCAAATACAGTAAGATGATTTTGGGTAAAGAAAATTTTTAAGCGTTTTTAAGAGTAATGGCGTTTGATTATGCGGTTTTGGGAAGAAAGCTCAAGGATGCGCGGGAAAGTCTTTTAATTGCTCCGCAAGATCCTGCATCACGCCTTCAAATAAACCTCCAGGAGTATCTAAATATTGAAGAGGGTAGGAACAGAATTACAGGTGATCAGTTAGTATTATTAGCCGTTCTATACCGTCGTGATTTTAGATACTTTGTTACGGGTGACTATCCATCAGCAGAGTCACAAGTTCAAGAGATGTTTCGACGAAATGCTGCCCTTTCCCAGAGCGATCGCGTCGCTATTCAGGAATTTGTTCGGCTCTGTGAATACGAAGATTTCCTGGAGAGAGAAATATTTCAGCGTCAGTCTATACCGATTCCCAATTATGGACAATTTTCGTTTGGTCACAGACACTTCAAAAGACAAGGCGAAGAAGCTGCCTTTTTTGAGAGAGAACGTTTAGCTCTGGGAAAACAACCAATAGAAAATATATTTGAGTTGATCAGAAATCAAGGTATTCATATTTTTAAACGTCAATTAAAGGATAAAAATATTTCTGCCTTATACATCAATCATCCGGTTGCTGGACATTGTATTCTTGTCAACTACCTTGATGACTTGTATCGGCAAAATTTTTCTGCTGCTCATGAGTACTGTCATGCTTTATTTGATTCATCTCAAGGTCAAGAGGTTACATACTTAAAATCCTCAAATGATAAATCTGAGCTTGAATGGAGAGCTAATAGTTTTGCAGGTAATTTTTTGCTTCCAAAGCAAAGACTGGAATTAGACTACTCACCTGTCAACACTTATGAAGCCTGGATTAGTCTGATCCGACAAATTGCCGAACGCTTTCGAGTTAGCTCACAAGTTGTCATAATCCGTTTATCTGAACTTAAATGGATTGATAAAGGCTTACAACAGCAGTTATTCCAAGATCAACGTTTAATTATTAAGCATGATGAGAAATTTGATCCTGAAACTCCACCAAGTTTATCTTCAGGGATACGAGACAAATCGACTCAAATTATACGCCGAGGTTTATCTTGGCACTTTATTGATCTTGGTACAGAGGCATACAGACGTGGAGAAATTACTTATCAAAAACTTCTAGATATGCTGTTACTTCCTTTAGAAGATGGTTATCAACTTCTACATGAACTGTTAACGTTTCTGGAGGTAGATAGCTAGTGAAAGGAGTGGTAACTATCGATAAGTGTTCAATTTTGAATTTCATGTATATCAATCGCTTTTATCTCCTCAAAGCACTTGGTTATTCTGTAATTACAACGGTGTATGTACAACTGGAATTTGAGAATGCAAAACACAAATATCCTGATAGCTTGACTTATTTCAGTAATTTAGTCAATTCTGGTGAAATTTCAAGATTTCCCTTGCAAATAGAGGATTTAGTAGAAATGTCAACTGTTCCTCAGTCAAAACGTGCAAGCGATGCAGAGTTATCTTGTTTTGTAGTTGCCAAACGTATTGGTGGTAAAGTTATGACTGATGATGGGAGGGCAATCAAGTACATTCAACGATACATTCAAATGCCTCCAGATAGTGTCACTCAGTTGGTTGAGGTTTTAATAGAAGCTTATTTGGAAAATCACTTAGGAGATCATGAACTTAAACCAATACAAAAAATGCTAGCAGACCATAAGTTTGTTATCAAGATTGATTTAGCTAATGAGGCAGCGAAAAGAAAATGGATGTTGGGTGACTACAGTTGATTAACTTTTAACGCATTCAATAACCGGAGCAAACCTATCATGAGGAATTTGTACGAAGTTTTGGTTATTTCGTTTACTAGTAAGGGATGATTACCATGTAATCCAAAACTACGGTTAATTTATCAATTAAATGTATTTAATGCCTGGAAAACAGGTATTATAAGACTTGAGACGTAATAAAGTCTTAATTCTTTTAGCTGGGTTGTAAATGTGTTTAGTCCTGTTAGATAGACTTTATGAAATCGGCGCAACTATTAGATTCTAACTAAGACTGCCATGAACCCTAGTTTTTTAACTGCCCATACTCCAACCACGATCGCTATTGTTGGCGGAGGTTTTAGTGGTTCTCTAGTCGCTACCCACTTATTGAAAACTGCCAGCCAACCTCTCACCATTAAGCTGATTGAGCGCAGTGACCAAATTGGCAAGGGAATTGCCTACAGCACAGATACCAACTGTCATTTGCTGAATGTATCGGCAGGCAACATGAGTGCATTTGCCCATGATCCAGGGCATTTGTTACGTTGGCTTCAGCACAACCGCGATGAGTTAACAGCATTTTTTTCAGAAGAAGTCAATGCCAGTACCTTCATACCTCGTAAGGTCTATGGTTTATACATTCAATCGGTTTTGGCAGAAGCAGAAGCCACAGCACCTAGTGATGTGCGACTAGAACGCTTGACCGATGAAGTGGTAGGGGTACAGCCTGAAGAAAAAGGCGCAATGATTTCTCTGCGTAGTGGTCGCTGTTTTGCCGCAGACAGAGTTGTGTTGGCATTGGGGAACTCACCTTCTGCACCCCCCGCCATCCAAAACGCCAACAGTAATGATGATTATCTACGGAATGCTTGGTCAGCCGATGCCCTAGCAGACCTTGATGCTGATGCACCTGTGTTGCTAATTGGTACGGGACTGACGATGGTGGATATGGTTTTATCTCTGAGCGATCGCCAACATCGGGGCAAAATTTATGCTGTGTCCCGACGCGGATTATTTCCCCTCAAACATCAAGCGGCTCAACCTTATCCCTGCTTCTTGACCCCAGAAAATTTACCAAAAAGTGTACGCGGCTGGTTACGTCGGGTGCGTGCCGAGGTGGAAATTGCTGCTGCCCAAGGCTACGACTGGCGAGCAGTAATTGATTCTCTGCGTCCCATGATCCAGAAAATCTGGCAAAAACTACCGACCGAGGAACAGCAACGTTTTTTGCGTCATCTGACACCCTATTGGGATGTGCATCGTCACCGCATTGCCCCACAAGTGGCGGATGTTGTCACTGAAATGCTAGATTCTGGTCAACTCACTATCTCTGCCGGGCGGATTCAGGAATATCAAGCTTTGGCGGACGGTGTAGCAGTGACCGTGTGTCAGCGCAAAACCCAAACTAATAATATCTTGCACGTCCACCGGGTGGTGAATTGTACAGGGGTAGCAGCAGATTATCGCCGATCGCCTCATCCTCTGATTACTAATTTGCGATCGCAGAAATTAATTCGCCCCAATGCCATTGGTTTAGGATTAGATACAGATACCCACGGTGCTTTATATGCAGCAGACGGTAACGTTTCGACGCTGCTTTATACTTTGGGAACTCCCCGCAAGGGCGACTTGTGGGAAAGTATCGCTGTACCAGAATTACGGGGACAGGCGCAGGAATTATCTAAGGCGTTGTTGCAGTCGCTACCAGTGCGTGTGCGGACTATTGCGACGATGCCTTTGTTAAGCGTAACTGATGGCAGTGCAGAGATACCCCAGTCAACTTTCCTATTTCGGCAATTTTTTGACCCTGAAACTAGTAGTTACACTTATTTAATTGCCGATCAGCAGACAGGAGATGCTGTTCTAGTCGATCCTGTATTAGAGCAAGTTGACCGCGATTTGCAATCATTAGGTGAACTGGGATTAAAGCTACGCTACTGTCTAGAAACTCACCTTCATGCCGATCACATCACAGGGGCAGGCAAACTCAGGCAACAAACAGGCGCTCAGGTAATTGTTCCCCAGAATACTGCTGTGACAAAAGCCGATCGCTCCCTTGTCGGTGGCGAAATCCTAGAGGTGGGATCGGTAATCATCGAAACAATTTCCACGCCAGGTCACACCGCCAGTCATATAGCATATTTGGTGAACAAAACCCATTTGTTAACTGGTGATGCCTTGTTCATTCGTGGTTGTGGACGCACAGATTTTCAGGGAGGTGATGCTGGAATTTTATACGATGTGGTGACACAACGCTTATTCGCCTTACCAGATGATACTTTGGTATATCCTGCCCATGATTATAAAGGACGCACAGTTTCCACCATTGGCGAAGAAAAGCGGCTTAATCCCAGATTTAGCGATCGCAGCCGTAGTCAATTCATTACCATCATGAATAATCTTAAATTGAGTTATCCCCAAAAGATGAATGCAGCTGTACCTGCGAATGAATACTGTGGTGATTTTATTCCTCAAGAAAGCTTAGACCAGGCTACAAGTTCGGCAACAGATCAAGAACAGAAACAAATAGAACTCACAGTCATGACTAATACAGAAATTTACAATGATTACTTTGCTATGTATATCTAGAGCAGAGTGAAAATCAAAATTTTTCTACCCAAGGTCGCAATTCAACTTCCCAAGTCCAAGCATTGCGAGGTTGGCTCAGAATGTTCAGGTAAGTTTGAGCGATGGCATCTGGATCAAGTAAACTATCTGGTTGATTATCTGGTTCTATCCGGGTAGCAGAACGAATTCCTCCATCAATCACAAAATGCGCCACATGGATATTCTGAGGAGCCAATTCACGGGCAATGCTCTGAGCCAAACCCCGTAAAGCAAATTTACCCATTGCAAACGGTGCAGACTGAGGATAACCCTTAACACTAGCGGAAGCACCTGTAAAAAAGATAGCTCCTCCACCCACAGCTAACTGACGTTTTGCTGCCGCTTGTGCTACTAAAAAGCCACCATACGCAGTAATTTCTAATGTTTTGGCAACATCGGCTGGGTCAAGTTCCACAAATGAACCCCGAACGCGCCAGCTAGGATTATACACAACTAATGTTGGTACTCCTAGTTTTTGTTCGACATCTGTAAATAGTTGTTCAACTTCATCTAGTTGAGAAGCATCAGCAGTAAAATTGACGGCTCCAATTTCATCAGATAATGCTTTGAGCTTATCAATTTGTCGCGCTGCTAAAGCAATAGTAAAACCTTCTTTTGCCAATAAACGCGCTAGTGAGGCACTGAGTCCACTACCAGCCCCAACAATTAATGCAATATTTGCCATACCTTTAATTTTTTCCTCATAATTTTATACAAACTCTCACCCTATAGAGTGATTAGCAATTTGTGATCCACTACAAACTACAATAAATCTATCGATAAACAGTATTTTGTAGTTCATGCACAGTATCATGGAAATTCAATCCAGATCAAGTCTGCTTGGACTCCAAAAATATATAGGTGATCCCCAGAGTTTGAATGATGGGTTACGAGAACGGGAACTAGCACCCCGTGTTCGCAAATCGTGGAATTTGTCTTTACGGGAAAGTGGGGTGAGACTTCATTTTTACTCTGGAAGTAGTAAGGAAAACTGTTAACTAGATTATGCGATGGTCGCTTTGCGAACCACCATAGGCATCGCTGTCTGCTCGTGATAGATGAGTAATCAGCAACATCCTCAGTAATTCACAATTTAACATGGTATAAAGGATCAACGCGTGGTCAAACTAATTTTACCTATAGAGCTTGCTGCTGAGATTGAGCCACATCTACCATCGGATACAAAATTTGTGCGGGTAGATAGTGATGGTAATTTTGATGGTGATGCTAGTGATGCTGAAGTTTATCTCAGTGGGTTAGAATTGAAGCCCACGACTCTACATAAGGTGCTAGCAGCTGCTCCTGGAATACGTTGGCAACAGACTCCTAGTGCTGGTGTGAATCACATCTTGACACCCATTTTTCTCGAATACGATATTATCCTCACTAATGGCGCGGGGGTTCATGCAATTCCCATTTCAGAATTTGTCTTAACTTTGATCCTCTATCACACCAAGCAGTTACGGGAACTGCAAGCAGATCATGATCAACGCAGATGGGAAAAAAGCTGGTTAGTACTACCAGAGTTAGCAAATTCAACTGTGTTAATTCTTGGGACTGGGAATATAGGTCAAGCGATCGCATCTCGCGCTAAAGCATTTGGAGCGAAAGTTTGGGGTGGTCGTCGTCGTCCTGAACCTCTAACAAACTTTGATAAAATCGTCGTTGGCAATGAATGGCACGCATTGTTACCAGAAGTTGACTATCTAGTTGTAGCCACACCTCTGACACCAGAAACCAAGGCCTTAATTGATGAAACAGTACTGCGATCGCTACCCAGTCATGCTTATTTAATTAATGTGGGTCGCGGTGCAGTTGTGGATGAATCAGCTTTAACTAAGGCTCTCACTGAAGGCTGGATTGCAGGTGCAGGATTAGACACAGTTTCTATTGAACCCTTACCGCCAGAAAGTCCTCTATGGTCATTACCTAACCTCTTGATTACACCCCATACTTCCGCAATTTCCCCAGCATTGAAAGAACGCATTGTCGCCTTGTTTCTCGATAATTTAGAGCGTTACCGAGTCGGTCAGCCTTTAAGAAATGTAGTCAATAAGCAAGCAGGATAGTAAACAAGCTCTTGACTTTTTGTCAAAATGAGCAACAGAGATATTTTTGTAGTTAGGAGAGTTTCAACCTTCTACCTGTTCTATCTCTACACCCGTTCCTTGGTCTAGTTCTATGAACTTTGGCCCAGCGATCAGAACTACAATCATCATTAAAATACTTGTCACCATAATGATGCTGACTACGCTAGGATCTTCAAAATTACTTGTAGCTACTAATAATGCTGCGGCAAAATTACGTTGAGCTGTTCCTACTCCTAGAACTCGTTGAGTATCGATACCAGGGCCGCCCAAAAGATAACCCACGGTAAAGGAGAAGACTATAAAAACGGCACAAACTAAAATTGCACCTGTTTGTAATAAGCCAATGATATCGTTAGTGTGAACTATCAGCCTGACAACCAGACCTAAAAGCAATCCAGCATTAGATAATTTGAACAAAATCGGCTGGATAATGGGGGCGATCGCACTCAATTTTGCTTTGATGAATAATCCAATGATTAATGGACTGACCATCATTAACAATAAGGGTTTGGCAATGTCCCAGGAGTTAATCTGCACACCTTCCACCACTAAGGGCAATACAATCGGCATATAAAAAATTGTGCCCAGCATTAGCAACATCATTAATCCCACCGAGAAAGCTATATTGCCTTTAACTATATGGGCAAGTTTAGGTAGTGCTGGAGGCCCTGATGCTACTGCCATGATCAGTAAGCCATCTCTGAGTGGTTCACTTAAATGTACTACTTGTAGTAACAAATATACAAAAAGCGGCACTAGCACAAAATTTGTTAGCAGCGATGATATGACTAAGCGGAGGTTGCGGAGTGGTTCCCAAATCTGTTGTACAGTTAGACTTAACCCTGCACCCAGCATAGTGAACACGATAAATGTGAAAAGTGCGAGTTTGTCGATTAGTGACAAGATTTCGTTCATGATTTTTTATCTTACGCAGAGACGCAGAGGGGCGGAGGGGCGGAGGAGGGAGTGTGAGGAATGTGGGGAGAAAGAGAATTTATGCTTCCCTCTCCTCCCACACTTCCAATGCCCACTTGCCCTGAGCGAAGTCGAAGGGATGCCCAATCCCTATTACTTCAATTCCAGGGTGACTTGCTGTAAGTTGCCGGTGAATGCAAAAGGTGTTTGGTAAGTACCTACCGCAGGTGTGCCAGTATCTTGACCAATATCAAAGGTTTCATCTAAACCAAATCGGTAGCCTATGGTTTTATCAATGCGGCCTTCCGCAACCTGTTGATCATTAATCAAGAGCTTACCAGTACCGCCTGCCCCCGGAGCGCCACCATCATAAGTAAAGTCAAATTTGATTTGGGATTTGCCGATCGCAATTGGTTGGGAAGATTGAATGATTGTGCGATCGCTATTTAAGAAGTTGTAGGCAAAGGTGGGTTTACCTTTTTTCAAAAAGAAACTCCAACCCGCAAAACGTCCGCCTTGGGTGACTAAAACGCCTTCAGTACTATCTTTGGCAGCATCCACATCGGCAGTGATGCTAAAGGAGCGATTCTTAATATTGGGAGCGCTGCCTTCGGGAATCCCTGCAACAGATGTGTAATAAGTAAAGTTATTGCGTCCTGTGATTAAGTTAGAACGGGTTTTGACATCAAACCGTTGAAATAAGCGATCGTCCAAGGGCAGAACTTTGTACTTCTTTGCTTCCTTCAGAAATAGATTTTGTAGTTGCGCTAACTTGTCAGGGTTCTGCTTGGCTAAATCGTTGGCTTCACTGAAGTCTTTAGTAATATCGTATAATTCCCAATTATCTTCATCGAAGGTAGTTTTGGAGACACGCTCCCAAGGTAAGCGTCCATGACGGGCGGCTGCTACCCAACCTTGATCGTAAATGCCACGATTGCCAAACATTTCAAAATACTGGGTTTTGTGATGGGATGGTACAGCAGGATCATCAAAGCTATAGGCAAGGCTAGTACCTTCGATGGGTTGTTGTTTTACACCGTTGACTACCTCTGGTTCTTCAATCCCCACAGCTTCCAGAATTGTAGGCGCAATATCAATTACATGATGGAATTGGCTCCGCAGTCCACCACGATTTTTGATGCGTTCGCCCCAAGCCACAACTAAACCATTGCGGGTTCCGCCGAAGTGAGAAGCAATTTGTTTTGTCCATTGAAAGGGACTATCCACTGCCCAAGCCCAAGCTGCATGAAAATGATTGAAGGCTTTTGGCCCACCTAAATCATCTAAAGCCGCGAGAACTTCTTGAGGACTTTCTGCTACGCCATTAAAGACTTTTAATTCATTAACACTACCTGTTAAGCCGCCTTCAGCACTCGCACCATTATCGCCGGCGATGAAAAAGACTAAGGTGTTATCTAATTTGCCTAGTTGGTCGATGGCATCAATGACTCTACCAATTTGTGCATCGGTATGGCTGAGGAAACCTGCAAATACTTCTGCCTGACGCGCATAAACTTTCTGCTCGGTGGGAGTGAGGGAATCCCAAGCCGGGAGTTCCGCCGGACGAGGAGTCAGCTTAGTATCGGCGGGAATTACACCAAGGGCTAGCTGACGAGCAAAGATATCTTCGCGTAATTTATCCCAACCTTGAGCAAATTTACCCTTGTACTTGTCAATCCATTCTTTGGGCGCATGGTGTGGGGCATGGGTTGCGCCAGTGGCAAAGTAGGTAAAGAAGGGTTTATCAGGAGCGATCGCTTGTTGGGTGCGAATCCACTTAATTGCATGGTCTGCTAGATCAGGGGTAAGGTGATAATCAGGGCGATTGCTTGGTTTCTGAATATGTTGGGTATTTTCCACTAAAGCTGGACTCCATTGATTAGTATCACCGCCCATAAATCCATAGAAGTACTCAAAACCTAAACCTGTCGGCCAGCGATCAAATGGGCCTGCCGCACTGGTTTCATAGTCTGGGGTATTGTGCCATTTGCCAAAGGCCGCCGTGTTATATCCATAGTCTCGCAATACTTCGGCGATCGTTGCCGCACTTCTAGGTAAAATCGCAGTATAACCTGGATAGCCTGTGGCTAACTCCGTAACCACACCTGTACTCACAGAATGATGGTTGCGTCCCGTGAGCAATGCAGCTCTGGTAGGAGAGCAGAGTGCTGTAGTGTGGAATTGGTTATAACGCAATCCCCTTTCTGCTAGACGGTCTAAATTAGGCGTATCGATCAGACCGCCAAAGGTGCTGGTTTGTCCAAAACCGACATCATCAAGCAACACCAGCAAGACGTTTGGTGCATTTTCTGGAGCCTTAATGGGTTTGGGGAAGTCTGGTTGGGATTCTTGGTAAGTAATGCCAATTTTGCCTTGAAAAGATGGTTGGGGTAATGGCAATTTGTCGCCGTAGTCCGCCCAAGCAGGTAGAGGTAAGAGACTAGAAAATATTAGCGTCAGGGCTGTCAAAAAGGCGATCGCACCAGAAGTTAACTTGAGAGATACATACAAAGAATCTTTCTTGTGAGGATCAGTCATACAATTTTGGATTTTAGATTTTAGATTTTGGATTTATTTCACAGATAAATCTAGGGGCTTGTACACTAAGGAAGTATTTATTGGTCAGTTGTGCCATTATTGTTGCTCATCAAACGTAGTGTGCTGGAATCAGCCAAATTTTTAACTAGCCGAAACCCGATATGAGTAGTTCCCGTATCGGGTGATTCTGACTCCCGCGCCGCCGGACGGAAGCGGCTACAGTAATTGGGAGCGCAGAGATATGATCCCCCCTTGATCACGTGTAACTCTGATTCATCGGGCTTTTTGGGATTAAAGCTTTGATTTAAGGCAATAGGATTAATTTGATGGGATTTGCGATCGTGTCCGACTTGAAAAAAATCAGTAGTCCATTCCCACACATTGCCGGTCATGTCATAGAGTCCATAACCATTGGGTGCAAAAGAACCGACGGGAGCAATGCCCAAGTGACCATCAGCTTTGGTGTTGAAAAAGGGAAAAATTCCTTGCCAAGTGTTGGCTCTATGTTCAGAATATTTATTGCCCCAAGCATAGGTTGCACCATCCAAGCCACCACGGGCGGCATATTCCCATTGAGCTTCGGTGGGTAGGGATTTTCCTGACCATTTGGCGTAGGCTAGGGCATCTTCGTAAGCTATGTGAACAACTGGATAGTTGAATTTGCTAGTGATGCCTGCGGCGGGCTGTCCCAACGCACTGTCTGAGCCAAAGGGATGTTGCCAATTCGCGCCAGTAGTCCAATGCCACCAACTCAGAAAGGGAACTTGCTTGACACCTGGTTTTGGCATCTCAAACACTAAAGAACCCGGTAATCGCTGCTCATCGGGTAAATCGGGAAACTGTTCTTCAGATAAGGGACGCTCTGCAACTGTCACATATCCTGTTTCCTTGACAAATTCGCCAAATTGTGCATTTGTTACCTCATATTTATCAATACAGAAGTTAGTCACCGTTACATCTCCAGGCGATCGCTCTTCCACAAAACTGGAATTATCAGACCCCATTTTGAACGTTCCTCCTGAAATCATCGCCATACCTTGGGGACAGGGATTGACTGTGGCTGCAAATGCGGTTGTATTGATGAATAAGAGTGCGATCGCTATTCCTTGAATGAATATTAATGTGAGAAAGCAATATTTTTTTTCCATAGCTAATATTCTCTCTTTTGCTATTTCTAATTGAATGCCTGTAGTTCATCAATAAGATATAACTTTTCTTAAAACTTATATCATTTTAGATAAACAATTCCCCTTTTTGTTGTGTTTTTCGGTAATCTATTTCTCGCATTACATTATTTATTGTCGAAAAATCTGTATTTTATAACAATATATCTTAAGAAAATTTTCAATCTTTGATACTATGCAGAAACTGTTAACTCTAAACTCAGGCTAATTTCCAATAAATATATTTATTTCTGTTAAAGGACTTCCAAGAAATAAATTATCCAAATAAACGTAGACGCATACTCCTACGGAGAAGCAAGCTACGCGGAGCGTCTCGTTACAGGCTACCACAGAGGCACAGAGAAATGAGGAGGAGAGAGTTTTTCAGCTATTTTTTTATTTGAAATTTACTAAAGTACTAAAAATCGATTAGTTTACCGATGTTTTATCTAATATTGATAAATTACATCTTGTGAAAACATAAGTCAAGCACTATATATATTTAGCTACGAAAAAGCTTAACACCACCTTAGTGAGATATTGGTGTAGCCACAAAACCAGTTTTGATACCCTTCTTAAACTCAGTTTTTTCGTAAAACTGGAGTACTTCCTTGGTTTGCCTTCCACTTAGGAGCATTACTTTGTAACAATTATCCTTGTACGGGAAGCAGTTCACCCTCAAAAGCTTTAGCAGTACGGGTATGAAGTTAAGTCACAAAATCTTGTGGCATCTTTCTCCCTAGTCTTTGCTCAATGACAGCAAGACAATCAGCCATTTTGCAACCTTTAAATAACAAAATGGCTTCTTCAAGTTTCAATATCAAGCCAAACTCGGCGACAAATTCAACAAGAATACGATTACCCAATGTTTTGCTGTCTACCAACACTCCATCACAGTCGAAAATAACCAGTTCTGTTTGCACTTAATATTTATTTTTCTTAATTAACTAAGGTTTGATAAGGTTAATGTGCATCTTGCTGTCAGACTGTCACCTTTTTAGCAATAGCCATAATGTGAGCGCTCACACCTAGTGTAGAAGGTTCAGTCTCCAGCCAACGAATAGCTTGTAGGAGTCTTTGACGGCGACTTTGTTCACTCCAATGTTCGTCAAAATTTTGTAGTAATTTGCCTGGGCCTTCTATGGCTAACAGCTTTTCACAAGATAACCCTGCTTCTTCCACCTCTGCTTTTAGTTCATCAGGATGATGAAAGAAGGCTGTTGTAAAGTAAGCAGGATGGTTATTCGGATTACGATGCTGCCCTTCAAGCAAGTCTCGATAAGCAATTTCCACAAACTCCGGATCGTCTAGCCATCCCCGAAATAAACCGTCTAAAAGCGAAGCAAAGCGAGAACAAGCAACGGCAAAAACAAGACCTCCGCTCTTTAAAACACGATCAGCCTCGCGTAATGCTTTTATGCGATCGCTACGTTCGATCAAGTGATACAGTGGCCCAAATAGAAGAACTGCATCAACGCTGTTGTTTGCTTGATTTAACTGACGGGCATCTCCAACTTCTGCGCTTGCAAGTGGATAATCTGGCTGAACCTGAGAAGCAAAACGGGCTTGTTCTACGTGCAAAGGAACTGGATCAATCAGATGAACTTTATACCCTAGCTGGGTAAGCCAACAAGCATAGATACCTGAGCCGCCACCAACATCGAAAATCACTGCGGGAGGAGGAGGCAAGTAGCGGCTAAGAAGCTCTTGGGTGCGAACTAGTTCAATCGGATTTGTACGCTTTGATAAGCGTTCAGCTTCCAAACCACGCTCATAATGAGCTAGTACCTCATCTAAAAGCGGGTTTTGTAAATTAGACTTGTCTGACATGAAATTTCCTCTTTTTAAGATTTCATTTATGAAAAGCTCTGTGATTAAATAGCAAACAATTTTCCTCTCGGACGAAGTGCAGATTCAATAGAAGCACGCCTTGCTAAACTCCATATTGTGGCTTGGTTTGCTGTGACTACAGGAATATTCAAATCTGCCTCTAATTCCTCAATCACCTCAAATGTTCTCCATGCCGTACAGGGCAACACAATAGCATCTGCACCTTTGTGAGATAGCTCTTTGATAAAAGCTGCGGCTTCATCGGGTAACTGATGCCAAAGGTAATTATTTTTCGCTACTTCTTTTGGGCGTTCATCACCTTTAAACCCCACTATTTCAAAAGACGCTTCACTCAAAAACGTTTTTAGCGTTTGGTTGTTCCATTCTGGATAAGGAGTGACTACATAAATTTTCCTAATTTTTAGGTATGTCAACGCTTCTAATAGAGCTAAAGCAGGCACAATAACGGGTACTCCTAGCGCCTGTGTCAAACGTTGCTCTAATTTTTCAGCAAAAACTCGCCCTCGGTAAAATGTTGCTGTTGTGAAGCCGTATGCTCCAAAATGTACCCCGGCTCTAGCTAATTTTTCTACTTCCTTAACAGCTTCTTCGTTGATGTCATCCATTGATTCATAGCTCTCATAGGCGTGGGAGCGTTGGGCAATCACGCGATGGCTATGAACACTGACTTGACTGGAAAAAGCACAGTGAAAGTCAGGCTCAAACGTCGTGTTACCTGCGGGTACTAGCAAGCCAAGACGGATCTGCCTACTATCAGATTTCGAGTACATAAGAATACCTCTTTTTGACAAACCTGATTATGTCTAGATATTTATTTAGTTACACTAATAATTAGGTATGCATATTTTCATAAAGACTGTATAATATTTAAAATACGTTAAGTCGACCGACAAACTGTAATATACCATTTAACTGACGTAGATACCTGCCAGTCAATTATTTAACTGCACTAATCAACACATCTCGCTTCTGTCTTATTGCTTTAGTTGGAGTTGTGCAATCTCAAATAGTCTGCATGTCACGATAATTACAAGGAAAAGATTTCATGAGCAACATACAACTGTACTTCGCCAAAGCCTCTACCTTCTCTCAACGGACTCGTGTAGTCTTACTGGAAAAAGGCATTGACTTCACGCCGATAGAAATTGACTTACAAAATAAACCAGATGGGTACACGCAGATTTCCCACTATGGCAAAGTTCCAGCTATCAAGCATGGAGATGTTGAAATTTACGAGTCCGCTATCATCAATGAATATCTAGATGAGGTTTTTCCAGAACCACCATTGTTACCCCGCGATCCCGCAGCTAAAGCGATCGCTCGCATCTGGATAGACTACGCCAATACTCGCCTTGTCCCAGCTTTTAACAAATTTCTGCGCGGTAAAGATAGCACCGAACAGGAACAAGGACGAAAAGAGTTCACAGAAGCACTTCTATATATTGAACAAGAAGGATTAGGTAAAGGTGATTACTTGTCAGGAGATCAGTTTAGCCTAGTTGATATCAGCTTCTATCCTTGGTTTGAACGTTTACCACTCTTAGAACACTTCCGCAAATTCACACTACCGGCCGAAACACCTCGTTTGCAGACATGGTGGAATCTGGTAGGCGATCGCCAGTCAATTCAAGCAGTAGCAAACCCTGTGGACTTCTATTTGGAAAGATTCGCTAAAGTTCTCGGTGAACCTGTTCCCGTTGGTGCATCTCAAAAATAGGACAAAGGGGTGTGGTAATGGAAGTGAATCATTAACTGTTGAGTATTGACCAAAAATTAACCGAAATCCAAAATGGGATGACTTATGAGCTTAAATAACCAAGTTTTAGACAGACCGATTTCCCAAGAACTGCCAAACGTAGAGGCTAACCTCACTTACCTGATTCCAACGGCAGAAAAACCTGTTAACTATACTTATGAACCGCCAGCCGGGATTACCCGCACGAATGCAACTTATCAGACGCATAAACTGCCAATTTACAATGCTCGTTCTATCTCAGAGAACATCTCGTTAGATAAAGAAGGATTCGCCTTAACTGGACATAACACTAATGTTCGCAACTTTTATGATGAAGACGAAGTGCGCCGCGTCTACTATCCAGAAGCCGAGCAATTGTTAAAAGAAGTGACAGGTGCAACCAAGGTAGTGATATTCGATCATACCCTTCGTAATGCTAGTCAGTCAAAGCCAGGTGAGAATAATATTAAAGAACCTGCCTTGCGCGTACACAACGACTTCACCGCCAAATCAGGCTACACTCGCGCCCATTTGGAACTAGCAGCGCGGGGGATAGATGATATTGATGCGCTACTAAAACAACGATTTGCCATCATCAATGTTTGGCGAGCGATCGCACAACCAATTCAAGAGTCACCATTAGCAGTGTGTGACGCACAAAGCATTGCAATAACAGACCTTGTAGCTGGTGATTTAGTGTACCGCGATCGCGTCGGTGAGACATACGGAGTCACGTATAACTCTAAACATAAATGGTTCTACTTTCCGCAAATGCACAGAGACGAAGCACTATTTATCAAATGCTTCGACTCCGCAGAAGAGGGACACGCCCGTTTTGCCGCCCATACAGCCTTTGAAGACCCTACTAGCCCAGCCAACGCCCCCCCACGAGAAAGCATTGAACTAAGGACATTCGTCTTTTACCCCGCATAGATCGCAAAAAAAGGATAACCCTCACGAGTGAGTGTGCATACACGGGTAATATGGCCAATACACGTAATAGGGTTCTGGAAACAATAGCTGATGTTTTAGACAAACGTGCCACATCTCTCCCTGCTCGTGTTTTGCGCGTGGCTGTCACTGGCATTACTGCTAGTGGCAAATCCACGTTGGCCCAAGAGTTAGAGCAGACTTTAAAAAGACGTGGGCGAAACTGTGTCCATATTGCAGTAGATGATTTTCATAATCCGCGTGACCTGCGCTATCGCCAAGGTCGTGAATCTGCCGAAGGCTATTATTTCGACGCTTATAACTATCCACTCCTCAAAAAGCTTGTCCTTGAGCCACTTGCAGCTGGAGGCAACCTAATTTATCAAGCGCATGGGTTTGACTTGGAAACAGATACCCTGATAACAGAGGAGCCTAAGAAGGCCAATGCCGGAGACATTTTTCTATTTGCTGCCAGTTTTCTACTGCAACCAGAATTAGTATCCTACTTTGATTATCGAATCTATGTAGATACAGATTTTGAGGTAGCCCAACAGCGTGGAATACAGAGAGATTTGGTACGACTTGGATCTTGGGAAAATGCAGTCCGCCTGTATTGTCAGCGTTATCATGCTGCACAACGAATCTACTTTGCAGAATCGAATCCTGTGCAATATGCCGATGCTTTATTGAAGAACAACAATTTGGCAGAACCGATTCTTTTCTTGAGAGCAAATGATTATGAAAATAACGATCGCACTTTTTGATGAAACTCTTTTACACACCTAACTCTCCCTATGCACGCATTGCCAGGGTAACTGCATTAGAACTTGGTCTGTGCGATCGCATCGCTATGCAGAAAGTCACTGTACGAGATCCGAAAAGCGAGCTACTGAATTACATGTCTTACCTTTTCCCTTTCCCCAGTCTCCAGTTTCAGGAGATATAACATTGATCGATCCACTTGCTGAAATTAAGCTAGACCCGCGTATTGCTGCACTCCCCAAAGTAGACCTGCATGTACATCAGGAGTGGTCGCCGCGCCTTGACCGCGTGCTGGCGCGGCGTGAAGGGCGATCGCCATATAATTGGCATGATTGGGCAGAGCAGCTAATAACTGAAATTCCACCAGGAATGCCTCGCCTCCAAAAACTTGCTCAGGTTTTCCCTGCAACACAAGAGGCTAATGCAAAGCCAGAAAACTTTATCGCACGTATTGAGGATCTATTAGAAGAGGCAGCAGCAGACGGAGCTATTTTGGTAGAAGTCCGTTTTGGCAACGAAGATGTACTCAAACCTGACCTGATGGCATTGTTCCGAGAAGCTGAACGTCGCGTCCAGGTGCGATATCCCAGACTCCGGGCTGAGGCAGTATTTATTTTGATTTTAAGTAGGTTTGAAGGCGATCGCTTAAACTATCTCGTAAAAGCATGTATTCAGGCGGTAGATGAAGGCTTAGGCGGAATAGATTTTCTTTACAAACCTTATGATACAGAAGCAGATTGGACTACGGCTTATCAAATTGCCGAGCAGGCTGCTAGCGCAGGGTTAGGAATCACCGCCCATGCTGGGGAATTCTCTAGTGCCAATATTGCTGCTGTCCTGCGCGTACCTGGGCTGACGCGAATTGGTCATGCGACACACGCCATCAGTGACCCCCATGTATTTGACTTACTAGCTAAAAGCAGCGTAACTGTTGAGTGTTCTTTAAGTTGTAATGTTCTTTTAGGGGCAGTACCTTCCTATATAAAGCATCCAATTCGACAGTTTGTAGAGTCCGGCATTCCTGTTGTCCTGTGTACAGACAATCCTGTTCAGGTCTGCACGACCATTGGACGGGAGTATACAATAGCCCATGCCCTCGGTTTTTCTACAAATGAATTACTTAATGTGACCCGTCATGCTATTCAGGTAGCGTTTACATCCCGACAGCGACGCAATGAACTACTGAATGAGTTGAATAAATGGGGAGATACTGAATCAAGAGTTTTATGACTTAGTAGATTTGTTACAACACCAAAATAATTTACGAGTTCTAGATTTAGGATTACAAATGTTTTTCCATATCTTAACACAGAATATATGACTACCACTGTTTCATTTGATCGAGTTTCTGATATTTACGATGCTACAAGAGGATTTCCCCCAGGAATTTCTGAGCAAGTGACAGACTTTATTCTCAATTTGGTTTCACCAACAGCAGATACTAAGTTTTATGAAACGGGTATTGGTACTGGCAGAATTGCTGTACCAATTGCCAAAAAAGGCTATTCTTACACTGGTGTAGATGTCTCAGAAAAAATGTTGGCTGAACTGCACCGAAAACTAGAGGGTGTTTCTCATAAACTAATAGCAATTAAAGGAGATGCTACTGCTTTACCGTTTGATAACAACTCCTTTGATGTAGCGTTAGTTGTTCTCGTTTTTCACCTAATTTCTGCTTGGAAACAGGCGCTAGCAGAAATTCGTCGCGTCCTGAAACCAGGTGGCATTTTGCTTTACACTCACGGATACGCTAGCTCTGTTAGTGCTAGTTCAGAGGTGAATGCCCAGAGATGGGAATTTAATGAGTATTGGAAAGCTATTTTAGAAGGCTATGGTCATTCTTTACCGCGTTACGGTGCTACTGAAGAAGAAGTTTTAGCAGAGTTAGAAGCACAAGGCGCAACTTTAGAAACCGAAATTGCAGTTCAATGGCGAGTTGAAGATACTGTAAGTAAATTGATAGAAAACCAAGAAAATAAAATTCCAAGTGCAGCTTGGAGTATTCCTGATAATATCTTTCCTCATGCTATTCAAGATTTGCGAAACTGGGCTTTAGAACGCTACGGTTCGCTGGATTATATTTTGCCCCAACAACGTGAATTCAAGATTATTGTAGTACGCAACTGGGCTTAAATTAAGATGATATTCTTAAATTGCTAGCTCATGGTTGGTAAAAATGAATTTCACCATTAGAAAAGTAAAAAAGTAAAAGTAGTATTTAATGAAGTAGCTATTTGTGTAAAAACCTCCTTTGCTGGTGAAGTGTATTCGCTTATCGCAATCGGATTTCCAGTATCACTACCACTACAAATGCGGGAATCAATAGGAATTTGTCCTAATAGAGGCGCTTGTAATTCTGCGGCTAGTTGTTCGCCACCACCACTACCAAAAATCGGTGTGCGTAAACCACAATCACTACAAATTAAATAACTCATATTTTCAATGATGCCAAGGACAGGAACACCCACTTGACGAAACATATATATATTACGTCGTACATCTGCAACAGCCACTTGTTGAGGAGTTGTCACTAAAATGACTCCACAAATTGGACTTTCTTGGATAATTGTAATTTGAGCATCACCTGTACCGGGAGGTAAATCTATCAATAAATAATCTAATTCCCCCCATTCCACATCTTGCAAAAATTGCGTGATTATTTTATGCAATACAGGCCCCCGCCATGCCAAAGGACGATTTGGTTCTGCAAGTAAACCCACTGACATTATTTTTATTCCTTGAACTTCTAAAGGTAAAAACTTATCACCTGTGGGAGTATTAATCACTTGAATATCAGCTTGTCCTAAACCCAACATCTGGGGAACATTGGGGCCATAGATATCAGCATCTAATAGTCCTACTTTTGCACCTTGTAATTTTAAAGCTGCGGCGATATTAACGGCTGTTGTGGATTTGCCCACACCACCTTTACCACTAGAAATTGCAAGAGTTATTTTAACACCAGGAATTGTACAAATTTGAATATAAGTTTTTTTACACCAAGATAGAGATGATAATTTAGATTGAATTTCTGGCTGTAATTGGTGCTGATGAGAACCAATATATAAACGTAAGTAAATATAGTCATCAACTATGCGTAAGTTTCGTACCATTCCTAAACTAACGATGTCATTTTTTAAAATAGGTTCGATAATTTGTTTGAGTAATTGGACGACTTCTTGGTGATGGACTGTAGTCATATCTTCTGAATGTTGGAAGAGATATTTATGTACCTCATGTTAGTGTAAGTTCTCCTAGATAATTTGAAATCTGCTGTATAACCTTTAATAATTTATGAGTATGTCTTACGCACTCGTACATTACCCCAATATTAACACGGAACATATCAATCAAATAAGGCAGAAATATGGCCCACAATTTGATTTAATTGAGCCACATATTACACTTGTATTTCCCCTAATCGAGTCTATTAATGAAAACAACCTCATTCTTCATATTGATAGTATCTTGAGTAAGTGGAAAATATTTCCTATTTGTCTCAAAGGATTACAAAAATCATGGGATGAATATATGTTTTTAATGATTGAAGAAGGAAAAGTAGATCTGGTAAAACTATACAACAAATTATATACAGGTATATTAGCTGAATATTTCAAGGAAAATTTACCATTCGTTCCGCATTTAACACTAGGAAAATTTACAAAAGGTACAGATAAATTTTTGCAAGTGTTAGAAGAAGCACAACATTTAGATTTAAATTATCGTTGTTTTGTCGAGAAAGTTCACCTCATAAATATTATTGATAAGCAGACGTCAATAATTTGGAGTAAAGAATTTGTATTGCGAAATTAGCAAAGCTTTTATCGTGTTAGCATTTCCCTAGTAATTTACTGCTCCCTTGAGACTTTTTTATCTGTTTGAATCTTCTGAATTGCCCGTTGTGCTTGGATAGACACTTCTTTGTCAGGGTCATCTAAGGCTTGTTGTAGGGGGTTAATAACGTTGGGATGAGCTAAATTTCCAAGTGCGATCGCAGCTTCTTTTCTTACATCTGCATATTCATCTGTTAATGCTTGAATTAATCTTGGCATAACTTGAATATCTGGAATTTTTTGCAAAGCTTGTGCTGCTGATTTCCGCACTTGCCAATGTTCATCATTTAAAGCTATTTCTAATGCTGAAATTGCTTGATTATTTGCATGAATAGCCAAAGATTTAGTTGCATTCCGGCGAACTTGCCAGTCACTATCATTTGTAAGTGCTTGACAAAGTATTGTAATCACTTCTGCATCTTGTAAATGTTCTAAAGTTAAAGCAGCAGCACGACGTACACTTGCTTCCTCATCAAAGATTAAATTTAAAGCTTGTGGACATTTTTCTAGTTGATTGATATATCGCAGTGTCGTAACGGCTGCTTCTTTTAAGTCAGGATTTTTTGATTCTAAAAATGGTAAAATGTCAGATAAAGATTGAATATCATGTATCTTCCGCAAAAGCATCAAAATATTTAGTTGAATATTTTCATCATTACTTTGGAGTTTATCTAGTAAAAGTAACAATTCGTCTTGTGTAACTAACTCGTTTAATGCTGATGCGGCTTCAGTGCGAATATCTGTATCTCCTGAACCGAGGCATTCAATTAAAGCAGGGATGGCTACAGGATTAGCAATTTCCCAAAGGGCAGATATGGCTATTTTTTGTACAGTGATATTTTCATCTTTCAAAGCGATAATTAAAGGGTCTATTGTTTCTTCATCGCCTAAATGTTGTAAGGTTTTGACAGCTACTAAGCGGTCATTTACGGCAGGCGATCGCAACATTTCTAGCCAATGTTTGAGGTCATCATTCATTAATTTTTACCACAGATAGTTAACGTAATAAAAAGGGAATTTGCACAGTAATTGCATTGGTTGGACATTCTTTTTCACAAGGTAGACAAAACCAACACTCATCATATTTCATGTAGGCTTTGCCTGTTACTGGATTTTTTGCTAATACATCCAAAGGACAAACTTCAATACAAGCTGTGCATTTTTCTAAACATTTCGATTCATCAACGATCACAGGAACATCTATTCTTTGATTGATTAAAGCCATAAAATAACTCCATGATTTTGTACTGAAACTGCTAAACGGGAAAATAAATGGTGTAAGCTTATATGAATTATCTCACGATTGTAGGTTATTTAGATACATACGATGTAGTTCATTCAAATATTTAAATCGCAGACGATCATTAAGCAGACGGTAAGTGGCAAATGTATTAATTAACTGCATATTTTTCACTAAAACAATTTTTTATGAAAAGTTAATGATTGCTTGATATTGCTATAACCAATTTTCTCATAAAACAAGTGAGCTTCTTGGCGTTTAATATTAGAACGTAACAAAATACTATCACATCCAGCCACAGAAGCCCACTGTTCAATTTGCTGCATCAAAAAACGTCCAATTCCACTATGACGGTAATCTTTATCTACAACTAATCCCAAAATAATCGCTGGAGTTGGAATAACTATTGAGTCACAAATATGAGCGTGCGCCCAACCAATTACATATTTATCTTCCAAAGTGGCAACATACACAATGTGAGCATCGTTATTTTTAATTTTAGTAAGGCGCTGCTCTATTTGTTGATTTGTCACAAAATATTCAAGTTGTTCGCAAAGACTAGCAATTCTCTGTACATCTTTAATCTCAGCTTGTCTAATTTTAATTTTCTCACCTACACTAACTTTGTTTGTCATAATTTAATTTTAAATTACAATTATTTAGTTATCCAGCGTTGCACAGATAAAACGATAGCCTATATCAATCTCTGTAAAATTGTGAATATCACCATATTTTTTCCTCCATTCTCCACTACTTAAATCTGCTGCAAGTAACTTTACTCCTTGCTCTACTAAATCTTGATTAGCTAACGCAAAAGATGATATTCCCGCACGTACTTCTGGTTGAAGATATAACTCTGGTCGTCTCCAGCCTGCTGCTGCGAATAAATCAGATAAATCGTATGGTAACAAAAGGGGTATGGCTTCAACACGCCTTTTAGTATTACTCTGAATTAAATTAACCTGTTCGTTAAGTGGTAAAAATCGTAACGCATCTTCCCATAAAAACGGAAAATAATCATAAAGCCATATCTTCTGAGCTAATCTAATATCAAAAGTTAACAAAATTATTGCCCCATCTTTAATTATTCTTTGCATTTCCTGAAAAGCTTTTTCGAGATGAGAAAAGTGATGAATTGCCAGGATACTTACAACAGCATCAACAGAGTTATCTAATAGAGGTAAATTTTCTGCATAGCCAGTAAACCACTTAATTTGCTGATGTTCTACTGCTTGTTTTTGCATAACTACAGAAGGTTCAACAGCATTAACAAGAAATCCTTTATTAGCTAGCGCTAGACTGTAGCCACCAGTACCAGCGCCGATATCAGCAATAATTCTACCTTTGGGTAAATTGAGTAAATCAATTAATTTATTGACAATACGGATATCAGGAACGCGAGTTTTTGAGTATTTTTGACCAATTGAATTATATATAGACATATTTATTATAAAGTTACTCAAAATAATTGAAAATTAACCAGTTAAAATTGAACTTTAAATGAACTAATTAAACATCTGTTACTTAACTAATTCTAGCAATTTCAAGAGTTCACTTATCATAAACTTTTGATATTCCGCCACAATATCAATAAACTCTGAATACAAATCACAAGTTGGATTAATTAATTCAAGTATTTTATAAAAGTTATTGAATTGCTAATGAATTTTCAAATACTCTAATTACAATTTTTTTATCATCCGAATAGATGGCATTTTTCGACCAGAACGTAGGGTATGTTCTTCAAAACCTTCATTCATATAACCATTAACTTGATAAAACGGTTCAGCGTTAAGCGAAGCGTTCAGATGTAATTCCGACAATCCTTGCTCACGTGCTAATCGCTCTAACTCTTGAAGTATTGCATTTCCTACTCCAGAACGACCGAAACTTGGAGACACGTACACAGCACGTAGTTCGTTATTACTGACAACAATTGCATCGAAGCCCACAATTCGACCATTAATTTCTGCCACAATTCGGGTTTCTTCCCCAACAACAGTGTTGTCTGCAAAGGCTTTGATTTTAGAGGGCGTAATTGGAGATGCCCAATCTTGAATAATTTCTTTTGCATAACACGATGAAGCAGTTTCATGAATTGCAGCTCGGTGTACTTTTAAGACGCTCTCTGCATCTGATGGCAGACAACTTCGTACTTTTATATCTAACTTCACAACTTCCGACATAATATATTACGAGTTACCGTTCCAAATAATGTCTTTGACTTGGATTTACTTAGGAACTAAGATGTGGGTTAAGGAACGAAATCAAACACCTCAAAACCTTGTAATTGTTGGATTTCACTACGTTTAACCCAACATACGCATCTGTTTCATTTTTTCTGAAATTGGTATTACTTAGCTGCAACACTATACGATTCTTTAATTGTATCTACTTCCACAATGTAAGTATCTACAGGACGCTTAAACAATATCATTTGTCTTGATTCATCTTTCTTTAAATTGACATGACAAAACCACTCATCATCATTCTTTTCGGGGTAATCTAAACGGTAATGATAAAGTCCCCAACGAGTTTCTTGACGATATAATGATGCTCTGGCTGCCATTTCTGCACAGTCTCGAATAAAATGCACTTCTAGACTACGCATCAATTCATGAGGGTCACGAGCGCCCATTAAATCTAATGTTTCTTGATATTGCACAAAATGTTTTAAACCAATCTCGATTTTATTACCTGATTTTGGTGGTTGTAGATAATCATTAACTAAGCGTCTTAATTTATATTCTACCTGGGTATGAAGTACACCATTCGGACGAGTTAAAGGTGCATAAATTCTGGCTTTTTCAGCTTCTAAAAAATCTGTATCTGGTTCAATAAAATCTAAATCTTGGATATATTCAATGGCATGAGTTCCGGCTATGCGACCAAAAACAAATGCTCCAATCATATAATTATGGGGAACGCTGGCCATATCTCCGGCTGCATATAAACCTGGGATGGTTGTTTGAGCATTTTCATTTACCCATACACCAGAAGCACTATGACCGCTACATAAGCCAATTTCGGAAATGTGCATCTCTACACCGTGGGTGCGGTAATCTTCATTTCTACCTTGATGAAAACGTTCTCTACTAGGTCGTTCATTCGCCCACAGTATAGACTCAATTTCAGCGATTGTGTCTTCATCAAGATGGGTCATTTTCAATTGGACTGGCCCTTTTCCAGAATTTAATTCTTTCCAGATTTCTAACATCATTTGACCACTCCAATAGTCACAGCTAATGAAGCGATTTCCTTCGGCGTTAGCAGTATGTGCGCCAAAAGGCCCAGCAACATAAGCACAGGCGGGGCCATTATAATCTTTGATTAAAGGATTAACTTGAAAGCATTCAATATTACTAAGTTCTGCACCTGCATGATAAGCCATTGAATAGCCATCTCCAGCATTGGTAGGATTTTCATAAGTGCCGTAGAGATAGCCAGAAGCCGGTAATCCTAATCTGCCACAAGCACCTGTACACAGGATGACTGCTTTAGCTTGAATGACAATATAATCTCCGTTTCTGACATCAAATCCCACTGCACCAATAGCACGTCCTGCTTTGACTAATACACGGGTTGCCATGACGCGATTTGTCACTTTGACTTTATGGCGTTTAACTTGTCGGGTGAGAATTGTTTTGAGGTCTTTTCCTTCGGGAGCAACGCGATTTTGTGAGGTGCTGCAACCTGGGACGTATATAGCTTGTTTCGGGATGCGATCGCAACTAAAAAACCAAGTTTTGTTGAGAATATAGAGGTATAATTGAGAACTAAACCCCGATCTCACTTTTTCGCGTTGCTCCCTTTCCTTCTGGCATGGGTAAGACATATTTACCTACACGATGCACTTGTTTTAAGTCATAGTTGCCTTGGGCATCTTTTTGAAATTTCACACCCCAACTTTCTAATTCTTGGATAACTTCATAACCTAATTTGCCTGTTTGATATACGGCTTTTTGGTTGACAATGCCATCGTTAGCTAGGGTGATTTCGCGCACGTATTGTTCTGGTGTGGAATGACCGGGAATAACTGCGGTATTCACGCCATCCATACCCATTGCGATCGCACCACTCCGTCGGATGTTAGCCTTTTCTAAGATCAGCACCTCTGCATCGGGATTCGCTTGTTTGGCTTTAATTCCAGCCATTGTCCCGGCTGTACCGCCACCAATGACAAGTACATCCGTTTTTATTTGTTGGGTGTTGATGTCCATAAGCTTTTGCGAGTAGGAAGTAACTTCTAAGATTTATTACCGTTCCAAACAATATCTTTGACTTGGATTTGCTTGGGAACTAGCTTGATTTTGTAAAAAGTATCGGCAATTTTTTGTTGCTGAGTAATTACCTCATATGTTAGCGGTAAAATGCCATACTTTCGTCGTTTTTCGGCATTTTCTAATGCTGCTGCGGGAATACCTAACTCTGGTTCTAAAAACTTGGCAACTTCTTCTGGATTATTTGTTGCCCATTTATCTACTTTGCTGACTTCATCTAATAGGGTTTTCAACAAATCTGGATGAGAATTAACAAACTCTTGACGCGCAAGATAATAACCCCGATTCGGTGCTAAATTTGTCGCATCGGTTAATGTCCTAACCTTTATGTCGTGTTCAACTGCTGCTAGGTAAGGGTCCCAAATTGCCCAAGCATCAACGTTACCACCAGTAAATGCTGCACGGGCATCTGCTGGTGTTAGATGTGCTGGTTGAATGTCACCATAGTTTAATCCGGCAGCTTCTACAGCTTTGACAACAAGATAGTTAGCGTTCGAGCCTTTAGCAAAGGCTACTCTTTTCCCTTTAAGGTTAGCAACCGTTTTAATTGTTGAATCTTTCGGTACAATAATTGCTTCGGCTTTGGGACCCCAAGGATCATAAGCAACATAAAGCAAGAGAGTACCTCCGGCTTGGGCAAATATTGGTGGTGATTCACCTGTATAGCCAAAGTCAATACTACCTGCGTTCATTGCTTCTAGCATGGGTGGGCCCGCGGGAAATTCTGCCCATGTCACCGAAGCACCAGCAGTCTTTAAAGTTTGCGCTAAATTGCCTTGGTTTTTGAGAGCACTGAGGATAGTCGCCGCTTTTTGATAGCCGATACGAACTACCACACCTTGATTTGCTGTCTGTGTTGCTACAGAAGAATTACCTGTATTGTTGGCAGAACACGCAGATATCACAAGAGTCAAACTTAACCCACAGGTAAAGAATAAGGCAAATATGCCAATTCTGGATATTTCATAATTTTGAAGAAAGCTGCTGACAATCTTCATCAGTCGATTTGGTAAATACTTACTGAACATACGTACATTAAACTACGAGCAATATCAATACTACGATGAATAGAGCAGCTTACCGTATTTTGCTAATAGAATATTCACATAGATAAGCCGCAAATGCAAGATCCGAAAAAGTATGCCTATAATGAAAACTATTATGGTTATTAGGAATAAGGGCATCACCGTGCCAAAACGGGAAAATTGTAAGTAAAGGCTGAAAGCCTTCCCCCATAGCATCTTAACTACCAATTTTTCAATAACACTCGTAAGTGATATTGAGCCGAGATCGGTGTAATTTGGCGTAAATATAGCGAAACTGTCACCAGGGGCAAGTTAGCTGAAAGTACTGCTATGAATGACTTTCAGTCTATAAGATTCTCAGAGATGCTAATACTATAGTAATCCTAAGTCATTCGTGAGAAAACATTATATTTATCAAGCTTAGGAAAGTCAAAAATTTGACAATCAATTGCCAATTCAAATAAACCCTTAAGAACAGAGAAAGAATGACATAAAAAGTAAAATTATTGAATCAATCTTTTTGCTTGCAACCAGATATCTTCTACAGGATTTTGTTCTGGCACAAGCTTTGCCATAAATCTCATCCCAACCACAAAAAAAGACTAAATTCTAATTTCTTCTTTGGCTTTTTAGGAGCTTTTTCAACGTGAAAGCTATGCTAATTCAGCATTGTACTCTTTTTTACTCTTAAATTTTGTTTAAGTAGTCCCGTTAAAGAAAAAAACAGTTTACCCCTTTAGTTTTTCTTTCTGAACAGGTAGTATACACCAATTGGGGCAAGTGAGGGGCTATTTGAAAATGTTCTCAAACATTATTTTGGTGAAATTGTTTCTCCCCAGCAGGTGATGCTTCCTCCAGGGCATCGACTACCATTTATGGCTGATTTTCTTATTATTGAACCAAATACTGGCTTACACATAGATTTGTATGATCTGCTTTCGGTGTAGCCCAACTAGGCATCGCTCATCACAAATTACCAACCGTTGGAAGGGCGTATTCGGTCAACAACTAAGCAACTTTTTGCAAGTGTTGCACGCGAAGCATAACTTCCTGGGCAAAACGTGTCATCTCCCGGACAAAGGGATTAAATTGCAGCATAAAAGTGTCGATACCTGCGTCAACGAAAGCTGCAACGCGAGTTGCAACTGTATCATAGCTGCCAACCAATCCTGCGGCTGTGCCACCATTGCCGCTAACAGCAGAATTTTTGGTGAAGAGTTGGAACATGACATCTGAGTCAACTCCTTTAGCAACACTTAACTTATATGTTTATGGCAAAACGTCCACCACTGATAGCATCAATTCACAGGGCCATCTTGGCTATAACGGCTGGATGAAATAATAAAGGTTTAATCGCGGCAATAATTTCTATACTTTCCCTAGCTTCAGCCAATGCGGCACAAGCCGTCCAAGTTTCCAACTGTTCTAAATCTAGACTACGAGGATTGGCAAGGTGGTGTGCGACTAAGGTTGTGGCATATCCTAAGCGTTTTGCTTCTAATACTAGCGATCGCGTGCGTTCATAATTAGACTAGCATCAATCGGTTCATCTGGCATATTGAGAGGGTCAAAATTACCTCTGACAGGTGCCCAAATACCGTACCGTGGTTTTGACATTCTTACCTCCAAATGTAAATAGGGAGCGGGGAGATATATTTTGTTTTTTATCTTCACCTATGCAAATCTCATAATATACTACTATAAATCTATCGATTTACAGTATTATTTAGGTGCAAAAAGAAAATTTTAGTGCCATTCGGTTCTAGAAAACTATGTCTGAACCACGCTATGGGATTTGGATTCCCGTTTACGGCAACTGCGGTGTGATGAACCATCCTCTTGAACCTCGTGATGCTAGTTACTCACGAGCCAAGAATCTAATCCAATTGGCCCAAAGGCGCGGATTTACCACAACTTTAATCGCGCAACATATCATCAATCCCAGGAACCAAGAACTCGACCACCTAGAAACTTGGACAGCAGCAGCGGCTCTTTCCGAAACAACAAACTCTATCAAGATTATTGCAGCTGTGAAGCCATTGCTTTTTCATCCCGCCGTCTTAGCAAAGATGGCATTAAGTATTGATGCAATCAGTGGTGGACGTTTTACGATTAACTTAGTAAGTGCCTGGTTTAAGCCAGAAATGGAAAAACCAGGAATAAACTTCCTTTCTCACGATGAACGTTATCGCTATTCGGATAAATGGATAAGGGTCGTAAAAACTTTGTGGAGTGGAGAAAAAGTCAATTTCTACGGTGAATATTTTCAGATCAATGATTTGAAGCTCAATCCCTCACCCATAGCCAAAGCACATCCGCGTGGGGAGCAACGCGAAAAAGTGAGATCGGGGTTTAGTTCTCAATTATACCTCTATATTCTCAACAAAACTTGGTTTTTTAGTTGCGATCGCATCCCGAAACAAGCTATATACGTCCCAGGTTGCAGCACCTCACAAAATCGCGTTGCTCCCTCCGCGTGTATATGTAGGAGGAGAGTCACAACCAGCCCAAGAATTAGCCGCAAAAGAAGCACATACATTTTTCTTCAATGGTCGTCCGATTGAAGTCATCCGTGAAACCATTGCTCAGTTTGCTAAAAGAACTAAATTTCGCTCTCAACCTCTGCGCTTCGGCATGTCAGCTTTTGTTATTGCTCGACCGACAGACAAAGAGGCGGAAGCGGAATATCAAAACCTTAGAGCAATGGTACTAGCACAAGATGATCGCTCAGAATTACTCAAAGGAGTAGATTCTGAAGTAGTTATATTCAAAAACATGGCTAAGTGCCCTAGTGTGGCGAGCAATGGGGGTACAGCAGCAGGATTGGTTGGTAGCTATGAAACTGTAGCCCATCGGATTGCTGAATTTACTAAAGTAGTAATTGGTACTTTCATGCTGCAATTCCAGCCTTTTGCCCCAGAAATGGAGCGTTTTGCGGCGGAAATTATAACAAGAGTACAAGCGTTAACGGTAGATAGTGAAGCGATGTCTGCGACGGGCTGCGCCTACACTAACTTTAAAATAGGGGCTAGAGGCTAAGAATTTTAGATTTTGGACTTCGGCTCCTTTCGGCTTCTTTACGAGACGCGCAAGAGACACTCAAGGCAAGTCGCTCAGTCGAACGATTTTGGATTAAATTGTTCTCCATTACCCAAAGGAAACTTTATGACAGCAATACTTACTCGTCCAGCTTGGACTACTGATTTAGAACTGGAAATTTTTGACAAACTACTTGATAAATACGCTCCTCACATTCCGAAGAAGCGATCGCTAGAACCTAGATCACCGGAAACTGATGAGGAAAGAGAGAATTTCTACCGCTTCCGTATGGCTGGTGCAGCCCATGACTTGTTTATTGTGCAAGTCTGCGCTAAGATAATTGACTCCTTTGCTAACCCAGAATTACAGCTATTTTTAAGTAGACAAATAGGTGATGATGGCGCACACGCTCAAAATACTCGTTTAAGAGCGCAGGCTATATTGGGACATGACCCAATTGAGGATATTCAAAAGCAGGTGCAAAAGCATTGGGATTATATGGGTGATTTACCTATTCGTAATTGGCAAGGCTTTTTAGCATTTGAGTTACATTACGAACTTCATATTGTGGCTTTATTATTCATCAATAGCCGTACCAGCAAAATCAACGACCCAGACTCAGCCAAGTTTGCGGCAGAAAGAATCCTGCCAGATGAAGCAGTTCACCGCCTGGGAGTTGTGGATTGGTGGCAACGTAAATATGATCAAGCTTCACCCGCAGAGAAAGAGGATTTAATCGCACAAGTCATAGAAGCAGATGAAGAAGGTCAACGCCGACGCAATCCTTACCTTCGGGATCATTGGCAGTTGAGTCAAAAAGCTATTGGTATTGAAATTGATGATTTGCCAGTACTTTATGATGCTTGGCGGCGAGAAATTCTTTCTTACTTCTTGGATATCCCTATATCTAGACTACCCCAACTTGTGAGTGTGAATGATTGATATTGAAGCAGACAGAAGATAGAAACTCTTTAATATCTGATTTTGAATTCTACATTTTGTAGCTCCATTACTTACAAAATCTAGATTTTATATAATTTTAAATATTACTAGTTTAGAATAAACTAGTAATATTTACGCTTGTCGGACTAATTTATTAATATCTCATTTAGACTAACTAGCTATTATATTAATTATTTTTTGATTATCTAGAAAAGTTTTTAATTTAGTCGCCAAGAACACTACAGTTTTAAAATTTAAGTTCTATCATATTTTATGTAATAAAACCAAGTTTTCAAGACTTACGCCAAATACCTCTCAAACTCTTATTCCTCTGTAGTTCGATTTTCTTTTCTCTGTGTATAACTCCTATTTTTGTAAATAAGTTCGATATTTAATTTGAACTATAACTTTTTTTTTAGATATAACCTCGATTTTAAATTTGGACAAAAATGCTAAAAAGCAAAGGAAAAATATGTTCACTCGATTGATAAATCAGTTTTTAGATGCTATCAAGAAAAGAAGTTTATTTAAATATCACAATATTAAAACTTTTTTTCTCTTCTTTGTTATTGGTATAGGTTCAACTTTAGCGATCGCTTCTTGTACTCCTAGTAATTCAGCTAATGCACCTGCACAACAACTCCAAGCACCTAAGTTAACAGTGCTGAAAATGGGACATCAAAAAGGAATGGCACTGCTAAATATTGTGAAAGCGCAAGGAAGTTTAGAAAAGCGCTTACAACCCTTGGGTATTTCTGTTACCTGGAATGAATTTTCCTCCACAGCACCTCTATTGGATGGGATGGGTGTAGGTGCGATCGTTTTTGGTGGCGGTGGCGGTACAGGAAGCGTCTTTGCTCAAGCAGGAGATAAACCATTTGTCAGAGTTGCAGCCGGTACAGGTAGCACTAGAGGTTCAGCTATTTTAGTCCAAGAAAACTCACCGATTAAGACTCTTTCTGATTTAAAAGATAAGAAAGTTGCTTTTGCAAAAGGTTCTGGTCAGCACTACATTATTGTGCGTGCTTTAGAGAAAGTAGGTTTGAAATACAGTGATATTAAACCTCTTTACCTGACACCAGCCGAAGCTTTACCAGCGTTTGAGCGGGGCGATATTGATGCATGGTTAATTTGGGACCCTTATACTGCTGAAGCTGAACGTAAACTTCGCACTCGTTTATTGGCAGATAATAGCACTGTATTTGGAGATAAAGCCCCACTAGAAAGCCCAAGCTTTTATTATGCTGCTCCAGATTTTGTGCGCGATTATCCAGACATTCTCAAGACAATTTTACAAGAGCTAGAAAAGGCTGGTAATTGGTCTAGAGAAAACTATCAGGATTCAGCCAAACTCCTTTCTAAGCTATACAAAATTGATTTTAAAACAATGGAAATTGTAGAAGAACGTGGTGGTCAACGTCAGGTATTACCTGTAACAGATGAGGTTCTGAGTGGGTTGCAACGCATGGCAGATACCTTCTATGAACTCAAAATTATTCCTAAAAAAATAGATGTCAAAGATAAAAACTATAACTGGACTACTGCTCAAAAATGGTAAAGCGAGATAATTCGTAATTAAAACAAATGAAATTACCTATCAACATTAACCGTCGGTTCTTTTTAATAACCTTTACATCATTTGCCGCTTCTACAGTATTTTCTAGCTGTAGTTCACCTCAAAATAATTCTGCGGCAAATCCATTAGCTGCTCCAGCTGCTAACACAACCACAATTGCAGCCAAAGAAAAAATCAAAGTTGGTGTTACACCAGTTCCAGCCGGAGAGATTTTAGAGTTTGTCAAAAAAAATTTAGCACCGGAAGCTGGGGTAGATATCGAAATAGTTACTTTTAATGACTTTGTGCAGAATAACACTGCCTTGAAAGATAGAGTAATTGATGCCAATTATTTTCAACATATTCCTTTTATGGAGGACTATGGCAAGAAACATAATTTCGAGATGTATGCTTTTACCCCACAAATTCATTTAAATCCAGTAGGAATTTTTTCTAAAAAATATAAGTCTCTCAAGGATGTGCCTAATAAAGCCCTTGTCACTATTCCTGATGATGTTAGTAATGCTCATCGCGCCTTAAAAGTGTTGGAGGAATCAGGGTTAATCAAACTCAAACCGAATGTCCAGCCTGCAAGTCCTAAAGATATTATTGCAAATCCTAAAAACTTGCAAATCAAAGAGATACCAGGAGCGCAAGCAATTCCTAGTCTCCCTGATGTTGATTTAGCAGGAGTTACAGGTAATTGGATTGTGCAAGCTGGATTGAAAACTGATAAAGACGCTTTGGCATTAGAGTCAGCAAACGATCCGATTTATGCTGTTACTCTCACTACATTAAAAGGCAAAGAAACCGACCCCAAAATTCAGAAACTATATAAGTTATTGCGGGACGATAAAGTGAAGCAATTTATTAAAGATAAATATCAAGGTGCAGTGATTCCTATTCTTTAGAAAGTAGTAGTGATTTATTATGGGGCAATTCTAAGATGATCACATTTACTGATGTCCACAAAGTTTATAACCAAGGAATACAAAAAGTTGTAGCTTTAGATGGTGTAAGTGTTCAGGTCAAACCAGGAGAAATTTTTGGTGTTTTAGGTGAAAGTGGTGCAGGTAAAAGTACTTTAATTCGCTGTGTGAATCAATTAGAAAAACCCACATTTGGTTCAGTTGTAGTTGATGGTCAAGAGATGACAAAACTTTCTGGAGATAAGTTACGCCGCGCCCGTCAACACATTGGCATGATTTTTCAACACTTCAATTTACTTAGTTGCCGAACTGTCGCCGAAAATATTGCTTTTCCTTTGGAAGTAATGGGTTACAGCAGATTGAAACGTCGGGCGAAAGTGGAAGAATTGATTTCACTTGTGGGGTTGAAAGGCAAGGCAGATGCTTATCCGGCACAACTTTCTGGCGGTCAAAAGCAACGGGTAGGTATTGCTAGGGCTTTGGCTGGAGAACCAAAAGTTTTACTTTCCGATGAAGCGACATCAGCACTTGATCCGCAAACTACAAGGTCAATTTTAGATTTATTGCGCGACTTGAACAAGCGTATGGGTTTAACAATCTTACTAATTACCCATGAAATGGCTGTAGTCAAGCAAATCTGCGATAGTGTCGCTATACTCAATGCTGGCAAGATTGTGGAAAAGGGATATGTTAGCGATTTAATCACCAAGCCAGAATCATTTCTTGCCCAGGAATTTTTTCCCCATCGCAATGGTTATAAACCAAAGCCTGGTGCAGTTATCGCTACGATCGCCTTTGCGGGAGAACAAGCAAGTCAACCGATTTTCGCCACCCTAGCCCGTAATTTTGATGTGGATGTCAATATCCTCAGTGGGAGTGTGGAAACAGTAGGCGATCGCCGAGTTGGTCAGTTTCAGGTTGAATTACAAGGTCAAAAGGTAACTCAAGCTTTAAAATATTTACACGAAGCAGAATTTGAAGTACAGGTGCATTGAATTGGGGATTGGGAGGAAAATCAAATACAAAACTTCCTTTTTAACCTGTATTAAAAATTACGAATTACGAATTATTATGTTTTATCCAAAGTTTTATCGCCGCTATTTTATACTAACAATAGGATTAGCGATCGCATCTATTATTTTTGCCAGTTGTACACCAAAACAAAATTTATCTCCGGGTCAATTAGTTAGCCAATCAACTAAAACAGCACTACTAAAAGTTGGATCTCGAAATACCACGACTGAAGATGTTTTGAAGTTCATTCAAAAAGAAATAGCCTCCAGGCAAGGCTTAGATTTTCAAATTGTGACTATCGCTGATTCAGTGAAAATTAACGATGCCCTTAAAAGTGGAGAAATTGATGCTAACTTTTTTCAGCATGAACCATTCATGAAACAAGCTGCCAAAAGACTCAACGCGGATTTTGTTATGTTAAATCGCAGTTATACTACCATAACCGGACTCTATTCAAAACGACTAAAGATAAAATCACTCAATGAAATTCCTATAGGGGCGACAATTGCTATTTCTAATGATGACAGCAATCAAGACCGCGCCTTGAAATTCCTGAAACACATCGACTTAATCAGTTTAAAAGACAAGTCAGCGGAGTATTACAGTGTCAAAGATGTGATTAAGCATCCCAAAAATCTCCAAATTAAGGAATTAGACAATTACGCTATTGTTAGAGCGTTGGACGATCTAGATTTAGCTGTGACATCTGCATCCTTCCTTGTGCAAGCAAAAATATCTCTAAATCCTATTGTGTTAGATGAGATTGGCATGGCTAACAAAAATTATGCGGTGGGTTTAGCGACTGTACAATCAAAAGTAAATGATTCCAACATCCAAAAACTAAATCAATTGGTTGTCGATCCCAAATTGAAGGACTATATCAATAACTACTTCAAGGGGACGATCACACCTGTATTTTAGACTTAATACGGAGGACTGATGAGCAGATTGAAGCAATTAAAACTAGGTGCTTTTATGCGCCCGGTGAGCATACATACAGGCGCTTGGCGCTATCCTGGCGCTTTGCCTGACGCTAATTTCAACTTCCCAGCACTGAAACGATTTATCCAGAAATTAGAGCAAGGCAAGTTTGACGCATTCTTCATGGCTGACCACTTAGCTGTGCTGAATATGCCAATCAACGCACTGAAGCGCAGCCATACTGTCACCTCTTTCGAGCCTTTCACCCTGCTCTCTGCCCTCGCCAGCGTCACCGAACACATCGGGCTGGTAGCCACCGCTTCCACGACCTATGACCAGCCTTACCACATTGCTCGCCGCTTCGCCTCTCTCGACCATATTAGTGGCGGTCGCGCTGGCTGGAACATCGTCACCACAGCCAATCCAGACGCAGCGCTCAACTTCGGCTTAGAAGAGGAGGTAGAGCATGATGAACGCTACCGGCGGGCTAGAGAATTTTATGATGTTGTCACGGGTCTTTGGGATTCCTTTGCTGACGATGCGTTTATTCGGGACGTGGAAGCAGGGATTTATTTTGACCCTGCAAAGCTTCACGTTTTGAATCATAAGGGAAAATATCTCTCGGTGCGAGGGCCATTGAACATCGCTAGACCTGTCCAAGGCTGGCCGGTAATCGTTCAGGCAGGCGCATCCGAAGCCGGACGGCAATTAGCCGCCGAAACCGCCGAGGCTGTGTTTGCACCTGCTGGTAATCTGGAAGCTGGCAAAGCTTTATTTGCAGACATTAAGGGACGGGCGCAAGCGATCGGACGTGACCCAGACAGCATAAAAATTCTTCCAGGTGCTTTAGTCATCGTAGGGGAAACCGTCGCCGAGGCACATGCCAAGCGTCTTCATTTGGACAGCTTAGTACATTATGACAGTGGGATCGCCACTTTAAATGGCGCACTTGGCTACGACGTTTCCGGCTTTGATCCAGATGGCCCCTTGCCAGAAATCCCACCGAATAACGCTGGTCACTCTTCACGAGAAACAGTAATAGCCTTAGCGCAACGTGAGAACTTGACTATTCGACAACTGGCGCAACGCATTGGCAGTTACGGCGGGCTGGCCTTCGTCGGCACACCCCGAAGCATCGCCGATGAAATGGAGCAATGGCTGACTGAGGAAGGTTCTGACGGTTTCAACATCATGTTCTCTTTTCTTCCTGAAGGATTGAATGATTTTGTCGATAAAGTTGTGCCAGAACTCCAACAGCGTGGGATTTTCCGTAAAGAGTATGAGGGTAAAACCCTGCGCGAAAATCTCGGATTGGCGCGTCCTGCTAATCGCTTCTTTGAGACCAGTTTAGTGTAAGCAGCGATCGCCACTATTACACCTCAAAATTAGTAGTAATTAAAGCGTGTATGTTTACACCCCAGAAAATTGGCAATACATCATGGTAGCAATATTTAAAAAACGCAACTTTCTAAGGTTTTTAGTAGCTGGAGTATTTACCCTGTCTACAAGCTTAGTTGGTTGTAGCTCACAAACTACAGACAAAAGCGCTGTTGCCTCTAATAATATCAAGACCAAAGTATTACGAATGGGCTATCAGTCAGCCGGAGATATAGTCAAGGTTAAAGGAGTTCTAGAGAAGCGTTTAACTCCACTTGGTATTTCTGTAGAGTGGTCGAAATTTGCCGCCGGGCCGCAACTTTTAGAAGCGATGAATGTAGGAAGTGTAGATTTTGGTTCTGTTGGTGAAACTCCACCTATCTTTGCTCAAGCCTCTGGTGTTCCTTTCGTCTATGTTGCTAGTACTAAACCTGGTACTGGTGAAGCGACTGCTGTTGTAGTAGATAAAGACTCTCCAATCAAGACTGTAGCTGATTTAAAAGGTAAGGGACTAGCTTTTCAAAGAGCCACAGCACAGCAGTACTTCGTTGTCAAGGTTTTAGAAGAAGCCGGACTAAAACTTAGTGATATTAAACACATCAACCTTACACCATTAGAAACTCGTGCAGCATTTGAGCGTAAGAGTGTTGAAGCGGCAGTGATTGGCGATCCCCATTTGGCTTTATTTCAAAAAACTGGTATAGTTCGTGTTCTCCGCGATGGTAAAAATATTACTACTCAAGGAGGCTACTGGTTAGGTTCGCGTAACTTTGTTAAAGAAAACCCTGAGCTAGTCAAAGCCATTTTGGAAGAGATTAATAACATCGGTAAATGGGCCGAAAGCAACCCACGAAAGGTTGCCGAACTAATTTCACCCGAAGCAAAAATTGATGTTCCCACATTGGAATTAGTTTCAAAGCGGCGGCTGTACACTTTAAGACCCCTGAGTGAAGAAGTTTTATCAGGACAGCAGAAAATTGCGGACTTGTTTTATGAACAAAAATTCATCACAAAGAAAATCAACGTTAGGGACGCAACTCTCTCTCCTGAACAGTATGCTGCTTTTACTCCAATAGATGTCAAGCCTTGAGCATTTGTCAAATTATGGTATGACCACAAACATATGACAGATGAGATAAGTCAGTTAAGAACCACTTTTAATCAAGTAGCACTGTTATATGACCAAGTTCGACCAGGATATCCAGAAGCGCTTTTTGACGATGTGGTGTCTCTCTCAGAAATCACTCCAGACGGAAGGATATTAGAGATAGGTTGTGGTACTGGTCAGGCAACTGTGCCCTTTGCCCACCGGGGTTATTGTATACTCTGCATTGAGTTGGGTAACAATCTTGCTACGGTTGCCCAAAAAAATCTGGCTGCTTATCCGCAAGTAGAAGTGCGTAACATCGCTTTTGAGGATTGGGTGACGGAAGAAAATGCTTTTGATTTAGTGATTTCGGCGACTGCTTTCCATTGGCTTGACCCAAGTATTGCTTACAAAAAAACTGCTCAAGCCCTCACATCTGAAGGAGCGATCGCGCTATTTTGGAATGAACATGTACATACTGATGCTAGTAATGGCTTCTTTGAGGAGGTACAGGAGCTATATCGCCGTTTAGCTCCTGAGTTAGTTAAGGATGACAAGCCTCTTCCTCGTGAGCATGAAGTCCCTGGTAAAACGGACGAGATTCAGCAAACAGGTTTGTTTGGTGAAGTAGTCTATCGCTCTTATCGATGGGATGCAACATACAACAGTGCAAGTTATCTCAACCTCTTAAATACTTACTCCGGTCATCTAAATTTAGATCGCATTACAAGGACACGTTTTTTCCATGCGATCGCTGAATTAATTAATACTGAATTCAATGGTCAAATTACTAAAGGTTACTTAACCACTTTATACATAGCCCACCTATTGTAATCTTATCTAAACATTTTGCAGATTATGATTAAACAATTACGTTTTGTAAGGGAAACTGTTACCCCAACACAAACAACCCGTTGTGTATGCAATACGGTTTGGTTAAGGCAAGAGACGCGATAAATCGCCGTCTCTACAAAGGACTGATTATTGTAAAGACGGCGATTTATCGCGTCTTTGCGATCTAGGGCGTGTCATCAAAAAACCTTATCCGAACCGTATTGGTTGTGTATGGGCTTTTAAACTCCTTTAAGTAGGATAAAGATTGTCTTTGAAGAAGTTCACAAATTAGGCAAGGGGCTGGCGTTATCCCTGAGCTTACTCTGTAGACGCTTTTTTGCTTTCAACTTTGAGTTTTTCCCGCAAAAAGACGTTAAAACAGATTGACAACTTGGGGAAAATTTGGGAGTATCAAACTACGGTAATTCGGTAGGCTTTTAGTATTTTGCAAAACTTAAATACATCTAAAACCCTTACAGAGGAATGGTTTTTGTTGAGTGCAGTCGATGGCTTGAATATGTTACCAGATGTAATCGCCTCAAAGCTGGAAACATTCTTCAACTTTGTAGTGCTATCACCTCACCCAGAACTAGCAATTGCCTCACCACTCACCAACATAGATTTTCCATAATATATTCGGAGATAAAAACTAATGATTAAGAGTCCAGAGAAGCTTACAGATACGACAATTCAGTTTTCGGCTCCTGTGAGAGCAAACTCGCCGGAACTCCAGCAGCTTTTTGATTTTATTGCTCTGGGGGCAAGTGAGCGCGATCGCGATCGCATCCTTCCTTATAATGTGGTTGAATTGATCCGGCGTTCCAAGTTGGGTGCATTGAGAATCCCCGTTGCCGAAGGTGGTGGTGGTAGCACCGCACGTGAACTATTCGAGGTAGTGATTAGACTGGGGGATGCCGATCCAAACGTCGCTCACATTGTACGGAATCATTTCTCTGTAACAGAGCGAATTTTGCGTTCTGAGCGCACCCAAAGGAATCGTCGCTGGCTCAAAGCCGTTGTTGATGGCGCGATTATTGGACTCGCTTCGACCGAACTAGAAGCCAAGCGATCGGGTGGTCGCCAAGTCGTGAATACAAAATTAACACCCGATGGCGACGGTTATCGTCTAAATGGAAGGAAATATTACAGCACTGGCAGCCTTTACGCAGACTGGATTTTTGTGCGTGTGTTAACACCAGATGGCTCTACAGCGTATATACTAATTCCTACTAACCGCGAGGGTCTTGAACTGGTGGACGACTGGGACGGCTTCGGACAAAGACTCACAGGTACGGGAACGACCACCTTCACCAATGTCCGTGTAGAGGCTGAAGAAGTAATTTTGGAGACAGACACAGACAAAGACGACCTGCCCTACAACATCGTCCCGCAATTATTTTTGACTGCCATCAACGCCGGTATTATTCGCAGCGTTCTGCGTGATGCTACAGCCCTCATCCGTAACAGACCCCGGACTTTCTACCATGCTGTATCCGAGCAAGCCTCAGAAGACCCAATCTTGCAACAGACTGTCGGGCAGATTGCCGCCAATGCCTTTGCGGCCGAAGCGATTGTTTTAGCAGCAGCTGATGGTCTTGATCGCCTTCCTGCTGCCCAAGCTCAGGGTGAAGAGGCAGAGACGGCTACGGCACTAGCAACTTCTTTGAGTGCATCCAAAGCCAAATTGATTGTTGATGATTTGGCTCTACGTTCAGCTACCTTATTGTTTGAAGTGGGTGGGGCTTCTACAACTAAAAAAAGCTCCAACTTTGATCGTCATTGGCGCAACGCCCGTACCTTATCCTCACACAACCCAAATCACTTTAAGGCTCGTGCGATCGGCGACTACGAGATCAACGGTATACCATTGCCGCAACGGGGATTTTTCTAATTTTGTTCAGATCCCTGACTTCTAACATGCGGGAAACCACTTTATGAGTACTTATTAGAAGCCGGGGATCTTGCAGCCAACCGGAACCGTTGAGAAGAACTATGAGTACAATTGACACTACTTTTTTGAGAGCAAGTAAAGAGGCGATCGCTTCTCCAACAGACTATCCTCAAAGCCCATTATCCCAAGCTCTCCAGCAGCTAGTACTATTAGGGCTGTTCTTACCGATTCATCATGGTGGTTGGAGTTCTTCTAACCTCCCACGTACTACAGACTGGTCATTTGATTACAATGCCAAACTTACCCAAAAGGCTGAGGAGCTAAGTTTTGATCTGGTTTTTGGCTATTCTACATGGCAGCCGAAGGGCGGACAAGGGCCAACTCGCACAGAAGCAGGCTTAGATGCCTTCATTGCCACTGTCTCCCTTGCTGCCATTACCTCACGCATTTTATTAATCTCAACAATTCACGTCCTCTACGGGCCTTGGCATCCCATCCATCTGGCTAAATTTGGTGCCACACTTGACCACATTTCTAAAGGTCGCTGGGGAATTAACGTTGTCACCGGACACAGGGCTTATGAGCATGAACTGTTCGGCTGGAGCCAAATCGAACACGATCGCCGCTATGAACTTGCTGATGAATTTGTCACCGTCCTCAAACGACTCTGGTCGGAAACAGAGAATTTTTCTTACAAAAGTCAAAGTTCTCGGCAGTTTAAGGATGCTTACATCAGCCCCCGACCGCTTTATGGTCGTCCCATCCTAGTTAACGCCACTGGCTCGGATGCTGGCATCGAGTTTGCGGGTCGCCATTCTGATATCGTATTTATCACCAGTCCGGGTGGCGGTGACATAGAAAGCGCCTTGTCGTCGTTACCCGCCCATACAGCCCGTGTCAAACAATCAGCGATCGCTAATGGTAGGCAAGTCCGCACTCTCCTAAATCGGCTTATTGTCGTGCGTGAAACTGAAAAAGAGGCGGAAGAATACGCTCAGGCGATAATCGACCATGCCGATTATCAGTCAATTGCTGGACGTTCTGGCGTTAGCAGTGATGCACACGCCTGGAGGGGGCATCAAAAGGGAAATCTGCGTCATGGCGTTGGTAGTGCGATCGGCGGTAATGTACAGCTAATTGGTTCACCCGAACAAATCACCGAGCAACTTCTGCAACTCAATAAAGCTGGTGTTGATGGTTTCCAGCTTGCCTTCTATGATTTTGAGCCGGATCTCGATTTTTTTGGTAAGCGCGTTCTACCACTATTGAAACAGGCTGGACTTAGAGGTGAGTTTTAATAATTAGGTACAAGCTAGGAAATTAGAAAAAATGTATAAACCTATCCTATTTAACTTTGATAAAATATTATTATGGCGCACATGGAGATCCGAGCTTTTGAACTTACTGATGAGTCTGCTGTCATCGCCCTATGGATGCGGTGTGGTTTAACTCGACCCTGGAATGATCCCAAAAAAGACATTGATCGAAAGCTTTGTGTACAACCTCATCTTTTTCTTGTGGGTATAATTGGGCAGGAGCTTGTAGCAACAGTTATGGCAGGATATGAGGGGCATCGAGGTTGGATAAATTACCTTGCAGTTGCCCTACAATATCAGCGTCAAGGAATTGGAAGGTTGATGATGCTAGAAGCCGAACAACTCCTTATAAAAGCAGGTTGCCCGAAAATTAATTTGCTAGTGCGGACTACAAATAGCAAAGTTATTAAGTTTTATCAGCAGTTAGGATATGTTGTTGACGATGTTATCAGCTTAGGCAAGCGGCTTGAGTCTGATGAGTCATGACCTAAAAGCATTCCCATCAGAAGCATTGAAAAGAAGATTGGCTAGTAACTAAGCTTTGATTAAGACAAGGTTATCTCTGAAAAAATTGGCTATGCAAAGCCCGCACGACAAATTTTTGATATTGCACTTACAAATTTGCAAGTGGACTCAAAAGATACCCTATTTGTGGGTGACTCAATCTACTCATAATTACTATGGAGCAGTTAATATGACCATTGACTTTTGCTATTATCAAGTGCCAGCACACAAGCCAATATCACATGTGCAGCCCAAATATATAATCAAGCAGATGAGTCAGTTGATAGAGGTTTTAAAAGGACTCTGATTTCTTCAACATAGTACCTATTGAGTATTAAAAATTACTTTTGGAGGTGGATCAATAATGCAAGGACAAGAATTACTACAAAGCTTATTGCAAGCCACTAATGAAACTTTTTATATGGTGGGTATATCTACCCTGGTTGCAATAGTGTTAGGCTTACCTTTGGGCTTGTTACTAGTGATGACAGGCCCCGGAAACTTGCTAGATTTTCCCCAAGTGCATAAAGTGCTGGGTGCGATCGTCAATACTGGACGCTCATTTCCTTTTATTATTCTGCTTGTCGTTTTAACACCACTAACACGCCTAATTGTTGGCACTTCCATCGGTAGCACAGCCGCTTTAGTTCCCCTGACTCTTGCCGCCATCCCATTTTTTGGTCGTATCGCTGAAACTAGCATTTTAGAAGTTGATAAGGGACTAATAGAGGCTGCCCAAGCAATGGGATGCAATTATTGGCAAATCGTTCTCAAAGTATTGATTCCCGAAGCTTTGCCTTCACTGATATTAGGTATGACGATTCTAATTGTGAGTTTGCTTAACTCTTCCGCGATGGCTGGGGCTGTGGGTGGAGGTGGATTAGGTAACTTGGCAATTCAATACGGTTACCAACGCTTCGATGTCGGGGTTATGTTTTCTACCATTGTGGTTTTGATTGCACTAGTACAAATTATTCAATTTATAGGTGATTTAATTGCACAGCGGATGAGAAAACGGTGAACGAAGGTAAAGAGACAAAGGAGCAGAGATACAAACATAACTCCTGACTTTTAACTCTTGTACAGACGCGATTAATCGCGTCTCAGCATTCATCATTTACAATTTACACTAGTTACAAATATTATGAATAGACGCAGATTTTTCTTAACAGCTTTAGGCTCCTTGACTGTCTCTTCAATTTTTGCTAGTTGTAGCCAACAATCTACTCAAAACTCTACTAATAATACGCAAACAATTAGCCAAAAAGAGCAAAAAGAAGTAATTAAAGTTGGGGTGACTGGTATACTCTCGCAGGATATTTTGAAATTTGTGAATAACGATATAGCAGCAAAAGAAGGCTTGGAGATTCAAGTTGTTACCTTTAATGACTGGATACAACCCAATACAGCTTTGAGAGATAAGGTTATTGATGCTAATTTCTTTCAGCACAGACCTTTCATGAATAATGCTAGTAAAGAATTAAATCTAAATTTAGTAGCATTGAATACAGTTTATTTAAACACACTTGGTCTTTTTTCTAATAAGTTAAAATCAGTAAGTGAAATTCCCCAAAATGCAACTGTGACAATTGCTAATGATGTCATCAATAACGACCGAGGATTACGGTTATTGGCAACTAACGGTTTAATTAAATTAAAAGGAAATTCTAAACAATTTGTGAACCAAAGAGATATTGCTGCTAACCCGAAAAATTTGCAAATCAAAGAAGTAGAAGGTGTACAAGTTGTTCGAGCTATTAATGATGTAGACTTCATTGTATCTTCTGCTCAAACTGTTGCGCTTGCGGGGATAGAACCTAATTCTATGGGTAAAGAAACAGCTAAGGACAAGAAATACGCTCTGGCATTAGTTACATTACAAGGTCGAGAAAACGAACCAAAGATTCAAAAGTTAAACAAATTACTCGTCCATCCAAATGTCAAGGATTTTATCAACAAAGAATACAAAGGAAGGATTATACCAGTTTTTTAGAGAGTGTCGCTCAAATCGAAGATTTTTTAATATTTGTGTCTATGGTTTTTTTACAGTTTATTTTCTCACTACTTGGGTGTAGGTTCACCTAGAAATACCTAGACTAAATTCTCATAGTCAAAGGTAAAGAAATATTGATTAGATTTGAACAGCCCATCAAAAGGTGGTATCTTATCTCTCAATACTACGGTAAGTCAATCAATTTAGTGTATTATGCTCTTTATCATTATAGATATGGCTGCTTAAACTCCTAAAAATTGATATCAAGGAGTCAATTGTGGTGAATTATTTAAAAGAACACCGCTTTCAGTATAAACAAAAATGTTCTGTCAGTATAATCTTTGCGATCGCAACATCTTTTCTTGGTTTGATAGCTTCTAGTTGCAGTCAACAAACAGCTATCAAAGCCACAGCTAACTCAGATTCCTCTTCAAAAACTCTCACTACTAAAACTACAGAGAAAAACAATGTGATTCGCTTGGGCTACCAAAAAGGTGGGATTATTCCCATTGCACGTCAACGGGGTGAGCTAGAGCGTCAGTTAGTAACGCAAAATATTAAAGTTGAATGGAGTGGGCCATTTGACCGTTGCGCTACACTTTTAAGTTCTCTCAATGGTAATCGAGCGGATATTGGCGGCTGTGGTGATATTCCTTCCATCTCTGGAATTGCTGCTGGACAACCTCTTTGTATTGGTTCTGTACAGCGTCCTAGTCCAGATTCTTTGGGTAATGCCATCTTAGTTCGTGGTGATTCTCCCATTCGTAAATCGGCTGATTTAGTAGGTAAAAAAGTTGCTGTTAATCAAGGTGGTGCAGGCGAGTATCTGTTATTAAAAGTTTTGGAAAAAGAAAATATTCCTAAAGAAAAAGTCCAGCGAGTTTATTTATCACCGAATGACGCTGCACCTGCTCTATATCAAGGTTCTGTTGATGCGTGGGCGGTTTGGGAACCTTATATTTCCATTGCGGAATTAGAGCATAACGCCCGGAGAATCACCACCACACACCCTGCTCCTACCTACGGCATTATGGTTGTTCGTAGTGATGCAGCTAAAGAAAATCCTATAGCCGTGAAAGCTGCTCTCACTGCTTTGAGTGAGGATGGTGAATGGTTAAATCAACATACTAATGCTGCATCAGATTTTTTAGTTAAAGAGCTAAAAGTCTCTGATGTAGTAGCCAAGCAGGTGACTAAAAATCGAGGCCCAGAGTCTTACGTATTTTCTAATGGTGAAGATATCGCCAAGCTTCAGAAAACAGCTGATTGGTTACTAGAACAAAAAATTATTCCGCAACGAGTAGATATTACAACGGCAGTGTGTCCGTTAGAAACTACCGCTGTTAGGTAGTAAAGATGACAAAAATATACCCAAAAATAACGTGTCTACCAATTTGCAGCAGAATTTTTTCTTCTCTCTGGGTTGCTTGTTAGCTCTAGCAACAACAGCTTGCTCAGAGGTTAAGTCTACCAGTCCGGCAACGATCGCTGCTAATCATAGTCCATCCCAAATCGCAGTATCGGATACAACTCAATTGCATGTTGCTAAATCTAAAGGTGGCTGGGACTTAAATTTAAAGTTAGCTGGACTAGATAATTTCCCTTATCAAACTCAATTTACTGAGTTTACTGGGGGTAATTTGATGGTACAGTCAATCAATGCTGGTGCGATTGACTTGGGATCAGCTAGTGAAATTCCACCGATTTTTGCGATTGAATCGAAAGCATCTGTAAAAATTATTGCCAGTCTCAAAGGGCCGACGGTTGGTCAAGTTGTACTCGTACCTAAGGACTCGACTGCCAAAACGATCGCTGACCTCAAAGGTAAGAAAGTGGGTTACGTTAAAGCTACAACTGCCCACTACTTCCTGATTAAGATGTTGGAAAAAGTCGGGCTGACGATGAAGGATATCAATGCAATTCCTTTATCAATACCTGATGGGCTTTCGGCTTTTCGTAAAGGACAGCTTGATGCTTGGGCTACCTACGGTTATTCCATCCCCCAAGCCAAAAAAGAAGGGGCGCGGGTGCTGGAATCTGCAAAAGATATTTTGAGTGGTAACTTCGTAATTATTGCTTCACCCAATGCGATCACCGATCCCCAAAAGAAGGTTGCGATCGCTGATTTTCTCTGTCGTTTGCAGAAATCTCAAACTTGGCGGGAATCTAATCTCAAGCAATGGTCGAAGAATTATGCAACTACCATTGATGTTGATGAAGGCATCGTTTATCAAGATGCCAAGCAAGGACAACAACAGCGTCGTCAAGAATTACTTCCTGTTTCTGATGCAGCTATTGCTTCTCAGCAAAAGGTTGCTGATACCTTTTTTAAAGCGGGTGTAATTCCCACAAAAGTTGATGTGAAACAACTTTGGGACAACAGTTTTAACGAAGATATTGCTAAATGCCGATAATTGCAGCAAGGTGTCCTGCTAAAACAATTTGCTCTGTGTGCGGAATTTGTTCAATGTAAGGACACATCAACTTTTTTCGCGGTGGCTTGCTATCTTCCAGTGCTTCATAGGTACTAGACAATTTCGTCGAAACACTAGAGTCAACGATAATTCCACGAATGATTTTACACTACGTGTTCTTAGCACCGTATCCATTAAGTCAAATAGGGCATCCTTGCCGTTACCCAAAATGGTGTATGCATCTTGCCGAAATTGTTTAAGGGACTTCCAAGGAATAAATTACTCAACAAAAATCAAGAGTCCCAATTTAAATTATAATAATAATCATTATAAGGG
>NZ_CALMFY010000022.1 GCF_937863485.1 uncultured Nostoc sp. | reverse complement strand
TGGGGGCTGGGTACTGGGGATTAAGGAAGAAATTTCCTAAATACTCAATCATCTTGTATACAATTCACTCCTAAGCTAACGTGCATTTAAGCTCTATACGAGCAATTGCCATGATTAGGTTTTTAGTTTTTGAATGAGTGAATTTTGAATGAGTGCATTTTTAATTGCTTATATCCTTACCTTTTGGTGAATTTCTCCTAGCCTCTACAACAAAATGCTAAAGTTGAAAATGATTGGTGTGAAACACGCTCTAACTGGCTGTTACCATTGCAAATCCCGAAAACAACCGAAAAACTTTGAGTGTAAGGGGTAGTAAATGGGGGTAGCCATGTTAAATGTGAATCAACACTCCTGAGAGTGGAAACCAATTCAGTTATACTACCCGAACCACGTTGGCATGGGTTTTTGGAAAACTTGGTTTAGTACTCCTGAATCTGTAGCGACAAGTAGGACAAACCCCTTTGAAGAACATACAGTGGATGCTGCGGGCAACTCCAACCCCAGCAGCATTAGCGAAGCTTCTTTAAAGGAGGCTCGCATCGTCTTCAGCACGGAGCGAGATATTGACCTGTATGAGCTAGAAGAACTCTGTGATGCAGTTGGTTGGTCGCGTCGTCCTCTAAGAAAAGTGAAAAAAGCTATTGAGCATAGTTTTCTTGTCGCCTCAATGTGGCAGGTGAGAGGAAACCAAAAGCGGCTCATTGGTTTTGCCCGCGCTACCTCAGATCACGCGTTTAATGCCACTATTTGGGATGTGGTGGTTCACCCAGACTTTCAAAGTCAAGGACTGGGCAAGGCATTGATGAAATACGTTCTCAAAAAACTTAGGAGTGAAGAAATTAGTAATGTCACTCTCTTCGCCGACCCCCATGTTGTAGATTTCTACCGAACTATGGGGTTTATGGCTGATCCGGAAGGTATTAAAGGCATGTTCTGGTATCCTCACTAGCGCTCAATCAAAATAAAACCAGATTTACCTAAGAAAATCAGGTAGAATAGTGAAATTCTATTATTTTGATGTGGTTTTGCTTTTTTTCAGCCGACGAAGGCGCAAGTATATATCTTGTAAAACTAAGTCGGCAAAAAACCTTTATCAGTGTAAGGATGTAATCTTGATCGTGTTTACATAAAATAAAAGATGTTAGGCATGAGGCGTGTTATCTGATATAATTAACTTAATACTTTTGGTAAAGCGCGATCGCTTTAGTGGGAAATTAAAACTAAACCCCAACCCAAAAAGTAGATAAGTCTAACCGGGATGTAGCGCAGCTTGGTAGCGCGCCTGCTTTGGGAGCAGGATGCCGCAGGTTCAAATCCTGTCATCCCGATTTAATTAATATAGTTAACAGTTAGGGTGGATTAACTAGAGTTTTCTTGCTAAGATGTGCAATTAAATTGTACATTTTTGGGCAGAATATCAATCAGGCTGTTATGATGTTGGGTTGGCTATTAAAGCCTAACAGGCAAATTTTCTTCTTAAGCAGTAAGATGTTCCAGACACTAAGCTTTGTATAGATTTGAGAAAATATTAAAGCAAGCGTAGATGGAACGATTGATTAACTAATAGCGTCACGCGATATTAGAAAAAGCCGATAAAATGGCATTTATCATCTCCAAGACCAAAAGACAGAGAGACTTTTCACTGTTTGAAAAGACATACATATAATATGCATCTACAGCATTTCGTGATGAATAGCAAAGCGAAATCGAGAAAAACACAACTTTAGCAGAGTCAATTTGGGAAAACAATACTATACTATAGCAACCCTAAATAGTTGCGGAATATTGGATTTAGACCGTTGACGGTTAACACTCAACCTCAACATGCACAACGAATTTTTCACAACTGAAATAGATTGCTATATAACTAAAGCTAGTTGGTGCTGTGCAAATCCAACCATTTGTTTCATTTAATTGGATTATTGATGCGAGGAGCAGTCATGAAATCATTTATTCGCTTGGGCGCAACATTGGGTATAGCTGGCAGTGTATTTTTAGCGGGACTTTCAGGAATAGTCAATCTACCAGGAATAGACAATCAAGAGGCGATGGCGTTGCCACAAGATCAGGTAGTGAAAACGCTCCAAGAAGTACCAATATTCACGCTCACCAATCCTAAAGGCGAATTCGTAGTTCTTTCGAGAAACAACGCATCCAAGCCTGTCTCTCAAGTGGGATTTTTTATTAGCAAGCAAGATGCTCAAAAATTCCTTGACAATCGGCTCAAAAAAGAAAACCCCCAGTTGGCAAGCACGCTACAGGTGAGACCTTTGTCCTTGGCAGACTACTATAAAATACTCCAAGAAAGCAAAAAGAAATCAGACTCTACAATTTATACTTTAGTACCGACGCAAGAACAAATAGCATCAGCAACTAGTATGCTGAATCAAAATGGTAAAAAAGGGCAGCAATTCAATGGTATTCCCTTATTTGTACCCAAATTTAAGAAAGATAATAGCTATTTGACCATTCCCGTCCCTAAAGGCAACGAGCGATTAATTCCATTCTTTTTTGAGAAAGAGCAAGCAGTAGCTCTGTTAGACCAATTCAAAAAAGCCGTGCCAAAGGAAGCAAACAACACTGAGATTCAGGTGGTGGATTTGTACGGTGTTATGGAGGCTCTCAATAGCAGCAACGATCCTGGTATAAATAAAATTCTTCTGTATCCATCAAGAGAGTCGATCAATTTTATTCGATCGCTTACCCCGAATCAATCACCAGCTGCCAGGCCTGCTGCTGCGCCCGCTCCGAAAAAATAACGGATATGCACTCCAAGGTTGAGGCATGGGGGAGAAACATCTGATAGTTTCTGGTTTACAACTTTGGCAGTGGCGCAATACTGCTCACCAAGCAGCGATCGCTACTAATGTACCACCAATGGAGGTAGATTGGCTGCTGCAAGAGATAGCTGGGTTAGACCGCTTGGCACTGCGTTTGGAGTCTTTTAAAAACTGGCCGCAAATTCAGATGCAGTTGCCTTTAAAAGAGCTAGACCAGTTATGGCAGAGGCGATTAAATGACCGCTTGCCAGTGCAGTATATTGCTGGAGTTACATCTTGGCGTCACTTTCAAATCGCGGTGTCGAGTGCGGTATTAATTCCCAGACCAGAAACAGAGGGCTTAATTGATTTAGCTCTAGCAGCTGCTAGCGGTGTGTCAGGACATTGGGCGGATTTGGGTACTGGGAGTGGAGCGATCGCCGTAGGATTAGCAGATGTCTTGCCAAAAGCAACAATTCATGCAGTTGATTACAGTTTAGAAGCTCTGGCGATCGCTCAAGCCAACGCCTATAATTTAGGTTTTGCTGACCGGATTAAATTTTATCAAGGTTCCTGGTGGGAGCCACTGGCATTTCTCAAAGGTCAGTTCAGTGGTATGGTATCTAATCCCCCTTACATACCCACCAGTACCTTACTGACTTTGCAACCAGAAGTAGTTAACCATGAACCACATCTAGCTCTGGATGGTGGCACTGATGGTTTAGATTGCATTCGCCATTTGATAGAAATTTCTCCCAGCTATTTGCAACCTGGTGGCGTGTGGTTAATTGAGATGATGGCAGGACAGGCGGATGCAGTCCGAGAACTTTTGCAAAATCAAGGTAGCTATTGTAAAATTCAAATTCACGCTGATTTAGCTGGAATTGAACGCTTTGCCCTTGCTTATAAAAGTTAGGAGTGATGAGTTATGAGTTATGAGTTATGAAATTCCTCACTCTTAACTTCTAACTCCTAACTTTGTAAACATGACACAAGTTTCTCTAACAAATTTAATAACTGGCGCACGCGCTGGCCTTTTGGTGAGCTTTCCTACGGATACTGTTCCTGCACTTGCAGCGATACCAGAAAAAGCAGGATTAATTTTTGTGGCGAAGCAACGCAGTCAAGACAAACCTTTGATTTTGATGGCTGCTAGTGCTGAAGATTTGTGGCTATATGTTAAAGGTAATGAAAACGAGTATAAAGTTTGGCAAGAAATAGCAGGCAAATATTGGCCAGGAGGGCTGACATTAGTCTTACCAGCAAGTGATCAGCTGCCAAAAGTTATGAACCCCATCGACCCGACAACAATTGGCATCCGAGTCCCAAACAGTGCGATCGCCCAAACGATTTTGGCGCAAACAGGCCCTCTTGCCACCACTAGCGCTAATTTTTCCGGTCAACCGCCTTTGCAAAGGATGGCAGAAATTGAGGTTCAGTTTCCCAAGGTTCTGACTCTAGCAACGACAGAATACCAGGGTGAAATACTAGGGGTGGGTGTACCTTCCACCGTTGCTAAATGGACAGGGATAAATTGGCAAATTTTGCGGCAAGGTGCGATAAAGTTAGAGATTTCAACTGATAACCAGATATAGGTAGCTATAATATTGTTTTCCTGATTTGAACAACAGAGATATCTGGAACTTTAGTTTGCGCTGTTGTGGTTAATTAACAAGTTAATAATTACCAAATTATGAATTGGAGCAACTGGATATATCTAGGAGCAGGACTAGCACTAGGTATAAGTTTTCATAGGTTATTTGCGCGATGGCTACGCCCGCCGCAGGCATCGTCAAACGTTTCATTTAGCTCATCCCCACTAGCACCATTAGATCAAGAGGATATGCCACCAGTATCCCAACAGCTACAGCAAACGCAGCTGGCATACCAAATGGCAAGGGAAATGGGCCAGTTTAAAGCTGGTTTTTTAGCGCGGACTACCCATGAATTGCGATCGCCTCTCAATGGTTTGATTGGCTTGCATCAGTTAATTTTGTCAGATTTGTGTGAAGATCCGGCTGAAGAACGAGAATTTATTGCCCAAGCTCATGAGCGAACGCTGAAGCTGCTCAAGCTGATGGATGAAATCCTCACTGTTGCTAGAACGGAACACGGGACTAATAAATTAGATATTCAGCCCCAACACTTAGCCCAAATTTTGGAAGAGGTTCATAACTTAACTTATATGCTGGCGGCAAATCGCAATTTTCCCTTGCAATTATTACCCGCCAGCCCAGAAATTTATGTTTTGGCAGATTACCTCTGCCTCCGCCAAATATTGATAAGTTTAATAGACATTGCCATTACTCAGATGCAGGAAGGCAGCATTTGTATTTCCAGCAGCACTATGCCTACAAGTAATTTTGTTAACATTTGGCTGGATATACCAACCCATGCCATACCTTGGAGCGAGCCGATTGATTTGATCAAATCTGAAGAGCAGCCAAGCCAGATTAACCAAAATAACGCTGCTCTTTCGCCCGGGATGAGGCTATTAATCAATCAGACTTTAGTGGAAGTTATGGGAGGAAAGTTAGAAATCCTGCCCTCGACCATTGTGAAGGAAGCATCTGGGCAGATTACCAGACTACAAATCTCTATCCCCCTAGTGATTCCTGAAGCTGATCTTCTGTAGCAGGAAGGAAAGCAAGGTGAGCTAGATTGTATAGCACCATCGTAGTGGTTGTGTTGGGCTGGAAACCAATCTTTTCATAAAATCCCTGCTGGTGAGTAGTCATCAGGTAAACACGCTCAACCCACCTCATGCGGGGATGACTCAAAACTGTTTTTACTAAATTGCTTCCCAACCCATTACTTTGATACTCTGGATGAATCACAACATCCCAAATCGTGGCACGATATATGCCATCAGATGTTGCTCTAGCAAAGCCAATTAGTCGATCGCCAAGGCAGACGGAAATCACTGGCTCACTATTAGCAATAGCTATACCTAAATCCTCAATACTGCGGCCCTTTGCCCAGAAAGCTGAAACGTTTAACAGTTCTTGCAGTTGGTGAAGGTCAATTTCAGACTTGCGATCGCTAAATTGAATCTGAGACTCGTTCATATGGCATCCACTTTTGGCAGTATCTTTGTATAGTTAAGTCATATTTTGCAAGAAATTGCTGTACGTGTATATGTATATGCAACGAGAAAGAAAAATTAATCACAAACCCACTTCCACAGAGGATGAGTAGGCCCCTGCTGACGTATCCGATAAACTTGTTTTTCTAAACGTTGTTTTTCCTGCTGTGGTAGTCCGAGTAAGATATTTCGACTTTGCCAAACTAAAACAGCAGCAGTCATCCCAATACAAAAGGCTAAACCGAAGGTAGACAGTGGATGGAAGAAAAGTCCATATCGCACCGCTACCCAAGTAAAATATTGTTCCCACAGAGAAATTTCTGCACGTAGATCCCACAAGCTAACAGGCGCAATAGTAAGCCACAAACAACCGACAAACAGCCATCTTCCATATACTGTGAGTTTATGTAGCCTTTGTACTTGTTGAATAAAGGATGTGTCAGAGTTATCAAATTCTGGGCCAGTAGTTAATGGTTCTTCAGGTTGATCCATAGGGGAATAAAATTGCAAAGCATGAGTGAGCAATTCAAAATGCTTTAACTCAATTGTGAAATGCACACAAGTTTAACTATCCTGAGAACTGGCAGATGTATCAATTGGCTCTGCGTTCTCCACCACCTGGTATTGACTCCTGCGCTCTCGCCACCAAGCGAGGAGAGAACCGGCAATGAAAATACTTGAATATGCACCCATTGTGAATCCAATAATTAAGGCGAGGGCAAAGTTTCTCAAGGTTTCGCCGCCAAATAGGAATAGGGAAAACAATGTTAGCAAAACCGTGAACGTGGTATTAATTGATCGCGTTAAAGTTTGATTGATTGCATCATCAACAACTTTGTCAATGTGATCGTTAGGATGTAGATTTAGTATTTCCCGAATGCGATCGTAGATGACTACGGTATCTGTCACCGAGAAACCAGTAATAGTCAAAATAGCAACGACGAAAAGGCTATCAACTTCAATACCTGCTACTAGTCCCAAGATGGAGAAAGCACCTAGCGTAATCAAAACATCATGGAACAAGGCAATAATTGCGATTACGGCATAGTCCACCTGGAACCGCACACTCAAATAAATAACAATCCCAGCAAAGGAGACAACCAGAGCTAATAACCCTTGGGTAAATAACTGACGACCAAGTGTCGGACCAACAGTATCAATTTGAGTGGCTTTGGGGTTAAAAGCTCCAATTTTTTCACTCAAAGCTGTTTGTAACTGGGTCCGTTGCTCAACATCTAATGTCTTTGTGCGAATGGATATTCCCTGTTGGTTTTTACCAACAACTTGGATGCTACTATTATTTAGCTTCTGAGCGTCAACTACTTCTCTGACATCAGAGATATTAATCGGTTGAGTACATTTGTCTGGTTGTGTACAATCACGTTCAAATTGTAGTCGTGTACCACCAACAAAATCTAAGCTAGGACGTAGCGGTGCGCCTAGTTGTTGCCAAGAAATCAGCATCGCTACGATGCTAATAATCATCAGGGTGGCAGAAATTGTCCACCAAAGTTTCCGCTGTTTGACGACACTAAATTTCATGACTGCACCTCCGCACCAGACTTAATTGACGTTGAGAGATTGGGACAAAACAACTCTGGCTTACGCAAGTTGGGAAATCCCAATGTTAGGAACAGCAGTGTGCGACTACAAGTAATTGCAGTAAACAAATTCACCCCTAACCCTAGCGCCAATGTCAAAGCAAAGCCTTTAACTAAACCTGCTCCTAACCAAAACAGTGCTGCACAAGAAATTAATGATGTCACATGACTATCTAAAATGCTAGACCAAGCTCGGTAGAATCCTGACTCTACAGAACGATATAAAGTTTTACCAGCACGTAGTTCTTCACGGGTGCGCTCAAAAATCAATACGTTAGCATCAACTGCCATGCCGATACTAAGGATAAACCCAGCAATACCGGGGAGAGTTAATGTAATGCCTAGCAAAGCGAAGGTGGCATAGGTCAATAGCGCATAGATAATCAAAGAAAAGTCGGCAATTAACCCTGGTAGTCGGTAGTAAACTAACATGAAAATCAATACTAACAGCAATCCGCCAATACCAGCGTAAATACTGCGTTGAATACTATCTTTACCTAAGGTTGCTCCGACGGTACGGTTTTCAACTATTTCTACTGGTACGGGTAATGCCCCACCGCGTAGTTGCACGCCTAAGTCATTGGCTTGTTGTGCGGTAAAACGTCCTGTAATTACGGCAGAGCCGCCACTAATACCTGCGGCGGCAAATTCTATACCTACGGTAGGAGCGCTAATCAGTTCGTTGTCCAGAAAAACACCAATACTACGCCCAGTCCCGGCAAGATTTTTTGTCAAATTGGCAAACAGTTCACCACCCTTTTGGTCGAAGCGAATGCCAACATGCCAGTTGTTACCTTGAGTGGGTTCACCATAGGCATCCTTGAGGTATTTGCCAACTAGCGGTGGATTGGTGCTTTCAAACAATTGGGCGATCGCTTGATTACTTTTTTGTAAATCTTCTTGATTCTTAGCAATTGCTGCTTTGTCAGTACTCTTTCTCAATTCTTCTTGCTTGGCTTTTAATTCGGCTCTAGATGCTTGGAAAGCAAACAGTTGGGTTTCTGTATTCGGCTTTTGGGTACGAAATTCTAACTGTGCCGTCCCCCCTAGCACCCGTTCGGCTTGCTCTGGATCGTTGACCCCTGGCAATTGTACCAATATTTTATCTGAACTAACTGTTTGGATGACTGGCTCAGAAACACCCAGACCATTAATCCGACCTTCGACAACTTTCTTCACACCTTCCAATTCTCGTTCGGTGATTTTGGGAATTTCTGGTGATGGTTTCACCTGAATTGTTAGCTGTGAGCCTCCGCGCAAGTCCAGTCCAAGAGGTATCGGAATTGTGGCAATCACCGTAATCGCGGCGATTATCAGGACTAAAATTAAAATTAATAGCGATCGCTGTCTTTGCATACCATAACTCGCAACTGACAAACGCTATAATAGCGCTCTTTTGAGGAGTTATGAGTTATGAGTTGGGAGTTAGGAGTTGGAAGTCATTCAATTTTAGATTTGGAATTTTGGACTTCGGCGTGAGCGCTCAGTCGAAGTCTAAAATCCAAAATTGGTGGAGTTAAGAGTTAATACTCATACTTTAAAATTCTTAACTCCTCACTCCTAACTTTTAAACCCGCAAAGCTACCATTTTTTCTACAGCTTCCACTATTTGCTCTGGTTGGATGATTGTTAGTCGTTCCAGATTGCCGTTATAAGGTGTGGGGATATCTTGGGAAGAAAGTCGTAGTACTGGCGCATCCAATTCATCAAATAAGCGATCGTTAATTGAGGCGATGACTTCAGCTCCAATGCCCGCAGTTCGCATGGATTCTTCCACAACAATGACTTTATGGGTTTTTCGTATTGATGCGCCAATAGTATCAAAATCTAATGGTTTGAGAGATATCAGGTCGATAACTTCTGGATCATATCCTTGTTTTTCAAGGGTTTTTACTGCTTGTAACACATGATGCCGCATCCGTGAGTAAGTGATAATTGTGACATCTTTTCCTTGGCGCACAACTTCTGCTTTATCTAGGGGTAGTAAATATTCTTCTTCTGGTAAATCTTCTTTCAAGTTGTAAAGCAGAACGTGTTCAAAGAACAACACGGGGTTATCATCGCGGATAGCAGATTTTAGTAGTCCTTTGGCGTTTCTTGGTGTGGAGCAGGCAACAATCTTCAACCCTGGCACAGCTTGGAAGTAAGTTTCTAGTCGCTGGGAATGTTCTGCTCCTAGCTGTCTTCCCACACCTCCAGGGCCGCGAATTACCATCGGAATTTTAAAGTTACCGCCAGAAGTATAGCGCAGCATCCCAGCATTATTGGATATTTGGTTGAAGGCGAGCAGTAAAAAGCCCATATTCATACCTTCGATTATGGGACGCAACCCAGTCATCGCTGCTCCCACTGCCATACCAGTAAAGCTGTTTTCAGCAATAGGCGTGTCTAGAATGCGGAGTTCGCCATATTTTTGGTACAGGTCTTTGGTAACTTTATAGGAACCGCCGTAGTGTCCAACATCTTCACCAAGAACGAATACGCTGGAGTCACGCGCCATTTCTTCATCAATGGCTTCCCGTAAGGCGTTGAAGAATAGTGTTTCTGCCATTTAGACCTTTTAGCATGATTATGGTTTTAGAATTTTATCGTGCTGCTGTCGCAAATACGGTGAGCGATCGCACTAGTTAGAGATTGGTTTTTTAAACGAATCGCCCCAAGCATGGAGCGAGTAATTGCCATAACTATATCAAAGCTATTTAATTTAGATTTTAGAGGTTTTATGAGCGATCGCCTCCCCCTCTGGCAAATGCAGCTAATTTGTTTGTGTAATAAAACGTAGAACAAATGTATAAAATATAGTAAAATTTTTCATTTTAAAGATACCAACCTAACTAAAGTCACGCCAGAGTAAAAATCTGTTGTAGCAATAAATTAAATATGCCTACTGTAGAACAATTGAAAACGTTGTTTATCTTAAGTTTTTGGGCTACTAAAATGTATTTACCTGTGTTTTTAGTGCGAATCGATGAACGAACAAAAAACATTGTAATTCTCGCTGGTGAAGAAAATGAAATTATAATTTACCTAGACGGGAAGTGGAGATATGTATGAGTAAGCTAGATTTTATGACAATGCCGCGTGCTCAATTGCGTCAATATATCCTTGACCATAGAGAAGATGATGAAGCTTTTCAAACTTATTTAGATAGATTCACCTCGGAAGACGCTGTAATTTTTCCTGCACCACAGTCAATAGATGATTTAGAAAACTTCCCAGAGTTACATCAACAGAACTTAGAAAGACTACAAAAGCAACCTTAAGCCCTCGCAACCTTCCAACAAAATTTTATAACTTGGCGTTGATAACCAAAAAGAGTGCGATGTCTTACGACAAGCCACTACGCGTCTACGTACTCTTTTTCTACTTTATAACCCTAATTGTTGCTCTATTGCCAGACAACTAACTTTATCTAATTTCCACGGGAAGCCTCCTCGATGGTAGAAATTTTCACTGCATAATTGATGATATCTTGTCCAGTCTTGAGATTTTTTGCTTCACCATTATTCAGAGCCACAATATAAGGGTCGCCATTAATTACGCCAACAATGGGGCTACCGGAAGAACCAACAGCTGTGTACACCATAGGGCAATTACAGTTCAGTTAAGCAATTTTCTCCTTCTCTTTCTTCTCTCTCCGTGTCCTCTGCGGCAAGCCGATATTGCGCCGTAGGGGATTACCAAGAAATAAATTATAATTTATAATTTGGAAGTCTCTAGCGCAGAAGATGGCGAGATGAGGGAGATGAGAGGGGATAATAGTTATTGAATGAGTAAAGGTAACTTTGATATGTCGTATTAGGATTGCTATAGTAAGGTAAATAGTTCGCAAGAATATTTAATGAACGAACAGGTGATGAAAATTTAATAATTTATAAAACTGTCAGAACTAAAAGTATTTGGCAATTTTTAAAATTAGAAGCGCAATCTATCCAGATTGACTTAAGTGAATATTATCTTAAAGATGTCAATAAAATTTTAGGAATTTTAGCTAGTGGTGTCCGCTGAAAAAATTATAATTGCTGACAATAAAATCACTGTCTAAAGCTGCATAAATGTAGCCTAACCCAGGCATTGTACCTAAAATATTTATGTCAATAAGTAACGGTTGAAAAAATCTTTGGGCGTAACTATTGGAATACCTACAGATTCATTTAGCGTTAATAAATCTTGATCGCCAGTTATCCCTCTTCTGTCAGTCTCCGAAAACATTTGCCATTTCTAAATTCTAGAGATTTTGTACAGCAGGCGATGTCTACGACGGGCTACGCCTACGCGCGATTCTTTTCTAATAACAAATCCAAGACCAATTTTTTTCTAATAGTATAGCTTGTATTGATTGCCTCATGAGGCTTCTAGCCATCGCCCTTACGGAAAGTGACAGAAGAGGGATATCACTGCAAACGGTTGATTTTCAAATTGAATTGCCCGACCTTTACGAGCAAGTCGATTTTGCAGAAAATAAAGGAGATTAAAATCATTTTCTGCACTGAAAGATTGTGGATGCTGTGCCCTTTAATTAGCACATCTTAAGCAATTTAACGTTATAGCATCTGCTGTTGTTCACAAGAACAAGCAAGTGTGTATCTATTGTGGTTAACTATTTTTGAGATTGTTATTTGCCTAAATAAGCTTCCAGAACTTTTGGATTAGTTTGAATTTCTGCTGGCGTCCCGTCAGCCAAATTCTGTCCTTCGGCAAGTACCCAAACGCGATCGCACAAGGACATAATCACATCCATATTGTGTTCAATAATCAAAAACGTCATCCCGTCTTGGCGATTCCAAGTGATAATGCGATCGCAAATATCATCAATCAGTCTCGGATTCACCCCAGCTGCTGGTTCATCCAACAAAATTAACTTGGGATTAGTCATCAGCGCCCGTCCCATTTCTAGCAGCTTGCGTTGTCCACCAGACAAGCCACCAGCATAATCGTGTGCTTTTTTTGCCAAACCGACTGATTCTAACAGGAACATTGCCCGCTCTTGGAGTTGCTTTTCTTCCTTGGCTACGATGTGTGGCTGCAACTGCACCAGCCAAAAATTTTCACCCGTTTGTTTTTGCGCCGCCAACAGCATATTTTCTAACACCGACAACCGCGAGAGAGTTCGTGCTACCTGAAAAGTGCGGATTACTCCCTGCTGGGCGATTTGATATGGTTGCAAATTGTGAATAGGTTCGCCGTCAAAAATCACTCGTCCCTTATCAGGGCGAATGAAGTTTGAGAGGAGGTTAAATAAGGTGGTTTTACCAGCACCATTGGGGCCAATCAAGCCCGTAATGCTGCCTTTGGCAACTTCGATTTTCGCCTCATTAACTGCTTTAATACCACCAAAGCTTTTAGAAAGTCCAGTGGCTACCAAAAGGGGAAGTGAGGATGACTGGTCATTTACCAAGAGTGAGTTCCTCCTTTTTCCCTAAGATACCTTGAGGTCGCCAAATCATCAATACCATCAAAATTAGTCCGATTACCATGATCCGAAATGCACCCAAACGGGCTTCATCAAGGGGAACGATTTTGGGTAATACTTCCCGCGTCAGCGCATCGTAAGCAAAGAAAATTACCGCCCCTAAGATTGTGCCAACATTATTCCCAGAACCACCTAAAATCACCATTATCCAAGTGTCAAAGGTAATCTGCGGTTGAAAATTATCAGGGTAAATGGCGCCCAGTTGCCAAGCGAAAAAAGCACCAGCGATACCCGCGATCGCACCTCCAAGCATGAGAGATTGTAATTTATACCAAAAGACATTTTTTCCTAGCGCCTTGGGAATTTCTTCATCTTCACGGATGGCTTTGAGAATTCTACCCCAAGGCGATCGCACCAAAATTTCTAACCGCCAGTATACAAATGCTAAAACCAACAGCAGCACCAGCATTAAACCTGCTTTTGGGTTGTAATTATACAGTCCGATCACCCCAGAAATATAGATTGCTGCCGCCAAAATTGCTAATACAATTCCCACACCCAAGCGCGACGCAAATTCTTCCTTACTAGTCATCCTTTGGCCTAAATCAGTAGTCCGAGACATCTGGGTGATGCGAATCCACCGCCACAATGTAAAGAAAGTTACAGCAGCCAGCAGCGTCAACAGTCCAATCATCACAAGTCTGACAAACAAATTCGGCTCTGTGGATAAGGGTATGCGATAACTTTGCACACCGAATGCCCCAGAAATCCAGGTGTCACCCACAGGTAAATCCTGATTATTTACTACCAAACGAATTAGTTCGCCCGTACCGATGGTGACAATTGCTAGATAATCTTCCCGCAAGCGTAGAGTTGCAAAACCAATTACTAAACCCAGCAAGGCGGCGACAATTGCCCCAGCTACTGCCGATATTAGTAGGGGGACGCCCTTCACGCTTAACAATATGGTTGTATATGCTCCCAGAGTCATGAAAGCAATATGACCAAAGTTAATTAGCCCGGTAAAGCCCCATTGCAAATTGAGTCCTAGTGCGAATAAAGCGAAAAGTGCTGTAGAAATTGCTAAGAAAATAAGATATTCAACCATGTTTAAAAGTGGGGAAGTGGCAGTTAGGAATTTCTAACAAATAAATTATCCAATCTTCTAGAGTGGGCATCTGGCACCTGCTCAATCTCCCGCCAAGAAATAAATTTCACAGGCTTTTAGCTTAAGTCCACAAAAGTAGACTGCCATCGATACCAGCCATTAATCGAGTTTAGTCCTCTTGAGAGGACTTAGAGACCATTTATAAAGTAAATCTTTAGACAACAAGACGACGCAACATAACACGAGTCATAACAGCGTATATGGCAGCTTCACTCATTTCTGGAAGACGTTCATAATCCTTACTAAGACGATGATATTGGTTAAACCATCCAAATGTTCTTTCCACTACCCAGCGTTTGGGTAAAATCTCAAATTCTTTTCCTGTACGCTGCATCACCTCAACATGAGCTTGAATCATCAACCACACTGCGAGGGCAAACTTATCACCGTTATAGCCGGAATCAACCCACATTACCTCGACTTTTTCCAAGACTTCAGGATGTTCTTCTAGCAGCTCCATCAAAGCATAGGCTGCAAGCACTCTTTCTGGAGCGTTTCCTTCACTTACAACAACTTTGAGCAATAGCCCAAGACTATCAACTATCGTTTGGCGTTTCCTCCCCTTAACTAATTTGCCACCATCAAAGCCGTACACATCCCCCTTTTTTCCGTCGTTTTGACCGACTGGCTATCTGCTGCGATGCCTACGGCGAGCTTCGCTAACGCTGTAGGTTGAGTTGACTTGCCCATTTTTTGACGAACTTGATCGCGCAAAGTATGATTCATTTGCTCCCAAATACCTCGTTTTTGCCATTTGCGATAGTAACTGTAAACAGTTGCACTGGGAGGAAAGTCCCCTGGAAGCATATCCCATTGGCAACCTGTCTTTAGATGGTAGTAGATAGCATTGCATACTTCTCGCATATCCGTTGTTCGCGGATGCCCACCATGTTTAGCTGGTGGAATCAAAGGCGCTAAGATTGCCCATTCTGAGTCGCTAAGGTCTGTAGAATAAAGCTTTCGCTTCATTGCTTTCTATGTAGATATACTGCATAAACAGTATCCTATCGTTGCCTTTCTACTTGATAACTCTTCTTTAGATTTACTTTATAAATAGTCTCTTAAGCTATTAGCCATGGGTTTCTAACCTATGGCGGTTTTTGCGACTGGTGTAATATCTCACTTAAGAGTCAAAAGTCGAGAATCAGGAGACAAGAGTTAGAAGTCAAGGCTTAACGTTCGAGTTCAAAGGCTCAACGTTCGAGTTCAAAGGCTCAATTTTCGAGTTCGCGGACGCTCTCCTGCCCTCAACGCTTGGCGAATAAATTTTAGCGTAGCTTGAGCATAGTCCTACATTGCCGTTAACCTTTGCTAATTTTGTGGGAATACTATTTATTGTTGGTCTTGGGTTGTAGGGAATAATTGACGTATGAATTTGCTGCGACTGAGAATGCATCACTTAATCGAGCAGTTAGCCGATGAGGATTTGCAAGACATTTGGGACGTTCTCGAAGGTTTACATTGTGACTTTTATATGCTCAAAGCGATACAACAAGTTAAGCGATCGCAGCAACCGTGGGATATCTTAACCCATGAAGAAGCGGTACGACTGTTGATGTTTTTCTGATTCAGTAGCGCTTTTAATAGTGCTCAGTAGTAGCCCATAGTTAAAGTTAAGGGATTAGTTAGGAAGAAATTTGTTTATTATTTAGAGCTAAAGCCAGAGATTTAGACTCATATGCCCAAGTGTAAGTCTTAGTATTGCTTCTTCACTCAGCACCCACCACTTTCAACTCAGCCCTCTTTTGGTGTCGTCCCTCAAGTTTTGGTTAAGGTAACGCCTAGTGAGTCTGGAAATGCGCTATGCAAGGTCTTTTTTGCTAGACCTGAAGAATTTAGAACCTGCCGCCTACGAGCGGGTGCATGATTTTGTCTTTATTGAGTTAGCCCAAAAGTGGCAACTGAGTGATCTAAAAGAACTACGACACCTTGATAGTGAAGGCATTTTTCACCGCTTTACCTTAGATAATTATCTAATTGGTATAGAAATCAGGGGTGAAATTGTGAAATTTCTGCGTGTCATGCCTATGCCAGATGTTTAAGGATAGGAGTCAAGGGAACACTTAAAACTGTAAACTGTATAAGGCTAGGCAGGGATCGCTATAACCTTACATTAAACTGGTTTTGAAAAACACTTTATTTGAGATTTCCCTATGGATGCTAGGGCACTTTGGCAACGATACCAAAACTGGTTATATTTCCACGAGGGATTGGGACTGTACTTAGACGTGAGTCGGATACGGTTCGATGATGCCTTTGTGGATTCGTTGCGTCCGAAGTTTGACAAGGCGTTTGCGGATATGGCTCAACTCGAGAAGGGTGCGATCGCAAATCCTGACGAGAAGCGCATGGTTGGACACTACTGGCTGCGAAATCCTGATTTAGCACCAGCTCCAGAACTTACACAAGAAATTGTCCAAACCCTAGAACAAATCGAAGCCTTTGCGGAAAAAGTCCAAACAGGTGCTATTCATCCTCCCAGAGCAAGCCGCTTCACGGATATTATCTCCATTGGAATTGGTGGTTCCGCTCTTGGTCCCCAATTCGTCGCTGAAGCCCTCGCTTCTGATTTCCCGCCCCTGAAACTTCACTTTATCGATAACAACGATCCCGCAGGTATCGATAGCGTTCTCAATCATCTGCGAAATAGCCTCGCCAGCACTTTAGTATTGGTGATCTCCAAATCTGGAGGGACGCCAGAACCTCGCAACGGCATGATTGAAGTTAAAAAAGCCTACGCTGGACACAATTTGGAATTTGCTCAATATGCGGTAGCAATTACCAGCGTTGATAGCAACCTCGATAAACTGGCCAAAGACGAAGGTTGGCTGGCCAGATTTCCCATGTATGACTGGGTAGGAGGACGCACCTCAGAAATGTCTGCTGTGGGGCTAGTACCAGCGGCATTACAGGGGATTGATGTTCGCGCCATGCTAGATGGCGCAAAAGAAATGGATGACGCTACCCGCGTCCCAGATGTGAAAAATAACCCAGCAGCCTTGCTTGCTTTGTCTTGGTACTTTACGGGCAACGGAAAGGGCGAAAAAGATATGGTTGTTCTACCTTACAAGGACAGCTTATTTTTATTCAGTCGCTATTTGCAACAGCTAGTGATGGAATCCTTGGGCAAGGAAAAAGACTTAGACGGCAACGTTGTCCATCAAGGTATCGCCGTTTATGGCAACAAAGGCTCAACCGATCAACACGCTTACGTTCAGCAGTTACGTGAGGGTGTAGCGAATTTCTTTGCTACTTTCATCGAAGTATTAGAAGATCGTCAGGGCCCATCCACTGAAATAGATCCAGGAGTTACATCAGGCGATTTTCTTTCCGGTTTTCTCCAAGGAACCCGACAAGCGCTTTATGAAAATCACCGCGATTCGATTACAGTCACGATTCCCCAAGTTAACCCCCGAACTGTTGGGGCATTAATTGCTTTGTATGAGCGTGCTGTTGGTTTATATGCTAGTTTGGTCAACGTCAACGCCTACCATCAACCAGGTGTAGAAGCTGGCAAAAAAGCTGCCGCCACCATTATCGACTTGCAAACACGAGTCGTAGCAGTCCTACAAAAAGAAAAAACTCCCATTTCTCTTGAGGAACTCGCCAACAAAGCAGACGCATCAGATCAAGTTGAGGCAATTTACAAGATTTTGCGTCATATCTATGCCAATCAACGAGGTGTGGTTTTACAAGGTGATCTTCACAAACCCCATAGTTTGACCGTTTCTGCTAGCTGATAGCTCTAGTTCTTATATCACATTTTGTCCATAATTGTTGTATCAGCAACAATTTTTTATTGTGAAGCATCCTAGATAGAAGATATATCTTCCGTCTAGGATGCTTCACTATATAATTCGTAATTCGTAATTAAGAAGACTTTAAAAACATCCTCTTAATTACAAATTCCTCGTTCCTATGCTCTGCATGAGATTGTTAGCGATTGGGGTGGGCTGTGCGATCGCTCGTTATTGCTTCCCATAAAATAAAGTTAAGGCAGCATCAATAAGTAGGATTAATGTTATGACTGAATCAACTGCAAAACAACCTGCACGTCGCGGTAGAATTTTTCCAGAACGCACTTTATCACCAGAAGAACTTGCTAGACGCAAAGCTGAAGATGAAGTATTTTATCGGCGTTGTCGGGCAATTTTTGAGCGTGTGCGTCCCGATTTAATTAAGGAACACTATGGCTGGTATATTGCTGTGGAGCCAGATAGTGGTGATTATTTAATTGATGCGGATAAAATGCAAGCTCATAAAAAATCCCTTGAAAAATACCCAAATACTGATCACTGTGTTTTTTGTCTGAATGAAATGGGAACCACTGGCACAATATGATTCAGGGTAAATTTGGGGGAAAGGGGCAACTATTTTTTGAAATTGAGTTAATAACTGATGATGGATTAAATTTGCCTGTGGATGCCATGTTAGATACTGGTTTCACAGGCTTTCTGGCTATTAACAAACAAGATTTAGAGAGTCTAGACTGGTCTTATATTGGTAAGGAAACTTTGCGAACTGCACAGGGTGAAACCTTGTTTAAAATATATTCAGGAAAGTTGATATTAAACGAACAAGAGTATGAAATTCCTATTTATGCAGGGGATGAAATTACGGAAGTACTGTTAGGTTCAGAGTGGCTAAAAATTCTGCCGTTGGTGGTAAATTATCAGGCTGGTATATTAACTTTGGGATAACTGCGATGCCCTACGGTGGTCACTGAGCGGCTGGTGAGCGCAGTCGAACCATGTCGTACCCCTACGGGGAAGCAAGCTACGCGCAGCGTCTCGAAGAGAAGTGCTGGCTACGCCTACGCACTTCAGTGATTTTGAAACGAACCGCAAAGGCGCAGAGAACGCAGAGGTAAGAAAAGAGAAATATTTTACTATCTTTAGTTAATGGGTAAGTCACGGAGAAAGTAAAAGCGATCGCCTTTATCTTCCTGTAAAATCAAGTTAAGGTAGGATTAACAAATGGGGTTAATTACTATGAATGAATCAACTGCAAAACAACCTGCACGTCGAGGCAGAATCTTTCCACAACATACTTTGTCACCAGAAGAAGTTGCTAGGCGCAAAGCTGAAGATGAAGTATTTTATCGGCGTTGTCGGGAAATTTTTGAGTATGTGCGTCCCAATTTGATTAAGGAACACTATGGCTGGTATATTGCTGTGGAGCCAGATAGTGGTGATTACTTCATTGATGCAGATAAAGAAGTGGCAAGCCTGAAAGCTCGTCAAAAGTACCCAAATATCATCCATTTTATGTTTTGTCTAAATGAGACTGGAGCCACAGGCAGAATATGATTCAGGGTACGTTTGGTAATGAGGTGCAGCTATTTTTTGAAATTGAATTGATTACTGCTGATGGATTAAATCTGTCTGTGAATGCCATGTTAGATACTAGTTTTACAGGCTTTATGGCAATTAGTAAACAAGATTTAGACAGATTGGTCTTTTATACGTCAGGAAGAACTGCGAACTGCACAGGGAGAAGCAAGATTTTATATCTATTTGGGTAAGGTACTGTTGAATGGACAGAAGTATGAGATTCCTGTTTATGCAGGGGATGAAATTACAGAAGTTTTGTTAGGTTCAGAGTGGCTAAAAAATCTACCTTTAGTAGTTAATTATCAGGCTGGGATATTGACTTTGGGATAACTGCGTTCGCACTTCAGTTATTTTGAAACGAACCGCTGAGGCGCAAAGAACGCAGAGGTAAGAAAAGAGATATATTTTGCTATCTTTAGTTAATAGGTAAATCGCGGAGAAAGTAAAAGCAATCGCCTTTCCAATCACTGTTTTTTATTCGTCCTAAATAGCCTGTTAAGGGTGAAGAAAGTTCTATCAGTAAATCGTGAACAACTTCATCATTAAGCTTGGGGTTATGAGTGGTATTGGCATTATAATGAACACGAGTTTCTGTAACTGTGAAACTCTGATATGTAGCTTTTGAACTTTGGTTATCTTGTTCAGAGAGTTCTTTGACTACTATGATAATCTGCGATCGCAATTTAATCTCTCTCTCAGCTTTATCAATATATTCATCAATTTTATAGTCAATTTGCCCAGGTTCTAAATATTGCTGTAATTCCACTAAGTTAATAGCATCTGGATATTTTGCTTTGAATTCAACGAGTTTTTGTAAAGTCATAGCATTAATAATACTTACTTCCCATTCTTTAGCGGCTTTTAGTGTGTCTGTAGATGGATTACCAGGGCCAATTACTAACTTAGCTGAAGTTAATAGTTGAGTTTTACCTAAGTGCATCCCACCAAGTTTGAGTAATTCTTCAACAGTACGACTCGGAATAAACTTACCCGCCTTACACTCGCAAACAATAGGGTAAGGTTTTGAACAAAATAAATCTAAGCCTCCAGCGCCACCTTTATAAGCACTTTCAACTTTGAACCCTAAAAACTCCAGACTTTGACGTGCAATGTTTTCAAAATCTGTACCAGCTTGATAGTTGCTTTTTTTCTCATCTAGCTCAATGCTGCGATCGCCCAATTTTGCAATATTATTTATCCAAGCTAAATTTGGATCGGGTTGTTTAATTAGCTTGTCACTACTCCAACCCAAAAATGCTTTGATATCGTCGTCTAATTGTTTAGCTGCTGGTTGGGTAATGGTTAGGGATGCGATCGCACTCTGTAATTCTTCCAATTCAGGATGCAGCGGGGGTTCTAATTTTTCTAATTGGTGTTTGCGTTGGGCGAAGGTGCGATCGTTTAATACTGGCTTTTCTTCAGAAACTGTTAGAGAATTAGGTAAACTAACAAATTTTCCTAGCTTTTCCTGAATGTTGGGATTGACTGATATTTCTTGTAACTGAGGTAACTGATAGACACGCAAGTAAGTCAAGAAAATATACTGTTGTTGCTGTAGTATCTCCTTTAATACTTTTGGTGTCCATATTGTTAATTTAGATAAAATATCTAGTGGCTTAGTCTCGTCTAAAATTTAGCAAAGCTCGCATTTAGCCCAAGCTTTAATTGAAACTGAAGAGTCAGCAGGATAAAGTGCAAATCTTTGCCCAGGACGAATAAACATCCTGGGTAAAGCTGCAATTGTTCGCCCCTGTATTAAGGCTTCAATATCAGGGGCGTGTAAACACAGCGCTGTTGGAATTGAAAACTGCTGATTCATTTCTAATTAGCTATAAATTTAGTTCGACGCAATCGGCAGTAGCAACGCTTTGAGGAATACTAATAGGTAATCCATCATCAGTTAAATTTGTAGGTTCTTGACCAGAAGGATCGCTGAGAATTTCTCGAATTAAAGGATTGTTGATTGCTATTTGCTTCTGTTCAATAAATTCAAAAATCTGTTCTTCTGTCAGTTCGTAACTTTCACGGTTATAGTAAACGAATAATATCGCTAACAGAGGTTTAATGTCTTGGCTTTGCAAGCCTACCCATTCTCCACCCTTTTGTTTTAAAAGTATTTTCAAATTTTCTCTAGCTTGTGTTGCAGTTAAATTAATTTTCTTTGAACGCACTAAGCAACCGCGAGTTAGATTAAATGTTCTGTAATCAATTAGTCGTTTTAAGGCAGCACCTATAACATTGTAGTCTTGCTGAACTACATCTACTCCAATCCTGACTTTTTTCTTATTGCCAATAATTTTGAAATCCATAAAGCCATTATTTGCTGCACTAGGCTCTACTTCTTCAATTGATTCGATTGTTAATCCCTCTACAGTTTTGCCTATTAAATTATTGAAAGCAAGCAAAAGAGCATCAGTAATTGTTGCTTCTTCTTCCATTAATGAATCAATAGAAGCTTCTACATTTGCTAACTCACTATTGAAGTATGGTTTAACTGGATGGATTGTTGTAGATGTCCATGCAATTGTAGTATTCGTATTGCTCGTTGTTGAATTTGTAGACTCATCAATAATAGACTCGTTAGGTAAAAAATTTTCTGCACACCATTTCAAAACTGACCTAACAGTAGGTCTACTCTTACCAAGTTCTCTGAGTTTAATTTCATCAAATGGGTAGAGAGAATGAGGCGGGGTTTGTTGATGTTCCTCATAAAAATCTTGTAACCATTGACTAACTAGAGCAACTATATTATCAGAATTTAGATACTTTAATGCAATTGGTTGCCTATCAGCTTGTTCACTTGCTAATCTATCAACAACTGCTTCAGCTTCTGGTAAAGCCTTGATTTGGTCTTCCCAGGTACGAGGATACATTGCTAACAGTAAAACACCTTGTTTTAGACTGTTATATAAATCCTTAACTAAGTTTGCAATAACTTGTGCTGCTAAAAATCCATTATCAGCAGCATCTGCAATATCTAATTCGTCAAAACAAATCACTGGAACTCGATAATTACTAGTAATATCTAGAATTTGACGAATATTGCTTAATGCTTCAACTTCTCTATCCTCGCTTTTAGGATTTGGCAACCCCATTTCTTCAGCTTGTGATTGTGCTAATTCCAAACCAGATAACCAATAGCTTGCATAATTAATATGGACTGGAGAAAGTGTCCACAAAATTGCTTTCACTATATAAGGGTTGGTTATTTCAGGCTTGACTTTCAGAACACTTTCTGTCAAATGAACTATCCCCTTAGTTGAGTGTTTGCTTAACCAACCTGGATACATATTAATATACTGTTGTGGCGTATAGTTCCATTGCTTTGCTTCGTTAATTAAAGCTGCTGCAATTTCCTGCCATTGCATTACTTTTTGACTACCAAAAGCTCTAAGACTAGAGGCAACACTTTGCAAAAATAGATACTTAATTTGATTCAAGTTATCATACTTACTCATATAGATAAATAAGCTACTATTTTCTGTGTGTAATCCGTGGCGAATTCGACTAATAATATGGCTTTTACCTAACCCTTTTTCTGCTGTAATTGTGATACCTATAGTTTCACGTTTTCCTCTACGGACTTTTTCAACAGCATCAAAAACTGCATTGGACGCATGAGCATTAATCGAGGGAACATCAGGAAAACTTTTACCCCAGATTTGTTGCGGTCTGACGACAATATGGCCTGCAAATGGATTTTGATTTTTAATCAGATCATCAATGGTAGATGTGGTGACAGTCATAGTGTTGTGAAGTTAACATGTGAAGAGTCAAATAAGGTTTAAGGTTTCAGGCGTGTGGCGTAGCAACGTAATCCATCTAATTCTGTAGCTACCGAATCTTCAATTTTGTCGGGTGCGCTGTCTTCTACACTCCCGCCTTGCAGTTGCAAAATGTCGTCGGCTTGCGTTTCCAGGAGCCAATCATTAAACTCTGTACGACTAACTCGTTCGCCTATTTCTCTCCTGATACGATAAATTGGCACTAGATTATTAAAGTTGTATTCATAGTTCAACTTGTCGTAGACTTCCAACGCCACTGGCTTAAACTCGTCGTAAGATGCGATTCCTTCTCTTTGAGACGTTACACGAACGGAAAGCTCCGCTAACGCACTTTTCCCAATAACTGGTACATCTGCACCAACTACCGCAATATCTATCTGATTAATCCACTTCACCAACGCATTCGCCGCCCAAGTTCCGACAATCGTCCCTTCAAATTTAAAATCAGAACTTTTCAAACCCTCACCCAATACCTCTAAACCCTTGCCAGATGTCAGAGAATATCCCTTTTTGGAAATTGCGATCGCACCCTGATTCTGTAATTCCTCGAATATGCCCTGATAATCTGCTACCTTCTTTGTTTTGGATACAATTCGGTCATGAAGTTGACGTTTGTTCACTTCCTGCTGCGTTCCTCCCAAATTCCACAAAGCCAAAAGGAGACGAGTTCTAGTTTGGACTGTATTTTTTGATGTCATATTGAGTGTATTTTTTGACAATTTTTATCAGAGTGGCTGTATCTTTTTAATTTATTTACCACCAAAAAATAACCGAGAAATTGCTGAATATTTCCGTGTTTGGGCTAAATTGAATAATAAAAAATCAATAAGATCATGACTTACGCAGTGAAAACCTGAAACCTCGATCCCCTCTTAAAAAGGGCTACGGTGTACACACAAGTATGACCAGCATAAGTTTCAACTCTTCTAGTAGTTTCGTAGGGTGGGTTATGGACACGCCGAAATAACAAATGAGTTCGCCGAAATAACAAATGAGTTCGCCGAAATAACA
>NZ_CALMFY010000021.1 GCF_937863485.1 uncultured Nostoc sp. | reverse complement strand
CCTCTTTTTACCAAACTACAAATCTGCCCATCACACAACACCTTGAAAGGGCTACGTAACGGTATCTTGTCAGTAGAAAAAATACTTAAGTATGACAGCGTTACGAGAGCCATGAATCCATCTATCCTGCGTAACTTGACTTCGGAGCAGTGGGAACTGCTATCAGAACTAATTCCATCGGCGAAAAAAGGCGGTAGAAAACGCAGTGTTGATATGGAAGCAATAGTGAATGCAATCTTTTATATTTTGTATGCAGGTTGTGCATGGCGTATGCTTCCTCATGACTTCCCAAGCTGGAAAACTACCATTATTTCCGGCAGTGGCGTAAAGACGGCACATGGCAACAAATTCATGAACGTTTACGTTTGTGGGTACGTGTTAGCCAACACCGTGAACCATCACCATCTGAAGTAATTATGGATAGTCAGTCAGTTGAAACGGCAACAATGGTGTCTAAGGAAGTTGGCTATGACTCAGGAAAGAAAATTAAAGGACGTAAGCGACACATACTGATTGATACCTTGGGTTTACTAATAATTGTTGTGATCACTGCCGCAAACGTCAGCGAACAAGCAGGAGCCAAACAAGTTTTGTTTAAACTCAATCAAGTACGCGTAGGCGTAGCCCGCCGTAGGCATCGCATGGGCAGATTGATTCGGATTTGGGTTGATGGTGGCTATAGGGGTATAAGTTTTACGCACTGGGTGATGGATGTTTATCGCTGGCTCTGGAGCGTTGTTACACGCTCTGAAGAACAGAAAGGTTTTGTTGTACTACCTAAGCGTTAGCTGGTTGAGAGGACTTTTGGTTGGTTCAATTGGTGCCGCCGACTCAGCAAGGACTATGAAATTTTACCTGAAACAACAGAGGCTTTTATTTATGTTGCAATGATTCGTTTAATGTTAAAACAGCTTGCGTAATCAAAATTACCTCCTCAAAACTTTTCAGACATCCTCTCAGGACTACGCCCAGCCCCTGCTCTGCGCCGACCTGTAGGTGCGCCGTTTCTAGGCAATTTTGGTTGCTGAAAAGATTGAAAGTGCGAATTTTTAACAGTGTTTTGAATTGAATTAGTCAACTGTGCCTGCACTGATTGCAAGTAACTTGTTGTACTAATAATGAGCAAAGTAGCTACGCAAGCACATTTAATTTGTTGGTATAATGACTTTTTTTTTATCATAATTAAGAATTCAATTGTTTTCTCTTAACAACAGGATAATGTCTAAACCATAAAACTATCACTACTTGGGTAGCTAACAACGCTAAGACTGAGGGGATAAGTGGCACCCATCCAGCCAATGTAAAAACACCAAAACATAACCCAAATAGTGTTAAAAGTATGACTACCACTGCCAATCCCAGATGCAGCGGTTTTGAATAATACCATGCTGTCATACCACCTACTAATGACCATCCCCATACCCAAAGGCCCTCCATCCATCCAGACCACCACCACAATAAAGGTCTGCCGTCTAAAACTGCACTTAGGATTTGACTTAGCATCTGCGCCTGTACGAATACCCCCGGTATCTGCTTTTGCTTCGGTTTTGCATTAGAACTAAAAGGTGTTTTCTAATAATCATTTGTATTGCTAGGAGCAGAAAGACCAATCATCACAATGCGGTCTTTGAGTGATTGAACTAATTCTAATAAAATTTTTTTATTTAATACATTTCTCAAACTAACTTGGTCGGCAATTTTTTAAACAGAGGGGAGAGAACGATAATTCAACAATATTTGATAACCGGATGTATCTACTTTTTGATAACCGCTAGTGTGTTCTTTTAATTGCTCAAAGACAACGTTACCAATTTGCCTTCTTTATATAAATAATGAAGTGCTAACTGTAGACTAAAAGCGTACTCTGTAATACATAAAGATGTTAAAGGAGGAGTCAAATCTAAAAGCTGGCGACGAGCAATATCTTGATCATCTGTAAGAATATCACTAAAGCTCAAACGTTTGCTTGAAACTCCATTGGGTGGCGGAATACCATCACTATCGCCATCATCAGTAGTAGCAACTTTGCACACAAAAAATAGACGACTATCCTCCTTAAAACGAGTAGCTAATTTTGGATCTACAACACCATCACGATAAATATCTAAACCGATAGTTCGAGGTTGGTACTTATTTAATAGACCTCTTGCAAAAAAGTTTTGTGATAAAGTAGGGGGTTGAGTTAATCAAAAAGAAATTGACGCTTTGTGAAGTTCATAATTGTAAATCCCAGCAATCAAGTGACAGCGTAATCCAAAACGTTTGCGGCGATTACGGTAGCGTTGACTCAAAATCCGAAAAACTTTTAAACGTCGGTTGATATGTTCAATCAGGATGCGACGACAGGCTAAGGTACGGTTGGATTGTTTTTGTTCCTTAGTTAACTTGCCTCCTCTGGGTTTTTTCTGAGGCAAACGACTATTAGAATGTAACTTGGAAATTCCTTGGTAGCCACTATCTTCTAGGCTTTCTGTTAGGAAGTGAAAACGCACCTTACTATCTACAAATAGCTTGTAGTCATGCTGGCGACCATAACCGTTGACAACACAACGAATTTCTTGGGTTTCCTGGTCAATTATTAATTGGGATTTGAGCGTATGTCGTTTTTGTTTTCCACTATAAAAGCGTTTTTATCCGTGTTTAGGACGTTCAATTGGACTCTCCGTTACATCCATCACAACCGTTTTTGGTTTCTGTGATGAGGTCAACAAGGACTTTTTTCCTCCCAAACGAAACTTCCCAGAAACGATTAATGTGCTTTCAACCCAATGAACAATACGACAAACCGAAGATTTAGGATACTTGCCAGTCACCAGCAATATGGAAGTAAGTTCTATATTCTCGCCAATACTGTAAGCAAACTAAGGCTTGGTCTTCCAATCCCAATTTGTTTGGATAACCCCGTGTTTGCTTAAGACTAGCTGCATCTTCCAAGATTTTGACTATTTCATCAAAGGTGCGTCTTTGTACCCCAACCAGACGTTTGAACTCTCGATTTGATAACTTTTTTGTTTGCTCGTATCGCATAGGTAGACTGATTCAAACTACAAAACCCTTTAATGTACCATAAAATAATTTTGCAAGAGGTCTAATTTCTCTAAAAGTTGAGAAAGAGCTTGGTCAGATAATGACCATCGCATTTGCATTCCTTTATTGATTTGGTCCTGAATATCTGCTTCATCAATAGTAATAATTAAAATCTGTTGATCAGGTTGTTCAGTCACAAGTTGCGATCGCAACTGCATAAAATGGTCAAAAGCCTGTAGTTCTCACGTTTTCAGCATTTGGATAATCTTCAAAAAAGCTCCATAAATGCCAAGAAAGTCGTCGAAGTAAATTATCAGAAGTTGCAATTATAAGACAAATTTCTTCATTTGGATTTAATTGTGTGCGTAATTTCTGGTCTATTTTACGAAACTGGCCTAAATGAAGCCAAATATTAATTTTAGACGATAATTGCTGACATAAATCATGAAATTCAACTTCCGAAAAATTTGTTATACCAGTGTCTTCGACTTCAAGACGTATAGACCAACCATAATACTGATAAAGAGCCGAGTATAGTATTTGCCAATTTCGATAAAGTTGAAAAATTTCTGGCGCTGCTGGTAAACTCCCGCGAAATTCCATCGCCCGTGGGTCATTTGTCAACCCAAGTTGGACTGTAACATTAGGAAAGCCTTTATGGAGATCGCCTGTACCCAAATTTAACATAACTAATTTACTCATTACATTCTGGCAAAAAAGTTTTAGATAACAAAAGTCTCTTTGATTGTAAAATCACCATCACAAACTTGGATATTAAAGCCTTCTCCAAAATTACCTCGAAATCGTTTTAATTGAATAAAGTTATCATTACTTCGCGATACAACTTCTTGAATAATCTCTCCTGATTATACTTGTAAAATCAGGAGAGATTTAGATGGCAAGTAAGTCTTTTCATTCATTGGATGTAGCTGTATTTATATTTCTATTTTCTGTTCTGAAAAAAGTGCGATCGCTATTAATAATACTACTGGTTGATTTCCTAGTTGTAGTGCCAAATCCATTATTTTGGCTCGAACCACACTAGCTTTCTTAAAAGATGAAACACTTCTTAAGGCAAACTTTTTTTGATTTATACTGCTGAATGTTTCTTCCAGAGGCATCCAATTATTTTCAAACAGATTCCCGAACCATTGGTTTAAGTTCACCCTTATCTGACTAGCATTAAGTGCAGGGTGAGCAACAGCATCAGCAATATAGTCGAAGATAAAATTAAGGGGTTTGAGTTTTACTATTGGTATTTGCTCTGAAGCAGGAGAAATAGTAACTCTTCTCACAAATCCTAGCAACTGGACTTCATCTAAGCGTTCACTAAACTGGACACCTACATAACCAATCCTATTTTCCATTACTTCAGGAGGTAAGGAAAGTGTCGTTTCTCCAGGTTTAACTGGACGACACTCTAGCTTACCAATATTAGGAATAACTAAATCAGCAACATCAAATAAAGCTTGTTTTAGGGGATGCCAACTATCACCTTCCTCTAAAGCCGTCTCAATATGCAACCATTTCAAGTAACTATAAACAGCATAAACTGCTAGTATATTTAAATAAATTTGTTTCCCTTTTTGAGGTGTAGTTTGTTCAACGGCAAACTGACGGGCGATGGCATGAGCTTTTTGTCCAAGTGGAATTTTTAAATAAAGTGTTTCTGTGTTACTCATGGCTGTTAATTAGATTGATATCCAAGTTGAATGGCAACTTCTTGTAGGAGCGGTATTGCTTTCAATTTCCAGTGGGATACTAGAGTTTGGTAATTGATTTGGCGCTCGCGAGCAATATCAGCAAGTGTATCTATAGCAATCCTAAATCATTTGTAAAAAATCACAGTTGTTGATACTCTGAACA
>NZ_CALMFY010000020.1 GCF_937863485.1 uncultured Nostoc sp. | reverse complement strand
GTTATCGCCCTTGAGTACGGCACCTAGAATCAGAGGTGGTGCGTTAGCCTTTGGCTAACGCACCCTACGTATATTTCAGAAATCAAATATCAGTCCTATAGTAAAGCTTATACTTATGCAATTCAGAAGCGTTTAAATATTTGCCATTCTGGTCATATTTGCTCGCTTACAAACCAAACTAGCAAATCACTCGTTGTTTGATATGTGATATCAGATTGAATATCTGCCCAATTATTGGGTAAAGCTCCCATTTAATTTACTATTGGTGATAATTTTACAGATTCTGCCTAAATGTGTTCAAATTAAAACCTTCAATTTACCAGACTTTCAAGAAATAGGTTCAAAAACCATTTGGGGAATCAACACTTCGTCTTGTAATTGCCCAATACCTAAAAAGCGAGTCTCTTGATCATAAACTCTCACTATTCCAGAAACATCGAAAGTTAGAGAAATTCGCTGACCTTGACACCATTTTTGAGCAGATGTTGCTGGTAAAGTTACAGATGACAAATGTTTCAAGGCAGCATCAGGTACAAAAGGTTGAAATGTCTGGGCTTGCAGTTTAGTTTCTAAATCTGTGAAAGTGAGACTATCTGTTAAATCGAAACCACTGCTTTGGGTGCGGATCAAAGCCGCAAGAGTGCCACCAGTTTCTAAAATTGCACCTAAGTCACGAGCGATCGCTCTAATATATGTACCAGAACCACAGGCGATCGCCACATCCAATTCGGGAAAATCTCCTTCTCTCCAGTCCAAAATATCTATCTGAAAAACTTCCACTGTTCGCACTGGAACTTCCACCGTTTTACCTTGGCGTGCTAAGTCGTAGAGACGTTTACCATCCACTTGGATTGCACTGTAAATAGGTGGTATTTGCTCAATCTTGCCTTCAAATTGTGCCAGTGCAGTTTTCACTTCTGCCAAACTCAATCCAGCACAAGGTTGAGAAGTGATGATTTCACCTTGTAAATCATCGGTTGTAGTACGCACACCCAGCCGAATCGTGGCTTTGTAAGCTTTGTTTTCTGGCAGATACTGCAATAATCTTGTGGCTTTACCAAGGGCGATCGGTAATACCCCAGTAGCTGCTGGGTCTAAAGTTCCCGCATGTCCCACACGTTTGAGGCGTAACAATTTTCGCACCCGCGCTACGCAGTCGTGGGAAGTCCAGTCAAATGGTTTGTTTAAGTTGAGAAAACCTTGCACAGTGAAATTTTATAGTTTTTCGTTATTTGGCGACTATTCCTGTTTAGGGGAAACGCCTACCCTTTCAAAAGGCAGCAAACAAAGATTATTCCCCTACTCGTAATGGTAGGCTCACTTGCGCCTGTAGTCCACGATAAAGTCATCTTTGCTACAATCGCCCGCTTTTAAGCGTGTGTTACCTTCTGCTTTGATGAATATAGCCAAGCGACATGAAGATATGTGAGAGCCAATGCTGTTAAGCTTTCTTGCGTAAACGGGGTTATTCCAAAACCAAGTATCATCAGTCACAGCTAAATGAATGCTTTTCTGTAAAAGGTATAGTTTTGCTGTACCTACTAAAAATGGTTTTAAATCTATCTTAAGAAAGATTTCGGAGTTAGGCTAACGCATCACCTCTGATTCTAGGTGCGTTACGCTACGCGATAACACACCCTACTACATATACTTAGATTTTTTCAAAAATTAAATCGGATTGCTATATTTATTTGCATCTTCATGCAAATAAACTGCACATACATAATTAATTAAGTCTATACAGGTCAAATAAAAATCATCACATGCAGCAATGCAACACCAATATCCAACATCCAAAATCCGAAGCTGACTATGGTGTTGGGAACTTTTTTTTTAAAGGTTTTGCTCCTTCCAAATCTAGCAATTGTGCCAATTCTGTTGTATTCAATGACTTGACAAGATTCAAACCAAGAGACTTACTAGAAATGCTTTGAGTGTAGGCGGCGTTAAGGTAGGGGGTGTATTGTGACCTTCCTGAAACATAGGTTTGGAAGAAAGGTAAACTTAAAACATTCATGTAACGACGCGCTTGGGAAGCATCACCAATCATATCGGCAGGTAATGCTACTTGTTGATTTGCAGGGTTACCGTTGCCAATGGTGGAAAAGTGGGTGCCACCTACAAGCATGACGAGATACTTTTGTGAATTAGTGAACCAGGAGAAAGGTAGAATTTGTTCGGATAAAGCTGGTGCAACTGTATCATCACTACTGCTGACAATCATCACTGGAGTTTTAATTTGACTTAAGCCAGCTTTGCCGAAAATAGAACTAGTAATAGGATTAACTGCGATCGCAGCTTTTACTCTCTCATCCCGCAGGTTATAATCCTTGGCAGATTTGCTGATGTTCAATTCTAAAGCACGACACTGGAGCAGTAAAGACATGTTCCAAGTATTTTGCAGCGCTGCTGGTTGACAGTCTTTTTTTAACTGCTCAAAGTTGATTTTAGCGCCTGCCAGGGCCAAGGCTGTGTAGCCTCCCAAAGATTGACCAAATACTCCAACTTGTTGCAGATTTAACCGACCTTTAAATCGTGAATCAGATTGGTTACCTTTTTCCAATTGATTCAATATATATGTTACATCCAAAGGTCGGTCTTTAAATTCACTTGGTTCTGCTACATCATTGGCGCGTCCATTCAACAGAGAATGTAATTGTTTAGCATCACTACCAGGATGATTGGGAACGGCGACGGCAAATCCGTAGGAAGCTAGGTGAGTGGCTAAATATTGAAAGTTGCTGCTGTCTAAACCCAAGCCGTGAGAAATCACAATTATCGGTGCAGCATTCTGGACATTGGGAATATAAACATCAGTTAATAAAGGCCTATTGCGGCTTGAGTCGAAAAACTTCAGGGTATATTTTTGTGATTTAAACTTTCCCGGAACCTGTAAATCAGACAATTGCGAGAAAATTGGTTGTTTTATGGTATCAGCTTCAATTTTAGACTCTTGGGAAACTGCTGCGATCGCTCGATGCGTTTTATTAACAAGTTTCTCCAATTCTGTAGCTATTTCTAAAGTCTGCGCTACATCAAGGTTAATCCTGTTGGTGGGATATTTACGCAACACATTCAAAAGTGTCAAGCCTCCTGATTCAGCAGAGGCTAAAATTACCGCCGAACGCAAAGCATGAAGTTCTGGTTGAGGAGATTTGGTTTTAATCACTTGCGCCAACCGATGCAGCAAAAATTCTCCTTGCGGTGTGTAGAGAAATTGCGAAAGTACTACCGGACTAACTTTCACACGATTAAGTAAAATCTGCCGCAATTCTTGAAGCTGTTGAAGAGGCAGATATTGCTGATAGGCTGCCAAATCGTCGTCAATTACACCTGTTTTAGCGTAGTTTTCTAAAGTAGTGACTGAAATAGAAAGCTCTAAAGCTGAATAAGATGCATAAATCCGCTCTGCTGCCAAGACAGAATTACTAATTCCAAACGTTGGCAGTATCATTGAAAGAACCAGCAACAGGAAATTTTTTCTCAGGCTGCTGGCCCAATTACCAAACAAACTATTCATCGCTCAACTGTTTCGGTAGTCTGGTTTTATTAAGTGTTGGCTTTGGTAGTTATTCGGACACCCTGCTTGGTTTACTTAAATTATTAGCCTCAATTTTATCAAAACAGAATTTAGGAGTCAGTCGTTATAATTCAGGATGAATTGTGTATGACTTGCGAATGGAGAAAGCTTTATCTGACTCCTGAATTCTGTTTTATGAATTCTTATTTAAGAATTTTTATCTTGGCTATAAAGTCAAAAATCAGATACTACGGAGTCGCACAGATGAGTAAAATATCCATCTTCCAAGAGGCTGACTCCAGTAGTTTTCCTTCACCATCAAATCATAACAAATAAAAAATCTTCTGCCTCAGTACTTATATTGTAGCTTTGAATATGGCATGAATTCACTAAATGAAAAACCCAGTAAAAATCCAGAAAATTCTTTCTATTAATCAGCTTTTACCAAAGCGATCGCTACTGAGCCTGTGACTACTAAAGCCGCTCCTAATATTGCGATGAAAGTGAAGTGTTCTGCTGGTATCCAATAAGGTGCAATAACTGATACAACTCCGACTGATATTAATGTCACAATGGGAGCTAAAGCTAATACTGCGCTCACTCGTGATGCTTCCCAATGTTCTAATGATTCGGCAAAAGCACTGTAAGCGATTAAAGTATTCAAAGCACAAAAAAGCAACATTCCTAAGTGTAAAGTATCAAGTATAAAAAGCGATTTTACTCTGGCTAGAGGAGTGAATAATAAAGCACAGCCCCCGTAAATAATCAGCATGATACTAGAAGAAGATAAAGATTGTAATAACTGCTTTTGTGCCAAAGCATAAATAGCCCATGCTGCGGCTCCTAGCACAATCAAAACACTACCTAGTATATATGTGCCATGCGCTGTAATTAAATTCCTTAGTTGTTCACCAAAAAATAAAAGGTAACCGCAAGTTAGTACACTTATACCAATCCATTGATACAGTCGATAACGTTCTTTAAAAATTACTAACCCTCCTAAACCTAATAAAAGGGTAGATAATTGAATGAGGACTTCAGCGTTAGCAGGCGATGTTAGTGCTAAACCTTGCATGAAGAAAAAGTAATTAATCCCTAAAAAGATTGTAGCGATCGCTAATAATTTCCCAGAAGCAAAAAACAATTGTTCTAACTTTGGTAATTTACCGCGTATTCCTAAATACACAGTAAGTAGTAAAAAAGATACCAAAAAGCGAAACCAAATGACGGTATATACATCAAGCACTTGCAAAGTTACCGTCAGAGCAATAGGTAAAATTCCCCACAATAAGACCGTCAATAGCGATAACCCTAGCCCTAAGCGCCACCGACCAGAACTTTGATGTAGTGACATTCAAATATCCTACTCAAAGTAGGGCTAATAACAAGCTGAAATACATCTATTTAGCATATCTATATTTTATCAAACTCTTGTGGAGAAGGGATATTAGCAGCTTAGTTAATCTAACTTAAAATAGAACAGCTTACCTCTCCCATTCAATTTCTTGGTAGTCATATGACGTTTTTTGTTCACATAAAATTGGTAAATTGTGTAGTTACTTTACATGAATATTAAATTTATAATTGTCGCGTAAGTATATAATTTATCCGTTGTTATTTTATTACAAAAAACTATGGGGTTTATACCCTTCATAGGCTTAGTAGTCTTTATTACAGGCTTATCAATTTACTTGCTCCTGACCTCAAGAGGTCGATTTTTGCTCAAATCTTTAGTGACAAAAATAAAGCCCCAAGAGTGGAGATTCAGATATGGTAAGATTAACTACCTGAGATCAAGATTTTTAAGGACTATAACAATTGCTGCGATTATTCTGGCAGCAGTAATAGCTGGAAATACTGTATCAGCCCAGGTTACGCCGCCTCTAGCTTCGCTCAAGAGCGTATCGATTCCAGAACCTAACAATCTTGGAGACTTTGTAAAAGACAAAGTAGCCGCGATCAAATTAGGAAAGACTCTTTTTTGGGATATACAGGTTGGGAGCGACGGACTGACTTCCTGTGCTAGTTGTCACTTCCATGCTGGAGCCGACAATAGATCCAAAAATCAGATTTCTCCTGGGCTTTTGCGGGTTAACGCTGATCGGACATCGAATCCGGATACAGTTTTTGATGTCGGTGGTGCGCCAAACTACCAGCTAAGAAAAGAAGATTTTCCCTTCCACAAGCTGTCAAACCCGAATGATCCCAAGACCATTGTGTCTGACCGTAACGATGTCAGTTCCTCTCAAGGGGTCTCCAATACGAAGTTTGTTGATGTTAAACCTGGTAGCGCGGAAGACGAAGCAAAAACCGAGCCAGATAAGGTGTTTAACGTGGGAGGTACGAATGTGCGCCGCGTCCAGGCGCGTAACACGCCAAGCGTAATTAATGCAGTATTCAACTTCCGCAACTTCTGGGATGGAAGGGCGCAGCGGATCTTTAATGGGGTGAATCCCTTCGGTTTAAGAGACCCTAATGCCTCTGTGGTAAAAGCAAAAAACCCAAATCAGCTCAAATTTGTCAAAGTCAGCCTGAATAATTCGTCTTTGGCTTCCCAGGCGCTCGGCCCACCACTCAGTTCCTTCGAGTCGTCTGCTGATGGTCGCACTTTTCAAGAAATTGGTGATAAGTTCGGGCGAATTGACAACAAAAAATCTCTCACCACACTGCCGCTAGATAATCTAGATAATATTGGTGATACTCTGGTTGACCCGCTACTCAGTTCCGTTGAAGATATTACTGGTAAGTTGGGGCAAATTGGCAACATAAAATCTATCGACGGACTGGTGCAAAATGTTCTGTCAATTAGCGGTACAAAGCTCCCTCGAGTACTGGCGCAAAAGTTAACTAGCCTCAGACCGCTAGGCAAACAGGTTGTGCATCCACAAGACAGCGTTTTAGGTGCAGACAGTAGATCGCCCCAACCCGGACTGAAGGATAGAACCTACGAGCAGCTGGTTAAAGATGCCTTTAAGCCGCAGTGGTGGAAATCTAATCGACTCATCCAAGTTGATGCTCAAGGTAGACGGACTTTTGTCAACACGCCTGATAACTCTTCCCAAACCAATGAGTACACACTGTTGGAGTATAACTTCTCGCTATTCTTTGGGCTTGCAATTCAGTTGTACGAGTCTACACTTATTGCCAATGATACGCCCTTTGATCGCTTCTTGCAAGGAAACACCACAGCCCTAACCAAGCAGCAGCAACTAGGTAAACAACTGTTTGAGGGCAAAGGTCTGTGCATTGGTTGTCATGTTGGCTCAGAATTAACAGCTGCTTCAGTGAGCAACGTGGCTAAAGAGGGACGAATCAAACGTGCGCCCTTCCCTCCAAACAGCCCTGAAGACAATGGCTTCTTCAATATCGGTGTCAGACCTGTTACGGACGATCTCGGTTTGGGTGGTAATGACGGTTTATCTGGTAACGGCCAAGGTAATCCGCTTTCAGAGGCACGATTGGCTCAGTCAGGGAAATTTCAGGCTCTCCTCGGCGAAAATCCCCCCATTCTCACTCCACCGTTGAATCCTAGTGAAACTGTGTTTGCAGACGGAGCCTTCAAAGCACCTGGACTTCGCAATGTGGAACTCACTGCTCCCTACTTTCACAATGGAGGTCAGGCGACTTTAGAGCAAGTGGTTGATTTTTACAATCGGGGTGGTGACTTTGGAGTTCTTCCGCCGCTGAATCTCTCACCAGAAGAAAAACAGCAATTGGTCGCCTTTTTAAAGGGACTGACTGACGAGCGAGTTCGGTATGAGAAAGCGCCCTTTGACCACCCGCAACTATTCGTTCCGAATGGACATCCAGGTAACTCTACCTCTGTTACCAATGACGGTACTGGCAAAGCCACGGATAGCCTACTAGAAATTCCTGCTGTTGGTAGGTATGGTGGTAGTGGCACTCGAAATTTCCTGAACTAACTAACAATTTGAGTTAGTAACTCAGGTGTGGGAGTAGGGGAGCAGGGGGAAAACTTTTAACTCCTAATTCCTAACCGGAGGCGGAGCGTCTCCGGCTCCGCTCCCCACTCCCCTTAAGGGACTGACAAAAAATAAATTATCCAAAATTATTTGTACATTTGTAGGGGACCTTGGCCTTGTGCCCCTACGTTCGCAGAGCGTCCCGCAGGGATGGGATGTTTTTTTAATTGGAAGTCCCTAAAAGTGATCAGCCATCCAAGGCGACGCACCTGCAAATATTTGCGTAGCTGCTAAGATAGCGGTTTCTGTCCCATTCAATTTTCTGGCTTGTTGCAAATAGTACGGGGTGAACAAACTTGTATACAATGGTGCCAATTCTCGGATATCTAGTTGTAACTCACCTCTTCCACCTCTGGTAACTTCACCACGTCCATTGGCGACAGAAAGAATGAATTTACCATTATTTCCAGTTAGCAAATTATCTTGAATTTCTAAGTGCAGTTCAGCTTGGATTCCCGATGGATAACCCCGTGCCTCCAACGCATTGACTACATGTACTACCCGCAACATCCAACGAATCGTATGCCTGATCTTGGCAGTCTGCTCTGGTAGCACCAATGTTAGGGAATCAATCACAGAACTCCTCCATCGCACCCGGTCAATTTGAGAGCGATGATTGGCAAGAAAAGACCAAAAACTTTGTGCAGCAGTATCTGTGAGTATTACCCAATCTTTGATCCGCAGAATTGCGCCATCCTCTGGTGAATGTTGACTGAAGAGGATGTAGCCTTGGGGTTTCTCTTTAGTACCGATAAAATATGCGTAAAATGTTTCCTTCTCATCTGGTTGGATTAAGCGCTCCCAGATTGCTGGATGTCGGTCTAAATATCCATGCGTTTGTCTCGCCTGCTGCTGATATAGCTGATGAAAGATTTCATGATTGATCGGAATTATTGGTTCCAAAGGTAGGGGTTGCTCCCGCACCTGGATACTGTTAGCAGCAACTTCCCAACCACACCAGTGACCCCCCTGCTCATACCCGACTTTTCGGTACAAGCCTTGAATAGAGGGATAAAGAGCGGAGAGCGCTACGCCCCTAGCATAAAGTTCTTTGAGGGTGTGCTGCATTAGGGCGATCGCAGCTCCGGAACCGCGATCCTCTGGAGCAATGCCCACTGCCGCAATTCCTGTCATTGGTACACGTTGACCACCCCACCACTGACCCATATCCAAAGTTGCCAATCCACCAATTACTTGCTGCAATTTACGGATAATCCGGAAATTTTCTACGCCAACGAGATTGATGTAAACTTCCTCGCCACCAAATGCGCTGATATAACACTGCTCAAAGATATACCCCAGTTGCTGAATATCCTGTGGATGGGCGAGAGTGCTGTATTCAAATTGAGCCGTCATCTCTTATACCATTAGTAGGATAAAACCACAATCATACTACAGCAGGCGTTGCCTCAATGCTTCACCACTAATAACTAAACGGCGTAGGCGTAGACTGTCGTAGACATTGCTCCCATTCAAAGACTAGTTGTCAAAATTTAAACGTTTGCAGCTAATGTTAGATCATTCATAAGGTATGTTTAAGCATTTGTAGGTCAGCTATAAGCAATTGCTAAAAATACTTCATCTTTTACAACAAATGCTCTTACATCTATAAGCAATGCTTAAGTCATTGCGGGAAAAGTATAAATTAGTTATGCAAACGTTTTAACATTTGCAACAAATGCTCTTACATTTATAAGCAATGCTTAAATCATTGCAGCAATCATTGCAATTAACTTATAAATCTATTTACTAATGAATCCTGTAATCAATTTATTGCTTTTTTTGCTGCCGATTCTGAGTAGCCTTTGGATAGCCCAAACTTTCAACCCTCTATCTTCTTATCAGCCTCTCCAAGTTATAGACGGGGCAGCTTTATATAAAAAACAATTAACAAATGGTAATGAAGCATATTTACAAGTTATTAATCTGGGCCAAATGCACATAGACCAAATTACCGGAGAGGTAGATAATATGGGTCTAAATGAAGGTAAATATTATAAAGGAGAAGGTAAATATTACAGCCCTTTTTTCAAAACCAAGTTGTTTTCTGAAGTTGCAGACGAATATAAGAAACTTTACGCAAACAACGTTTTTTCTCTAATTAACTGTTCTTTTTTTGAGCAATACCAATCTAGTTCTCAATTATCCTTTCCAATTAAACTCAATGGTGTAGTCATCAGTGGTGGTACTAGCCCTTATGGGCTAATCAAGCAACCAAAAGAGAAATACTATATTAATATTCACCTCAAAGCCCTAGTACCGCAAGGCGGAAGTCAAAAGCCAAAAGTCAAAAGTCAAAAGGATTATGGAATAAGCTCTTTAGGGCTTTTCAATGGTCTGCTTATTTACGCCCTGCTGTACTAGTCTGGAATAGTAAGCAGGCATACATTACCGATTACGACCAAGTTAGTGGTGCGCCTCTCAACCAAAAAGCAGTGAACAATGCCATTGTCACTTACCGATACATCTTGATCAGTCAGCCAGTGAAGAAAGTACTTCCAAAGAAGGATCAACCTTATTTAATATTGTGGCGGGATAATTTTGACGGTGATGTCTCGATTAAGTTGTACGATGGAAACAAACTTATCCAAAACATTTCTTCTCGTACTGCTAGCGATGGAGTTTATGAGTGGACACCACGTATTTCCGTAAAAGAAGGCTATTTTGTTCGCATTTATAGCTGGAAAGACCGGAATATTTTCGGGCAGTTGCAATTGTAATAAAGATCAGCGCTGTTTTTAGCGGTGCGGAATGGGAAAATGAAATGGATAACTAGCTAAACACAAACCTCTCAACAAGGTTGGCGGTGTGGCAGTGATCGGAATTGTCATCGTTTCTCACAGTAAACAACTAGCTTTGGGTGTGCGGGAACTCGCCGCGCAAATGGTTCACGGCCAAGTCCCTATAGCTGTTGCAGCAGGTATTGAAGATCCAGAAAACCCATTGGGTACAGATCCGATCCAGGTTTATGAAGCGATCGCTTCTGTTTTCTCTGATGATGGTGTTTTGGTGTTAATGGATTTGGGTAGTGCTTTGCTGAGTGCAGAAATGGCAATAGAGTTTCTCCCAGAAGCACAGCAGCAAAAAGTGTATCTGTGTGAAGCACCTCTAGTAGAAGGTGCGATCGCTGCTGTTGTTGCTGCTGCTGCTGGTAGGGACATTCACCAAGTGATGGCGGAAGCCCGCGGCGCCCTCCTAGCAAAAGCAACTCAATTGGGTGTAGTTAGTAGTCCGTTGTCAGTTGTCAGTAGCAACACCCCAACAACAAATAGAGAATCACCAACGCCAGAAATCCGGTTGATTGTGAGCAATCGCTTAGGATTACACGCCCGTCCCGCAGCACAGTTTGTAGCAACCGCAGCCCGGTTTCAATCCCAAATTCTGGTGCAGAATTTAACCAGAAATACTGAGCTAGTCAGGGGTGACAGTATTAACCAAGTCACAACTTTAGGGGTACGTCAAGGGCACGAACTAGTGATTACTGCTACTGGTTCGGATGCAGATGAAGCGCTGGCGGCATTACAGGCATTATTCGCAAATAACTTTGGTGAAGATAATGTTGCCTTGAATTCTCCACCAGCATTTCACCATAAAGTTACTCCAGCAACTCACGGCGAACTTTTAGGAATTGCAGCTTCTGCTGGCATAGCGATCGCACCCATTGTTCATTATCAACCCACCCACATTTCGATTAAGGAATATCACGTAGATGATCCTGAAGCAGAGTGGCAACGAGTACAAGCAGCAATTCACACTGCCCGACAGGAAATCCAAGCAGTTTTTTCACAAGCATCTATTCAAATTGGTGATGCTGAAGCCGCCATCTTTGATGCCCAACTACTATTTTTAGAAGATCCAGTATTGTTAGAAGCGGCTAAAGAGCGCATTTTAGAACACCATTTAAATGCTGAAGCCGCTTGGCAAGCCGTAGTAGATGAAGTAGCAACTTCCTACCACACACTTGAAGATTCTTACCTACAAGAGCGAGTTGACGATGTTGTGGATGTCGGGCAAAGAGTGCTGCGATTACTAGCTGGGAATGCCCCTGCAAAAGTGCATCTTTCTGAACCGGCGATTTTGGTAGCGACTGATTTAACTCCTTCAGATACCGCTGGACTAGATCCGACAAAGGTGTTGGGTATTTGTACTACTTCAGGTAGCGCCACTTCTCACAGCGCCATTATCGCCCGGACATTAGGTATTCCCGCAGTTTTGGGAGTGGATGCCCAGGTGTTGCACTTGGCGGATGGTACAGTTATGGCACTTGATGGTGAAAGTGGCAGAGCTTGGGTAGAACCAGAATCACATATCCTAGATTTACTGGCAGCAAAGCAGTCAGCTTGGCAAACTGCCCAACACCAAGCACTAGCTACGGCACACCAGCCAGCAATTACTCGTGATCGTCGGCAAATTAGCGTCTTCGCAAATATTGGTAGTATAAGTGATGTCCAAGTTGCTGTGGCTAGTGGTGCCCAAGGCGTGGGACTACTCCGCACTGAGTTTCTCTATCTCGAACGGACAAACGCCCCCACTGAAGAAGAACAACTAGAAGTGTATCAGGCGATCGCCCAAGTTTTAGATCATCGTCCGTTGATTATTCGTACCTTAGATGTAGGTGGGGATAAGCCACTCCCCTATCTGAGAGTAGGGTTAAGAGAAGCTAACCCTTTCTTAGGTTCACGGGGAATTCGTTTCTGTTTGGATAATTTAGATTTGTTCAAAACTCAGTTACGGGCAATTTTGAGAGCCAGTGTGGAACACCAAATTAAGATCATGTTGCCGATGATTGCTACTGTGACGGAGGTACGTGCTGCTAAGGTAATTTTGGGTGAAGTGCAGGCTGAACTAAATCAAGCTGGTATCCCCTTCGATGCAGCGATGAAAGTAGGAATTATGATAGAGGTACCCTCAGCTGTGGCGATCGCTGATCAGTTAGCTGCTGAAGTAGACTTCTTTAGTATCGGCACTAATGATCTGAGTCAGTACGTCATGGCTAGCGATCGCACTAATCCCCGCGTGGCAAATTTGGTTGATGCGCTACACCCAGCAGTGTTACGAATGGTGCAGCAAGCTATCCAAGCTGCTAATGCGGCAGGGATTTCCGTGGGATTATGTGGAGAATTAGCAGCTGATACTTTAGCAACACCAATTTTACTAGGTTTAGGGCTGGATGAATTGAGCGTGAATCCTCAAAGTATAGCTGGAGTCAAGCAAGCGATCGCTCGGTTAAGTATAGTTGAATGTGAAGCGATCGTGGCATCAGCATTACAACAAGATTCCGCAATTCATGTCAGAGAACTAATCTCAACTTCAGTTACTCCCCCTGCATAATACTAATTCACAATTAATCGTTAAAATCTTATTCCCAGTTGCCCGTTAAAGCCACGAATAGAATTGTAACCAGCACCTACAAAAACGTTATTAGTAGCACCTACCTGAACACCACCTGAAACTGCAACACCTTTATCTTGTGAATAAAGTCCAACTCCTACATAAGGTGAAATGACAGGTAAACTGATAAATTTTAAAACATCTACTCCCGTAGCACCATCAGGCCCAGTTCCTATCTCAACCCCGAAATTTAAAGCCCTAGCTCCTACAGCATAAGTTATATCACTATCTTTTCCACCGACAGAAACCCAAGGTTGCGGTATAAGTTGAGCCGATGCTTGACTTGGGGCAAATAAAGCTAACAAACCTATGAATGTAAATAATGTTTTAGCAATAATCGCTATTTTCACCTTGTTCTTTTCCACTAACTGTTTGTTTTCTCACAGCTACCCTTGCTTCAGCACTACTGTTAACTAAGGTTTATCCATGATGGCTAATCGTGACGGATTGAACCTCATCTGAGTGCCCAATGAGTGCAAACATTATTTTGGGAATGTAATATTAATTACAGCATTATTCATGTATTTGAACCACATCATTAAAGGTTTGTAGTAAGCAAGAAAGCTTTGAGAGATTACCTCGTTCCCAGTCTCCGACTGGGAATGACTACTTTGAGGCTCCGCCTCCCTTACTCGCATCAGCATCCCTACTCAAAAGTGGATACATCTCGCAGTACATTAGGAATTTCCCCTTGAGAAAAAGGAAACTCCAGCAAGGTTTCTCTAAGACCCAAATACCCAGATTCAGCAAACGACAAAAGCATTCGGGAAAGCGCTAGCCAAACCTCCGGTTCGTATTCCCAATCACGATAACGGGAAGCTTGACCAGCAATTGAACGTAGCGCCCAGAAATAAGAGTTCCGCACCACCGAACCACCCTTCTTAAACTCTGGCAAATCTTCGTGGTGGATTAAAAGTATTTTATTTTCAATTCTGGCTCTCATAGCAATTTTGGATTTTAGATTAAAAGTAAATCTTAATACCGATTATCTCTGAGGTTGCATAGAACCAGTTGCTCAAGCCCCTTGTTTCACCAAGCTTGATTTTGTACAGTTTCACAAAGAATGGGTACAAGTAGCGTGCATTGCGGCTTTAGCTTAACGCACCATATTGGATGGCGGTGTGTTGTCTTTACCAAAAAACTCTTTAAAAAATTTCAAATAATCCTATTTATCCCAATAATCTAGAGATTTTGCAATGACAAAATCTCTAGATTTAATACCTAAAAATTGGCGCTTAAACCCAAACGAAAAGTGAATCCAGGGCTATAGATGCGATTAACTCGCTCATATTGCTCACCGAGCAGATTTTCTAAGTAAACTGTCAGTCCTAAATTCCTAGTTAAAGGTATACGACCGCTCAAATCTAAATTTACAAAAGATGGTGCAAAATCTGTAGTCTTGTCATCAGGGTTAGTAAAGAAGGCTCTACGAGCGCCACTATTGTAAGTAACATACAAGTTAGCCTGCCATCCTGCATTTTCATAACCTACACCGCTTTGGAGTACAGAGTAGGGAATCAAACCTAACTGTAAACCTCTCTCGGAGCCTGTTTTTATTTGGGAATCTGTATAAGTATAGTTGAGGAAAGTTGACCAGCCAGCCGCAATTCTTAATTGTAATGCAGCCTCTAAACCATTGGTATCTACCAGTCCAATGTTTGCCCATTTTCCATCTATTACTCCCAAGCGATCGCCTATACTACTACCAAAGTAAGTAAACTGTCCAATCAGATTTTCCGAAAAATTGACATCTACTCCCGCACTCCAAGTAGAGCCAGTTTCTGGTCTTAAATCAGGATTAGGTTCCCAACCATGAACTGTATCATAAACATATAACTGATCTAACCCAGGATTTCGTTGTCCCCCTGCCCAACTTCCACGCACTGCTACTATTGGTGTGATGGCATAACGTAACCCAACACTAGGGTTGAGATAATTTCCAAACTGGCTTTCAAAAGTTTGCCTTAGCCCTAAATCTATCAAAAAATTCTCATTAATATTCCAAGTATTGACAGCAAATAAAGCTGTATTGAATAAATTCCTATCTTCAGTTTCATTCTTGGCAATACTACTAGGATTTGTACTCAAAACATCACCAGTTAAATCGGTGTTTTTCAAATCTAATCCCCAGCGTAATTTATTATTGGAAGTTACTTTCCACTCATGATCTACCCTGGCTGTAAGTTGTTGTGTATCTAAAGACCCTCTACGATAAAATGATGCTCCTGTAGGGCCATAGGTACTGAAATAATCTTGGTTATAGCCAATTGAGGTTGTAAGATTGGAGCTTTCCCCATTACCTAGCCGAGTTTTCCAGGATAAGCCAACGTTTAAACCATCGTGGTCTAATCTATCTCTTTGGAGAGGGAAACCGAAATAAATTAAGCCGCGACGACTGCTGAGTTTAGTAACATCTAAATTCAAAGAATTTTTCTGATCTAAATCTAGTCCAATGCTACCAAAATAAGTACTTGTAGCTGTGTCTGCATTTGATAAAAATCCCTGACTATCACGATTTGCTGCACCTACAGGGACGCGGTAACGGTTATCTGTAAAGAATCTTTCAAAGCTGAAGTTGTACTTTACATTATCAGATGAACCACCATAGCTCACTTGTTGATTATTTAAACTTAATGAGCCAAATTCTGCACTAGCACTCAATTTAGGTTTGCCATAACCTTCCTTGGTGATGATATTCACAACTCCCCCAAAGGCTGATGAACCATACAAAGCAGAGGCTGTCCCGCTGTATAATTCCACTCGCTCAATAGCCTCTACAGGAATACTATTTAAGTCAGTTCCACCATGATAAGTGTTAACATTATTGTTAATTGGTCTGCCATTAATCAGAAATACAGATTGATTAATTGAGGCTCCCCGATAGTATGTACCTGTGTGAGTATCTGCACCATGACCTACATCATTGATCGCAAAACCAGGCATTCTTTTCAAAATATCGGCTAAACTTGTAGCGCCCTGCTTTTGAATTTCTTCTTTATCAATTACGTAAGTTGGAGTAGATTGAGGTAGGTTATCTTTTTCTCCGATCGCCTCTATGTGAATGTCTGCATCATCGCTCGGAGTTTGCTCTGTTTCGGATTGAGTTTCTGGATTAACTTCATTCGGTGCAGATTGTTGAGTTAATAATTCGGCATTAATAGCGGGTAGCTCGATTTCACTCAAACTCGGAATATCTGAAATAACTTCGGTTGATTTATCAGTATTTCTCTGTTTAATTTCACTCTCAGCAGCAAAGCCAGGAAACGCTATCAGTAAACCTGGTAAAGCAGCTGTTAGCAACAAAAAATCCTTTTTCACGTTCTCTTTCACACCAACTAAAAACAGTCACCACGTAATATTGTTGCTGTAATAGTAAAATCATGTCAAAAGACACGCTGTCATATTTCCACGACTCAGATTTTCAATTTCTCTAATAAATCGCTAATCTTGCTATTCACAAATAATTAAGTAGGGCTATAGCAGTTTGTAGCTGAATAACGTACAGAAAAAAATAATTAACCACAGATAAACACACATACTCGTAGGGACACGGCAATACCGTGTCCCTACCCATGTACCTCATTCAAATGAGAATTGCTATATAGCAATTTTTAATTGTGTGAAGTATGTAAAATTTTTATAGATACAACATTACAGTTTCAAAAACTCTTTTTACTCATAACTTTAATTAAAAAACGCAGAGCTTCATTTACTGCTTCCGAATTGGGAAACATTTCTGCAACATCTGGCTCTAACAAAACTGTCAATTTTTTAATATTATTGTGATTATCTTCGCAATTTTTCACATTATTGTCCGTCAAACTACGATTTGATTGAGTTTTATTTTGTATTATGGTTGTTTAGAAAGATGCAGCATTTAATTTATTAACTAGCGATTCCCAACTACTAACTTTCAGGTTAAAGTGAGCCTTTGCATCCCGTAATGTTTTAAACTGCCGCTTGAGAATATCAATAGTATAAATATGCTTCTGAGATACCTGTTTCTCTACATTAAGGTCTGACTCAACCATATCAACTACTTCATTAATAAGTCGGTCATGATTTTCGGCAATTTGAGCAGCAGCCCCTAAAATCCGAGAAGTTGTTTTTATTTGTACATCAGTCTCTTGTTTAAGGCGATCAGCAATACTGCGAATTTGATCTCCCAGCCTTGCTTTACCTTGTTTTCGCGTGGTTGGGAGTGATTTTTTGCTCATGAGTATGCTTATTTATTCAGAAAGTATATCTTTAATAGCTAGCCAAATGCGTTTAAACTTTTGTACCAAACCCATAGGATTGTTAGTTGTTTCTTCTTCTACCGAATCAACTAGAGATTGAATCCGATCCATACGTTCTGCTACAACGTAAAGACTGTTTACTGCTTCATCTTTACTTTCTAAGGATTCACGTAGTAGCACAACCATCTGGGCAATTTCCTGTTTTAGTCGTTCATTCTCAGCTTTACGGCGAGTTTCCCATCCCTTAATACCAGCTTTAGAACGTCGCTCAAGCTTGAGTTCTGTTTTAGCCTCATTGTATAAACTCAAATACATTTCTCGTTCAGAGTCTACTGCATCATATTTAGTAAGCAATTCAGTCGCTCTCACTTTTTCTGCGTTGTAGAGGCAGAGGGTTTGTTTGTGACTTTGTTGTTCATCAATATATAACTGGTAATTTTGAGTGACTCGCTCTTTTAGCTCATTAGCTTCGAGTTGGCAAGTTTGGATCTCTCGCTGGTAAATATGAATTAGCTGGGATATTTTCGTTTTTTCTTCGTTGTAAAGGTAGAGCGTCTTTTGATGATTTTCTTGCTCATCAATATAAAATCGATAATTTTGAGAAACACGCTCTTTTAGTTCATTAGCCTCAATTTGGTAAGTTTGAATCTCTTGCTGAACATGAACTAGTTGGGATGCAGCTTCCTGGTATTCTTTTGCACGTTCTTGCGACTCATCACGTTGAGATACAGTTTCCTGAAGATTGGCACAGACAGTCATCAATGAAAGTCTTAACTCATAAGGAGGAGTTGGTTCTTTCTGCCGTAAGTGAGGATTATTAAGACCGTTGTCATGATTAGAATCTTTACGATCCGCTCTTTTGATTGCCATAATTTCAGTTCCTACGCGAGCATTTGTTATAGTAAAATGTTTAGTTTAGCCAAGATGAACTTATTGAAGTGTGATCTCGGTTCTACTGGTAATATGATCTGACTCTGAGTTGAGATATCTTTTATTCTTTCTCAGGCGCTCAAATTTCCAAAGTGCGATCTCCAAGGGCTAGAGATATTGCGCTTCATAAGCAAGCTAGGCTCCAAAAGGTTAAGGGCAATAAGCCTCAAAGCCTCTTCCCTTGTAGCAATTACGAATTACGTTAGCCTTGATAAAACTGGAAGCTTCGCAAACTCTTCAGTAAATCTAGAGTTTTTTGTAGGTAACTTGCTTTCCTTAGTTTTCAAAGTACTCAGATGCTTTTTGTAAATCAGCGATCGCTATCAGCTACAGCAAAATATTTCTGAAGTTCAATCGCCTGATTTAAATTCTCTATTGCTACCTGGTAATCACCGCCCCCCATCTTATCTCCACCCAATTCTCAGAAATCATCCGCTGTAATTTACGTGATAGATATGGGTGATAAATGTGCGGATAGATTCAAATAAATCAAAGGTAAAGCAATAATTACACTGATAAATAATCACCAAAAATCAGTTATAAACATCCTATTTGACAATTTCGGCTACCCTAAAATTAGCGGGACAAAAAGCCCCACTAATTGTTAATCCTTGAAGTTAGATTTTAGTCTACTTCCAGTCCTTATCTGCTTGTAAAAGCACATAAGCAGTTACATCTTCAATCTGGTCAGGTTTCAAACGTTTGCCGAAAGCAGGCATGGCATTTTTACCTTTTGTAACTTGGGCGATAATCGCCTCTGCTGAGTACATACCATACTTTTCCAAAGCATCTTTCTTCAGGTTTTTTTGCGCTTGAACCAGATTCTTACCTCCCGCGTGACAAGAGGCACAATTGGCACTAAATACTTTAGATCCACTAACAGCATCTGCTGCCAATGCTGGACTACTGAAGGCAAAGGTGAAGATTGCTATGCCTAAAAGCATTACTGTAATAACTTTTTTCATTTGGTGTTCTCTCTCTCTGGAATAACGGCTTATTCGGTGCAATATCCTCCATAATTGTCAGTTGAACTGCTGCCATAGTCAAACGACAATCTGTCAAACTTCCTTTGAAAGTTTTTGGATTTTGAATATTCCTGGTTTTAGATTCAGAGGTGTTAGTACAGAGCGATGTCTGATGATGAAAATGCAAGTTTATATAAATTTAAATACTTTATAACCAACAAATGATAGGTGTTTAAGGATGAAATGTTCAACATGAAAATTGTCTTGCTTCATCCTTTGTTCTTTAGTTCACAGATCCTAACTGATACCGATTACCTGTCAATCAATTTTGGATTTTGGATAATAGAATTTAGATTCATCCCAGCAATTAAGTCAGTGGCAAGGCATAAAATGTTTGGATTTTGGATAATAAAATTCTTTTCGCGTTTAAATTCGCTTGCTCTCAAACATTTATAAATAAGTAAGTCGGTGCTAATATTTCAAGCTATGTTAATAAATTTAAATCGTTGGTGTGTTGTCGCCAAGCGCTGCACCATCAAAGATTCAAGGTGCGTTAGCCTACGGCGTAACACACCCTACTTCAACTTTATATTTCTTCATATACATTGAATTTTTCTCGCCGACTTACTTAATGGAACGCAAGAATATTCAATCCACAATCCAAAATCCAAAATTTAAAATCTAAAATTCGGTGAGGTTGCTCCAGAACTTGGAGATTTTGCCCCAAGTCTGACCAAGCTTTATTTTGTGCAGTTTCACAAAGAATTAATATTAGGAAGCATATCTTCTGTGACACGGCAAATTTGCCAATCATCTAATATAGATGCTCCCATACTACGGTAGAATGCTTTAGCTGATTCGTTCCAATCCAACACACTCCACTCTAACCGTCCACAATCACGTTCTACAGCTATCTGGGCTACTTTAGTAATCAGAGCCTTACCAATACCTTGCCTGCGATATTCTGGTAAAACAAATAAGTCTTCCAGATAAATTCCTGGCTTGGTCAAAAATGTTGAATAATTATGAAAAAATAGGGCAAAACCAACAGCTTGACCCGCAGATTCTGCTAAAATCGCTTCTATATACTTGTGTGAACCAAATAAATGCTCCTTAAGTGCCAGAGCATTGCCAGTGACAGCGTGAGATAATTTTTCATACTCAGCAAGCCCCTGAATTAATTTAAACAGTACGCTGTAATCAGCTGGTTCAGCAAAACGCACAATCAAATTGCTACACGAAGTCATTAGTCTATAGTCCATAGTTCATAGTCCATAGTCTATAGGCAAGTGTGCAAATTTTTTGAGTCATCACTAAAGAAAAGCCTAAAAAACCTACAAAACGCCCGGTTTTTGCGAATTGGAGTAGGCGAAGCTGAAGAATATAATATACAGATACAAGCTCTCTAAATTTCTTAGAAAGGTGGATTTAATCAAGAGCAAGTTTTGTCCGATGTGTTATCGCCGAGAGGACGGCAGCATCATGAATTTTAGGTGCATTAAGACAAATGTCTATAACACAACGCCAGTTGCTACAACGGAGAGAACCTCCGCAACGCACTGGCTCCCCGACGAAATTTCAAGTTTTGCACTTTATTTTATCCATGTTCGTTAGTGGAGTTAATTAGATCAGATATTGCATCTCTATCTTCATCAATGTAATTAAATCAACCAACCTTTTAAGCGTTTGGCTATATGGGGACGTCGCAATTTTCGCATGGCTTTGCTTTGAATTTGTCGGACTCGCTCACGAGAAAGATTAAACATATTGCCAACTTCTTCTAAGGTACAGGGTTCGCTGGTCGTCAAACCATAGCGTAGAGAAATCACATCTTTCTCTCGTGGAGTTAACACGTCACCCAAGACTTCCCAAATCTCCTGACGCATCATGTTTTCATTCATTTTTGCTTCTGGAGACAGATTATCTTCATCTTCTAGCAAATCCATCAATTCCGTGTCTTCTTCTTTACCGACGCGGTGGTTGAGAGAAAGTGCTTGACGCCGTAGTTGTTGTAGTTGGCGTAGTTGTTGCACACTAATTTCCAAAGCTTCTGCCATTTCGCCTTCAGTAGGATTGCGACAGAGTTTTTGTTTGAGTTCCCGTTGGGCTTTTTTCAGCTTGTTAAGCTTTTCAACAATATGAATAGGTAGCCGGATTGTCCGCGCATCGTTAGCTATAGCCCTGGTAATTGCTTGTCTAATCCACCAGTAGGCGTAAGTAGAAAATTTATATCCCTTATCAGGATCGAACTTTTCTGTAGCGCGATTTAAACCCATTGCTCCTTCCTGAATTAAATCCAGAAAAGGCACTCCCCGATTCAGATATCGCTTGGCAATAGAAACTACCAATCTCAAGTTCGAGCGAATCATTTTACGTTTCGCTACTCTACCTTGATACAAGCGACTTTCTAATTGCTTTTCCGTCATTTCTAGCTCGGAAGATACTTCTAACTTGGTAGGTTCTTGTCCCAGTTTTAAGTGTAAGGCAGCTTGTAATTCCCTAACTTCTTCTAGAAACCTAACTCGCCGTGCTAACTCTACCTCTTCATCAGCTTTTAGAAGCGGATAACGCGCCATCTCTTTAAAAAACGCGCCTACGGCATCATCATGCTCGGTTTTATTGTATCCCGAAGGACGAGCCGCCGCCATTTCATCCCCGTCGCGTTCGTCTGATTCCAGATTTTCTATTACAATTGGAGGTTCTTCATCTGCCACTGCATCTAAACTATCGAGTGATGGTTCTTCAATATCAGCAGTGTTCTCCAGTATTTCCATTTTTCCCAATTCAACAATATTCATAGTTTTCTTTAGGGATTGTTGCTTTATTTGGTACATAATTTAGTTACAGCTACTCGCTTGAGGCTTGGTAGTTTTCCCTAAGGGACGAATGCACCCGTTTATATAGTGAAATACAGGCTTATGCTACTTTATCTTCAGGAATAAAAATCGGCATCTACCTACCACTTATGGGTTACGGTTAGATACAACCTATAACGAAACTGGCGTTGGCACCCAACAAAACTTTATTCTCAGGCTCTTAACAGATTATATTCTTCATTTTTTTCTTAATTACCAAATATGTCAAACCCCCTCAAACTTTCTCAACCTTAACAAACATAAAAATCTCAGCTAACCATCCAAATCTCTTAAACTTTCATATATTTTTCTAAATACTTATTTTTAATTTTGAGGTGTTGGAAGTCACTGGATCAATCAAAAACCTAGTGCTGGGGTTATGTATTCCCGATTCAAGTTACCCAGATAATACCAATTACAATAATGAGAGCTTATTTTCGGGATGTTCTTACTTGTATAAAAGCATCTCATATGCAGAAAGGCTTGAATATCTATCGAGAGGCGGAAAAACGCTACTCCCTATTTAGTAGTTGGAGTAACTTTTGTAGACTTAGCCGAGATGCTTTTATTTGTAGAGTAGGCACCAAATATTTATTGCACGTATAGAAGAGACAAAATTGTCTAGTAGATTACATAAGAGGAAACTTATCAAGTATTATGAATAATAACAGTATTGAGAAATACAATTTATGTCTAATAAAGCAAAAGAATAAAGTTGAATGAGTCAGGTTAATTGTGAACAGCTATGTGAGTAAAAAGTCTAACTATAAAGTCAGAAAATATGTATATTAATGACGTAAATTTCTCTCCTGTGATGGTGGCTGAACCTGGAGAATCGTATCAGTTAAGTGCAGCTGTTAATAGGTGGGTTGAAGTACTGGTAGACTGTCCAGGAGCTTCAAGAGAATTAGAAAAAGGGGAAAAACTGTATACGTATCGATTACCTGCCAAGTTAGAAGTAAAACCAGGGGATATTTTGAGTGTGCCATTTGGTTTACAACAGGTGGGAGGGGTAGCTATTCGTTTCCTAACAAAACCCCCAGCAGATTTAGCAGCAGAAAAAATCCGGGAAGTAGAAGATGTGATTCAGAAGGATTTCATCGGAGATAGTTACTTTACTCTGCTGGAACGGGTATCAAAGTATTATTACACACAACTGATTCAGGTGATACGTATGGCGTTGCCGCCTGGATTATTGGGGCGATCGCAGCATCGCATTCGGCTCAAGCGAGAAAATATTCCCAATGGTGCAATAGAATTTCTTGGTTCAACCGCAGCTCGTCAAATTCTCAAAATTCTGCAATCTCAAGTTGATGGGGACTACAGTTTCAAATTCCTCAAACGCCAGATTCAAGGATTTGACTATGGAAAGAAGCAATTACTAGAACGCAATTGGGCAGAAAGTTATGTGGAATTACTTAGATATTCTCAACCCCAGACAAAACCAGTAGTCACGTTAGTTGCCGATGGATCTTACATTGATCTAAACAAGCGTCAACGGGAAATTTTAAAAGTGCTACGGGATTGTGGTGGCGAGTTGTGGCTAAATGAGTTCTTACAGATTTGTAAGACAACTACCCCTACCCTAAAAGGGTTAGAAGAAAAGGGCTGTATCGTCATCGAAGAACGGGAAGTATTGCGAAGGGAACAAGGCCCAGCATTAGCTAAAGATCAACCAAAGTCATTAAATGCAGCCCAAGCTAGCGCCTTGGCGACAATCCAGACTCTAGATGGATTTGCTCAAGTTTTGTTGCATGGAGTGACAGGTTCAGGAAAAACGGAAGTATATTTGCAAGCGATCGCCCCCCTCCTCAACCAAGGCAAATCCGCCCTTGTCTTAGTCCCAGAAATTGGACTTACACCCCAGCTAACTGACCGTTTTCGCGCCCGCTTTGGCAATAAAGTCAGCGTTTATCACAGCGCCCTTTCCGACGGTGAACGTTACGACACTTGGCGACAAATGCTCACAGGAGAACCCCAAGTTGTAATTGGTACCCGCAGCGCCGTTTTTGCCCCTTTGCCCAACTTGGGTTTAATTATTTTAGATGAAGAACACGACAGCAGCTTTAAGCAAGACTCTCCCATACCCACCTACCACGCTCGTACCGTCGCCCAGTGGCGAGCAGAGTTAGAAAATTGTCCCTTGGTGTTAGGTTCCGCTACCCCTTCGTTAGAAAGTTGGGTAAGTATAAAGAGCAAGGAGGAAGGAGCTAAGAGTTATTACTTAAGTTTGCCCGAACGCATAAATTCCCGCCCTCTACCGCCAGTGGAAATAGTCGATATGCGGCAAGAGTTGCAGCAGGGAAATCGTTCTATATTTAGTAGATCATTGCAAGAAGCTTTGCAACAGTTACAAGAAAGAAAACAACAGGGAATTTTATTTATCCATCGCCGGGGACACAGTACTTTTGTATCTTGCCGCAGTTGTGGATATGTGTTGGAATGTCCGTACTGTGATGTGTCGCTGGCGTATCACCACACCGAAGAAAAAGCGCCGGAATTATTGCGCTGTCATTATTGTAACTATGCGCGATCGCATCCCAAATATTGCCCCGATTGTAGTTCCCCTTACCTAAAATTCTTCGGTAGCGGTACTCAGCGAGTAACGCAGGAATTAGCGCGACAGTTCCCAGAGTTGCGCTTGATTCGTTTTGATAGCGATACCACTCGCAACAAAGGTTCACACCGAACCCTACTTACCCAGTTTGCTAACGGCGAAGCAGATTTATTAGTAGGAACGCAAATGCTCACTAAAGGTTTGGATTTACCGCAAGTGACACTTGTGGGCGTTGTCGCCGCCGATGGATTGCTAAATTTATCAGACTATCGCGCCAGTGAACGGGCATTTCAAACTTTAACTCAGGTAGCTGGACGTGCTGGTAGAGGTGATGATCCAGGTAGGGTAATTGTGCAAACTTATACTACAGAGCATCAGGTAATTGCAGCAGTGCGATCGCACGATTATCACTCTTTTTCTGAAGCTGAATTAGAACAACGGCAAGCACTCAATTATCCGCCATACGGGCGGTTAATTTTGTTACGCTTAAGTAGTCTCGATCCAATTCAAGTGCAAAATACCGCGCAAATTATCGCCACAACTTTGAGTACAGAAGAAGAATTCGAGATATTGGGCCCAGCACCAGCAAGTATTTTACGAGTAGCTAATCGTTATCGTTGGCAGATATTAATTAAATTTGCCCCCGATGCGTTGCCACAATTGCCAGATTGGGAAGAAGTGCGAGATATCTGTCCCCAATCTGTTAGCTTAACGATAGATGTAGACCCATTAAATATTATGTAATTTTATTGGGTTAAAAATTAATAAATCCGGTTTATCTAGATAATTACAGTTAAGCCCAAAAAATATATTGCGTAGGTTGGGTCTACGCTTAACCCAACCTTCAATTATCTTTTACTGAACTGTATTAATATAAAAGCTACTTTTCTGATAATTCCAGTTCCCAAGAAGCTCTCTTGAATTCAACTGCTGAATAGTTGGGACTTACGCAAAATCATGATAAAACGAACCGCAAAGGACGCAAAGGACACAAAGGAATAAGAGTTTCAGAGAGTTCTTGCGTAAGTCCTGTAGTTATATTCGCCATCAAGTCATCAACTTTATAAAGTCAGACGAAACAAATTTAAATTTTTAATATTTAATTTTCAAGTTTGAATGTTTAATCTAATTAATCAAAAATTCTGCTGCTACCAATCCTTTCTGGATAGCTAAAACTGCGGCTTGAGTGCGATCGCGTACTTCTAGTTTCTGCAAAATAGCATGGACATGCACCCGCACTGTACCAGGGGCAATGTAGAGAATCTCGGCAATTTCTTGATTGCTTTTACCAGCTGCCACCAGTGCCAAAATTTCTTGCTCCCGCTTTGTTAAGGGATTTTCTATGGATTCCTCAGTTTTTGCGGGTAGTATCGCCGTAAAGTTTCCCTCAAAAGCTGCTCTAATTTCTGTTGTTGCCGTTTGATCCCACCAAGAAGCGCCCGCTGCAACCGATCGCACCGCCAATATCAGAGATTCAGCAGGAATACCTTTGAGACAGTAACCTTGCGCCCCGGCGGCAATTAACCGCGAAATTAGGGGTTTTTCAGAACGAGATGTTAAAACAAGAATTGGTAAATTTGGGTGCTTCTGCTTGATTTGGCGACAAGCTTCAATCCCGCCAATGCCCGGTAAACCTATATCCAGTAAGACCAAATCCAGGGGATAGCTATTTGCTAATTCTACAGCTTGTTCTCCATCTTCTGCTTCTGCGACAATCTCCAAACTAGTTTCTTGTTGCAACCTCATCCGCAGACCAAGCCGAAACAATTCATCATCTTCAACGAGTAGGATTTTTGTCATTGGTTATTTGTGATTGGTTATTTCTCTCCTACTTCCCCTACGCTTACTCCTCATCTCCCCGGTGATGGACAAGCTGGGAGTCGGAAACCAAACAGTGCGCCTCGTGGTGAGCGATTCTCTGCCCAAATTGTACCCCCATGAGCAGCTATAATTTGCCTGGTCAAATAAAGCCCTAGTCCAGATCCAAAGACGTGGCGATCGCTATGTCCTTGATAAAATCTCTCAAATAAGTGGGGTAACTCTTCTTCGGTAATGCCGGAACCAGTATCGAGTATTTTTACCACTTGCTCGCTAGAATAACCTTCAAATACTACTTCCACTTTACCGCCACGAGGGGTATGGTTAATGCCATTACTCAAGAGATTTGTAAAGACTCGCTCTAGTTGCAAAGGATCGCCATTTACCCAAAGAAAGCTGCGAAAATCTGATTCCCCATAGTGCAGAGAAATATAAACCTGACGTGTTCTCGCTAGTTCAGTCAAGTTAGCGATGATCTCCTCCGCCACTGTTACCAAGTTAACAGGTGATATTTGTAGTTTCAGCCCTTCGGCATCATTACGATACACATCTAAAAGCGTTTGGACTAATTGCAGTGTACTTTGATGACTACGAGCCATTGTTTGTACGACTTTTGCTTGCATTGGTGTAACTTCACCAAATTGCTCATTTTGAAAATATTTCAGCGTTTCAATTGCTCCTAATAGAGGTGTTTTCAAATCATGCGTTAGGGTAAAAATAAAATCTTCACGTATGGTAGCTAATTGTTCTTGAGAGCGTAACTGTGCTTGCGTATAAGCGATCGCTTCTTCATTGCGGTGGTTGCGGTCACTTAACCAACCCGTTACCAGTAATGCCAATACTGCAATCAACCTATTTGCCAACGTTGGGGGATTAATTATTTCTCCTCCTGGGACAAACAAATTCAACAATGTTAATCCCGTCGCTGCAAAAGTGATCCCCAATACTGCTGCCCGATTCAATCGAGAATCTGCTAACAAAATTGTCCCTGTGTAGAGGTAGCCAAATACGTACTCAGGTGGTGTCAAATATTCCAAGCTTATTACTATAGCAAAGGCGATCGCTATTAGCCCATATGTCTCCCTCCGCTTATTAATAGCTTCTTTCATAGTCAATAATCGCCTTAACATTGTCATTTATGATTTATTAAAAAATTGTGCTCATACAATCTGTATAACTATTTAATTTACTAATTATGATTTATCTGCAATCTATATCTGCAAATGCCAAGTTGAGAATTAATCCTAAAATTGGGATTATCCTGATGCAACAAAGGGGATTGATACCGCAAGGCGGAAGTCACTCATTCAAAAGTCAAAAGTCAAAATGATTACAGCGTAAGCGTTTCGTTGATTTGAAATGGTGAGGCAGTCCGGTCTTCTCCCTACAGCCCTTTGGGCATCCTACGGCAGGCGCTAGCCTCTCCCAATGTGAGAAGGGGAGACGATGCCGCGCATAGCGCAGCGGTAGCGAGCCTGCGTACTCCTACGGAGAAGCAAGCTACGCGTAGCGTCTCGTAGAGAGCGTCTGGGGGTTCCCCCCATGAGGAACTGCCGTTAGCGAGCCTGCGTTCGCGCAGCGTCTCGTAGAGAGCGTCACCCGAAGGGGTTGTTTATTTCCGCCGCGCTGTACTAGGTAGTTACCCACAAGGAGCAGGGTATGTACCCGAATCTTGCCAATCCCTAATCCTATTAATAAAAGCCAAGATAATTTTATATTTTTTGAAAGTAGCAAACTTTGAAAATGTATTGTATAAACAAATAGTCCTAATTAATGAGATAGATGAATTAACCGGAAAATTTAAATAATCTTAACAAAAAGTTTAACAAGTATCTGGAAAAGAGTAAGAACCGAAAATAGTAAATCCCTCAAAATGAAATACCCCAACAGTTAATCTTTTATTTCTAAGAATTGGCTTGCTAGCACTTAAATATTAATTCAGCGCGAAATATATGGGACAAGGTTTTTTGCAAATTGGCTTAACGCTGTGTATTGTCATCGCAATCACTCCGCTATTCGGTAGATACATAGCGCGTGTCTTTTTGGGAGAAAGAACACTGCTTGATTTTTTAATGAACCCGATAGAGCGAAGTATGTTCTTACTAGCGGGTGTCCGCAGGAAAGATGACATGACGGGTTTGCAGTATATCCGGGCTGTACTGTGCAGCAACCTGATGATGGGTATTTCAATGTATTTGCTGATATATTTTCAGAGACTCTTGCCGTGGAATCCTAACGGCTTCGGTGCGCCCAATTGGGATATATTATTGCACACAACCATTTCCTTTGTGACGAATACCGACCAGCAACACTATGCTGGTGAGACAACCTTAAGTTATTTTAGCCAGGTAGCGGCTTTAGGCTTTTTGATGTTCACCTCCGCAGCCACCGGTTTATCCGTGGGAATTGCCTTTATTCGCGGGTTGACGGGTAGAAGACTGGGGAACTTTTACGTCGATCTCGTCCGTGGAATTACGCGAATATTGCTGCCGATTTCGATTATTGGAGCGATCGCCTTGCTTGTAGCAGGTGTACCACAAACATTAGCTAAAACTCTGGATGTGAGAACCTTAGAAGGCGGGACGCAATATCTTGCCAGAGGTCCGGTGGCATCCTTTGAAATGATCAAACTTTTGGGCGAGAACGGCGGTGGCTTTTTTAGCGTAAACTCAGCCCATCCCTTTGAAAATCCCAATGGCGCTTCTAACTTGATAGAAATGCTCGCGATGATTTCTATACCAGCAGCCTTGATTTACACCTATGGTATATTTGCTAACAACATCAAACAAGCTTGGCTACTTTTTTGGATGGTGTTTGTGATTTTTGTAGTTATGGTGGGAGTGACAGCCGTCGGAGAACTACAAGGTAATCCCCTTGTTAATAATGCCTTTGGATTAGAACAGCCCAATTTAGAGGGGAAAGAAGTTCGGTTTGGCTGGGCACAAACGGCATTCTGGGCAGTTATGACCACTGCTACTATGACTGGTGCTGTGAACGGGATGCACGATTCTTTAATGCCGCAAGGAATATTTTCGATTCTCTTCAACTTGTTTATTCAGGTTATCTGGGGTGGTCAGGGAACTGGAACGGCTTACCTATTCATTTACTTAATTCTCACAGTGTTCCTAACTGGACTAATGGCAGGACGCACCCCAGAGTTTTTAGGACGCAAAATTGAAAAGCCAGAAATTGTCCTCGCCAGCGTGGTGCTGTTGATTCACCCAATTATAGTTTTGATTCCCAGTGCGATCGCCTTGGCTTATCCCATCTCCCTGTCTGGAATTAGCAATACTGGTTATCACGGCATTTCTCAAGTAGTTTATGAATACGCCTCAGCAGCAGCAAATAATGGCTCCGGCTTAGAGGGATTGAAAGATAACACCCTGTGGTGGAATTTAAGTACTTTAGTTAGCTTAATAGGAGGACGCTATATTCCGATGATTGCCATCTTGCTGTTAGCTGACGGGATGTCTCGCAAACAATTAGTCCCTGAAACCCCTGCTACCCTGAGAACTGATTCTCTGGTATTTACTGGGATCACTGCTGGAGTGACATTGGTTTTGGGAGTGTTGACTTTCTTTCCCGTTCTGGCTTTAGGCCCTATAGCTGAGGGTTTGAAACTAGCATCTGGCAATTAGAAAATTTATGAGTTATAAGTTTGGAATTAAGAGAATACCAAAAAATAAATAAATTATCCGATTTCGTAGGGGAGCCATGCGTTGCGGTGAGTCCAGCGCTGTAGGCGAGTGGCTTTCCCGTTGGGAGGTTCCCGACGCAAAAGTAGCACAGCGTTAGCGACTGTGCGTAGCGTCTGACTCGCTAACGCTGCGCTATTTGTTGTAGCAACTGGTGTTGTGTTAGCGATCGCGTAACGCACCTTACAGGTTGGATCTATTATTTTATTGAAAATTCCTAATAACTGCTAACTCCTGTACAGACGCGATTAATCGCGTCTCTCCTAACTCCTAACTCTTAACTCTTAACTTTATTTATAAATCAAGTGGCAACTAACTTCAAAGCTAGACGCCCAAATTCGCGTGCTGGCGATCGCCGCCAAGCACGTAAAAAGGCGAAGACAAGTACTAAGTGGCTGTACTTAAGGGCAATTAAAGATGCTTTTGTCAAGCTCAACCCTAAGTATGCAATCAAAAACCCAGTGATGTTTGTGGTTTGGGTGGGGACAATCATCACCCTATTGCTAACAATTGATCCCAACCTATTTGGCCCAGCCCTCCAAAAGAATCCGCAACTTTTCAACGGCTTGTTGTCGGGGATTTTATTCTTTACAGTTTGGTTGGCCAATTTTGCCGAAGCTGTGGCCCAAGGACGGGGTAAAGCCCAAGCCGATGCTTTGCGATCAACGAAATCAGAGACGATCGCTAAAAAACTCGCTCCCGATGGCACACTTAGTGAAGTTCCATCCACCAGCCTGAAACAGGGCGATACCATCTACGTCGTTGCTGGCGATATCATTCCCGCCGATGGCGAAGTAATCATGGGTGTCGCCTCTGTGGATGAATCGGCAATTACTGGGGAATCGGCACCAGTATTGAAAGAATCAGGCTCCGACGTTACTAGTTCCGTTACTGGTGGGACGCGGATTATCTCAGATGAACTAATTATCCGCATCACATCTGACCCAGGCAAAGGCTTTATTGACCGGATGATTGCCTTGGTGGAAGGGGCAGAACGCAGCAAAACACCCAATGAAATTGCCCTGACAGTATTGCTGGCAGTTTTGAGCTTAGTATTTTTGTTAGTCGTGGTAACCTTGCCCGCACTTGCTTACTATGTCAACAGTCCAGTCAGCGTGCCAATTTTGATTGCCCTATTGGTAGCATTAATTCCGACAACGATTGGCGGCTTACTAAGTACAATCGGCATTGCTGGTATGGATCGAGTTGCCCAATTTAACGTCATTGCCACTTCCGGACGAGCAGTTGAAGCTTGTGGAGATGTCACCACTTTAGTGCTGGATAAGACAGGTACAATTACCCTCGGCAACCGATTGGCGGAAGAGTTTATCCCAATTAACGGTTATTCAATGTCGGAAATTGCTAATGTTGCCTGGGCGGCTAGTGTCTTTGACAATACACCAGAAGGTAAATCGATTGTTCGATTGGCAGAAGAGCTAGGGGCACGGTTTGATTTTGACTCCAGTCAAGCAGAAGGAGTTGATTTTTCTGCCAAAACCCGCATCAGTGGCACCAACTTGCCTGGAGGGCATGAGGCCAGGAAGGGAGCAGTAGAAGCCATTAAAGGATTTGTCCGTTTCCACAACGAACGCGATAGCGCAGAACTGGATGCTACCTACGAACGAGTTTCTCGCCTGGGAGGTACACCCCTGGCAGTCAGCCTAGATAACGAAATCTATGGGGTTATTTATCTCAAAGATATAGTTAAACCTGGTATCCGCGATCGCTTTGAGCAACTGCGACGGATGGGAGTGCGTACCATCATGCTAACTGGAGACAACCGAATTACAGCTTCTGTGATTGCCAAAGAAGCTGGAGTAGATGACTTCATCGCCGAAGCCACACCAGAAGACAAAATCAGTGTCATTAAAAAGGAACAAGCAGCAGGCAAACTGGTTGCCATGACGGGAGATGGAACTAACGATGCTCCAGCATTAGCCCAAGCTAACGTTGGCGTTGCGATGAATACAGGAACACAAGCTGCAAAAGAAGCTGCCAACATGGTCGATTTGGACTCCGATCCCACAAAACTGATTGATATCATTAGCATTGGCAAACAATTGCTAATTACTCGCGGGGCATTGACTACATTTTCTATCGCTAATGACATTGCTAAATACTTTGCGATTATCCCAATGATATTTGTCGCTGCTAACCTGCAAAGCCTGAATATTATGAATTTGACTAGCCCTAAGTCTGCTGTACTATCAGCGTTGATTTACAACGCTTTGATTATTCCAGCTTTGATTCCCTTGGCATTGCAGGGTGTGCGGTTTAGACCCCTAACAGCTAATCAGCTAGTGCAACGTAATATCTTAATTTATGGTTTAGGTGGGGTGATTGCGCCGTTTATCGGCATTAAGTTGATAGATATACTGATTACAATTGTGGGCTTGGCTTAAGGACAGCAAAAGTAGAGATGCTACCAAACAAGCGCATCTTACTAAGGTAAGATAATAAACATTTGACCTTTTTTATTTTTACTTTTACCTATTCAGAAGGGGAGCAAAAAGAATATGAATAAACAGGTCGATGTTTGGGAGAAGTTTCTGCCAATGAATCTGATACAGGCGATGTCCTTTGTTTGGTCGCAATGGCATAAACAACACTTACTAAAGAAGACGCAAAGAGTGGGGGACGCACTGATACGGCGCTATAGGCTGGTTCACCATGTCTGTTTGTCTGTGTGTCTTCTTAACACTCGCTATTTTTATCCTGCTGTGCTTGAATGTGATAATTGCCCCAGTTGTTTACGCTGTTGCTGACAGCACCTTGGAACGTCCTTGTGCTTGGGTAAAAGAATTAAAAATTAAAAATCAAATATTAGCAGCAATTGGAAAACTTTTTATGGCTATTATTCGAGAAACTATCAGAGCAATTTTCATCACTCTAATGCTTTGGTTGTTGACTGCAATCATCTATCCTTTGGTAATCCTTGTAGTGGGTCAAGTTTTTTTGCCATATCAAGCCAATGGCAGTATCATGCGAAATCTAAATAATCAACCAATCGGTTCAGCTTTGATTGGTCAAGTGTTCACATCTGAGCGATATTTCCATCCCCGTCCCAGTACTGTTAGATATAGCCAAGGCAAAAAAGCCAAGCCAACTGGTATATCTGGAGCCAGCAATCTCGCTGCAAGCAATCCAGAGCTACTCAACCGGATTCTAGAACAGGCAAATCAATTGCGAGACGAAAATCTTCAACCGATTGCTGATATAATTTATACGTCTGCTTCTGGTTTAGATCCGCATATTTCATTAAAAGCAGCCCGGCAGCAATTAACGCGGGTTGCTGGTGCGCGAGGAGTAAAAGAAGATGAGATCCTCCGTTTAATTAATAAGTATAGTGATGGCAGATTTTTATGGATTTTTGGAGAACCGGGAGTCAATGTTCTGCGATTGAACTATGCTCTTGACTTGCAAGATATTAATCGTCAGCAAAATCAATAAATGGGCATTGGGCATGGGTAAAGCGCCGTTTTCTGATGAAAATAGGATTGCCATACAGATACCAAGAATGAAATGTCAGATAATAGTAATACTACTTCGGCTGGCACTGCACCTTTAAATACTGCAAGTTACTCTCTTTATCCGGCACGACGGCGGGGTAAGCATAAAATTTTTATTGGCATGGCTCCTGGGGTAGGCAAAACCTACCGGATGTTGGAAGAGGGACACGCACTCAAACAGGAAGGAATTGATGTCGTCGTTGGGCTTTTGGAAACCCACGGACGCAAGGAGACAGCACAGAAGGCAGAGGGACTGGAAATTATAGCCCGCAAGCAATATCCTCGGGGTGAGTTGACGCTAACGGACATGGATACCGATGCTATTTTAAAGCGATCGCCCCAATTAGTCTTAATCGATGAACTTGCCCATACTAATGTCCCTGATTCCCCACGCGAAAAACGCTACGAAGATGTAGAAATAGTTTTGGCAGCAGGTATTGATGTCTACTCCACAATGAATGTGCAACATTTGGAAAGTCTCAATGACTTAGTAGCCCGAATTACTGGTGTGGTAGTCCGTGAGCGTGTTCCTGACAGAATTCTGGATGAAGCAGATGAAGTTGTGTTAGTAGATGTTACACCGGAAACCCTGCAAGAACGGTTATTAGAAGGGAAGATTTACGCACCGCAAAAAATCCAACAATCCCTCGATAACTTTTTCCAACGTCGTAACCTGATTGCTTTGCGGGAGTTGGCTTTGCGGGAAGTAGCAGACAACGTGGAAGAAAATGCGATTGCGCTTCGCGCACGCTTTGCGAACGCTACTACCCCCAACGGGCAATTTTGTAATATTCACGAGCGGGTTTTGGTGTGTGTATCCACTTATCCCAACTCAGTGCAACTGTTACGCCGGGGTGCGAGGCTGGCTAACTATATGAACGCGCCGCTTTATACCTTGTTTGTGGCTGATTCTGAGCGCTTCCTTACTAAAGAGGAAAGCTTACACATCCACACTTGTGAGAAACTTTGTAAAGAATTTGAAGGTACTTTTCTTCGTGTTACCAACAGTAATGTAGCTAATGCGATCGCCCAAGTCGCCGAGAAATATCGGATCACCCAAATTGTAATTGGAGAGAGTCAGCGATCGCGCTGGCAAATGCTCCTCAAAGGATCTTTGACGCAAAAATTGGTACGCTTGCTCAAAAATATAGATTTGCATATCATTGCCAGCGAAAAAATGGTTTCATCCAAATAAAGGATCAAATTTTTAGAAAAACCTTAGAAGTAAAGCTTCCATGCAAACCATAGGGGATATGATGCTTGAGATGTAGCCGAGCAATTACTCCTTTATGGAAATCACTGGCATCTAAAATCACTACATCTGAGCGGTGATGAGTAGCATCATAAACCAAAGCTAATATCCAACCATCATCTTCCTTTTCAGAATCTGGGCGTGGGACAAAAATCGGTTCACCTACAAAACCACGGGGTGCAGCACTCCAAAATTGTCTTTCTCCAGACTCTAAATCAATTTTCAGCAATGCTTGTAAGGGAGCATTACCAGTCTCTGCATGAGCCACGCCTATATATAGATATCGATAAGGACGTCCCACATTCGCCGGATGTATACTGGGAAATTCACAACAACGGCCATCAATCAATTCCCCCCGGACTGTCCCATTCTTTAGATTCAGATAAAATCGCCAGAGTTGCCCAGGTGAAAGTGCCTCAATATCAACTTGTCGAAAATCGCTTTCGGGTTCTACTTCTGGGAAAGATTGGTAGCAAATGGAGTCAATCAAAACTTCGTCTCCTACTTCAAAAGCATTAATGTGGTGGAAGACGAAACCCGACTGAGTTTCCAGAATTTTTATCTTTTCTTGCCCTTCTTTCGGGAAGCGGGGAATAATTATAATTTGAGTTGGCTGATTTGGCTGAAATTTGATACATTCTCCCGCCGCACGTATTCCCAAAGCAAAAGGTATGGGATTAAAGGTGACAGGATTTTGAAAGAAGATGCAGTAATTGGGAGTAATGACAAAATCGTGAATGAAACAAAAACCTGGAACACTATGAGCGTGCTGTCTAACAATTTTACCTGCTGAGTTTAGCTCGAAAATAGTAATTGTGGTAGATAATCCCGGCTTAATCGAGAAATTTACCAGACAAGGTGCGCCCCCATCTTGTTCGCAATTATTTTCCAAACGGGGATGTGCAGCGAAAGCTTCATCGGCTGACAAAACACCATTAAAATATTCATTGCCCAAGGTTTCAAGAGTATAAGGATCGAGGCGATATGCTTCACCCCCTTCCCACAGCGCTAGCAATTTCCCACCCCAATAAATAACATTTGTATTAGCGATATTTTTGAGTTTGAAGTCAAATATATTAGCTAGCCAACCGCCGGGTTTTTGAGTACCAAAAGTACCGCGATAGAGAATTTTTCCCGCTTTTTGCTCTGCCAAATAGCCAGTTGTGTGGACATAGCGGTTACGAAAATGAGCGCGACCGTTGGTAAAGGTAATTTTGCTAATCATCCCATCCCCATCAAATGGGTGATGAAGGGGTTGCCCATTCACATCTAGCAAACCAGGGCCATTTCTAAACAGCGTCCCTTGTAATTCTTTAGGAATTTGTCCTTCTATATCATCAATCCAATAATCAAACTCTTGGGTCAGAGATTGATATCCTCCTTGCCAGTCTGCACGAGTGTAGGATTTTTCTGTTACTGGGCTTTCTTGACTTTTAAAACTCTGCATATAGTTTATTTTTTAGTGTTCCCATGTACGAAAATATGTAGCCGCTAAAAATAATTTATTTGCGACTTTGCTACGCCAGTGCGTAATATTTATTACACTATTCCACTATTTCTGACTCTGGTTCTCTCAGTACCAACTCAGACATCAAATCAGGCAAAAACGGTTTTTCCCCATCTTTGGGTGTCTCAGTTTGATCTTCAGCAGCAGGTAGCCAGTTGATAAATGGTAGGGGCAATAGCGTGCTGAGGTTAGTAATTAACACCAACAGCCAAAGTGACTCAAAGTTCGTTGCGGTGATCCCCAGCCAATACGTGATTAATGCCCCAAATGCCCGAGAAACCGTTCCGGCAGAATTAAACACCGACATTAACAAGGCAAATAATGTCGCTTCCACACCAGAGGGACAAAGCCTTGCTGCTAGAACCATCACTTGCATAAAAGCAATTTGACCCATCACGGAAAGAACAACACTATCACCCAAACTAAACCAGTGGTCATCTATACCCAACCGCCTGTTTGTGTGAGTCACTAACAACAGCATCGTCATCCCTAAAATTGACGAAAGGACGGTACTCCAAGCAAAAATCACGCGAAAAGGGATGCTTTTGAGGAAACGTTGAAAAATCCAAACACCTGCTAGAGAAGCGAAACTTGTTACCAAGTGTACCCGCCCCAAAAATTCTGGTTCAAAGTGTAATTCGTTGGTAGAGAAGTAGAAAAAGGCTGAGTCAGCACTTGGCGTAGCTTGCCAGACGAAGATAAACGCCGTTGGTAGCCAAATTGTTTTTTGGGTAATGGCTTGGCGTAGCTGCTTCAGTTGATGTTTGATTGGTAAAGAGTTGGTGTGATCATTATCTTGAGAATCTTTGCTAACGGGGGACTCAGCAATTAACCAAGCTACCCCTGAAACGATAAGAGGAAACAAGGCGGTAATTCCAAAGACAGTACGGCTAGTAAAGTATTGGAGCAGTAGACCGCTAAAGTATGCTGTTATCAAACCTCCGATCGCAGAAGCACCCCAGCACACAGATTGTAGTGAACCGGCTTTCGCTTGCGATTCGCCTCTGGCTCTTTCAACAACCAGTGAGTCAACTATGACATCACTCATGGCGACAGACAGAGAACTAAGAGCGATCGCTAACATAGCTGCCCAGGTAGTATGAACTATTGTGGCCAGACTTACCCAGGAAGCAGTTCCCAGTATCCCGGATAAAATCAAGTAAGGACGCCTACGATAGCCAAATATAGGCAAGCCATCAGAGATAAAACCAAACACTGGCTTGATCATCCAAGGTAGCAAGACAATTCCGAATAGCGCCGACACCTGGACTGGACTCAGCAGGAGTTCATCTTTGAGGAAAAAGCTAACGGCTAAACGCGATAGCCCTAAAATTCCTTGGACAAAGTAAACGGTGAGAATTGCAATTAACTCCGCATTGGGTTCATTACCCAAGAAGATTTTCTGTGTTAATGAGTCTTTAACTTTGGACAAGCCAGATGATTGAAGCACCATTCGATAAATATTTTTTAAATTTTATCTACTTTTCTATCATATCGATATCTTAAGACCTGGGCTTTAGGATCAGTTCTTAAGCCTCTGGACTAGGTAATGCCGACATCTCCAAGCTAAAGCAGGAAGCAATCCAGGCATTGTCCAACTTTCTCCAAGTGTTGTAGAGCGGCTGATGATAAAATAAATGACAAAAGAATTAGAGCGAACTTACCTAAGTAAGCTCGCCCTAACTTGTGTTTTATGTTGACTTTTCACTGGAACTTTTGAAATCCTGCCTACGGCACACTACGCGAACGTGGGGTCTGGAAGTAGAGTAGAGAGAAAATCAGGCAAATCTTACTGAGCTAGAATTAGTATCTTTTAAGAAATTGCTTTCCACTTTGCAATTTCTCGTTATTACGTTTGCAGAGAAACTTGATGATCCAACGCCGGAACGCCCAAGACTTAGCATCTCTGTAACACTTTTCCCAAAAACGACTGCGGTTAGTACACTAATTGCAAAGACAAACGGCATAAAGACTGGAACAAAAAAACGGTGCTATTAACGTTGCGAGTGACATTCCCTTAATTATCATTAAAAGTGCAGAAGACCCTTAATGTGAGCCAGAAATCGTCTTGTTTGCAAATTGCAACAGTTATGACAATTGCAAAACTGACTTTTTATTGACTCGACGAGTCAGAACTGAAGTAGCACCCACCAAACCAATTACAAGAACTCCTAATACAGAAGAAGACTCAGGAACTGCTGCTGTAACGACGCTACCGGTGATACTCTTGTAGCTAGTGGCGATTGTATGATTATCTGATTCAAAACCAGTTCCGCCAACATTGCTGAATTGAACCTGATCAAAAGTTCCGCCAACTTCGTAGAAGTTGATGAACGCAAAGGGTTCTCCAGAATCCTGATTTTGGAATGTCGAATTAGGATTACCGTAGTAGCTGGCTTTATTTGGTAGCTTTCCGATATAATTAACCACATCAGCAGTTGTTATACTTTGTACAACCTTACCTTGTGAAAGAAATGTAAGTACGTTATTACTATCTCCCGCAGACCACCAAAGTCCAAAGTAACTTTGTGGGGTTGTCAAATTTAGGGTAGAAACCGTTTGACCATTACTTGATCTACTGGTATCTACATCAAAATATTTGCCTGTTCCAACAGCACCACCATATTGATCTGCATTCACGATCAGAGTCTTCTGATAGCTACCAATATTTGTTGTTCCCTCATTCCATTGAAAACCTGTTGCACTGTAACCTTGTGTTTGTGCATCAAAATTTTGTATATGAGCATTAACAAGATTTGATAATTGTGCATTTTGCACGCCTGGGTTTTCTATTGATACCGTAAAAGACGCAGCCATTACAGGACGGGTAACAGTAGCTAAGGACAAAACAACACCAGAAGCGATCGCGGACTTAATTAAAAGACTTTTCATTTTTTTAATTTTTCGTGTTCATAGCCTCATTGTGCGATGTGCCTCCAAATTCCAACATCAGAAGGATTACTACTTTTTCTCTTTGATTATACTTAGATATATATGTAAACTTTTAAATATTTTTTAAAGAAAAATCACTTATATTATGTTCTATGATGTCTATCACTTTATGTAAAAAGCGTGAAGTTATCAGTGTAAAATTGTAAAGAAGCTTTATTTATAAGACGTACTATTTTGTGATTTGCAGGTAGTTTATATTTTTCTGGTTCTAGATCAAGAAGGTATGAGGCATTGGACTATACCAATCCTTTGAAAACCTGTGTTTATCCTTTGGCTGAATAGTTTTTCAATTTCATGCTCAAGATTACCTTGGTTATTCTTTAAGGTAATTACATAATCTGCATAATGTTAGAGTGATTAACTTCCCAATCTATTTCTGACAACTGATTGCATCAATTTTCACAATATATCTAGATAGTTCTAATACCTTTAATAACTCTGGAATTGCTGTAATTTGCAACGTAATTATTTTTTCTGCTTCAAGGGACTACCACGTTCTTTGACAGGTAGCCGTCGGCTGCCTCTAATTCCTTCTCTCACAATTCGTCTTTCTCCGTTAACTATGCCACCTTAGTTTTTTTTGACATGGGTAGTAACATGAATTAAACTACCTCTTGCAATTAACAAAAGAATCTTTATCAATGCATCCGATTGAAGAAGCTGCTGTCCCTACTCGCGTTATAGGTTTAATTAGTGGCACATCCGTAGATGGCATAGACACTGTGTTGGTAGAGATTTCCGGTACAGAATTAGATATCAAAATTGAGTTGCTAGCTGGAGCAACATATCCTTATCCAGCCGAACTCAGAGAAAGAATATTGGCAGTTGGTGCAGGCGTTGCCATCTCAATGGCAGAATTGGCAGAAATAGATGATGCGATCGCTCAAGTTTTTGCCCAAGCCGCCCAAAATATTCAAATTGGTCATCAGCCAGCCACTCTCATTGGCTCCCACGGTCAGACGGTTTTTCATCGACCACCTGGGGGAGCAGGGGAACATACTTTGACTGCGCTTAGTAACCAGGGGAGCAGGGGAGCAAGGGAAGCAGGGGAGCAGGGGAGGAGAGAAATTTTAATTTCTGACCTAGCAGGGGCTAAACGCCCCGCTACCGCTAACAGCACTCCCTTGGGTTACAGTCTGCAACTAGGGCGCGGTGCATTAATTGCCAATCTTACGGGCATTACAACTGTGAGCAACTTCCGCGTTGCTGATATCGCTATTGGTGGTCATGGTGCGCCTCTCGTGCCCAGAGTAGATGCCTATTTGCTCAGTCATCCTAAAGAAGGGCGTTGTATTCAAAACATTGGTGGTATTGGTAATGTTGCTTATATTCCGCCTCAGCATGGCGACTGGCTCTCAAAAATTCGCGCTTGGGATACTGGCCCAGGAAATAGTCTGTTGGATCTGGGGGTGGAGCATTTAAGCGCTGGTGCTAAAACTTACGATGAAGATGGCAATTGGGCAGCGAGTGGTACTCCTTGTCATCCGTTGGTAGAACAATGGCTCAACCAAGACTATTTTCATCTGCCGCCACCCAAATCTACTGGTCGAGAGTTATTTGGTGTGACTTACCTACATCAGTGTTTAAAAGATGCCCAAGCATACCAACTCAATGCTGCCGACGTACTGGCAACTCTGACGGAACTTACAGCTGCTTCAATTGTTCAGAGTTACCGCACTTTTTTACCGGAAATGCCACAACGGGTACTATTATGTGGCGGTGGTAGTCGCAACCTCTATTTGAAACAAAGATTACAGTTATTGTTGACATCAATACCAGTATGGACTACAGATGAAGTCGGTCTGAGTGCAGATTTTAAAGAAGCGATCGCCTTCGCGATTTTAGCCTACTGGCGAAATTTGGGTATTCCTGGCAACCTACCTACTGCCACTGGGGCACCTCAAGAAGTGCTTTTGGGAGAAATTCACAAAGGTCAGTCCTGAGTTCTGAGACAGGAACAATAAATAAGATAAAAAAATTTCTTCATTCATTCAGCACTTGCAACTCAGCACTGCTATAACTGTAGTCTTGGCGGCACTCGATCAAGGCAGGGAATATAGAATGTGGCTCATACTTTTTTATTGGAACCAGGACGCTGGGCAATGCAAGGAAATTGGCTGGAACGCAATGGTATGCCAATCAGCGTCAAGGGTATGACCTTGGTAGCTTGGAATCGAGATAACTGGTTCACTATGGCTACAAAGCTGATATTCCCAGGTAGCGATCGCTCCGAAATCTCTCTGCAATACAAGGGGCGGCTGCATGATGGAGAGCGTCAGTATACTTTTTTACTACAACATAATATTTTGGGGCAGGTTGAAGGTGAAGGCTGGATTGGTCTAGATACTATTGTGCAGCGTTACTGGGTACTAGGCGATCGTCAGCGTCGTAGTGGCTTTGAAACCCTCCACCGCATTTCGGAAGATACATATTACCTCAGTAGTGGCATCTTGGCTGGTCATTTTTTGACTAACACAATGGAAGCTAGCCTAGAGCGTCAGTCAACTTAAGCGCTGTATGTTTAGGCTGGAAGCCGACTGCTCAAACAATGGCAACGTTCAATGTTTCATATCTGACCTTAAGGAGTCATCGTTTATTTTCACCAACCTACTGAGTTGTATACTAAAAAAGTAGTTATCAAATTATCGTCAGGATTTTAGCATTTTTACCGAACCGTGTAGTCTGGAGTTGAGTTTCGTGAATCCTAAAGTATCTGTCATTATCCCTGCTTATAATACTGAAGCTTATATTGCCAAGGCAATAGAGTCAGCCTTAGAGCAAACGCTCACTGATATTGAAGTTATCGTGGTCGATGATGGTTCAAGTGATAAAACTGTAGAAGTCGTTAAAAGTTTTACTGACCAACGTCTCAAAGTAATAGTTAATCAACAAAACCTTGGGGTTTCTGCTGCGCGTAATTGTGCTCTCAGAGCAGCCCAAGGAGAATGGATTGCTGTTCTTGATTCAGATGACTGGTATGCTCCCGAAAGATTAGAAAAGCTTGTGTTGCTGGCAGAGGAAACAAATGCAGACATGATTGCTGACGATCCTTATTTAATCAAAGATGGTGCAACATCTCCTTGGAGTACATTGATTCAAGAAAGTGGAGAACATATAGATAAAATTCTTCAAATCGATCTCATTTATTTTGTGGAAACTGATATCTATGGAAAAGCAGGGTTGCGTCTTGGTTTAAGCAAGCCTATATTCAAACGAGAATTTATGGTTAAGCACGGCATTGAGTACGATGAAACCCTCAGCATAGCTGAGGACTTTTGGCTTGATCTGAAATGCTTAATCAATGGCGCTCGCTTTTTTATTGTGCCAGAACCCTATTATTTCTACCGCTCACGCCCTATTTCTCTTGTACGTCAAAGTATATTGTTACGTCTAAATCAATACTTAAGTGCTACTAATTCTTTCATGCAACAAGAAGTTGTGAAAAAAAATCCAGCTTTAATGCGTGCTCTGTCTTCTAATCTTGCAGTTTATCAGAAAAATCTAGCTTACTTTCAAGTTGTAGTGCCTATAAAGCAAGGAAAATGGTTAACAGCATTAAGAAAAATGGGAGAAAATCCCTACTTTTTTCCTGATTTTCTTTCCCGATTTAACACTATTATCGAACGTCGAATTCAATACTATGTGAGGGGTAATAAATCAGTTTATGACATGTCTTATAACGTAAATAAAAAACGAAAAGCTATCAATTAGTATTATTACAGTTTGATCAAGAAATAATACATCCTTAGAGGATGGTTTAAAAGGGTCTTTTGCTGTCCTAACTAGGAGAGCAAAGTATCTCATTATATGGCTAAAACCTTGATTTATCGTCAAAGTTAACCCAAGTGAGAACAGCAAAATTATACCTATTGGGACTTTTAAAACATTCTCTTACATAGTCAGAATCAGCCTTAAGGTTAAAAACCTGGTCAGGCAATAAGTATTTGTGATTATCCCTACTTACAAAATAAAGGCAGATGACGTCTTGCTGAAGGTAGGAGGAAAATACTAATCAAGCAAAACTTTAATTGTGGATCATTGCTCACTAAAATAACAGTTATAAATCCTAATAGACTAGAGCATTGTTTACAAGACATCAGGGCTTGGATCTGATAAAATCTGCCTAGCAGGGCTTCATGTCATCCCCTCAGGCTTTATTTATATTCAAAACTCCACACTCATTACTCAGTTATCAGAACTCTGTGGTGAGTGTGGTGCTACCTAATTAAGCTTTTTGGCAGATACTATAGTTATCTATTGAGTCAAAATTGGGCAAACTAAAATTACACCACAATGAAAGTGCAAAATGGTACAAAGCGTCATCATAAGTAGGTAGGCACGAATCAACCTAACTATGTAACAAAATGTAAAACCGTCAAAGTCCTTGTGATTGCAACTCTTGGAGACGCTACGCGTAGCTTGCTTCTCCGTAGGAGTACGGTGCACTCCGTTTCAGTAAGCAATGACATACTTATAAATTTTTTCCCCCACCTACTTAAATCTACTCTTTCTGCTTGTTTGATTTGGCATGTTGCACTAGTTGTAATAACCGTCTCGGTTGCAAACTGCCAGTTGATGGTTTCAATGCTCTAAAAAATAACTGAAAAAAGCTAGTACAGCACCGCGTAAATAGACTAACGATTAGAAATAGCCCAAAAGTCTAGCCTATAAGCTTTTTGACTTTTGACTTCCATTTCTGCTTTGCAGTACGAGCCTAGAAAGTCATTTCTGGGCGCAATAATTCAAATCTCAGTTTGAATGCACTTTTCCTCCCAAATACTTACAACCTGCTTTTGGATTCAAATTCTCTATGTCAGACCCCAACATTGGTCACTTACTCAGCAAACGCTACCAACTCCAGGAGTTAATCGGCACTGGAGCAATGGGTCGGGTTTATCGTGCTAAAGATACTTTGTTGGGAGGTGTACCTGTTGCAGTTAAGTTTCTGGCGCTATCAATCCAAAATGAAAAGATGCGATTGCAAGACCGCTTTGAGCGAGAAGCAAAAACCTGTGCTTTACTAGGGCAAAAAAGTATCCACATTGTCCGAGTCATGGACTATGGCGTAGACGACAATAACACCCCGTTCTACGTCATGGAATACCTACAAGGACAAAGCCTGAACAATATTATTCGCAAGCAACGACTGCCTTTACCAAGATTCCTGAGTATGGCGCGTCAACTCAGCCTGGGGTTGCAGTGCGCTCATGATGGCATCCCAGTTGAGGGTACTATTTGCCCAATTATCCATCGGGATGTCAAGCCAAGCAATATATTGGTGATTCAAGATGCCAGTTTCGGAGAATTGGTCAAAGTTCTAGATTTTGGGATTGCAAAGTTATTACAGTCAGATGGCGACCATACAAAATTCTATTTGGGGACATTGGCTTATTCTTCTCCCGAACAAATGGAGGGTAAAGAATTAGACAACCGTGCTGATATTTATAGTTTGGGAATTATGATGTTTGAGATGCTCACAGGCAAAATGCCACTGGTGGTTCCATCTCATTCTTTTGGAGCATGGTATAAAACACATCACTATCAAAAACCACGTTCTTTTGCTGAGGTTGCGCCTGGATTAGAATTACCAAAAGAAATCGAAAATTTGGTGATCAGCTGTCTAGCTAAAGTAGCACGCGATCGCCCCCAAAGTATTACTGAAATCCTAAAAGTTTTAGCGTCTCTAGAAAAGTCTGAGCATACACGCGAAATTAAGCAAGATCATCCGCTAGTTCCTGCTACTACAGTCAGCACTGAGCTTGAACAAAAGACAAAAGCCGATTTGCAGGTATCCTGGTCAAACGATGAAATCGCTCGTGCCATTTCCTGGCCTCAAAATAAACCAATTGCCGATATTGTCTTTCCCCAGCCCATTCATACCAATGGAGAGATTTTACCAGCCCTGTGGGTGATGCTACCGCAAGAAGAAATTCAAAAGCGCTTAGTGTGTACCCGCTATAACCAATTTCTATTCATCTCTATTCCTCATCCGATGCTGCTATGGATTACTGTCATTTACAACCACAAACATAGTGCGAAATGGTTCCCTTATTACCTTGATCTCAAAACCAGCCTTGGTCAACAAATTGCTCGATTACTACAGCACACAGGTTATTACCGCCTATTATTCTTTGCACGAGAAACACCAAATAGCTGTACCCATATCTTACTTTCTAGCATCGCTTCCGCCCAGCGCCAACGACTACAAGAGTGGGTCGCAATGAGCAATACAATGATGTCCTCTGCCGACCCGCAAATTAGTAAAAGCTTACTCAAAAGCGAGTACGAAAAGATTAAGCCTCAAATTCTGGCAAAACTGGAAAGTATTGATACAGATTCTGCATACGAGTTTTCCAGCTAGGAATAATTTCTTAATGTTACATCTAAAAGATGGAACTAAGAGGTGCTCACTCAGCAAATGTAAACTTTTATAAACAAAATATATATAAAGATGTAAGTTCTAGTTATATGTATAAAGAGTGAAAACACTAGCCGCCAAATCACTGCTATCTAAATTCTTTGTAAATCTTCCTGTATACGTCATTCCGGGGGATTGTAAATTTACGCAGGTTAGTCAGCACACTAGACGAACCAAAAGGAAGTCTGGATCAAGCAAACAGTAGATTTGTCCTACAAAATTAAAGTAAGTCTAGACTTTAGCAAATATGTCGTCGAAAAGTTTACTTATTGTTAATTTTTTGAATTGAATTTTTGTCCAACTTTTGCGGAAATTAGTTATCGAAGTTGACGCCCCGACATCCCCAGCTCTTTTCCTCCTTGGAACCAAGCAAGAGAAGGAGGTCGCCCACTGCGACAGTAGAACGACTCTATGCCATAGTGGAACCGGAATCTAAGCCCCACTGGTGCTTAAGAAGTTCTTGATAAGTTGCCTCGCGCACGACCATTTGCTCGTATAGCTTAACTAAAAAATCTTTAGCTTGATCGTGGCTCATATTTTGCACCTGAGTAGAAAATGAGCAGATGCTGAATTGCTGTTCTAAGGATAGTTTCATTGGTTGGTTCATAGTTAGTTAACTCCGAAAAAACAACGCGTAAAGATGATATCGCTCACAGAAGTCCAAATTGGATAATATTTGGACTTATAACTGTCCAACATTTGTTCCTCCGTATTAAGAAAGATAACAATTGTTTGACACATTGCCCACATCCTAAATGTGGACTTTTTCTGGTCTGATATCTTGCACCTAATCCTACTGATATACCACCCAAGTCAGCCGAGCCATATTTCGGAAAATAGGCTGCGTTTGAACTCAGACAAGTTACAACTACCTCCCTGACTCCTGACTGCTTTACATAACTCTCGTTTGTAAAGAAGCTCAGATGTTATCCTTAACCCTCGATAGTTCTTCTTAAACAGTAAAAACTAAGATGCTGTCTCTCCCACTATGGAGGAAGCTTTGAAGGGTAGGGATTTTAAGGAGATTGGGGAATGAATGGTAATAAGCGTGAATTATAGTCGCTTTACCTTATTACGTGCAAGTTGTCAATTTACCAATTTATGCAAATTCAGCCTCTTTAAATCACTTTGGAGGCTAAAAATATTTGTATCAAATTGTAAAAAGGAAAAATGCTCACGCTGAACAAATTTCTGAGTATATCTACCAAATAGGAGTCAGGAGTCAGGAGTTAGGAGTAAAAACTCATAACTTTACTAATTCGGGATTTTAGATTTTAGATTTTTCCTTGAATCCCTGACGCAAGTGTAGCGCAGCGTAAAGCCTGCGGCATGGCTTCGCTCGTTAGCGAGTCCGCGAGCATCTGACTCGCTAACGAGCGAACGCGAACAGCGTCTTTAAGAGTTGCCATGCTGTTGGCGCAGCCTCTCGTAGAGAAGATCCCCCCCAACCTCCCGATAAATTGGGGAACCAAAAATCTCAAAGTCCCCCAATAAATTAGGGGATTTAGGAGGATCAGACGATGTTTTTCATCCTATGTAGAGATGTGTGTACACCGTAGTTATCCCATTCGTGAGAGGCTAACGCCAAAGTAGAAGACTCGCTAACGGCAGTCGCTTCTCCCTACAGCCCTTTGGGCATCTTACGCTGCGCGTAGCTTGCTTCCCCGTAGGGGTACAAGTCGGGAAACCCGCTGTTAGCAAATGACTCATTACCCTGCTTCACCAAAATTCAAAATCTAAAATTGAATGACTGATAACTTTTTAGTCAAGTGAGACGATGACAACTGTGATGTTATCGTGCCCTCCATGCTCCTTAGCAGCCTCAACTAGAGAAATGGCGACCTTATCAAGCCAAGGACTGTCTTGGAGGCAGCTAGCAATCTTCTGTTCGACAAGTTCTTCGGTGAGACCATCACTGCATAACAGCAAGCGATCGCCAACTTTTACATCCAGTGGTTGCACATCAATCTGATGCAAGTCTTCACGCCCCAAACAGCGCGATAATACATGACGAAAAGGATGTAATCGTGCTTCATCTAAGGTGATGTCACCTATTTTGATTGCCCGTGCTACCCAAGTGTGGTCTTCTGTTATCTGTTCTAATTGCGACTCTCGGAAGCGATACAGCCGCGAATCGCCAACATGAGCGCACCAAGGCGACTCTGGGGAGCGAAAAATTACCGCTACAACCGTTGTACCCATGTCGCCGCGTTCGGGATGATTTTGCTGATCCTGCAAAATCGCTTCATTGGCACCCCACAAAGCTTGCTCTAGCAATTCTTGAGAAGATTTAGAAGATTGCCAATTTGCCAGCAAATACGCCTGAATTTCTCCAGTGGCAATCCGACTTGCTTCCTCACCTCCGGCATGACCACCCATACCATCGGCAACAACGAAAAACCGTCCCTCTGGGTCGATATGGTAATTATCCTGATTATTAGAACGAATAAGTCCCGGATCGGTAAAACCCGTGAAATTAAGTTTCATAAATTTTTGCAACAATTAATACATCCGATCGTAACGGTCTAGGCGTAAAAGTAGTCGGATCAGGATCACTGAAAGCCCTGCTGCAATTAAACCAGGCACTAGTGCCCACCATACATAATTGGTAACCACTAAAATCGTAGCTGAAAGTGTGAAACCACTGATTAACAGAGCATAGCTTATTGAAAGCTGAATACTGCTCTGCCGCCGCAACAGCCGTTCAGTTTCTATAGACCGAACGCGCAAGCGCATGTCTCCCCGTTCTAGCTTTTCTAGCGTATCCTCTAACCTACGTGGTAAACCTAACGCAGTACTACTTACCTGAGCTGCTTGGCGACTTAATTCGTTAAGAAAGCTATTCCCCTCAGAACCATTCATATCGGTTATAAGCTGCATTGCATATGGTTGGGCAACTTCCATAAAGTTAAACTCTGGATCTAAACCTTTGCCTACCCCTTCTAGGGTAGAAAAGGCTCGCATCACAAAAGTGAAGGTTGCTGGAAATCTAAATGGCTGATTATAAGCTATTTCGTAAAGGTCGTCACTAATTGCCGCGACCGATTGATTTTCAAAGGGCTTATCCATGAAATGGTCCAGCATATACTGGATGGAACGCCGCACTGGCCCCATGTCATCCGTTGGGGCGATCGCGCCTAAATCGATTAGAGACTGAACAACGCGCTCCCCGTCTTTTTGGGCAATACCAAAAAGTGTTTGCATCAGTCCTTCGCGGACGTTGGATTTAATCCGCCCCATCATGCCGAAATCGTAGAATATCAAAGCACCACTTGCACTAATGGCAATATTGCCTGGGTGGGGGTCAGCGTGGAAAAAGCCACTATTGAGTAACTGTAGTAAGTAGGCTTGAGCACCTTGACGAGCGATCGCCTTTCGATCCAAACCCGCTGCTTCTAAAGCTTCGTATTGGCTAATTTTAATTCCAGGGAGATATTCCAAGGTCAGTACTCTAGAAGTGGCGTAACGCCAGTATATTCTTGGGACATTCACCCAATCGTAGCCGCGAAAGTTCCGGCGAAAAGTATCGGCATTACGACCTTCGTTGAGATAATCAATTTCTTCCCAAAGAATGCGGCAACACTCTTCGTAAATACCCAACCAATCTCGCCCCCGTCCCCATTTGGGATGGTTTTGAAAGTAGCGGGTAATTCCCTTGAGAATTTGTAAATCTATTTCAAATAACTTCTTTAGTCCAGGACGTTGCACCTTGACAACAACCGATTCCCCAGTATGCAGCACAGCTTTGTGTACTTGCCCCAAGCTAGCAGCAGCTAAGGGAATAGGTTCAAAATTATGGAATAGTTCAGGAATTTTCTTGCCTAGTTCTTTCTCAATCGTCGCTTCTACTTGTTCATAGCTAAATGCCGGTACTTTGTCTTGTAACTTGGCTAGTTCTTCTACATATTCACCAGGGAATATATCAGCACGGGTAGAAAACAGTTGCCCAACTTTGATGAAGGTTGGCCCTAAATCCAGCAGGGTAGTGCGAATCCAGACTGCTTGAGTTTTGCGTCTTGCAGCTTGCTTTGCCTCAGTCACACCACCTGAATAACTCCAAGATTTGTTATATAGCCAAAGCTTGAACATTAAGGTCAAGACAAAAGACCAAATGTCCACAAAACGCCGTCTGCTAGAGTATTTTTCCCGATTCCAACGGTATGCCTTATCTGAATAACCTTGTTCCATATGCTGTGTGTACCGTTGGTTTGCAACCGAATCACTTGGAAGAAAAGACACTCTGATTCCTAAACTGTTTTTGATCAAGTGCCATTTGTGTTTTGTCCTTTGTCATTTGTGCATAATTTTTGGCTTAATCACTAATGACCAATGACCAACGACTAAATTTATGCAGAAGTTCGGCGATAATGTTGCAATTCTGTTCGTAGCAGGGCAATTTCTGCTCGTAATTCATCAATATCTGCTTGCAAGTCACCTGAATCAGAACTGGGTTGCCCACTACCTGTGGTAGGTTGACCAGCATTAGCAACTTCTGCTGACCGATTTGCCCGCTCTAGGACTTCTTCTGTAAACTGGCGCAACTGCTCTCTAGCTTCGGCATCAAATTTGCCCAGATCACTCAAAGCATCGGTCAAGACGACCTCTAAACGCTCATTAACTACTTCAGCTACCGCTCTGCCTACGAAAAAGGCTTGTACAAGGGGGTTACTCATAAATTTTTGTTACGTTGATCCGCAAGAGAATTATAACTTGCCTGTATGCTTTACGGCTTCTGCTGGGGAGTTAGAGATTTACGTGAGGCGATATGCGACTTCAGCCTTGGCGAATAGAATTCGCAAAGTTTACGGGCACACAAACGAGAGCTACACCGACCTGGGATCACATATTATATCGTTACATTCCAGTAACTCTCGATAATATTACTCTGGTGTACTGGGTGAATAGGTTGTCATTTGTAAGAGGATGTTTGAAAAGTATTAGGCGAATATAATTCGCTACTACACAAACGTACTCCTTCTCTACGAGACGCTCCGCGAACGGAGAAGCAAGCTTGGCGTAGCGTCTCGCAGAGAAGTCCACCTCCGTGGAAAGCATGATAAAATCAAGGGTTTTTAACCCACGTACCCCGTTGGGGAACCCGCAGGGTACGTGGGTAAAGTCTTGTGTAGCCAAGCCAGTGCCGTCTTCTCCCAAAGGGAGAGGCTAGCGCCTGCCGTAGAATGCCCGTTCACGTAGTGTCTCCTTTAGGAGAAGGGCTGTAGGGGGTTTCCTCTATGAGCACCTGGCGTGCAACTTCCAGTCGCCAAGGCAAGTAATAAATTAGACTTTCCAAACATCCTCTAAGGCTTGCTCTCTCAACTTGAAACTTTAAGTAATATTAATTCGGTTTAGATCAGGGGAAATTACCCAAAGTGCTACTTGATAATCATTGATACCTACTATTATTTGTTCGACAGTTTCAATATCCATTTTTTGTAGTGCTGGTAACTGAACGTAAAACCTGTAAAAGTTGGGTCGTTTGGGAAGAATATGGCAAAAATCCAAATGTAATTCTAGAATTTCTTTCTGAATCAACAGCAAATACTGACAAGGATTTAAAGTAAAAAATTTATCAAGATACTTTCTGCACACCTGATTATTTTTGGTTCGACCCTTACACACTAGAATTTGCGGGATTTCATTTAGTAGATGGAGAGTATCAACCTCTACAAGCAAGTGAGCCTGCTAAAATAAATTTATAACTACTTGATGCCATATCCATTCTATGACTATTGCTCAAGAATTAGATTCTAAAAAAGGCATCTGCCAAGATGTTATATTTCCCCCTGGTGATTTATATAGTGATGAGCCTCCCTTGGAAACCGAACTGCATCTACGGCAAATAATCCTACTTTTAAAATGTCTGGAATGGCTGTGGCGAGACAGAAATGATTTCTATGCGGCGGGAAACCTGACTATCTACTACAGTCCGCGCCAACTGAAATCGGAATACTTCCGAGGACCAGACTTTTTTGTAGTGCTGGGAACTGAACGTAAAACCCGTAAAAGTTGGGTAGTTTGGGAAGAATATGGCAAATATCCAAATCTAATTCTAGAAATTCTTTCTGAATCAACAGCAAATATTGACAAAGATTTAAAGAAAAAAATTTATCAAGAGACTTTCCGCACACCAGATTATTTTTGGTTTGACCCTTACACACAAGAGTTTGCAGGATTTCATTTAGTAGATGGAGAATATCAACCTCTACAAGCAAGTGAACAAGGATATTTGTGGAGTCATCAGTTAGGGTTATATTTGGGAATTTATCAGGGACTATTGCGGTTTTTTACACGAGATGGGCTACTAGTACCAACACCTGAAGAAACGGCAGAACTATTAAAACAAAAAGCAGAACGTTTGGCAGCAAAACTGCGGGAGTTAAATATCGACCCAGATATAATTTAGACTCCTGCCATAGCATAGTGTGTCATAGGCATTCGCTTGTTTTTGCAAAGCGTGAATGTAGTGCGATTTATCTTTCAATAAGAATGTTAATCGCATCCTCTAGTTGTAAATATTCCTCTGGAGTGGAGTATTTTTTTGGTGTTTGCATAAAAACCAGATATGGTAAATATAAATTACTGAGGATAATGGTTGGCTAAAAATTCTTCAGCCTCAGTCTTATCTTTAATCACTCCATCCAAGGTAGCAGCAACTACATCATCTAATATTTGCCGATACTGGGGCCCTGGTTTGTAACCAAGTTTCTTTAAATCATTGCCATTCAACAGTGGCTGCATATTTGCCCAAACAGTGAAATATTCCCAAATCTGATGTCTAATCTCTCGTGGACTTTGGACGGCGATTAAAATCAGCATTGGTAAATCGTACTGTCGCAGCAACTGCACTACTTGACTGGGGGGTTGAAAAGTGGGTAATAATGTCATCACCTCAGTTTGAACTTGAGCTAAGTTCTTCAGCCTAGCAATGCTATCCTCTGGCAATTGCAGATTTTTTGCTACTTTCGCCCGATATTGTGATGTTAGGTGGGCGATTAACGTTTCTAAGCGCATTTCCCAATGGATAAGGGTTGGTTGCGGGTCAAATCGCTGCAAGCAGCGTTCTAGCAAGCGTAATTGTCGCAGAAGTTCTGCGTCTAGCTTCAGAGTAGGATGGATACATTGCAATGCCCCTAAGTTATCGAGTAACTGCAAAGCCGATTTCCAGTAGGGGGCTTCGAGAATGTATTTTAATTCTGTTTTCAGTCTAGTTTGCAGGGCTGGAGTTCTGCTATTCTCTTGAGCAGTGCGATCGTAAACGCCACTGTTGATCGCATAGCGGATAAACTCTTCAGTTTGCGGTTCTATCTCAAATCCAAAGCGCACGGCAAAGCGCACACCACGATAAATGCGGGTGGGGTCTTCGATAAAGCTGTTGGCATGTAAAACCCGAATTTGCTTGGCTTCTAAATCCAGTAAACCGCCAAAGAAGTCAAGTAATTCACCTGAACGAGGGGTAGTAAGCCGCAAGGCGATCGCATTGATGGTAAAATCTCGACGATACAAGTCTTGACGAATTGAACTCGCCTCAACTTCTGGATTCGCCGCTGGGTAAGGATAAAATTCTGTTCTAGCCGTAGCAATATCTACCCATAAAGAATCTAATTCTGGGTCTTTGTGCCACAACAAAGCAGCAGTTTGAAAAGCCCCGTGGATTTCTAAGCGAGCCGCAGGATAAAGTTGTTGGAGTGCTTTTGCTAGTTCCACACCAGCACCAACATCTGCTGATTTGTGAAAGCCATCAACTACGAGGTCAATATCTTTAATCATCAAGCTGCCTGCTGCGTCAGCTAACAGCAAATCCCGCACCGCACCCCCGACAAGATAAAGATGCCAACCCCGTTTTTCTGCTTCTTGCGATGCTGTGGTGAGTAATTGCCATAACTGAGGAGCAAGTTTATTTTGCAATTGAGGAAGATTAATATTACTTTTCCCCCTCTTTGCCTTTCCCCCTCCTCCGTTTTCATCCCTTTGCTGATGTAATTCCCGCAAAACATCAGTACGAGTGACGATACCAACTAACTGCCCATTTTCCAATACTGGTAAGCGTCCGATATCGTAGGTCACCATCACTGACTCAATTTGTGGCAATGTCGTATCTGGTGTAATCGTTTTGAGATTCGTAGTCATGTAACCCTTGACTGGTGCATGACTAAATCCGTGATGCAAGGCGATATCGATATCCCGCCGTGAAATAATACCTACTAGTTGCCCTTGAGCATCGACTACAGATAAACCAGACTGTCCATAGCGTAATAAAATGCGCTGTGCTTCGGCAATTGTAGTTTCAGGCAGAATAGTGCGGACAGGAGAGGACATCAAATCCCTAGCGGTGGGAGGATGGGGAATTTGCGCTTTTACCCCGTCTAGGAGTTGTTTTAATATTGCCTGCGAATCAACCCCCCTTAGGTTTAGCGATGCGGCTTGTGAATGACCGCCGCCACCTAGAGGTTGGAATAATAGGTTAAGATTTGTTTTGGGAATTTGCGATCGCCCAATTACTGTTAGGCGGGAATCACTTTCACTCAAAGGATATTCATTGGCTAATAGTATGGCATCAATTTCGGTTAATTCCACCAGTTCTGAAGCCAGACTCGATAGCCCCGGCACAAAACCATCTGTTTTCAGAGTTACCCAAGCAACCGTATATCCATGTAGACAGAGATATTCTAAATTTTCCAGCGATTCAGTTAATAGCTGCTGCAATTGCAAAGATAAGCCAGGGTCACGGTAGGTAGAAATTACTGATAAACTGGCATCTTGTTGCATCAACCAAGCCAAAGCCAAGGCATCCCGTGGTGTAGATTGGTCAAATGTCAAGGAGCCAGTGTCAACATGGATACCCAAAGCCATCACAGTTGCTTCGGTAGGAGTCAGGGAAATTTGCTGTTGTTGCAATTGCTCCACAATTAAAGTTGTGGTGGCTCCTACTGAGGAAATATGCGATCGCTTGGCGGGAATATCTGATTTTTGTCCTAAGTGATGGTCATAAACTATAATCTCTGTTACATGCGGTAAATCTAACCACTCAGCAGCTTTACCCAAGCGATCGCGCTGTTGCGTATCCACCACAGTCAGAGAACGAATTTTTTCTGGATTCACCGAACGGCGTTCAATCAGCGGATATTCATCCCGATGCAATGCTAAAAAATCCCGTACAGTAGGGTGAGAACCGCCAGTCAGGACAATCTTACTTCCCGGTAGTAGCCGCGTTAACCCTACTGCTGCTCCTAGTGCGTCAAAATCTGCTGTTGTGTGGCAAAGAATTAAATCCATAGTTAAGAGTCAGCCCCTTCGGGGAAGTCAAAAGTCAAAAGTCAAAAGTCAAACATTTTTAATCCCCATAAATAAATTTAGGGGCAAGTAAACGGACGCCGTATTTCTCTCTACGAGACGCCAAGGGCGAACACGCAACGCGTCTCAAAATACATTTTTTTCTTCTCCATAAATAAATTTAGGGGCTTGTATCATGAGTCTTTTTCGGTCATTAGTCATTGGTCATAGGTACTTATACAAAGAACAAACGACTAAAATGTTGCAATTTTTCGTAATTTAACAACAAGAAAAAAGTGTCAGTGTCGCCCTTTAGCTAAAATGAGCAGAAGCCTCACCCTTTACCCCTCAGAGTCAGCACCCTAATTGTCAAATATTCTGAAATAGATGATCAGGGCGTTGTATGATTTAATTGATTACTCGCAGTCACGGTCGTTGATACACCTCGCTTACTGCCCTCTGGGAAACCTATGTCAAAGGTTGGACAACGGGAAACGAGTAGACTTCCTTTCAAAGAATGCAAATTTACCATTGGTTGACACATCAGTGCAAAAGTCATAAGCAATTCATCCTGTGTCGTAAAATTTGTGGGCTAGGAAAGGAAGAAAAAATCAAACTGTTGGCCGTGGGGCATCAAAGGGACATAAAACCAGAGCTTCTGGAAATGTCCTATGCAATAGCAGGAGTCATACTCGTTGCCTACACTGTACAGCTTACTGTTAGTGTAGGACATATCACTATTTCGCTGTATTGGGAGAAGCAAAAATGACCATAATATTCCAGTTTGCCTTGATAGGTCTAGTCGTGTTGTCTTTTGTCCTGGTTGTGGGCGTCCCCGTTGCTTACGCCACTCCCCAAAATTGGGTTGAATCTAAAAAACTGCTCTGGCTTGGTTCTGGCGTCTGGATTGGTTTGGTATTTTTAGTTGGTTTGTTAAACTTTTTTGTCGTGTAGGCGACGGCTTCACTCTGGCGCAGGCACATAATATAAGAATTAGAGGGGCAGAAAAGCCAAGGTCAAAGATTAAAGGAAAAAAGGAGAGATTCTTTCGATTTTTCCTGTTTCCTTTATTTTGACCATGCTTTCCTGCTCCTCTACATTTAAATAAGAAATGTATATTGATCGGAAGAAGTATAGTTGATTAAGAGGCAGTCATGGCAGTTTTCGAGGGAACTTTTACTCAAACGGAGCCTTTACGGTTTGCAGTGGTGATTGGTCGATTCAATGACCTTGTTACCGGAAAGCTGCTAGAGGGATGTCAAGATTGCTTGAAACGCCACGGTGTAGACCCTAACCCCCACGGTAGTCAGGTGGACTATGTTTGGGTACCAGGAAGTTTTGAGGTACCTTTAGTAGCTCGCCAACTAGCACTTTCCCATCGTTATGATGCTGTAATTTGTTTAGGTGCAGTCATTAGAGGGCAAACACCCCATTTTGATTACGTATCCTCAGAAGTTTCTAAAGGTATTGCTGCCGCTAGCTTTCAAACTGGGGTGCCAGTAATTTTTGGCATTTTGACAGTAGACACTATGCAGCAAGCCTTAGAACGGGCAGGGATAAAAGGTAATCATGGCTGGGATTATGCTCTGAATGCCTTAGAAATGGCAAGCCTGATGCGGCAATTGCGTTCTAATCTGGCAGAGCCATATTCTCGTAATAGCCAGTCTTTGCCGGCCTCTTTTCAAAGTGCCAGTGTCAGCAATTTAACTGTGGAGTCAGAAGAACTGGGCTAATTGACACTCTCAGGTATAAAGACAGGCTCGATTCTCCAAGCCAAGCAGGAAAGGGATAGTCAAATATCCCTCTAGACGCTCAAAACAACTATTAGGATGAAAACATATGTAATTAGTTGTTCTTTTTGTGTTACGCCTCAATGTGCGTACTAAGTAGCCAAGATTTCTCCGGACTAGGATGCTTCAAAACGTAGATAGTTATTCTTAGACTGACTGCGACTAGAAGAGCAGGTGGCGTTCGCACGAGTCGTTTCCCTCTCAGCACTATCAGTGAGTGAGTTTCTCAATTACTGCCTAATCGGATGAGTGCTGAGTTATGAGTTAAAAAACTCGGCGCTCAAAAGTAAATTAAGGGGTTGACAATTAGGGATAAATCTGAGAGACTAATATTTGGTTATTGATTGCGGGTATAGCTCAGTGGTAGAGCGTCACCTTGCCAAGGTGAATGTCGCGCGTTCGAATCGCGTTACCCGCTTCCAATTAAAACCTCTTGGAGTTAAAAATTTCAAGAGGTTTCGTATTTTTAGGGTGCGTTGAAGTGTTCGTCGATTTGCGCTGCATCTGTGTGAAATGATCCCAATGTGGACAGATTGAACAAAGAAATCGTCTACTGTCCAAATTTGAATATTGTCCACTCAAATCATTCCTAAGAAATATAAAACCCAGCTTTAGACTAATCTAGATATGGATTAGCTTGGATACAATCTTTATAGGTGTAATCAATTCAGTTTCTGTAAGTAAGTCAGTGAAAATAACTCAAACTATATTAACTAATCAAAAAAATAGTGAAATTAGTTCGTAGTCAGGGCTTTAGCCCTTAAAGTAGGGTTAAAGCCCTGACTACAAATCTTTCATTATTTACGCCGACTTACTTAGGGTGTATTACACTTGACTAAAGGTGGCTGGTTAAATAATAGTGTTGTCAAGTGCAAAGGGTCTTTTAGCAGTGAAGTTAGCCACAATGTATTTGGGCAAAGAGTCACACAGACGCTCTGGATGTTTTGGCAATTTCCGCTCTTGAAACGCTTGTGAACTAATCCCGATCTAACCTTGAGAACTAGATAGTAATATATAGTGAGCCAAAGGAAAATCTAGGGTTTATTGGTGTCTGTTATTTATGAACGTAGCCTTCCCAAACGATTTATTTTAGGAGTGTTCACCACGTAGGCTTAAAATTGTACCAGGTGTGTCAGCACAATAAATCCAAAAACGCAACCATATTACCTTGAAAGCAATAAATGAAGAGAAGGAAATTTTTAAATAAAATTGCCAGTTCGGGGAAAGACTACAAACAGAAAACCCCGTACTGATATGGCAATTAGGATACTTAGAGTCTGCTGCATCTACTGTTTGCATCACCTGTCCATCTTCATAAAGAAAAAAGCCTCTAAGGCATTTATTAAGGGATCATATTCTCGCCGTTTGTGTAAAACACGCTCAAGTTATTAGAACGCTTGTGCAATCTCAAAAACCCGAAAAAATAGACTTCAATACCGAATACCCCTGTCCCTGTCGTCGCCGGGGTCAGTTAATTCCGATTACGCTGACAGAAGCATTTGGTTGCGATCGCTGTCAGCAAATCTTTGTAGTAGAAGATAATGGTCATGTGCTAGAACAGCTTTCTACCACCTATCCCTACAAGCGGGCTTGGCGTTGGATGGGAAATAGTTGGCATGTTGTTCATCCCCGCTTGGGAGAAAGCTATCTGCCTATAGCACTTGGCATTATTTTCGTGCTAGTGATTATATGGCTGCCATTAGCACTGCGATTGGCAAATGGTTCCAGCATTATTGCTTGGGCAATGGTGGCGGTGCTATTGGCTATTCTGCCAGCATTAATGGTCTGGCTTACCTACAGACGTTAACTCAATGACTGTTGAAGTTTTGGATGATCACCCCGAACCGATTACTAGTGCCCAACGAGCCTATCAAGCCTCCCTAAAGTTGGGGATCACAAAGGGAGCAGACCGGAGTCGTGCAGTACTGGCGATGGCACAAGCCCTTGAGCGCTCATTTGACGACATTCTAGAAGCCAACACCTTGGATTTAGAAGCCAGTCGGGAAATGGCAGTGCCAGAGTTGATATTGGACTGGCTGAAGCTGACTCCCACAAGGCTAGAGATGACAGTAGATATTTTACAACGGTTGGGGGAATTATCAGATCCGCTGCGGCGCGTCAGAACTGCTGATTATCAACTGGAAGATTCCCAGAGTTACACCCAGTTAATGCCCTTGGGAGTAATTGGATTTATTTATGAGGCGTTCCCGGATTTAGGGGCGATCGCAGCGGGTTTTTGTATCAAAACTGGCAATTGTTTAATTCTCAAAGGCAGTACTGAAGCTAGCCATTCTAACGCGGTGATCGCTGAAGTACTGCAAAATGCGATCGCCCAAGTTGGTCTACCTCCGGGCTGTCTAGAACTGATCACAGCAGAACATGGTGCTTCGATTCGGGATTTAGTTACCCAAGATCAGTACCTGAATTTAGCGATTCCCTACGGACGTTCCGGCTTGATACAGCAGGTAGTAAGACAGTCAACTTGCCCAGTCTTAAAGTCAGCGATGGGTAATTGTTACCTCTACTGGTCGCTCAATAGCAACTTAGAAATGGTGCGCTGGATGATTCTTGATAGTCATCAGAGCGAACCAGACCAAGTTAATGCCATTGAAAAGGTACTAATTCATCGCCAAGCTTTGCGGTCTTCAATAGCCGTTCTGTGGAACAGTTTGAAGGAAAAAGGCTTTAAAATTAAAGGAGATGCGGAACTAGTGGAAGCCTTTCCCCAGTTGCAGCTGGCCAAAGAAGGCGAATGGGGAAACCCTTATTTAACTAGGACAGTAGCTTTTAAACTGGTGGATAGCTTAGAGCCAGCGATCGCCTGGATTAATGAATACAGCAGTGGTCATGCCGACTGCATCGTTACTGAATCCTACCAGGAAAGTCGGCAGTTTGCTTTAGGAGTTAACAGTGCCTCTACCTACATCAACACTTCGCCGCGTTTTTCCCGCAACCCCTCGCGAGGAGATTCAGTATTTCTCGGCATGTCTAACCAAAAAGGTCATCGTCGGGGATTTATCAGCCTGGAAACCTTGACCACCGTAAAGCACATTGTTCAGGGAAATGGCAGGTTTTAAATAATTCGTAATTTATACAGGAAGTAGAATTCTGAATTCAGAAGTAAAACAGGCTTTTTGGCTGGCTTTGAGACTTATACCATTTCTTTGTGAGGCTGCGCCAAATTTTCTTGGCTTCTTATTTGTTTCTTTCTTTGTGTCCAACTCTTGGAGACGCTACGCGTAGCTTGCTTCTCCGTAGGAGTATGCGGTTCGTTGACTTTCGGTAATTTAGCTGAAGTCCAAAATGGACAACCAGGAGCACATCTAAGTTAAACAAATCTCACAAGTAATCAACCAAACCCCCCAAATATAATCTGGGGGGTTTCAATATAGTATGAAATACAACTTCAACTATTAGAACATCCGAATTCGGACACTATTATCCCACATTCTTCTGGTGTTCGGATATAGCAATCCTATCTGAGTTACCAAAACTGCAATAAAGTTAAAAAAAGGCGGAGAATAGGGAAAATTCAGAGGTAGTGTAGACTATTCAAGGCGGAAGCGTAGGCATAGCCCGTCGTAGACATCGCCTGTTAGAGGTTACACTGAATCAATTTTCCTCAAGAGTTCTTTTGGCATTTCTTTGCAATACTTAACTAACTTCTAATTAAAAAAAGTGAACATAGATTAAAAATGATAACTAACATCATAATTTATTAAGTTCTTCAGGCTAAGTTGAGAGTATGCTTAATAATTGAATTCTAGTTGAGAATTTTAAGTAATTAGGTGCAAAGAAACTTAAACATTTGTTGAGTTTTTTCTACTTTGCCATTTATTTGAGTGTTAAATACCAAAAAACAAAGTTTATTTGTGCCAACTTACTAACTAGTACAGCACGGCGTAAATAAGCAGACCATTGAAAAGCCCTAGAGAGCTTATTCAATAATACTTTTGACTTTTGACTTTTGACTTTTGACTTTTGACTTCCGCCTTGCGGTA
>NZ_CALMFY010000019.1:26786-30700 GCF_937863485.1 uncultured Nostoc sp. | reverse complement strand
CTCCTGAATAACCGTAGTCAAGTTCTTCGTGTGAATCAACAGTGAGTCCCAGTTCTGCTTCAACTGCAATACTTCGCTCTTTAGCCCTTTGAACTCTAAGCTCTCTAATGTCGCTGATGACTTGGGCATATTCTTTAACTGTGTCAGCAAGGGAGTTAATTCTTGTCTCAAATTCTCGTTGCTCTGCTCGTACTCGTGAGAGGAGAGATTCTGATTCTTCAATTCCCCCGTCAGCATCTCGATTGTCACCATCGCTTTGCTGAGGAGTTGATTCTGAATTAGATTCGTTTGTGCCCATGCTTGTAACTCTGCCCTATCTCTTTCGCGTTCAGTTTTCTGTGATTGCTTAAAATTTTCAAACTCTCTATATAATCTGCCCAGTGCTATCTTGACCTCACCCAGTTCACTGCTCTCTACTAAATCGGCAGTTGAGGAGTGAAGATTGCTGTGATTGCCGTTGCCATTATTGTTGTTGCTCATTAGTTTTCTTTTGACCCCGACGAGAAGTAGACGCAGTGATTTTTGTCTGTTTTGAAGTCGTAGTGTTTTCTAAAGCAGCAACCAGAACAAGAGGTTGTTGTAACCCCAGATAAGCCCCAGCTTTTTCAAGCTCTGGTTTAGCCTGATCTAAAAACCCACTGACTAGTAGGTAATCCCCAAAAGGAAAACCATTCTCTTCAGTCGCAGCCGAGTAAGGTAGACCTTTCTCTGTCAACGTGTCAAAGGTCGAGTAGTCTAGTTCTGGCATTTCTATTTCTATGCCTTTTAGTTCGGCTATCGCTGCCGATGTTTTACTATTCTCCCATCGCTGAAAACCTGAACCCTTATCCCAGCAGAGATTTTTTACCACCACATAATCTGCTTTATCGCCGCAGAACTCAGCCATAGTTTTTAAGCTAGTGATGACTGAATAACCAAGATTAAGCACAGTCACCAGCGTTACCCGATAACCTAAATCACCTGCAATCTTGAATAGCCCAAACTTACTGATAATCTCCCTAGTTTTATTGCTTGATGCCCCCGGCATATCTACTATTATTGAGTCGGGTGATTCCGCTTTTATTTCTGTAAAGAAGCGTTTCGCCTCTGCCACCTCCAAGAAGTTTAACAGCCTTACTCCTGAGCCAAAATTTTGATAGTACTCGTACAGTTCTGGATTCTCTGTATCTGCGTCATAAGCTAGATAATTAATGCCCTTTAAGTGCATTACATCTAATAGCAAGCGAGTAAAGGCAGTTTTACCTGTACCACCCTTGCCCCCCAGTATCATCACAATACGTTTCATATTTCGCTCCTATCAGTGATATTAAATTGGGAAGAAGTATTAGGAGTTGTTTTCTTTCGTCTACTAGTTTTAGATGATGATGAGTCGGATGGTTCACTACTATCAATTGGTGAACTATCTGGCTCTACTGCTGGAACATCATTATTAATTGTGGTTGAAGAATCAGTTGATTCTGGCTCTAAGTCAGAATTAACTGATTCTTCAACCGCTTTACCTGATGAGGAATTACTCAAAGAGGAGTCATTTGATGTTGAAGCTTTTTTATGAAAACTCTTCAGACCACTGGCCGCCAGTTCTACCCCATGACCTTTAAACACATCAGAAACATCTTCATAAGAATAGCCAGCGTCTAACATATCCTGAATAGGTTTAGCCAAACTGAGGACTAAATCTGACAGGCTGATAGTCTTAGGTGTTGCCGCTTTCTGTTTGAGACTGGTTTGAATATCTTCTATTTTTGATAAAGGAACAGCTTTCGGTTTGCGAGACATACCTACCAGGAATAATAAATCACTTCATTGTAAAAAATTCGTGGTCATCAAAAGTTTAAGTTTCTTGTCGTGATGTGACTCTCTATCAACAAAAAAGGGTTTGTATCCTCGTGAGGTAGACTAGTTTAAAAAAGCAGTTACCCATGAATCAACATTCTGATATCAAAGGGATAGGGCCGCATTGTTAAACAGACCCAGCCCTCAGTTACACCGAGGTTGTGCATATAGTCAATCGTGGTTCGCCAAAGTCTCGTACTCCCCCAGTCTCCCGTTGTGCCCCCAAGTCTCGTTCCCCTAGCCCGTCGTTAGGGCTTAGGCAAGCAATACGCCGTAACGCACTACGTGCTACTTTACCCTCCGGGTAAAGCGGCGTGGTTGCTTGTTGGGGGATACCCCCAAACCCCCGAAAAACCGTTCTTTTCAAGGGGTTAATAAGTCAAGAGAGTTCCGGGTTATTCGCCTACCTGTTCGGCGCTCCGCGCCATAGCAGCTACAGCGAATAACCCGGTGAAAAATGAAGAAGTAGATAAATAAACGCCTAACCAGTTATGCAGCCAGACCCCCGTATCAATCTTAGCAATCAACTAGCTGACACATTAACCAATCGGTCAGTAGCACCAGATGAAAAGCGAGAAGTAACCATCACGTTTAGGGCTAGCTATGCTGAGAAAGCTAGACTAGAGCAGCGTTGTAGTGGAGTGGTGCAAAGTGACTATATAAGAGCGAGATTATTTGATTATCCTCTACCACATCCTAAATTAGTCATTCCCGAAGTGAACCGACAGGCTATCTATGAGCTAAAGAAGATTGGTAACAACCTGAATCAGCAGACCAAAGCTATTAACGAAGCTGTGAAAATTGGTAGCCAACCCTTGAGTAATGAGGTGAAATTATATCTGAAAACTCTTGAAGAACTGACAGCACTTTTAGAACGGACTCGCCAATCACTCACTCAACCTACGGTAGAGGGACAGCGCAATGATTACCAAAGTCAAGGCGAATAAATCATTTCGTGGAACTACTAAATATGTAATAGAGAAAGAGAAAGCCAAAATTATTGGCGGGAATATGTACGGTAAAAGCACTAATGAACTGGTCGAGCAGTTTACCTTATCAGCCCATCTTAACCCTCAGCTAAAAGACCCCTGCTATCACCTAATGCTGTCAGTGCCAAAAACTGATAGAACGCTCAATGATGACGAATTAGCTAATCTATCGCAACGTCACTTGGCATCAGTCATTGTACTATCGCGGCTTCAAGGTGATGAATCCCAAGTCAAACAGCCAGATAAAAGGATAGCTGATACTAAACTGAACCAGCTAGTTGATGAATTTATAGAATCAGAACTACCAGCTTATGACTTCTTTATAGCGCGGCACTCAGACAAAGAACACGACCACACCCACATCGTTGCATCTAGAGTTAATAACCTAGATGGTAAATCTATTCGTACCTGGAATAATTACGCCTATTCAGAACACTCTGCCCGACTACTAGAGCGAGAATTTAAGCTAACCCAAATCCCAAGTAGTTGGGAGAGCAAGCAAAAGGCTATGACTCGTAATCAACTGGAGCGAGTCAAACGTGATGGACTTCCAGGCGAAGAAATAATGCGCCAAGCGATTGAACAAGTGGCAGCAAATAAACCCACAATGCCCCAGCTAATTGAGCAGTTATGGAGAGAGCATCAAGTTAAAGCCATCGTCAGTTATTACGGTCACGGTGGGGTAAGAGGTATTAAATTTGGTATTGATATTGGCTCAGTTAATGAAGATGGTAGCCCTCATCTGCTCTGGAAACAGGGAGGTAATCTCAATAAATATAAGTGTTCATTTACAAAGCTTCAGACCGAGTTGGGGATAAGTTATGACCCCATACGGGACAATAGCGAAATTAAACGCCTAAATAATTTCTTAGAATCTGTAGATAATAACCAAGTTAATCAACAGCTAATATTAACCATCTCCCCGAAAAAAGCTCAAAATATAGCCGAAACTAAACACCAGATAAACTCAGCTAAATCAGATGCGGAACAACGAGCCAGTTCAGAACTCATAAATACAATCTCTGACTTTATTTCACAGTCAGTAGTTGATGATGCCTTGGTTGAAAAGTTACCACAATTAACAGAACAACT
>NZ_CALMFY010000019.1:0-26686 GCF_937863485.1 uncultured Nostoc sp. | reverse complement strand
GTTACCACAATTAACAGAACAACTTTCTCAATATCGGGAGCAGCTAGCTAATAATAAAACTGCATTCGATGGACTAGATGCCGCGATTGCTGATGTGGAGCAACAACTCTTATCACAAAAAGCAGTGGATGCAGTTGCTCTTAATAAAGCTCAAACTCTAGCCGCAGATAAATCAAAGCTAAAAGATAATCTTTCAGCCGAGTTATATAAACATTACAGCACCGACTTGCAAAACTTATTAGTGACTGACCGAGACAAAGAAATTGCAATGAGGGCGCTATTAGATAATAAGCCAGCCCAAGAGGTTGAAGAAATTATCTTTGCTAGTCCTGCCGGATGGACTACTGATGAAGCTAAAGTATTAGTTCTAATCGCTAACAATCAACTGGCAACTATTGAATCACAACCAGAACAGCAACTCGACCAAAAGCAGTCATTACAGTCATATTTTTTAGCTAAAGCTGTGCCTATCGCTGTTGATTTAATCAACTGGCAGCTAAGAGAAAGTGGCTCAAATAGCCTGAGATTTAAACGTGCCACTCTGGAGAAACAAGGTAGAGAGCTGGTATTTACCCATGATGAACGAGGTGAGATTTTCCGGGTGACAGTCAACCGAAACCAGTCAGGTGAGCTTGAGTATTCACCGATTAATGTGGGGTCAGTAAAAAGAGAAGATATTCAGCTTTGGCAAAAAGCAGAGCGTGTATTGCAGCAAATAATAGAATCAGAACAGCAACAAGAACTCAGACAGAATAAAGGAATTTCCCTCTAGGTGATGGCGCAACTCTTAACCGCTTCGCTCAAATAGGCGGTGTCTGCCACTGCCACAAATCCACTCGTTAAGCCAACCAATTTGTTGCAGGCAGCGTCAGACACTCCGCTTCGCCGCCTATTTGTTAAGAGTTGCTTGGATTGTGCTTGGAGCGGTCTATACAAGCAGTTGAAGCTGAACTTTTATTTAAACCTAGAAGAAATTTATGAATCTCTCAAACAGGGAGACAGTGTTTCTCTACGAAACTTCGGTACTTTCTACGTCAGAGTAGACCGAGAGCGTTGGGTTTTCAATTTTTTTTGATCAAATTTGAAGGCGAAGAAAAGACTTACGTATTTATACGGTTCTATTTGCTTATAGTATCTCTGTACCATAAAGAGACTTTTTTTAGAGGCAATAAAATCATGAAAAAATTTATTATTTCATACGATTTAGTAGGATTACACAGAAGTACAGATTATCAACACATTCAAAATTTCCTCTCAAGTGCAGGTGCTGAAAGAATTTTAATAAACTTATGGCTTTATAACGGTTATTTTTACGAAACTGCTGAAGGCATAAAAAATACATTAATAAGATACGTAATAAAGAACGATAGATTGGTTGTTATGGAAAGCTTAAATGGGGCTACTTATATTGGTACTCCAATGACATCGCCTCGGCACGCGTCACTATTTGGCAGTTAAGGAATCTGTCATTCTGCATACTTTTTTTGTTGTGCAGGATCTACAGATCGCATTCAAAGCTTTTTTATCTGCTAGCCACAACCGAGCAAGAAAGGTTAGCTGCAAATAATCAAGGGAACGTTGCACTTAATCCTGGTTCAAGCAAAATTATAGTTGCAATTAATCCTGGTTTTAAAGTACCTTGATTGCAGGTTTGGGAATTTATAATTGCAAGTCACTAGATTTATTAGTCATTGTAAAAAGCATTTAATAAAAATAATACATAGAAGATTAACCGTAGTTAATGAAAAAATATGCCACAGGATTTAAACGCAAACGAAGCACAGAGTCAAGCAAAGATAGCACTTTATATAGCTGCCAAAGAAGCAGCAGAAGTTGTTAGTTCAGCTTTTGATTTAAGTAGGGTACAAGAAGACTATCACGACAAAAATAATGCCAGTATTTATTCAACTGGAGACAAAAGGATAGAGGTGGCACTTGAAGTTTTAAGGATTGCTTGGGCATCTAAGTAACCAAGTGCTTTCTAGCTTTAATACTTCCGCCTGATTTGAGCCAGAACATAGAAGGTTTTTTAATGGCTAAGAACACTGGAAGCGGCTACTGTCGCGGGGCTGTACGCTAACGCGATCAGGTCTACAACCTTAGAACTGAAACTTGGACGAAGCGAGATGCTAACGGCAAGTTTATGGATGGGAAAGCAGACTGCGATCTGTTCAAAGGGGGAAAGGCAGTCTCAGCCCTACCCCTAGCTCACTCACACTCGTTGGAGAAGTTCCATGAAAATCACTGCTGCATTGGTTAAAGAACAAGGTGTTCGATTCGCCGTTGTCATCGTCAAGAATTGGCTGACAAACAACCTTTCAGAACGTGACGACACGGCTCAAGCCTTCCAGGGCTACTTTCCGGGGTACAACATTGTGCTGATGTCTCAAGACGGTCAAGGTCGCGCCACTTTCTACGGCAGACCTGACATCGTTCGCTTCCTTCAGAGGCTTCCTACTCATGCCCTGCCCTGGAAAGAGTTCACATTTGCCAACTAGCTCTCAAGTTCACCTAATTTCTGAGATGATTACTCTAATAAATTATTAGGGTAATCATCTCAGATTTAAACTCTACTAAGGTATAAGGGATATGGAAGAAATATTAAACGAGTACTGTAAACAAACTAATCCTGGACTCCTTCTCCTGAGTATGCCGACCGGCTCTGGTAAAACATACAACGTCATCAAATTTATCTATTCTAATTACAAGGAATTTGCTTCTCAAAAGAGAAAAATTATTTTTATTACAAATCTCAAGAAGAATTTGCCAATTGATGATTTAAGAGAGCGTTTTATTGCTGATGGCAATAGAGATGAATTTGAAGACTATGTTATTTTTATTGATTCTAATTCTCAAAGTGTTATTAATAATTTACTTGTAGTTGAGGATGAAATTCCAGAGGAATTTAAAACAGAAAATTATTTACGTTTAAAATCTTATATAGAAATATGTAAGAATGGTCAGTTTCCCCAATCTATTAAATCTACCTTGGAAAAAGAAATTCGTGAAGATATTGAGCCAGCATTCAGAGAATTTATTAAAAGAACATTAAATGAAAATTTCAAAACGAAAAAGGCTCGGCTGTCAGCTATAAAAAATAATCAGGAATATCAATGGATTGGAAAACTGTATCCCGCAGTATTTACAGATGAGAAAACTGTTTTGTTCCTTAGTATGGATAAGTTCATTGCTAAAAATACGACACTTGTTGAGCCGTCGTATTACTTCTATGAACGATTAATTAATAAATCAGTCATTTTTATTGATGAGTTTGATACTACCAAAGAATCTGTCCTCAATAATATTATTAAATCAGGCTTGCGTCATCGTGTGGATCTTCTAGATTTATTCTTAAACATTCATAATCATCTGATGCAAAATGAATGTCCTGAAGGGCTACTTCAAGAATCAAAATGGCGTGAGCAAAAATCCGCAGGAAAGAATTGGTTATCTCTAAGAGAACAGATTGAATCCTTCCGAGATAAAGCAGATCACATATTTAATACATATAAATTACAGCATACGTGTAAATCACACAAAGATTTTTCAACAAATAAAAGAAATTTTTTATTTTATGATTATCAATTTCATAATGTATTAGATCGTCGTAAGCGTATTGAAATTATTGAAGATTCACAAAACCGTACAAATTGGATTCAGGCTTTTGATGTTAAAACCAAAACAATCGGGATCGATATTCATTCATTACTAAGAGATATTGCCGGATTTTTAACTTATTTTCAAACAGGTATTGGATATTTAGCAGACAATTATCGCCATTTGAAAGAGGAAGATGACAGCATTCAGGAAGCATTTCCCTTGGAATCTGCTGTTAAAACAGTTCTTAATCATTTTCGCCTTGATAGTAAAGATGTTGAATTTCTGACGAGTAATATTATCGAAGGTGACTTGCCGTATGAACTCCGAACTGACAAAGGAAGCATCCAACGTCAAGGTTTCTATGATACTGGCTTTCGCTACCACGATATTGTTGATAGTGATGAGCATGATACCTTATCAAAAATATATATGTTCAACTTCAGCCGTACACCAGAATATTTTTTGGCTGGAGTTTGTTCAAAAGCTATGGTTGTCGGCATTTCTGCAACTGCTGGGCTTTATACAAATATTGGAAATTATGATCTTGAGTATTTGAAATCTCGGTTAGGGGATTCATTTATACGTCTTAAACATGATGCTCTTGTTAAGCTGAAAAACGCATATTTTGAAGCAACTAAAGGATATGCTAAAGTTGAAATAAAAACTAAATTTATTGAAGTAGAGTCACAAAAAGAAGCTATTGAAAAACTTGAAATTATTTTAGAGGACAAAATAGCAGCAGATCATTTATGGAATACTATTCAGTATAAAATAAACGATGAAAAGCCGTATAGAGACTTTGTGTTTTCTCGTTATGTAAAAGCGTTAACTGCATGGAAATATTTTTTAGAGAATTCTGATTGTCATGCGTTTATTTGCTTTTTTACTAAAACACCTAAGTCTAATGATTTAGACTTTGACTTGAATATATTATATGAGTATGCTGAATTATTATTAGACGCAAATAAAGAGTTTATAACCGATAATGTTTCGGAAACTATTGTCGTACTTAGTGGAGTTGAATTTGAGGAAAAGAAAGCACAAATCCTAAATGACCTTAAAAATAACAAACGCCGTTTTATTATTTCGTCTTACCAGACAAGTGGAGTAGGACAAAATTTACAATTCTCCATTCCCGATTCTATCAACCCAATACATATTAATGACTTGCAAAAGCATGAGTCTATGGATATTAACGGGATTTATTTAGATAATCCCACAAATTTGCTTGTTAATATTTCAAAGGAAAATATTGAACATGAAGAATTTATTAAATATATTTTTCAATTAGAGTTTTTAGTTCAAAATGGAGCTATTTCATTAAATACATTTAGAAGCAAGTTGGATGAAGCTTTTAAACGTTATTTAGGAGGAAGTAATAAGGTAAAGCAGGATTTTAAAAACTTATACAATACTAATGCTTATTCACGCTATGTAAATAAAATAGTTATTCAAGCTATAGGTCGGATATGCCGAACAAATATGAAAGCTTCAACTATTCATATTCTCGCTGATACTTTAATACGAAAACATTTAACTGGATTCTGCTTGCCAGAAGATGTGATTCCTATTCGTGAATATACTGCTCTTCTTAAATCCGTTGATTCATCAACTAAGCAATCTGAAGATTTGATAGAAATACAAAATCGTGCATCTAATAGAAGTAATCAAGCTTCTGCTTACATACGCCGCCAATTGAGTACGCCCTGGACACCTCAGAGTGTTAAAGCATGGCAAGAGCTTAGAGAACAAGTTCTCATTCAACCTGTGGTAGGAAAAGAAGCAGAATGCAATCCTAAGTGGAACCTTATTTACCTTAAATTGAGACAACCTGCTTCTTCATATATTTATTCACAAACAGATGATTATAAAGATATTGAAATTTTCTTTTCTAATGAATACGGAAAAAAAGAAGTAAAAGAAGTGAGTGAAAAATCTGCTCATCTTCCAGATTTGATGAGAATTGATATTTTACATAAATTATTTATAGATTCTGGCTGGGCAACAACATTCCCTGAATCTGAATTGATGCTGACACCACCGATGTTTAACAATATTTATAAAGGAGCATTAGGCGAAGTATGCGGAAAACATATTTTTGATAAGCTTTTAAATATTAATCTGCTAGAACTACAAGTGGATGAATTTGAGCGTTTTGACTTTAAAACTGATGCAAATATCTATGTAGACTTCAAATTTTGGAATGATCAGGTTGCCGTACAAGCTGATGACTTAATTAGTAAAATCCGTGCAAAAATGGCAACTGTTCGAGCAGAGCGTGTTTTTGTAATCAATATTCTTGGTTCTTCAAATACAGTTTTTCATCCACATATCTCATCTGATAGGAAAATAATTGAAGTTCCTTACCTCTGTAAAAACAATAAAGTAGATAATGAAGCACTTGAATTTATTCTGAAGGAACTTTATAAATGAGCATTTTTACGAACCGTTTGAAAATAACTTTTAATATTGACGCTATTAAAGAAGACTTTGCATTTATTCGTTTTAGTCGTGAACGACAAAAAAACTGGAATGGAGCAGCAGAATTAGATTACCTTATTGGTAAAGATTTCAATGCTGCTGCTGTTATGTTTCAGTATGGGAAATATGCTTATGCCATGTTTAAAAAACCAGTTGAGGTTTATCAACTTCTTGATGGTATTAGGGCGAACAAAGAATTTGATGACAATGCTGTTCTTGAAGTTTTTCCGAGCGTTTCACGACACTCTTCTGAAGAGTGCATTTGTGAAGCATGGCTGGCTCAGATTTTATTAAACTCACTGTCTTCCTCAAAATCGCGTTTTCCTAAATATCATTATTGCAATCTAACTGGCTCATTGTTACTTGTGCGAGATTTTGAAAGTAAAAACAAAGACTATCTTGATGTAGCAAAAGTAACTTTAAGTTCGGACTACTTGTTGGAAGTAAAAACTGTTCGTTGCCGAACAAAAATTTCTATTCTTTCAGAATTAAAAAAGACTAATGATAATAAACGTAAGAAGGAACTTCAGAATGCTCTTGAAAAGCCTTATTATAGATTTGAAGCAGCAACTGGAAGCCTTCGTAGACATTTGCCACGTGATGGGGAAGTTGATGCAAAGTTAGTATATATCGAATGTGGTTTAAAAGGTAAAAAAGCATCTACAGCCTTTCTTGATTTTAGTAATATTGATAGTTTTTACAAAAGTCGCGCAGGTGTTGTACACCATGTTATATCAAGAATTAACGCAGATTTATCAAAATATCTGAATGTTGATTTTTATAACATTGAAATCGACAAGACTATTGAACTTAATAACACTTTGCTGAAAAAGCCAGAACAACTTCGCTTATTACTTAACAAGCAACTGATCAATATAGTGGATAAAGTTAAGAATCAAGAGTCTGAGGATTTAGTAACTACTATAAAAACATTCCTTTATCCTGATTATGTCACTGATGAAAAGCTCATTTATTGTGGTAAGAGCGATAAAGAAGGTGCTTTAAATTTTAAAATAATTCACGACGATGATTATTACGAGAAAATGAAGCTAGAAGATGAATATCTTCTTTCAACAGATACAATTTATCGACAGCACCTTACAATCGAATCGATTGAAACTATATCTAATGCTAGTCTTAAAACGAGCATTAAAGAACTACTTATAAAGCGAGATATTAGCAATCGTACATTAAATTTGTTTGATTGGGCTAAACTACAATTAACCGGAATATGGACTTTTGCTGCTTGGGATGAAGATGCAAGACATGTTATTTTTATGGAAATTTACCCAAATGGTAATTTTCAATTCCATAAAATAGATTATCAAGATATATTTAACTATCAAAAGTTTCAAAAATATAGAGAATTAATGATTGATAGTTATGGGAATAAAATCAAGACATTGGAAGGTCTGGTTATTTCTGATGCAAATGATATAAATCAGATATTCTGTACTGATGAAATTAGCCTTCCTGACCTTACTAAAATTGAAGCTATTATCAATGAAGTCGATACTGAGCTTCCCGAAAACAAGCGAACTGGAACCGATTTGACAGTATTAATACAAGAATTCATGACTAATATTTTCAATAAAGATAGTGATGAACTTGTAGTATTTTTTGATGAATTGATAAGATTGGGTAGCAGCGAATTAAACAAAAACAGCTTCCGAAAACTTTTGAATGATAAGCTAGGAAAGAACACAAATGTTGCATCTGAATTACGACAGTATCTGTTAAATCAGCATCAGATCAGGCTTAGTTTTCCAAAACAGAAAGAAAGTCTTGAAGATTTATTCGACGCTTCTCTCAACATAAGATATTTTGGTGAAACTGAAAGAGAGGCTTATTACTTTGTTGGAGGGCGAAGAGAAAGTGTACAGTTTTCTTTCAAGGATGCTTGTCATCTCCGTAAAATTGTTGCAGTCAATGACTCGAAACTTATATTTAGACAACTCCTTCCGACTATGGATGTAGATTTTGTCCGCACCGGGCAAAGTACCGTAATCCCTTTTCCATTTAAATATATTAGGGAGTATAAGAATTTTGGCGTTGCTCAATAACTGTACAAATGAATATTAATCAACTGCAATAACTCTTCGATTGACGTGTTTTACTCACATCTTGGCAGTGTCCTTACCTAGTTGGGGGTCTGTCGAGGTGACACTATTTCTGAGTAGTTAAGCACTTGAAGATATAGATACAGTGTTTATCCCTGTTATGTCACTTCTGGAAAACAATAATCGAAGCAAAATTCTCAACCTTTGATTGAATCAAGCTTTAAGCCTTTATTTGCTAATAAAAACTAAAATTTATAGCCAAAATCCAGAAATTAAAGCTCCAGAAGGCTTACAGCGATTAGCTTCTACTAAAGTGACACAAGAGGGTTATTATAGGCAGTGGCTGAAATTTAACTTGTCCTATTAAATTTTTGGAAACGCATTCTTCACAAAGATAACCTGTTAGGGTTGATTGGTCTGGATATTGCCACTCAGACTGTAATTTTAAATGTTTTTCAAAACAAGAATTTAGACAAATATCGCAGTGAATATCTTCGACTCCACCAGGAACCGTCATTCGTAGCGATTTCAACATCGACTCGTTCGGGTATTTTTTACGCCTCGACTCAATAGCGCGTTTTCTTAATAACTCTTCAGATAATTCCTGATTGAAATTTATGAATTTTGATAAGCCTTGCTCGACACATTTTCTACAAATATTTGCGGTTAATTGGTTTGTATCTTGCCTCAGCTTTGCAGACCAACGGTTATACCTTCCAGATGGGTCAGAGTAGGCAAGATGTTTTCCCCACCAAGCGGTAACTTTCATGTACTCACAAGCCGCTTCGCCGCAGATGTCGCAGATGTGTGACATAAACAGAACTATTTTTTTTCTGTATGATTATTGATTGATTATAAATGTTGAGTTAACACTGTTTTTACAAGTTGAATATATTATTCATGATTTTTTCGTTGCTCTAGTAGCGCCTCAACTCCTTCTAGATTAATTCTTTTTAAGATGTCTCTTGCTTCTTTTATTCCTTTTTTATTTATTGTCAAAGTTTTTCTACTTGTTGAAAACTCTAATAATTCTTCTGACTTTAATTGTTTCAATATCTCAAAGTTAAATCCATTCCAAAACTTAACTCCTATAAAATTTTCTTGGCTATGTTGATTTTTGGTATTACCCATGTAAGGATTATATTCATCCCAACCCGAAAGGTATATCAACATTAAATATAAAGGTTTTAGTACTTGGTAATTTTCTATAAAGTGCTTTAATTGGTCTTGCATTTTTTCAAATTCATCTATAAAACTGCAAGCTCGACTATAAGATTCACCTGGAGATTTTGAAAAGCACGTAGTATCTCTTAATTCTGGTTCTTTAGTGCATTCTGCCACAAATTTATTTCCATGTTTATCAGACTCTATAAGTTCAAATACAGTTATTTTCCACCCTTGCCTGTCTTGACTGTAAAGTTCTTTCTTATTTGCTAACAGTCTTTCTCTTTCTGCTTGTCTTTTTGCTTTCTCTTCTATTTGCTTTCGTTCCCCCTCTGCTTTCTCTTGAGCCTGTTTGAGTTCATAGGCATCATCAGGAATGTTTAGTTTTTTGTTAACTTCTCGCCAAAATTCAGCGTCTTTGGCATATATACCTTTTTCTGTCAAACCATCAATAAAATCTTGACCGCACAGTTGAATCGCGCTTGTTTTCAAAGGTCGTAGATTAGTGAATGCTTCAAAATTTTTCTTCTCCATTTTAATTTCCTGGCATATTAAATAAAAAGTCACATAATGTATGAGTTATGAGCGCGTAATTTCGATTAATTACGCTTATCCCGCCTGTTATACGGTACATTGAGCAAATCAATCGCTCGTTTCTTCGCGGCTTCTCCACGCCTATCATACTTACTTGTCGTACTTGGCGACGCATGACCAGCCAGTTTCGCTATCGTGACGATATCTGCACCAGCATCCAATAGATTACCGATAAAAGTTCTTCTAAAATCATGAGGTGTAAACGCATCCACATCAGCTTTTTCCCCGCGTCGTTGCAATGCTCGTAACACCCCCTGCTCACTCATCCTTCTCGGTATGATTTTCTGTGCCTTATTTAAAGGATAAAAAAGCGGCCCTGGTGCTTTACCCCGAATTAGCAACCAATCAGTAACTGCTTGCACACCAGCTTCAGGTAAATACACAATTCGTTCCTTCCGCCCCTTCGCTTCACGTATTGTTAGTGACCGACTACGCAGCTTAAAATCGCTCAAATCAAGATAAGTCACCTCACTGCGACGCAACCCTACGGTCAAAACTGCCAGCAGTGCCGCATCCCTCCGACCCAATGTTGAGTCATCTTGAATACAATCTGACCACAGCGCAGAAATTTCCGCTTCATCAAGTTCGCGCCCCTTCAATAAACTCTTGCCCCGCACGGACTCAATATCAGCCGCTCGTCCATACTCATCCGTGGACATTAACCCTAACCGCCAAGCTTCCTTGAGCGTCCGCCGCAATGCACACAACATTTTATTAGCCATCGCCGGACTGTATTTTTCCATCAGCACTGACCTCACCGCAGCTGTGTGCTGGTAACGCAACTTTGACCAGTCCAAAGTGCTTGTATCACAAGTGTTGTTGGTCAACAGTCGAGCGATCGCATTTAACGCTTCCCGCATTGTCCGCCGGGAACCTTCACCAAGACTGTTAAGGTAAACTTCAGCCGGGTGCATAGTTAGCGGTACTGGTTCGGTTAACGCTAGCGACTTAGGATTAAAATTGTCAGCGATCGCGTGGATGTTCACGGGCTGTCTGGTAGGTGCTTTGAAATAGATCCTCCCTCAAAAGTGGCTTTTTACACAACTTTCAGACGCTAAGGGGTGCGAGAAGTGAAGTTCTCTACACCTATTTACGCCAGAAGGCGCTCTCTACTTAGATATTCTGTCTGGGCATTGTTAAACTTGCGGTGGGTGTCTGCTATCGACCTGATTGCTACTTTAGTTTCTTGGCCAAGTTTGCTAAACGAGTAATGCTAGAGCGAAGATTACCTGCTTCTTTGCGGCTCTTCAGCCGTTTTTTGGCTTCTTTTAGTACTTGTTTCATGACTGAATCTTTTTCTTTGCAAGTAACATAAAAAGCCTCCAAGAGCGTTTCAACTGTTATTTTTTCTTGGTTGCATAAATCATCGAGTTCTTGCTTGATTGCTACTTCCAAACGTACAGGTACTCTAGGTGCAATTTCCGGGAAGTTCCGTAGTTGCTCTTCTAATCTTGTGAGTTCTGAAACGGGGCTATCAGCAGTCGAGGTCACATCAACATCGCTTGTTGGTAAATCCTGCTGTTGTGGAGCTAACACATCTTCTCGTGGCGCAACTGTTGGTGCAACCGCTCTATTTCTGATTTCATCTAGAATATTCATGTTTTCACCTTAGAGTAAAATTTATGACGCTGGTTCAGAGGGAATTAATTTGGCATATTCTTCTGACAAAGCTGGCTTGAGTCGTTGAGCTAAGACATGAATCGCATATTCTAGATTTGGCTGTCCCAAGTCTGTTGGTGCAACTCGTTGGTTGATAGCATTTTTGAATACATCCGATTCCAAAATATGCGGCAACATTAACTCCGACCCCACCAGCTGCCGCATGGTATCAATACTTGTTTTAGTAGCGTTTGTTGGATGCAAACCAGTCCAGCGTGCGCGAAAAGGCACTATACCCAGTAGTTCACCATAAGGTAGGGCTGCTTTAAATTCTTTAATTAATTCCATAGTCCGCAACAGCGATTGCACTCCCTTGACATTTGACTCTGCTGGAATCACCCATCTATCGCCAGCACCCAAGGAAGTCTGGGCTAAATGTGAACGTTCTGGGGGTGGGTCTACAATTGCCACGCCAAAATTACTCACAATTGGTTGCAGGCGATTCCTTAAAATAAACAGACTTAAGCCACTGGAGGCCAATTTATAGTTAGCACTCTCCAACCCATCATCTGAAGGAATTAAGAACAGGTTGCTATTGTTAATGATCCGGTCGCCCAGTTTAACGTCTGGTACAGACGCAATGGCATCGATAATTTTTGTTTTCTCTTCTGGCTGTGTCAGAACTTCCAGTAAGGTTGGGGTATCAGGCTGCACTTGTACCCCTAAGAAACTGGTCAAACTAGATTGAGGGTCGCAATCCACAAATAAAACGGGAATTCCTAAGCGACCCAAATACCTGCCCAGCATCAAGGCTACCGTAGACTTTCCCTGACCCCCAGCCAAGCCCAAGGAGACAACTGTCGGCGGAATTGGCATAAAACAATTACATAAAAATACTAAAGTACAAAGTAACCAATATACTAATTTACTTTTGTAGAATTGTATTTTAGTACAATTCTACTTTTGTACAAAAGCAGTTGCCCAGATGGTACATGAAAAATACCCGAATGTGAGGCTGCACGTTTTCCGCATCAATGAAACTGGGGCGTGCGGCAGGATATGATTTCTGGCAACTTTGGTTTGGAGGATGAATTATTTTTTGAAATAGAGTTGATAGCTGCTGATGGATTAGAACTACCAGTAGAAGCACTTTTTGATACAGGTCGTTAAGCTTTATTGCGCGGTCGGGGCTACAATAGACTTTTGGAGCATTTTGGGCGATTGAGATAAACACAAATCTATGGAAGATTTGCGATCGCGTTTCTTTTTTTGGGGAAGAATAGGTTGTCCTTAGTTTAGAAATGTCTACCAAATTTAAAAAAGTAAAAACATAAAACAAATATGGGCAGTAAAGAGTGGAGAGAGTGGCATTTAACGCCTAATGGATGGGTTGCTGGAACTTTTAAATATGATGGAGGCTGTAACTCCGTTCTAGTTCCTGAAAACAGAGTACTGACTTGTGTTTATAACGAGACTATAGTTCCCGGTTATACGGCATGGGCTGGTGTTGGCGAACCTGAATTTGATTTTTCAAACAGTGTTAGCATTACCTGGGATTGTTCTGATATTCGTCTTATATATACACTTTTAGAAAAATTCGGTTTTTGCCCCAAACGTCTTGAAGCTTAGTTTTTCAATGTTCTTTTTTATATAGATGGGCTGGGCTGTCGCCTTTATCTGTTCATAAGAAATAGAGTAATTTTATTTATGGGTAACTCAGAATCTAAAACTGTCATCTACGAACAAGATGGACGTACATATACAGGTACATACAAACTAGAAAGAGGGATAATAACCGTATCTTTTGACTTACAGGATAAAACTACTCAACTAGGAAATATGCCTGAAGAACTTTTAGCAAGACTTTTAATGAGTGAGCTAGTAAACGAGCATCTTCGGAAAAATAAATAGATGTGATCGCATCTCGTCCATTACCATCGGCAGGTGTGATCGCTTACTCTCTTGGGCTTGCTCTTTTCTTTTCGGATCTTCAGTTTGAGAACGAGGATCAAATATCAGACCAATGTTTTGAGGGAGTCCAGGTTTTATGGAAACCTTGTTCTTCTACGACCGCCAAACAAGGAGGCATTAAAAATTCCCCAATAACCGCAATAACTTCAGGCAATGAAACCTGTTCTGCTTTTAACTGCCCCTTCTTAACAAAAGCTGTCCATTGTCTTTGTTTATCGTTATCTTCAGCAAATTCTGATGTCAGGGCAAAGGGTAGTGTTGTTGGTAACGATGTTCTGCGTCGATTAAATGTGTTTTTAAGAGCTTCGTAAAGAATATCTCCCTGAAATTCAAAATGTTGAGAAAGAAACCAAATGTCATAAAAATCTTTTAGTCGGCTGTTTCTTATGCCAAGACTAACCATTGCCTGGAACTTTTCAGCAATTACTGTCTCACGAGGATAAACAAGTAAAGAAGGTGCTGGCAAATTTAGGATGGAGGGAAATTCAGCTTCTTCAGCTGTTGGTGTAACTGCATCACCAAATCCAATATCTACTTGAACCGAGATATTAGTAGAAGCCAGTTGACCTGTTAGCTTAATTCTTATCCCTTCATACTCTTGTTCTTCCTTTATTTTTTCTGCCGTAACAGTTTCTTCTAGAAAAACAATGCCATCTTGGTCAAACGAAATGCGGCAAATTTCCCGAAATACTTCTTCCAAGTATGAGGCTTTATTATCCCCATGAGCAAGCATGTCTAAATCTTTAGTTGCCCTATGAGGCTCATCATTCCATATCCTGAAGAGAGTCGCTCCCTTTAGGATGAACCGATGCTTGTATGAAGATTGACCAAGCCTATATAAAAGGCGATCTGCGGCATAAAGTGTGAGAAGGTAATTGAAATCCTCTCCTCGCTGTTTTGATAGTTGAAGCAATCGCGCTTTGATAGAGGCTGGTATATTATGAAGCTGTTTTTTACTCATCCAAGTGATTCGAGATAGGGGCGCATCACGTTCTGCATTCGGCAAATCTTAGCATAATGCCAAATTTCGTCTATGGTGCAGCGCCTTTCTTTCAAACACTCTCGCAGTGCTTCCAAAGCAACATCAAGACCAATTTTGTTGCGAAACTTAAAACAATCTACAACAGTTTTGGCAGGACAATAAACCGGAACACGCACTCCTTCAATTTCATACTCTTCAATCCCGGATTCTAGAGCTTTACCCGACATATAAACAATCCGCAGAGGAAGAATATCTTCTTTAGGCGCACGAGCTTTTTGAGGTATCGCTAGCCATACCTCAAAGGGGGCTTGGGTTGTCAGTTCATAAAAGCTAAGGGCAGAAAGCAGACAGATTACACCATGAGGAACCCGTTTGACAGCCTCAACCAGACTATGACTCTCTGTAATTTCTGCAAGCGTGGAAGTATAAATACCACGGGCAGAACGAATGATAAGTCCTTGTTGCTCAAGACGTTTGAGATAGTCTCGATGAATTCCTTTTGCTTCTGCATCTTTGGCACGGATCGCACCTACATTATGAGCTAGTTCCAATACCTGCTGCATTTTGGTCATACTCTAATCCACCGCTTGGTTTAGCTTCTATCTTTTCACCTATCAGACAAAAAGTTGGTATTTGTATATATCTACCGACACTTTAACACAATAATTTGAATAAATTGGCTATTTTTTGATGAAACGTTGGTATTTATCTAAATTAAATAACGTTTCATCATGAGCTTTTAAGCTCAAATCTTTATGGATAAATCTGATGGCACTTCTTCACTACTCAGTTACAACGCCAAAGCGTTTATTCCACCGTATGTGTACGCTGGTTTTATTGATTAGATTTTTTTATTCAATTTAGTAAAATATTTTGTATTATTAATATTTAGTTCAACCATAGGAAAAAGGCTCGATATAATTCTTAATCGAGCCTTTTTCCTATGATGCTCATTATTTTAGCATAAATTTGAGCATTTTGTCAATGCTTTTAAAAGATACTTACTTGAAATTTTTTTTTGACGAATCAACCACTACAGCTATTGTAGCTATATCATTTTGAAAAATTCGATGAGTGCATCTATTAAGTTTCTCTGATTTGTTGTTTCTGATCGAGCGGTAATGCCCATGAGGGTGGAAAGCTATCAAGCGATCAGTTGGACAAAAGGGGGTCTGCCTGGGTCAAAGCGAGCTTATGTCAAAATGACCGCCTAACCGCCCCAAAACCTTAATCTCTCGTGAGCGCCAGTCAGGGCTGACTCAATACTGCAAATACTTATTTATTCAGGGGGCCACACAACAGATATAACCCCATGATGGCGATCGCATGATAAAACTTTAAAGCGGTTTTACTCACCCGTTTTTAACTTTGGTTTTGGTAAGGGACGCGGCACAGAGGTATTATCCTGACTAGTCGCTCTTGACTTACCTTTCTTTGGTGCAGGTGGTGCTGCTGCTCTTGACGCTTTCTTAGCTGCCGACTGCACTGTGGCTTTATCCTCCTTAGACGCTTTGAGAAATCTCGGTGCAGAATCTTTAGGTAGCGCAGTCAGTGCAACAAAACCGAAAACATCACGCCCAGGCAGAAATTTAGCCTTGACTGTCACAAAGGCTGCGCGTCCTTGCTCCTCTTTAGCCACCTTGGGATTAAATCTGAAGGGTCGGATGGGTGAATCTTTCCATAGCAAAGGTATATGACTAGCCTTCATGAATTTCACCTTACGGGCAGGTTCGGCCTGCTTAATAAATTCGAGTCTTTCATTAGAGAAATTTCGGAACACGGAGATACAGGGAGTAGAGCAGACAGGAATGAACTGCCATAATCCTGATAATTTAAACTCCAGGTCTTCTAACTCTCCTGAAACTGCATCTAGTTTTCGCCCTCTGTCAAAGCCCACTAACTGAAAAGCGATGCGATGCGGTTGCTCTCTGCGGGGAAAGTGAATTGCCTTTGGATAAACAACCAAACGCTGATTATGGTTGCCAGTATTTTCTATTTCCTTCTTAAGAGCGTTTAATACATCCCATTGTCGCTTCGAGTAATAAAGTGGGTATTCATAGCTACCGATACTAACAGTGCTTTGTCCATCAGTAGTAAAGTTGACATCCCCAGTAATTACCCCAACAGCTTGAAATATTGCTGCTGTCGATTCAATGTCTCTTTCTATTGACGTATCAACATTTACTTGCTCATCATCCAATGGGGTTTCAACTGTCGGTACTGCTTGGGTTGACTCCGACGAAGTAAATTCAGCAGATGCCATGATTATTGTTAATAGGGGAGAAATCGCAATCTAATTCAATCTTAATTGTCTATCGAGTGTCTACATGACTGGCGGCATTGTCGATGCTACAAAATTCACGTTTCGGATTTTACATCGGTGACAATAAGAGTTAACTGATTTAACGTCCTAATGCAGAAGTTTTATCCAATCACTCCTGAAGATTTCTAATTGACATACTTTACATTTATTGCCTCGATACTCAATTGTTGCGCTACAAAAATATCTTTCCATCAGTTGAACGCTCTTAATGATTCCGACTTGCCACTTGCGAAGACTGTCATTGAAAAACTCAATTTTATCCCCAACTTTCAATTCCGGGCGAGATAATTCGCTCTCGTTAACATTTATCAATTCACCATCTTGTCGAGGAGAAAACCCAGCTACAGCAGGGGTGTCCAGGCTGTCCAAGGAGTTTTCGGCAAGATTTACTTGTTGGACAGGCTCAAAAGATGTCACAGTAGGGCTGTCCAGGTTGTCCACAAAGTCTAGGGGGACTGAAGGGTTATCAGTTAAATTGACAAATTGATTAACTCCACAATCAAAATTTTCTTCATCTTTTTTTTGCAATGCTAATTCTTGGGGGTGGACAATTGGACAGGGTGGACAGCCTTGCTGTGTAAGGCTTTCAGCCTGTCCAGGGTTATAAATCGGGGTATTTAGTGGGTGGACAGGGTGGACAGCCGTGCTGTGTAAGGGTTCTGGCGTTTTGGTGGGGTGAAAAAACTCATAAAATTCTTCTATTCCCCCTTCAAGGCATTTATCTTTAAAGCAATACCAAAATTCCGCTTTGCTTAGTGAGCTATCCGGTGGCCCCTCCGGTACTTTCATCTCAAAGACCCCAGCCAGTGGTTCAATGAATGCAAAGTGGGACTGAATTCTTTCACGCTTTCCGTTGACCGTGGGTGTCCAGCTACGTTCCTTGAAGTTGTGGGGCAAGACTGTTTTTAAATGGCTAATAAATTTGGACATCCCCAAAGGAGCATAACCATGTTCCCGGCAGTAAAGTACATACCAGCTGTGTAAACGACTTTGTGGGATAAATGAAGCATTCGTTGAGGGGCGTAAGCACAAGTCTACAAAGGATTTGGTCGAGTCCCCGTACAAAGATGCCTCTAGCGCCAGATTCTTCGCCCGATCTGAAGAGGGAGGCGATAACAAAATGCGATCGCGTTCTGCTCGTGGCATTGCTAAAGCCCAAGAAATTATGTCTGACTTCACCTCTTGTAGCTTCAACCACAAGTCTGGGTCAGGACTTAGATCTCGGTTTTTTACTGGAATTGGGTAAGCTCGACGCATCCACCCGTCGCCAGCATTTTCGATCTGTAGATGACTTACAGAGGCAACCCAAAACCGAATGTACCACTGGATTGAATAAGCTACTGGATTGAATAAAGCGCGTCCGCTCATTGCCCCATTGTCAACTAATTCGTAAAAAGCTCGGACTCCTTCGGCATAACCTCCTACGTCAGGGAATCCAAATATCCGCTTGGAACTTAAATATTGATGCCGTCCTTCAGGTGTAGAAATATCCGCAAAGTGTGAAGCGCTACTAGAGCCGGATTCGCCAAATAAACTACTCCAAAACCGTCCTAGCGTCCCCTTGCCCCCACCACTTAAGCCAATTAAGTGGGGAAACCGCCCATAAGGGGCAGTTGGGTCTAAAAACATACTCGTGAACGCCCGAATCACTTCAACCAATTCTGACCCAAAGCTTTCAGTTATAAATTTGAGAAAAACTTCTGGGCATGGTTTGTTGGCTTCGTAATCGTGGGGAATGATATTAGTGAGGTAAAAATCTTTGCGATGAGGCATTTGTTCACCAGTTCGCAAATCAACAACACAATTGTTAAACCCCAATAAATGAGTATTGGTTGGCAGTGGTTCTGCTGGTTCTAAGCGACTGCGGCAATATTTAAAGGCAGAATCAACGTGTGCGTTAGTTTCGTAAGGCTTGGTTATTCTCCAGCCAAATGTCTTTGTGTAAGAGAGCTTGTAAGCGGATTCAGAAGCGTCAGCGAGGAGCTTGTAAGCTTTATTATCATCTTGGTGTTGCCATTGGTTATTCTCTTGTGACCACTTGTAAAAGGATGAATTCAGTACCATCCATTCAGTTTGAGGAAATATTTTTCGGTAAGCCCAGCCATCAAAAGTACCAGAAGTCACGCAGTTAGAGTAAGGTAAATTCATGGATTGGCAGACGGGTTTGTAGAATGCCTCCGGGTCTGCCGGGTCAATATCTATACTGAAATTAGATTTTTCCGTAACTTCTTTTTCAATAGTTTCGGATTCTGCCTGTTGCGATCGCTGCGCCACAGCCGCGTGGATCTCCTCTTCCAGCTTTCTGATAAATTCTGGTACTTCCATCTGCCCCAAGATTTCTTTGATATCACTCGACTTATATGGTAAATCGGGGCAGATACTATTGGGGCTAATTCCAATAAATGCAATTCCTACCTCGGCTGCACATTCAGAACACGTCTGGAGTTTTTTCAAGCCAGTGTCATCGGGGTCATGCAGAAAAACGATTAATCCTATGCCTGCTTCAATTGCGCGTTTATATTCGAGTGTGATAGTCTTTTTATCCCATCCACTACCTTGAAACGTAATCCCAGCAAGACCATGTGTGCGACCAACTTCTACGCATCCCTCACCTTCATGCTGGAGTAGTGCCGGGGTTCCATTTACTGATTTAGCGGCAGCTAAAGCTTCATCAATGCGGTAAGCTTTCCAGGGTTCATCCCCTTTTCTCATCTCTGGAGTGCCGTCTTCTCGCCTGTGCCATTGCCGAAAGGTCTTGCTGTAACCTTTCTCCTTATTGGCATCTGGCCACTGATAGCGAACCACCCATTGCGACTCTGAGTAAGGATAAATTGTTTCGGTGGCACTGCCCTCAACATCTTTTGGTGGTCTACTCGTTAATTTTTTCGGTTGGGGAATATCGGTTACAGCTTGGGTCAACATCACCAAACCTAATTCACCATCTGGAATTGGCGCACTTTTGGGCAAGATGCTCTTGGGCTTCGCTGCCAAACGGTTTAGGGATGGAGTGTAATTAGCCCCTGTTCTTTCTGCCACCACTTCAGCCCAAGGTTTGATCGCCTCTCTGATGTCCTTACACTCACAATTATTGAAGCATCTGTACTTCCCGGTTTCTGGGACAATAGATAAGTCATTCCCGCCACAAACTGGACAAATAAACTTATTTTTAGTTTTGGACGGCTCTAGCTGGTCTTGAAAATTTCGGATGTCGAAAGAGGCGAACGCCTCTGGCATAGCGGAGCCGCCAACGGTTTCGTGTCCTTTTAAAAGAGCTACCATTGTGAAATCCTTGTGAGGTAAATTGTGTGGGCTTTACCTCCCCTGAAGATTCACCAAAATTTTAATCAAATTTCTCGTTAAACCCGTTGTAGGAAGTTCTCGGAACTGATAACATTAAGTTATAAAGAAATTTAATAGAAAAAAACAAATGGGTGTCTTCTAGGACTGTTAAACAACTTGCTGAAACAAGTTGAGTCTTGGGGAGGCATTCTTTTCTTATGTATATCGGGTGACATGACACTTAGAAAAGATGAACTAAGGGTATAGTCTTATTACATAGTAAATTATCTCAGACAAAAAAAATAATAAATATCTCAACTTTATAAAATAAAACAATTTATCTATTTTCCTCAAGCCAATACATAGCAAAGCTTTTACAAGGTTTTGACTAACATTAAAAACCAGATAAATACCCCACTATATTAATACTAGTAGTGTGACTAAATAAAAATAATTCAATTTATTGATGCTGCCTCAACTTGACCTTAATCTAAGATTAAGACGCATTTTATGTTGTCGGTCATGCGGCACCATCTTGCTTTGCAGGTTGTTCTATCCAAAGTGCGAGCGCTTGTTCGAGGGCCTCACTTTGGTTTACATCTCGTTCAGCACATGTCGCCTTGAATTTTCGATACAAGGGAACTGGCACATGACCGCTTAACTGCCTATAGTCTTCGCTCCGTCGTCTATCAACCATCGAATCTACTGAGTTCATGTAAATCTATTCTCCTACACAATATCTAATTATTTTACTATCTGTTTTTCGTGTTGACACAATGTCGTGTCATTGCTATATTGGCAGACATAAGGCAAAAGCGCCAGCGAGAGACAAGATACACGTATTCTTGGCGACTTCAGCCTGCAAATTTATATTGAGGAGAATTTATGCGAGTAACAATCAGGCAATCCTTACACCCATTTATCAGCAATAAAGCGCAGGAATTAGGCATTAATGACCATGCAGAGGTAGTTAACTTCCTTTTACTTCAGATTTTACAAAATTCGATGCTGTCACAGGCTCCCACAAGGGGGAGCCAAGATACTCAGTAGTGTTGAAAAGAACGTTTCATGAAACTGTTTCAACGGTTGCATCAATGTTTCAGCCTCACAACAACCGTGAAACGCCACTTACACGAGCCAGAAACATGAAACATGAAACATGAAACGTTAGTTGATTTTGACTACTTTTGCTTGTGACAGTGACGATAAAAAGTTGAGAGCCAAACGATATGTCAAGACCTAAAAAACAACCAACATCTATAAGCACGAACGCACCCAACACAAACGAGACTGAAACTCTTGAAAGTATTACATCCATGCCATCAAAAAAGGTAATTCATTTGATGCTAGATGCTGGGCGCTCCAGTATCAAATATCAGGCTTTCGTTAATAACTCTACTGGCACAACACCAGTGATGAAGACCGAATCCTTAGTGTGTTGTGTGCCATCAGTACCTTTTGGAGAATTAGGAGCTTTCAGCCTAAGCCGAGCCAAAGATGAAAACAACAAAGATGTTGTAGAGCATTGGGTTGTTGGTAGCTCCGCCAGACTGCAAGGTAAGGAATATATAGCGATGAGTGATTCCGAGAATCACAAAGTACACTACTTCCCCGTCCTTGCACTAGGCGCAATCGCATCTCTGCCAAATCTGTTTGAGTTATCCACGGGTACAAGCGACAAACGTAGAACCTTGCACATTCGTTTATCAACGCTCTCGCTAGCTTCTCCATTAGAACTAAAAAAATCCATTGAACAATGCAAGTGGATCGCGGTAGACGGTGTTAGATATCGTCTGTGCTTCTCCAAGCAGGGCTTTCTGGGATTTCCAGAAGGATATGGCGCATCACTTTGGGCAAGCGAACGCTTTGACGATAAACAGTTCCATACTTTTGATATCGGATATGGTACAGCCACAATCAGCGAATACAGTAATCAAGGCAAATTACCAAAACGGGTAACTTGTAGCCCGAATGGTGGCGGTGGTGTTGCCACACTAATCAAAGAATTCTCCAGAGCATTGAGCAATACCGATTCTTCTAAAATGATTCGCCCCGACCAACTGCGCGAGATTTTAGAAACTGCAACCATTGGCGATAACGGCATAAGTGCGATTGCACCTGATGGCGAAGACATTGGGACTGAGTTAGAGAACGCGATTCATTCATGGATGAAAGATTCTCCCCTGGCTTATGCCCTAGATGAGGTATCCGTAAAAGCCAGACGCAGCAAAGTAACTTTGTGTGGCGGCGCATTTGCGATCGCGCCTGTGCAGATGTTGATTAAAGAAAGATTACTCAAGGCAAGTATTCCCGAAAGTAATTTGTTGATTCCAGAAAGTCCGGGAACCGTTGCTTTATCAGAAATGAAAAAACTTTACTTAGGAGAAACAACCGATGTTAAACAAGCGGCTTAATTACAACGTCCCAACTGACTTAACTCCAGCCATCAGAATGCTTGCAGAAATGGATGGTACAACCCCAGCTTACTGGCTGAGAAAAGCTCTAGAGAAATTAGTAAATGAAAGGTTCTCTGTCAATAGCAATCATCAAATCAACTTAGGAGATTTGGAGGCGATAAGAGGTGAATAATATGATGAGCAGTATTGTTAGCACAGAAGAAATAGTAATTGTTCTGGCTGGTGTTGAGCAGACTTTAAGATTGATTGAAGCTACTCCCGAATACAGGAGGCTGCAAACATCGAAGCATTTTACTACATCAAATGACTTGGTTTTGAATGATGCCATTCAATCAATATCTGAAGTTTTAGATGGCATTGAAAAAGTACAACTCGCTAATAGTTCTGATGAGCATTAATTGTGCGAACGCTTGCCCGGAGAAGAAAAGCGTTCGCCCAGTTGTGACTTATATCAGGGATGAAATCAGTACACACATTCAAGGATATCAAAATGGCGCACCCTGTAGGATATTACTCTCTCTCTCACGACAACGTACTAATTAAAGATATGTGTGAGACATGGGGCGAAGGACTAGAGAAGATGAGCGAATCAGACACGCTCTGGTTAATTGCGCGTGTAGCTCATGAAGCATGGTTAGAGTGTGATTGTTCTACCGCTCCTAGCAACGAAGCTTCTTCAGCATTGAAACGACTGTATGAGTTAAAGCAATGGGAAAAAATTGCATTGATTAAAGCAATGGTGCAGTGAGATGTACAAGAAGCAATTGTATTTAGCTTTGGTTGGAGTCTTTGTCTGCTTCTTGCCTGTAATTATCCCCTTAGTACCCAAATTAGGGGCTTATGCAGAAGCCGAGAGATTAAAAGCCACCGAAGGATTAGAACGTCAGCGCATAGAAGAACGGGCTAAGACTAGCGATGCCTTATATGAAGCCGGAGTCATGCCCACAACTCGAAAACTAAGGATTACTAATTACTTTGATAGCGCTAAACGCAATCCCAGACCAGACACAACCCTTTATCAAGATGACGAGATTGTTGATGTGTTTGACGCAACGGGTAAGTGTATTGGGCGAATTGAAGAAGGAATTTGGAAGTGGAAGCACAAAGCCAAAGAGGTTTGTAAAAGCGTTCAAAATATCAAACCAGTGAGGAGAAAATAATGGCGTTAGGAACATCTGGTGCAGAAAGTAATAGCACTGGTAACAGTGATGGTAAACCTAAAGGTAAGAAGCGAACGCTTGGTGAAATCATCGATTTTTGCGCCAAGGCTGTTGTGATGATTGTCGGTTTACCCATTAGAGCAGCCGCCGCTATAGTTAATCAGTTTGTTGCTAACGGTGGCGCGGGTCGTGCCTTGGTAGGTGGGATTTTATTTATCGGTGGTTCTGTAATTAGTGCTGATTCAACTTGGCAATTAATCTTTACTGGGCCCCCTGTTTGTCCGTGGTTTGAGCCGGCTTGGAATTGGCTAAATGTGCCGTTTGCACTGTTCAATCCTTTGTTTTACTTGGCATTTATGGTTTCTGTAGGCGTTCAGGTAATCGAAGCCCACGCCCTACGCGGTAAAAACCCAGATTCAGCACGACGGGAACTTCAAGATCACATGGTCTATGAGCTTGAAACCAAGCCTAGTGGCAAGATTGACTTGGTAGGCCAACTTTGGGTGGACTACAAAACCGCAGGGACACGCGATCGCTCTAGTGCTGGGCTAGTTGTGATTGCGGTTTGGGTGTTCGATATTGTCACCACATTTGCAGCTCGTAATCCTTTTCAATTTACAGCCCCATTCATGATTTTGGGCTGCATCTTATTTAATATCGGCACAATGATGGCGGGTGAAATTGGGTTTGCCATCTGGCGATTGACTAAAGATTAAAGTGAGTGCCGCTCAACAACTCTCCACATTGAGCGGCTTCTTAATTCAACAGGGCATTTGTTTTATGCAAAGTAACAATATCCCAAAAATTACAACTAAGGAAACGGAACACTTACGCGAATCATATCCGGCCTTATCCCATTTGGAGGCAGGAAATGTTTCTGAATGGTTGCAAGAGCGCAAGGATCAATTATTTGAAATGGCCCGAGTTTCTGAGAACGAAGCAGACATAACCCGTGTACTTGGCTTGCTGGCTTCTGGGATAGGAGCGGTTTGTTATGCGGTCAATCCTTTGGCTATAGTTGGTGGTTTAATTGGCAGTGCTGCGTGGTTATGGTTTGTTGTCGAACACTCCAACCGCACTAAAGAAATTGCACCAATACCATTTGTACGTGGCAACTTTATAGACGCTCTAGCTCGTGCTGGTGACTATGATAATCGGAGAAATTATCAAGCGGATCATCTTGCTAATACCGTTAAATTTCTAGAGCGACAATCAGCAGAAGAGTACGCCTTTCTTCATGCTGAGTTTGAAAATATTGGGCAGTATTTAACGCAAGTTGAACCAGGAAAACGTTTTTATGCTTATCGCTGGATGTTTGGCTGGTTTGGCAAGCTTTTGGGTCGTCAGCTACCGACTTATCAAAGTATGGCTCTCCATTTACAGGATGTGACCATTGACAGCCGGCTGAATCGGTCTGAGGTAAGTGCCATTGCACAGGCTCAAACCCAGTTACCACCCACCGTAGATATTAAGCAATTAACTTCACCACAAGTAGATATTCGGGACACTCACCAAGCGGCTTCTCTTTCTAAACCGGAGGAGTTACAGCCATCACCTAATGGGCTTTCACCAGAGACTATAACTCATCTGACTCTAGCGAATAGAGCAAACGCACTCATCGCGGCTTTAAGGAAAAGTGGTTTCCAAATAGAAGATATGATGAGTTCCCAAGTCATTGCGATTGCTGGTACTCAACGAGGTGGCAAGGGAACCTTAGCAGCAATCTTAGCAACATTATCTCTAGCTTTAGATTCGGGATTAAATACTCAATACTTTACAGCCGGGGTGGATGTTTACCCCTTTAGTTGCAATCTGATTTCTGCCCTTAAGTACCCTGAAAAAGATGCAGACGGTGCAGATAAACTAGTCGCCCGTGACTTGCTTAAATTTCTTAAAGGCTTAGATGCAAGTGAACCTTACTCACACAAAAACTTACTTCTTGTGATTGATGAGGCGATGCGCTTGCTGTCATTGTTAGAGGAGAGCGATCGCACTTGGGCGATCCAATATCTGCTGAGTCGCTTCGCCAAATGTGGCGGTACATTAATCATTGTGTTGCACGGCTCTAACTTAACTTCTGTGGTTGGCAAGGCCACAGCAGGACTAGCAGATACCTTTAAGCAATCAGTTAATTTCATTGGCTGTGTAGCTCAGTCTGTCAGTGCTGGCGGATTGCGAAAGATTAATGTTGCCAGTGGGGAATATTTTAAGGCTAACCCTAATAACTTTGCTGAACCTGTTAGTAGTGGCAATCTCGGCATGATTCCTGACTGGCTCAAAACTGAGTTACACCCAGGAAATGGTCAGCCAGATCCAGCTAGAACATTACTCAAATTCTTCCCGGAACTGGTGCAGCATCACCAGCCAGCAGTTATGCCCAGAGGGGAAAAAATTGCACCAGATGACGCAGTTAATAAACTGGAGTCTATTTTCTCAAAGCCTAACCAAGAGCTTGAAATTGCAGAGGTAGAATTCGTGAGTATTTCTGAGGCGGATTTGTCGCAAATTTTAAACATTGTCACTTCAGCCGTTACAACACCAGTCAGCTTTGCCGCGATTAGAAATAGCCGAAAGTGGGGTGAAGATAAACCTAGTGTTCGGTATTTAAGGAGTGCCATCGCACAACTTATAGAATCCAAGCAATTGAACGGTAGTGAGAAGTTAGGCTTTACCGCTTTTTAACAGTTATCAGTTAAGATAATTTGGTTTAACTCCCCGCTTCTGAGCAGTATTGGTTAGGTATAGCCCAGCTATACCTAACCAATACTGCTTTATATCAGTCAATTAATTGGCATTAGCTACTTGATTACCTTCTACCTCGTTTTTGATTGGGGTCACTACCTAAATATCGTTCAACGCGCTGTAACTTGGTGTTAGTAAAACCAGTACGCTGCCAGATAGCTTGTAGATAGTTATTGAAATCATCCGAGGTTTTTACCGGAATAAATTGATTGAATCCAAGGAAAATCAACAAAGTAAATAATGCAGTAAACAACCCCATCGTCCCATATTTACTTATGGGTTCAGCGCGATAAACCTCTTTCTCTATGGTGATG
>NZ_CALMFY010000018.1 GCF_937863485.1 uncultured Nostoc sp. | reverse complement strand
TGCCCAATAACCAATGACCATGAAAATCCAGAAGATTTTAAATATTTTGACGCTGCTTACAGGCGCGATCGCAGTGACTCTTACAAGTCTCTGGATCGGGAAGCAGGTTTACTCCTGGCTTCCCCCCCAAGCAGCAGCCGAATCTCAACTAATTGATGATTTGATTAGCTTCTTAGTAACCCTCGGTGCCTTCATTTTCTTGGGAGTAACAAGTACTCTGATGTATTCTGTGATCTTCCATCGGGCAGTCAAAGATGACTTCACCGACGGACCCCCAATTGAAGGCAATATCACCTTAGAAGTTGTCTGGACAGCGATCCCAATTCTTTTGGTGTTTTGGATTGCGGGCTATAGCTACCAAGTTTACGAACAAATGGGGATTCAAGGCCCATCAGAATTAGTTCACCTGCATAATCCATTGGCAGTAGCAGCAAAAGATGTATCAGCTAATGCTTTAGCACAACCCGTTGAGAAAATCGACGTCCTAGCTAAACAATGGGCCTGGGTTTTTCATTACCCAGAGAGAGATGTCACCAGTACTGAATTGCATTTACCGAGCGATCGCCGGGTGCGTTTGGCACTGCGATCGCAAGACGTTCTCCACGGCTTCTATATACCTGCATTTCGCCTCAAGCAGGATATTATTCCCAACCATGCGCTCGACTTTGAATTTACTCCTATCCGCCCTGGTCAATACCGATTGACCGATTCCCAATACAGCGGCACATACTTTGCGACGATGCAGGCAAATGTAGTCGTCGAATCTCCTGAAGATTATCAGCAGTGGCTGGCTCAAGCTGCAACCCAAAAGCCATCGCTTGCAAATAATCAGGCAGCTTCTGAATATGCTCAAACATCCAATCAATCAGTCCAAACTGGTTGGGTCACAGTTCCACCTGCTGCACCGACTCTAGTCAATTCTCCTGGTTGAAAGGAAAGTAACCCATGACTAATGTTCCTATTGAAGGCATCATTTTCCCTAGTGAGAAGCCTAACCACGAATCTCCAAGTAACTGGAAAGAATACTTCAGCTTTAGTACTGACCATAAGGTAATTGGTATTCAGTATCTTGTTACTTCTTTCTTCTTCTTTCTCGTCGGCGGTATTTTTGCGATGGTGATGCGGGGAGAACTGCTAACACCCGAATCAGATTTAGTCGATCGCACTGTCTACAACGGCATGTTTACCATGCACGGCACTGTGATGCTGTTTTTGTGGACATTTCCTTCCCTAGTTGGTTTTGCTAATTATCTAGTGCCACTGATGATTGGGGCGCGAGATATGGCATTTCCCCGCCTCAACGCCGTTGCCTTTTGGATGGTGCCAGTAGTCGGGATTTTGATGATGGGTAGCTTCTTTGTCCCTGGTGGCCCAGCCCAAGCCGGTTGGTGGTCTTACCCGCCCGTCAGTCTCCAGAATCCCACAGGTAACTTGATTAATGGTCAAGTTATCTGGCTGTTGGCGGTGGCAATATCCGGCGTATCCTCAATTATGGGGGCAGTAAACTTTGTCACCACAATCGTGAAGATGCGGGCCCCAGGAATGGGCTTCTTCAGAATGCCCTTGTTTGTCTGGGGAGTGCTTAGTGCCCAGATTATCCAACTATTTGGACTACCTGCACTGACGGCGGGGGCAGTGATGCTACTACTCGACCTCACAGTTGGCACTAGCTTTTTTGACCCAGCCAAGGGTGGGAATCCAGTTATGTTCCAGCATTACTTCTGGTTCTACTCCCACCCCGCCGTTTACGTGATTATTTTGCCTGTGTTTGCGATTTTCTCAGAAATCTTCCCGGTTTATTCACGTAAACCTCTATTTGGTTACAAAGTAGTTGCCATTTCATCCATCTTGATTGCATTAGTCAGCGGTATTGTTTGGGTACACCATATGTACGTCAGCGGTACCTCAGGCTTGATGCGGTTGATTTTCATGATGACAACAATGTGCGTGTCTGTACCGACTGGTATTAAGGTATTTGCTTGGGTAGCGACTATCTGGGGAGGTAAACTGCGACTGCACACACCGATGCTGTTCGCTCTAGGTGCGTTGATCATGTTTGTGTTCGCCGGAATCACAGGCATCATGCTTTCTTCCGTGCCGGTTGATGTCCACGTTAATAACACTTACTTTGTAGTGGGTCACTTCCACTACGTTCTCTACGGCACAGTGACGATGGGCTTGTATGCTGCAATTTACCACTGGTTCCCCAAGATGACTGGGCGGATGTACTCCGAAAGCTGGGGTAAAATCCACTTCTGGTTAGCCTTCATCGGCACTAACCTCAACTTTTTGCCGATGCATCCCTTAGGATTGCAAGGGATGTTACGCCGAGTTGCTTCCTACGCCCCAGAGTATCAATTCTGGAATGTCATTGCTAGCCTGGGCGGATTTTTGTTGGGAATGTCCACTTTACCTTTCATTTTCAACATGGTGATTTCTTGGATGCAAGGCGAGAAAGCACCTGATAATCCTTGGCGGGCAATTGGATTAGAGTGGTTAGTTTCTTCACCGCCCCCAGTAGAAAACTTTGAAGAAATTCCGATCATCATTTCTGAACCCTACGGCTACGGCAAATCTGAACCGTTGACAGCTAACCTACGCGAAAACACTCACTCAACATTGACAA